>JAYRPG010000066.1:0-1370 GCA_041911275.1 Ferruginibacter sp. | reverse complement strand
GATGGCAGCAATGCCTCTGACCAGCTGGTGATTAATGGTGGTCAGGCAACCGGCAAAACCTGGCTTGCGTTTACAAATGTCGGGAACAGCAACCTCGGTGTGGCAACCACCGGACAGGGTATCCGGGTTGTGGATGCACAGAATGGCGCCACCACAGAAGAAGGTGCGTTTGCCCTGAGTCGCCCGCTTCAGGCCGGCGCCTTTAACTACACCCTGAACCGTGACAGCGATGAAGACTGGTACCTGCGCAGTGAAAATGCTTATCGTGCTGAAGTCCCCCTGTATACATCCATGTTGACACAGGCAATGGACTATGACCGGATTCTGGCAGGCTCCCGCAGCCATCAGATCGGTGTAAACGGTGAAAATAACAGCGTCCGTCTCAGCATTCAGGGCGGTCATCTCGGTCACGATAACAACGGCGGTATTGCCCGTGGAGCCACGCCGGAAAGCAGCGGCAGCTATGGCTTCGTCCGTCTGGAGGGTGACCTGCTCAGAACAGAGGTTGCCGGTATGTCTCTGACGACAGGGGTGTATGGTGCTGCAGGCCATTCTTCCGTTGATGTTAAGGATGATGACGGTTCCCGCGCCGGCACGGTCCGGGATGATGCCGGCAGCCTGGGCGGATACCTGAATCTGACACACACGTCCTCCGGCCTGTGGGCTGACATTGTGGCACAGGGAACCCGCCACAGCATGAAAGCGTCATCGGACAATAACGACTTCCGCGCCCGGGGCTGGGGCTGGCTGGGCTCACTGGAAACCGGTCTGCCCTTCAGTATCACTGACAACCTGATGCTGGAACCACAACTGCAGTATACCTGGCAGGGACTCTCCCTGGATGACGGCCAGGATAACGCCGGTTATGTGAAGTTCGGGCATGGCAGTGCACAACATGTGCGTGCCGGTTTCCGTCTGGGCAGCCACAACGATATGAGCTTTGGTGAAGGCACCTCATCCCGTGACACCCTGCGCGACAGTGCAAAACACAGTGTGAGTGAACTGCCGGTGAACTGGTGGGTACAGCCTTCTGTTATCCGCACCTTCAGCTCCCGGGGTGACATGAGCATGGGTACAGCTGAAGCCGGCAGTAACATGACGTTCTCACCGTCACAGAATGGCACGTCACTGGACCTGCAGGCCGGACTGGAAGCCCGTGTCCGGGAAAATATCACTCTGGGCGTTCAGGCCGGTTATGCCCACAGCGTCAGCGGCAACAGCGCTGAAGGCTATAACGGTCAGGCCACGCTGAATGTGACTTTCTGATAATCAGGTCACTCCCCTTCAGGCCCCGGTCATCATGACCGGGGCTTTTTACTTTCAGGGAGCAACAGATATGCCGGGTTGTACATCACGTTTATTGCCGAAGG
>JAYRPG010000065.1:0-5872 GCA_041911275.1 Ferruginibacter sp. | reverse complement strand
TCGATATCCGCCAGGAAAGCAGCGTGCACCACCAGGTACTGGAACAGATTGCCGCCCACGGCACCGGGTTACCGGCCGGCTATGCCCAGCTGGATGCCGCCGAACGGATGGATCTGCTGGCCGTAGCCGCGGCCGACAACAGCGCCCTGCAAACGGGCAACGCGGTGTACGGCGACACCCTGGCCGTCATCCGGGCCATGCGCACCATCCAGGATTTTAACGGCGAAGCCGGCTGCAACCGCTACATCATCAGCCAGTGCAACAGCGCCCTGAATGTGATGGAAGTGCTGGGCCTCTTCCGCCTCTGCGGCTGGCCGGCCAATGCCGTTACCGTCGATATCGTTCCCCTGTTTGAAACCATTGACGACCTGCGGAACGCCTGTGCCGTGATGGAAGAACTGTACAGCCATCCGGCTTATGCCGCTCACCTGGCCCAGCGCGGCAACCGGCAAACCATCATGCTCGGTTTCAGCGACGGCACCAAGGATGGCGGCTACCTGATGGCCAACTGGAGCATCTACAAAGCCAAGGAAGAATTAACCCGCATCTCCCGCCGGTACCAGGTGGAAGTGATCTTCTTCGACGGCCGCGGCGGCCCCCCGTCGCGGGGCGGCGGCAAAACCCACAAGTTTTACGCTTCCATGGGGCAGAACATCTCCAACAAAGAGATCCAGCTCACGGTACAGGGACAAACCGTGAGTTCCAATTTCGGCACCATCGATGCCGCCCAGTTCAACATCGAACAGCTGCTGCACGCGGGGGTGTCGAACGACCTCTTCAACAGCCGGCTCATCACCCTTACCCCCGAGGAGGAAAAACTGCTGCAGCAGCTGGCCGACCTGAGCTATGAAAAATACAGCGCCCTTAAAAATCATCCCTACTTCCCCGATTACCTCTCGCAGGTGAGTCCGCTGAAATTTTACAGCGAAACCAATATCGGCAGCCGCCCCGCCAAACGCAGCAGCTCGAGCCGGCTCTCCCTGAAAGATCTTCGGGCAATCCCTTACGTGGGCGCCTGGGCGCAGATGAAACAGAATGTTACCGGCTATTACGGGGTGGGCACCGCCCTGCAGCAGCTTGACGCGGCGGGCCGCCTGGAGGAAGCGCGGCAACTGTACCGGTCATCGCCTTACTTCAAAGCCCTGCTGGACAACTGTGAGATGTCGATGAAAAAATGCTTTTTCCCGCTCACGGCTTTCCTGGCCGATGATCCCAAATACGGCGAACTCTGGAACATGATCCACAGCGAGTACCTGCTTACCCAGCAGTACCTGCTGAAGCTTTCGGGCAATCCCGAGCTGATGCACGACTACCCCGCCGACCTGCTGTCTATCAACATGCGCGAACGCATTGTGCTGCCCCTGCTCACCATCCAGCAGTATGCCCTGATGAAAATCCGGGAGGCCGAAGACAACCTGGAACAGCATCCTTTCCGGGATACCTTCCGCAAGCTGGTGGTGCGCTCCTCTTTCGGCATCATTAATGCGGGGCGCAATTCGGCATAGATCAGATGCCGGAATGCGGTATTTTTGAAAGCCGATCCGGATAAAACCTCTGCATGTACCAGCAATCCATTCCGGTGCTGCCCGCCCTCAACCTGCGGGCCACCATCGATTTTTACGAAACCCGCCTGGGCTTCAGCGGCGTGAACTACGGCAATACCGCCATCCTGAAATCAGGCGCGGCTGAAATTCATTTTTACCTGGCGCCCCGGCCGGAACAATTTCATCCGGCCACTTGCCTCCTGCTGGCGGATAATGTGGAGGATCTGTACATGGTTTTTGCGGGAAAAGACATGATGGATGCACAGGGCCAGATGCAGACGGCCCCCGGCGATCAGCGCGAATTTTCGATACGCGACAACAACGGCAACACCCTTCGTTTCCGCAAGGCGGTTCACTGAGGAGGCAGCTGCTTCACTTCGTATACCGGGCTGAAGAGGTAGATCTTACCCGTAGCCAGCTCTTCGCAGCGGATGCGTTTCCGCACCCGCTCCAGGCGGCGGAACACCCGCTGGCCGCGGATTTCAAACAATTCCCCCACCGGCAGGTTTTCCACCAGCACCACCCCTTCTTTATGCGGGTCGTAGCGGCGCAGCACCCGCAGCAGCTTTTCATCCGCGCAGCTGCTGGCGGCCGGATTCTGCATGGTGCTGAGCAGGGCCCGGTGAATATCCTCGGGAAACACTTTTTTGAGCATGAACCCCGCCAGGATTTTGCTGAATTCATTTTTCCACTCCGGGCCATGCGCCTGCACCCGGTGACCGAACCTTTCGTAGGTAAACAGGTGGGCCAGCTCGTGCAGCAGGGTGATCAGAAATGCGTAGGGATTGAGGTTGCCGTTTACGCTGATGCGGTGGTTGCGGCCCCCGTGGGCATTGCGGTAATCGCCCAGCACCGAACTGCGTTCACGCGTGATCGTGAGGTGCACATGGTAATGCTCCAGATAGTGTACCACCGGCTCCAGGCTGCCTTCGGGCAACCAGTGCCGGAGCTGCATCAGCGGGGATTCCTGTTTAGGCATGGCCGGATTGATTCAGTCGCACCGAGGTGCGCACCTCCACCACCAGGTACACGAGGTACCAGAGCATGGCGGCAAACACCGTGATCTTGCTGAAAAAGGGGCGGAAGGCAAAAGCATACACCGCCACGGCCACCAGCACCACCGCCATCTTGAGCATGGTGCCGCCCATCACGGTGCGCACAAATACATTGGGGTTGCTGTGGCGGGCTGCCTTCAGCAGCATGCGGTGCACCAGCAGGCTCAGCACAAAAAAGAGCAGGTTGGCCACCAGCAGGGCATCCGGGTTAAGGCCACGCCCCGTGAGCCAGCCACGGCCGGTGAGCACCAGCGCATTGCCGGCGATGAACAGCATGATGAGGGGCAGCAGGGCCTGCCGGGAGGAGGAGGATAATGGCATGCAGTATTATTTGGCGAGGGCGGTGTTGATGTCGGCATGGATCTCCACCACATTGGCGCCCATATGGCAGCTGCCGTTGAAGGTGGCGGTGGGCTCCACTTCGAGCCGGCCGGTGTGTATTTCGCCGGTTACCACGGAGCGGCCCTTGAGCTGCAGCAACTCCTGGATGCGGAGGGTGCCCGTAACCTTACCCATGATGTCGGCCTGCCGGCCGCTGATATCCCCTTCCACCACGCCATCCTGGCCAATCAGCACTTTGGCCTGTGACCGCAGGTTGCCCATCAGGGTGCCATCAATGCGGATATCCCCGCTGCTCTCGAGATCGCCATGGATCACGGTGCCGGCACCAATGATGGTGGTGCTGCTCTGGGCGCTGTCGCCGGTTTTGTGTTTGGATGCAAACATATTCGCTTGTTTGGGTTTCAGTGAGCCGATGCCTGCCCATCAGTCATCAGTATTTTCCAGTTTGGGCAATTCCAGGATATTGGTGTCCAGCTTTACCGGTTCCCCCGCCAGCACCTTGCGCAGGTCGTCGAGGTACTTCTGCCGGTACTGCAGGGCCGCCTCCAGAGAGTCGGTGCGGATTTTGAGCAGCCGGTACTCCCGCACCTGCCTGGCATTGCCATAACCCACCCCCGGCAAATAATACTTGATGGGGGTGAACACAATCAGGGCAACGGTAAACACCGTGAAGAGCACAAACACACTGCTCATGAAGATGTACACACTGAGGCGGCTCAGCCTGAATTTCACCACTTCCTCGTAGGTGTCTTCGTTCATCACCACCAGCCTGTAACGGTTGCGAAGCCGTTTCAAAGTGCCGGATGTATCAAGCCTTGCCATAGCATCAGATTAGGTGTTAAAATTAGGAAACCCCGTGCAAAAGGGGGCAATTATTGCTGAAAATATCCGATATTTAGCCGCATATTATCAATTCAAAAACCCCATGTTCAGCGGAAGTCGATGTGTCTCCTGGTTCCTGTTTTTCTCCACCCTGCTGGCCGCCCCGGTGAAGGCCCAGCCCCCCACCTGGACGATCGATCTGCTGAACAATGAAAAGAAACCCGAACAGTTTGCCGAGCGCAAACTGGGTTCTGAACGGCTCGCGGAGAAAAATTTCAATCTGTACCGCCGGGTGGTGCAGAACAACTTCACTCACTTCAACTACTATTACAACGCCAACAACAAGATCAACCTGGTACTGGAAAGGGCCAAAAACGACCAGCGCGACGACTATGCCAAACTGCTGAGCTACTATCCCTACAGCCTCGACGCCACCGCAGCCCAGAAAACCGAACTCGATTCGGTGATCCTGAAAGCCACGGCCGGCATCCTGCTGCACGACCTGCGCAACGACTGGATCGACGACATGTACCTGTTGCTGGGCAAAGCCTACTTCTTCCGGAAGGATTTTGATACCGCCGCGGCCACCTTTCAGTTCATCAACTACAACCTCTTCCCGCGCAAAAAAAATGAAGACGGCAACCGGGTGGTGGGCACCACCGACGATGCCAGCGGCAGCCGCATCAGCATCGCCAATAAGGAGAAACAAAACTTCCTGCAGAAGATCGCGGCCAAACCACCCAGCCGGAACGATGCCCTCGTATGGATGGTCCGCACCCTCATTGAACAGGATGAGATGGGCGATGCGGCCAGCCTGATCACCACCCTGCAGAATGACCCCAACCTGCCCAAACGCCTGCATGACGACCTGAACGACGTGAACGGCTACTGGTTCTACCGCCAGGGCATATTTGACAGCGCCGCCGTATACCTGGAGCGCGGCCTCACCAGTGCCGCCAACAAACAGGACCTCTCGCGGGCCGAGTTTTTACTCGGACAGCTGTATGAACGCACCGGCCAGTACGAAAAAGCCACCCGCTATTACCAGCTCAGCTCGGTACATACCACCAATGCCCTCATGGACATCCACGCCCAGATGAACAATGCCAAAATGAAACGGGGCACCAACGACCAGGAACTCGACAATGGCATCAACAACCTGCTGAAGCTGGGCAAAAAAGACCGTTTTGAACCCTACCGGGATGTGCTGTACTTTTCCGCGGCGGATATTGCCCTGCAGAAACCCGACAGCAACCAGGCCATCGACCTGCTGAACCGCAGCCTGAAGTACAACGAACAGAATATCCCCTACAAGAACAAAGCCTTCCTGCAGCTGGCCCAGATTGCCTACAACCGCAAGCAGTACAAGGAAGCCTTCCGGATGTACGACAGCCTGCAGTCGGGCGACACCACCCTCGGCGACCAGCTGGAAAAAATTCAGGAGCGCCGCAACGCCCTGCTGAAGATCGTGGAGAAAATCGTGATCATCGAACGCCAGGACAGTCTGCAGCGCATAGCCGCCATGGAGCCCGCAGCCCGCGAGGCCTTTGTGAAAAAACTGGCGAAAAAACTGCGCAAGGAAAAAGGGCTGAAGGAAGAAGACGCCGGCGGCGGCAATGAACCCATCAGCTTTGAAAAAGACAACAACCAGCAACGCGATCTCTTTGGCGCCGACAGCAAGAGCGGCGACTGGTACTTCTACAACAAATCCGTCAGGGCCAAGGGCTTCAACGATTTCAAACGCAAATGGGGCACCCGCACCAATACCGATAACTGGCGCCGCAAAGGCGCTGCCGCCACAGCCGGTGCCGGCAACCGGATGGCCGACAATGTAGGCGTGATTTCGAGCATGAACCCGGATGAAGAGATGGATGCGGCCGCCGTGCAGCCCGTGGGCGGCAACAAAGACGATCTGGCCCTGCCGGGTAAAACCACCAATCCGCAGGACAAATACAACCGCCCCCGCACACAGGGCGCCGGTGGCAGCGACGACGGACAGGCCGAAGACATCAGCTACGAAGGCCTGATGGCCAACCTGCCCCTCACCGAAGACCGGGTAAAGGAAAGCAACGAACGCATTGCCGCCAGCCTGTTTGAACTGGGCGAACT
>JAYRPG010000064.1:0-8188 GCA_041911275.1 Ferruginibacter sp. | reverse complement strand
TTCGGCGCCGGCGAGCATCACCTGCTTTTTCATTTCATTGATCAGCAGGATGCGCTGGTTGTAGCTCTCCATGAAATCGGTGAATTCGATGAGGGAGAGGTTGCGGCGGCGGAAGTTTTCCAGTACGCCGTGGTACACGGTTTCGAGGGTTTCGCGGTTGCTGCTGCCGCTCACCTGTTCGTACAGGCCCTGCTGGTAGTGCAGGTTGTTGAGGGCTGCCTGCAGCCGGGTGCGCAGCTCCAGCCCGGTTTGTGCGGTGAGGGCGCCGGCCTGGTCCACGGCCCTTGCGGCAGAAAGGATATTGCCCCGGTTGCGGTTCCAGAAGGGCAGGGGGATGCCCACGCCGATGTTCACCTGGTTGCGGAAAGCGCCGCCCCGTTGTTCATAGCCGGCGCCAAGGGTGAGGTCGGGTACGGCCAGGGCCCGCTGCAGGCGCAGGTTCAGCTCGCTCACCGTTTGCTGCTGACGGGCCATCCGGTAATCGGGGTGGCGCAGGGCCATCCGTTCCAGGCTGTCGGCATCGGGCAGGCTGCGGCGGCTGAGCCTTGCTTCCATCACGGCCTCGTCGGCCACCGGTACCACGCTGCCGGGCTCGCTGAGCAGGAGCTGCAGGGTTTGCTGCTGGCTGATGATGCTGCGTTGCAGGGTGGCGATATCGTTTTTCATTTCCGCCGATAACGACTGCAGCCGCACCACATCTTTGAGGGGCAGGTTGCCTTTGGCGGCCTGCTGGGCATAGGCCGACGCGAGGCTGTCGATTTGGCTTACCTGGGCGCTGAGGTGGTTGATCTTACGCTGGTCGTAGTACATGCCGTACCAGTTCTGCTGCAGTTGCAGGCGAAGGCTCAGCAGGAGGGATTCAAAACCTGCCAGCGCGAGGTCGCGGTTGCCGCGGGCCAGCTCCACTTCCTGCCGGCGTTTGCCCCCGAGCAGGATGAGTTGCTGCAGGGCTATGGTTTTCTCGCCCTGGCTGCCGGCGTCGAGCCATTTTTTTCTTTCGGGATTGTAGGCGTTGAATTCGGCGCTCAGTACGGGCTGGTCCCAGATGCGGGCCTGGATGATCTGTGCATCGGCCATTCCTACGCCGTAGCCGGCAGCCAGCAGCTGCAGGTTGTTGCGGCGGAAGAGGGCCTCACAGGAGTCGAGGGTGAGGGGCTGCTGGGCGGCTGCGCCGGCGGTTGCCAGCAGGAAGAGCAGCGGCAGCCCTTTTCGGATATGCATAACGGTGGTGGTGTTGTGTCGGGGGCAAAGCTGCCGCAGCTGCCTTTAAACAGCCTGAAAACCACCTTAAGAACGGCTTAAAGTGCGGGGTTTAACAAATGATTATAAACTCGTGCAGGCCCTCGCGGCTGCTGTAGCGGATTTCGTGGCCCAGCGCATGGAGGATGCGGCGGGTGATGCGCAGGCCCAGCCCGAAGCCGGGATGCTGGCGGGCGTGGCTGCCCCGCATGAAGGGGCGGAACAGCAGCAGCTGTTCTTCGGGGCTGAGGGCAGGTCCGTTGTTGCGGATGATGATCCGGAGGCGTTCGTTTTCGGTCAGCAGCAGGATCTGCGCTCGGCAGTCGGGGGAATAGGCCGCCGCGTTTTTGAGCAGGTTATAGAAGGCGATTTCCAGCAGCAGGCTGTTGCTCAGAATGGTGAGCTGGGCTTCCGTCATGCCGGGGTCCTGCATATCCAGCTCCGCCCGGAAGGCGGGGTTTTCGGCATGCACTTTTTCGATGCAGGTATACAGCAGCTCATCCACGCGGCAGGCTTCGCGGGAGGTGCCCGTCTGGCCCTCCACTTTTGAGAGTACCAGCAGTGAGTTGATCAGTTCGGTGATCTGCCCGATGCTTTTCAGCAATGCCGCAGTATCGGCGGGTTGCATGGGCTGGCCGGAAGCCAGCTGGTTTTCGAGGCGGGCCGAGATGCGGGCCAGCGGAGTGCGCAGTTCGTGGGAGGCCTGTGCGGTAAATTCTTTCTGCCGCTGGTAGGCATCTTCCAGGCGCTGGAGCAGGTGATTGAATTCCCGTGCCAGTCCTTCGATTTCGTTGTTGCTGTCGTCGCGGGTTTCGAGGCGGTAGGCCAGGTTGTTTTCATTCACCTCGCTGATGCTGCGGTGAAAGCGGCTCAGCGGCAGCAGCAGGCGGCGCGTCACCGAAAAGCAAAGCACCCAGGCCAGGCTGGTGAGCACGGCATACACCACGAGCACGAGGTAGATGAGGTAACGGAGTTTGCGTTTGCCATAGTTGTCGTTGGCCGAAATCAGGGCGTAGAAGTCTTCCTGTTTGGTGTCGTGATATACGCCATAGATCTCGTAGTCGCCTTCTTTCTTGAAAAAGGTTTTGTGCTGGCGCAGGTAGTTCAGGTCGGCTTCGGTCCAGGTGATGCGGGTATCGTCCAGGCTGCTGTACAGCAGGCGGTGATGGGCATCAAATACGAGGGTTTTTTCGTCGTAAAGTTTATTGATGCTGTTCTGGTCGATGGTTTTCAGCACCTGGTTGTCTACCTCTTTCACCTCCACCAGCAGGCGGATGGTGTTGATGGCTTTTTCTTCCAGCCGCTGCCTGAACTCTTCCTTCCTGAACTGGGCATACTGGTAAATGATGAAAAAGCTGGCCAGGCCGAACAGCGCGGTGAACAGCAGGCTGATGAAAAGTGATATTTTAAAACGCAGGGTCATTCTGCCTTGAGATAATAGCCAAAGCCCACGCGGGTATGGATCAGTTTGCGGGCGGCATCGCGGTCAATTTTGCTCCGCAGGAAGTTGATGTACACTTCGATGGTGTTGGGGTTGGTCTGGATATGGTCTTCCCACAGGCGGTCGGCAATCTGGCGCTTTGAGAGTACCCTTCCGCCAGCCTCGGCGAGGATCTGCAGCAGCCGGAACTCCTTGGGGGTGAGGTTGAGGGCTTTGCCGCCCCGGGTGGCTGTCATACTGCCGCTGTCGATTTCGAGGTCGTCGATCTGGATTTGCCGGCTGCCGGGCTGCGACTGTCCCGAGCGGCGGAGCAGGGCATTCACGCGGGCCAGCAGCTCCGCAAAATGAAAGGGCTTTACCAGGTAATCATCCGCGCCCATGCGGAAGGCTTCCAGTTTATCCTCCACCTCGCCATAGGCGGTGAGCATCAGCACCGGGATGCGGCGGTCGGAGGTACGGATGCGGCTGCACACTTCCAGGCCGTTCATGCCGGGCACATTCACGTCGAGCAGCACGAGCTGGTAATCTTCGCGCTGCAGCTGCTTCTGCACCAGGGAGCCGTCGTACACCACATCGCACTGGGCCTGGTTATCGCGGAAAAACCGGCTGATTTCCGAAGCCAGGGCGAAATCATCTTCCAGTAAAAGTATTTTCATGCCCGCTGCCTTTATCCGGCAAAGCTACGCCGAACTGCCGCCCTGCCGCCTGCGGGGGCGGTCTTTAACGAGTTTTTTGCATTACTTTGTTTCATGACTCCACTCAACGACCAATACTGGAGCGAACGCTACCAGCAGCAGCAAACCGGCTGGGACACGGGAGGGATCACGCCGCCACTGAAGGCTTACTTCGATCAGCTCACGGATCGTTCCCTGGCCATCCTCATTCCCGGCTGCGGCAACAGTTACGAGGCGCTCTATCTGCAGCAGCAGGGATTCAGCAACCTTACGGTACTGGATATCTCCTCCGTACTCTGCCAGCAGCTCCGGCAGCGCCTCGAGGATACCCCGGCGCCAAGGCCGCGGGTGCTGCATACCGATTTCTTTGTGCACGAAGGGCAGTACGACCTGATTGTGGAGCAAACTTTTTTCTGTGCCCTGGATCCTTCATTGCGCCAGCATTATGCGGAGCACATGCATGCCCTGCTGAAGCCCGGCGGGTGGCTGGTGGGCCTGCTTTTCAACCGCGATTTTGAAGGCGGCCCGCCCTTCGGGGGCCATGAAGCGGAGTACCGGGCCCTGTTCAGCCCTTATTTCAACATCGGCACCATGGAATCCTGTTACAACTCGGTGGCGCCCCGGCAAGGGAGTGAGTTGTTTGTGCGACTGCGGAAGGCTGGTGGCTGAGGGGGAGAAGAGGGTTTGGAAAGTTTGGAAAGTTTGTATGGGTTAAGAGGTTAAAAAACGTTGGGATGGGATTCTTTTACGGCAACATTTATGCAACGGGAGCGATTTGTTTTACGGCGCCAGTTCTTTTCGCATGATATAATCCGTTTGCGCATCATCACCTAATCTGAACACATGCTGGCTGTGGATGCGGAAGCCATTCTTCTCATAAAACCGGATGGCCCGGGTATTCTTTTCCCACACGCCCAGCCAGATATAGTCAGCCGCGCGGCTCCGGGCCACCTCCAGGGCCTGCTCAAAAAGATGCTGCCCCACCTGTTGGCCGTGGAAGGCTTTCAGTACATAAATCCGTTCAATTTCTACGGATGCCTCATCACGCAACTCCGTTTGTGCCGCTCCGACATTCAGTTTCAGGTAGCCCGCCAGCTCCTCGCCGTTGCAGGCAAAATAAAACGCACTCAGCGGATTCTCCAGTTCCTGTTGCAGCCGGTGGGGTGATAAATTCACCGTGCAGTACTGCGCCATGTTTTCCGGCGTATTGTGTTCCGCAAAGGTCTCGGTGAAGGTTTGCACCGCCAGCGCGCGGAGTGCAGTCAGGTCGTCCGGACCAACCCGGCGGATGCTAATGGGCATGGGGATAGGGTTAAAAAGCTTAAAGGTTTAACATGTTCAAAGGGATGCGCCGCACGAGGCGCAGGGAATGGTGCAAATAGAAAATTGCTGCTTGCTTCGTTTCCTGATCAGCCCTCCTCATGCCCTGCCCAGCACTTCCAGGCTCTTTCCGATGATGTCCACGCATTCCCTGATCTGTGCTTCATTGATGAGCAGGGGCGGGGCAAACCTGATTTTATCACCATGGGTGGGCTTGGCCAGCAGGCCGTTGTCTTTCAGGGCCAGGCAGAGTTCCCAGGCGGCATCGGGATTGGGGTGATCCATCACGATGGCGTTGAGCAGGCCGCGGCCGCGGATGGTGGAGATGTAGGGCGACTGCAGGGCGGCCAGTTCCTTCCGCAGCAGTTGTCCCATCTCTTCGGCGTTCTCGGCCATTTTTTCGGTTTTCAATACTTCCAGCGATTTCATGGCCACGGCACAGGCGAGTGGATTGCCGCCGTAGGTACTGCCGTGCTCGCCGGGGTGAATGGTCATCATCACGGCATCATCGGCCAGTACGGCGCTCACAGGCAGCATGCCTCCGCTGAGGGCCTTGCCGAGGATGAGCACATCGGGCCGCACATTTTCATGATCGCAGGCCAGCATCCTGCCGGTGCGGGCCAGCCCCGTCTGGATTTCATCGGCAATCATCAGTACGTTGTACTCATTGCACAGTTCGCGGATGCGCTGGTAAAAGCCCATGTCGGGCACCACCACGCCGGCTTCGCCCTGGATGGGCTCAAAGAGGAACGCAACAGTATGCGGGTGCTGAAACAGGGCCTCCAGCGCCTGGGTATCGTTATACGGCGCTTGCACATAGCCCGGCATAAACGGACCGAAATGGTTGCGGGCCGTGGGGTCGCTGCTGAACGACACCACCCCGGTGGTGCGTCCGTGGAAGTTGCCGCTGCAGGTAACGATCACCGCCTCATTATCAGGTACGCCCTTCACTTCATAACCCCATTTGCGGGCCAGTTTGAGGGCTGTTTCCACGGCTTCCACGCCGGTGTTCATCGGCAGCACCTTGTCGTACCCGAAATAGCCGGTGATGTATTCGGCATAGCGGCCAAGCAGGTTGCTGTGGAAGGCGCGGCTGGTGAGGGTGAGGGTTTGGGCTTGCTCCACCAGCGTTGCCACGATGGCCGGATGGCAATGCCCCTGGTTCACCGCTGAGTAACCGCTGAGGAAATCATAGTAACGTTTGCCGTCAACATCCCATACGTACACGCCTTCACCGCGGTTCAGCACCACGGGAAGGGGGTGGTAATTGTGGGCGCCATAGCGGTCTTCGAGGTCGATGTAGGATTGTGTAAGCGGGGAGGAGAGCAGGGTTTGCATATCTGTACTGGTTAAACGTTATTGAAAAAGAATGACGGTTCAGGACTTCCGGATGCTTAGGGCGCAAGCCGGCTGGCGGCGCTTTTGAAAAATGGATAAGTGCCGGGAAGGGGAGAATGCCTGCCGTTAATGATTCAGCAGGTCGAGATTCTGGGAGAGAAAACCGGTATCAAAGCGGTGCATGGGGCTAAGGTAAGAAAAATAAGCGAATGCAGCTGCATCAGGGCAGGGGGGCGGGAGCCAGGTAGCGGGGCAACACAAAGCGGGATGGCGTTATCTTTACCTCATGGCCAAACTGAAAATCTTCCTCCTGCTGATGGGACTTTGCCCGGTCTTCACCATTACGGCGCAAACTGCCACGCTCAGTTTCAAAACCTATTCGATCCGTTATCCTGAAAGCTGGACGGTATCGGAGGATACAGGGCCGAAGCAGTTCACCCTTTCCGCGCCGGCCGACAGCGGAAGCAGTGAAGCCTTTGTGGAGAACCTAAACGGGGTGATCCAGGAACTTACCGGGTATAACGCTCAGCAGTATGCGGAATTTTCCAGGGGATACCTGCCGCAGAAGATCAAATCGTTCAGCGTGCTGGAAAGCAGCAAAGGCAGTTTTGTGGGATACGACAGCTGGTACCTCGTGTTCAAAGGCATCCAGTTCGGAAAGAAGCTGCAATGGAAGCAGTATTACATCCTCAAAGGCGGCCGGGTACACATCCTCACCTTTACCTGCGAAGCCCGCCGCTGGAAGCAGTACGTGGCTACAGCCGACCGGATGATGAAGAGCTATGTGCTGAAATGAGCCCTGCAGGCTCATTGGCTCCATGCTGTGTTTAAGCCCGGTCGCCTTTACCGGTCAGCCGTTTTCCTGCCAACAAAAATCATCCCCCTGCATAACCATCGTCATCCGCATTCCCGGAAAGCCGGCTGATTTTTGTATCCGAAAATTTCTGAACAATTAAATCGCTACGCTCAATGAAAAAGGAATACTGGATCAACGTCAAACATGTAGATAACCGCCTGGTGATATACCTGAACGGGGCCACCGTTTGGGACAGCGGCATCATTCACGACGATCCCGAACTCAACGAATTCATCAACATCACCGACCAGCTGGAGCTGCATCCTGAACACACCAGCCAGCTTATTTTTGAAGGCTTCAACGATACGTACAGTCCGCCCGATGATGGCGCCGAATTCAATCCCTGGCATTTCCATTACCGCGTATTCGAGCGCACCACCAACGGTCACGGTGAAGTGCTTGCGGAGCAGGATATCCTGGAGCCTTATAACCAGAAGCACCTCTCCAATCCCAACATCCGGGCCATCAACAACAAGTACGAGATTCAAAAACGCAAAGGAGGATTCCGTGTAGTGGGCAACTCCCTCTCACAGAATTTTTATAAATAACCGCTTTACAACCCAATCCATCCAAACATCAGGCAGTCCGGCTTCTTTGAGGCCGGATTGTTTGTTTGGGGAAGGATGGAAGGATGGGGAAGGTTGCGGAAGGTTTAGGAAGGTTTAGTGAGGTCTGGGAGGTTGGGGATGAAAGGCGGGTGCATGACGAATGCCATTGCCTACCTGCTGCATACCCGGGAACGGGCATTCAGGATTTGCTGATTGCGTTTTCCTTCTGCCGCTGCCACCAGCCGAGGAGGAAGAGGATGCTGATGAGGAAGAGGGGGCCGGCGATCACCAGGTACACCATCCGTTCAAAGCGGCCATGGGCCCACACGAGGTACCCGATACCCAGCAGGGCAAAGAATATGGCGCCGATCCAGCTGCGGTTCCAGGCGAGCCCGAGCAGGGCGAGGATCAGCAGGGTGGGGGTCAGGTGCATGAGCAGGGCCAGGACTGTTGTCCAGAACCCCTGGCGCTCATCAAAAACATCGAAAGCAAAGAGACTGATGAACAGGGCGAAACTGAGGGTGAGAATGCGGGCCGACCATTGCAGATAAGCCGATGGGCGTTTGGAGGATTCGAGAAACATGGTGCAGTTTTTACGCCATAATATTACCATAGATAACTCTCCGGTACAATGACTCTCGTCAATACCTGTCGCAGGACTCTGTCCTGTGATATTGCGTTCCTATCGCGGGACTCCTGTCCCGTGATAGCTCGTTACTAAGGCGGGACTCCTGTCCCGTGATAGTCGTTACTATGGCAGGGCTCCTGTCCC
>JAYRPG010000063.1:0-17141 GCA_041911275.1 Ferruginibacter sp. | reverse complement strand
TCCGAAGAGATTCACCTTATTGATGAGGTTGTCTACCAGGTGCAGGAACAGGTTGTTGTGGTTGTACACGATGATTTCGCGGATGCGGTGCAGGGCGCTGAGGATCTGTTCCTTGCTGATGGCCGTGCGCTGGCCCGGGATAAAGATGTTGTTGTAGAGATCTTTCTCCAGTTCGTTCAGGATCACTTCCACGCCTTCAAAGGTGAGGCGCCGCTTGATCCGCCGGATCTCCATGTAATAGGATTTGATGATGCTGCCCCGCAGCGCATCGGCTACCTGCAGGGTGGTGGCGGCGGTGACAAAGGGATTACCGTCGCGGTCGCCGCCGGGCCAGAAGCCCATATTGATCACGGGATGGGTATCGCTGATGGCCTCGGGGAACTGGTTTTTCAGGAAGCTGATGATGCGGCCTGCAGCCGGATAAAACACATTCTCCAGGTACCAGATCAGGTTCATGGCCTCATCATAGGGCGTGGGTTTCTGCTTTTTAAAAAACGGTGTTTTGCCCAGCTGCTGCAGGTACATGTTGATCTGCACCGTATTGTTTTCGGCCAGGGCATTGGAGAGGTCGTTGATGATGCCCAGCACCGAACCGGGGTAGAACTGGGTGGGGTGAGCCGTGAGCACCAGGCGGATGGCGAAATGATGGAGTTTCTGTTTGAGGGCTTCCTGCATGTTGTTCTGCAGCACCTCGGTTTCGAGGTGTTTGAGGGTGCCCACGCCGGAAAAATCATTCACTTCTCGGAAGGCCGCGTCTTCCAGGGCATCAAAGAGCACCACCTGCCGCTCGATGTACTGGATAAAACGGAAGAGCAGGTCGAGCTGTTCCTGCGGCTGCTGGTAGGTGGTGTGTTTGCGGAAGAAGTCTTCGATGATTTCTGCCGGACTCATTTTCTTCCGGTAGCCCTCCTCGCAGTTGCTGAGAAGCAGGGAAAGGAGGATACCGGTTTTTTCGATGCGGTGAAAGGGCAGGGAGGTGAACAGGCTGTTGTACAGCTGAAATTTGATGCCGACCAGGTTTTTGAACTGCTGCAATCCCTTCACTGACTGATGATCCATCTATAGAAAATTTAAAAGAAAATGATTTTTATTGGCAGCAATCAAACAAAACTACAACTTCTTTAAATAAAATAACTGTTAACTGTGTATTGTTTCAATTAAATACCTATTTTAGCGCCACAATTGATCTCCTTTGCTCAACGCCCTGATTTCATACCGTTCCGGCGCCGGTGCTCTCCGCACCCGTTTTACCACGATTACAACCCGTTAAGGGTTGCGCATCATCATATCATCCCCGGGGCGTTTCGCCTGAGTACACAGGAAACAAATTACATTTTCTCATCCAATCCCAGATCATCTTATGCAGGTTTTAAAATTTGGCGGCAGTTCAGTGAAGAATGCGGAGAACATCCGCAAGGTGGTGGCCATTGTGGCCCGGAAAGTACAGCAGGACAGAACCGTGGTGGTGGTATCCGCCCTGGGTGGCATCACCGATCTGCTGCTGCAGTGCTGCCGCCTCGCTGCCGAGAACAATGAGTCGTACCGCGACATCCTCAAAGAAGCCGAGGCCCGTCACCTGAACACCACCCGGGAGCTGATTCCCCTGAACCGGCAGAGCAGTGTGCTGAGCCACGTAAAAACCCTCTGCAATGAAATTGAAGACATCTGCAACGGGATCTTTCTGCTCCGCGAAATGAGCGAACGCACCAAGGACCGTGTGGTGAGTTATGGTGAACTGCTGTCGTCGCAGATCATCGCCGAAACCCTCCGGTCTGAACTGGGGGGCTGTGAGTGGAAAGACTCCCGTGAACTCATCACCACCAATTCGCAGTTTGGATCAGCTGCAGTTGACTTTGTCCTCACGAATAAAAAAATCAGTGCCTATTTCGGCGCCAGCGAGGCCCGCCTCTTCATGCTGCCGGGTTTCATTGCCAGCGATGCGCATGGCGCCACCACCACGCTGGGCCGTGGCGGATCGGATTATACCGGGGCCATCCTCGCGGCGGGCCTCGATGCGGAAGTGCTTGAAATCTGGACCGATGTATCGGGCATGATGACGGCCGATCCGCGGCTGGTGGCCAATGTGCGCATCATTCCCCAGATCTCCTATCAGGAGGCCATGGAGCTTTCGCATTTTGGCGCCAAGGTGATTTATCCGCCCACCATCCAGCCGGTGCGCACCAAGGGCATCCCCACCTGGATCAAGAACACCTTTGCCCCTGATGATTACGGCACCATCATCCAGCAGCACTCCACCGATAACGGCAGCAGCATCCGCGGCATCTCCAGCATCAACCACATCGCCCTGCTGAGCCTTGAAGGCAGCGGCATGGTGGGCATACCCGGCTTTTCCAAGCGCCTCTTTGAAGCCCTGGCCAACCGCAAAATCAATGTGATCCTCATTACCCAGAGTTCATCCGAGCACTCCATCTGCGTGGGCGTGGATGCGGCGGCGGCAGCCGAAGCCCGGAAAGCGGTGGACGAAATGTTTGCCTATGAAATTGAAACCGGCAAGGTGGATCCGCTGCTCGTGGAAAAAGACCTGGCGGTGGTGGCCCTGGTGGGCGACAACATGAAGAACCACAGTGGCATCAGCGGCCGCATGTTCAGCGCGCTGGGCCGCAACGGCATCAATGTACGGGCCATCGCTCAGGGCTCCTCGGAGCGCAACATCACCGCCGTGATTTCGGTGAACGATGTGAAGAAGGCCATCAATGTGCTCCATGAGGCCTTCTTTGAAACGGTGTACAAGGAAATCAATCTTTTTGTGGCCGGCGCCGGCAATGTGGGGGGCAAGCTGCTGGAACAGTTGCGCAAGCAGCAGACCTACCTGCTGGAGCACATGAACCTCAAACTGAATGTAACCGGCATCGCCAACAGCCGGCGCATGCTGATCAATGATGCAGGCATCGACCTGGGCAACTGGGCCGCCGAGCTGGAGAACGGCCAGGAAACCGAGATCAGCAAATACATCGAAATCATCCGCGGCAAGAACCTGCGCAATACCGTATTCGCCGATGTTACCGCCAACGATACGGTGGCGGCCTTTTACAGCCAGCTGCTCGAAAAAAGCATCGCCGTGGTGGCCTGCAACAAAGTGGCCTGTTCGTCAGGCTATGCCGAATACCGGAAACTGAAGCGTCTGGCTGCCGAATACAATACCCGTTTTTTGTTTGAAACCAATGTAGGCGCCAGTTTGCCCATCATCTCCACCATCGGCGACCTGCTGCGCAGCGGGGATCATATCCGGCGGATGGAGGCCGTGCTCAGCGGCACCCTCAATTTTGTATTCAACCATTACGACGGCCAGCGATCCTTTGCCTCCGTGGTGCGGCAGGCGCAGGAAGAGGGTTATACCGAACCGGATCCGCGCCTCGACCTCAGCGGCAAAGATGTGATGCGCAAGATCATGATCCTGGCCCGTGAGGCCGGTGAGGTGATGGAGATGGAAGACATCAGCAATGCCTCCTTCCTGCCTGCATCCTGCATGCAGGGAACAGTAGCTGATTTTTACCGCGCCATGGAAGAGGAGGAAGCGCATTTCAGGGCACTGTATGACGCCGCTGCCGGTGCCGGCCGCAAGCTCAAGTTTGTAGCCCGCTATGAGGCGGTGCCCGGCGGCAAAGGAAAGGCCTCGGTGGGGCTGCAGCCCGTGGAGCCCGGTCACGATTTTTATCACCTGTACGGCAAAGACAATATTGTTTTATTTTACACCGACCGCTATCCCGAGCAGCCCCTCGTGGTGAAGGGCGCGGGCGCCGGCGCCGATGTAACGGCTTCGGGCGTATTTGCGGATATCATCCGGGCCTCCCGGGTTTAAACCTTGAGCATGAATTTGCCTGTATCAGATTACGTTAAGGTGTATGCGCCGGGAACAGTGGCCAACCTCGTGTGCGGCTTTGATATCCTGGGGCTCTGCCTGCACGAGCCCTGCGATATGATGGAAGTGCGCCGCCTGCCGGAAAAGCGCGTGCTGATCCACAGTGCCGACGGCTACCCGCTGCCCACCGATCCGGCCCTCAACACGGCCGGCGCCCCCCTGATTGAAATGCTGAAAGAGGTGGAAGAACCGGTGGGCTTTGAGGTGACCATCCATAAACGCATCAAACCCGGCAGCGGCATCGGCTCCAGCGCGGCCAGTGCGGCCGGGGCGGTGGTGGCGGCCAACCACCTGCTGGGCAACCGCTTCAGCAAAACCGACCTGGTGCGCTTTGCCATGTTCGGAGAAAAAGTGGCCAGCGGCGTGAAGCATGCCGATAATATTGCCCCCTGCATCTATGGCGGGGTAACGCTCATCCGCAGCATTTTTCCGCTTGATATTGTGACCATACCGGCCCCTGAACTCTATGTTACCGTTGTGCATCCGCAGATCGAAGTCAAAACCAAAGACGCCCGGCAAATCCTCCGTAAGGAAGTGCTGCTGAAGGATGCCATCCGGCAATGGGGCAATATCGCCGGACTGGTGGCCGGTTTCATGAGCCGGGATTATGACCTCATCAGCCGTTCGCTGGAAGATGTGATCATTGAGCCCGTGCGCAGCATCCTGATCCCCGGTTTTGAGGAAGTGAAGCAACGCTGCCTCGCCGCCGGCGCACTCGGGGGCGGCATCTCCGGTTCCGGGCCTTCTTTGTTCATGCTCAGCAAAGACGAAGCCACCGCGGCTGCCGTGCGGCTGGAGATGAACAGCGTGTTTGAAACCATCGGCCTGGATTATCATTCTTATGTTACCGCCATCAATATGGAAGGGGTGAGGGTTGTGGGGGAATGATGCATGTTGAATGTTGAATGAGCCCGCACCCGCTTACCTGATCGTTAAACCTTGAATCAACTACCCGGCATGCGTTATTACAGTACCAGCAACCAGTCGCCGCTCACGAGTTTCCGCGAAGCCACCATCCGGGGGCTGGCGCCCGATAAGGGCCTGTATTTTCCGGAGGAAGTACCGATGCTGCCGCCGGGTTTGATCAGCGGCATCGCGGAAATGCCGGAGGCGGAGATCGCTTACCGCGTGATGGCCCCTTATGTGGGCAGCGAAATCCCGGAAGCGGAGCTGCGCAGGATTGTGGAAGAAACCATCAGCTTTCCGGTGCCGCTGGTGCCGGTGCACGACGGGATCTTTTCCCTGGAGCTCTATCACGGGCCCACCCTGGCCTTCAAGGATACCGGCGCCCGCTTCATGAGCCGTTGCCTGGGTTATTTCATGCGGGGATCGCGGCAGCAGGTTACGGTGCTGGTGGCCACTTCAGGCGATACCGGCGGGGCCGTGGCCAGCGGTTTTTACCAGGTGGAAGGCGTGGAGGTGGTGATCCTGTATCCCTCCGGAAAAGTGAGTTCGGTTCAGGAAAAGCAACTGACTTCGCTGGGAGGAAATATCCACGCCCTTGAGGTCAACGGCACTTTCGACGATTGCCAGCAGATGGTGAAAGAGATGTTTGCAGATGCGGACCTCAACCGGCAGGTTTTCCTCACGTCTGCCAATTCCATCAATATCGCCCGCTGGCTTCCCCAGCAGTTTTATTATTTCCTGGCTTACCGGCAATGGGTGCAACGATTTGGTGCAGCCGCGGAGCCCCCAGTGATTGCCGTGCCCAGCGGCAATTTCGGAAACATCTGTGCCGGCATCCTGGCGCATGTTTCAGGGCTGCCGGTAAAGCATTTCATCGCCGCCTGCAATGCCAATGACGTGGTGCCGCAGTTTCTGCAGGATGGCGAATACCGTCCCAAAAAAGCCGTAGCCACCCTCTCCAATGCGATGGATGTGGGCAATCCCAGTAATTTTATCCGCATCCTGGAGCTGTTTGACCACCGCATCATCGACCTTAAAAAAGTGCTCAGCAGCAGCAGTGTAAGCGATGATACCACCCGCCAAACCCTTCGCGAGGTGTACCGGCAGCACGGCTATCTCCTTGAT
This sequence comes from Ferruginibacter sp., assembly GCA_041911275.1. Taxonomy (GTDB): domain Bacteria; phylum Bacteroidota; class Bacteroidia; order Chitinophagales; family Chitinophagaceae; genus Ferruginibacter. The sequence goes on along the minus strand of JAYRPG010000063.1, from coordinate 11,230 downwards.
CCGCACGGCGCCGTGGGGTACCGGGTGCTGGAGGATTACCTGGCCGCCCACCCCGGGCAGCAGGGGATAGTGCTCGAAACCGCCCACCCGGTGAAATTCTATGATGTGGTGGAGCCGGTGACGGGTGAAAAAGTGCCCCTTCCCCCCGCCGTGCAGGCCCAGCTGCTGGCTGAAAAGCACAGCATCCGCATGGAGCCCGACAGCGCCCTGCTCCGCGATTTCCTGCTGTCGCGGGCCTGATCCTCGTAGTTTTCCCATCCGCAAACGGAACTTTACGCTTACACCGCGCAGAAGTACCCGATTTTTAAAAAATCTGCCCGCTCCTTACAATAAGGAGCGGATACCGGAGTTTTATCCCATTAATCCCACGGGTTCATCAGCCCGTAACCGTACCAAACCGAACAGCCTGCATCACTATGAAAACAAACTCACCCACCCGCGTATACGCAAATCTTCCGGTGGCGTTCAGCTTTTTTTCATGGTAGTTAACTGTTCAGGGATGGCCTGATGGATTGCCGCCTTTTTTGGCACAGTTTTGGCAAATACATCATCCGTCCGACCCAGAAAAGATCCGTAACCTGTGCTGCATCTTCAGCCCGTACCTGCTGAGCTGCATCCGGGATCCGGTATGCGATAAAGCAACTTTGTTCTTTATTCAAGCTGGAAACTATGAAAACACCCGTAACCCCTGCACCCCTGTGCGCCTGCATCCCGCCGGCATTATGCTCCGGCCCCGTTTTCCCCTGTTTGTTTGCTGCAGACCGTTCTGTTACCGGTTTCCTTTCATGATTTCAGCCTGCTGAAACGCTTCTTTGAGAAAACCCAATCCATACCTTATGAAACGTCTGTTATTGCTGTTAGGACTTTTTACTGCTGCGGGGGCTGTACAGGCAACCAATTATTATGTATCGGCCGCCGGCAATGATGCCAACGCGGGTACTTCAGCGGCTGCGCCCTGGCGCACCCTGGCCAAGGTGAACAGTTTTACCTTCGCCGCCAACGACAGTATCCTGCTGCGCAGGGGCGATGTTTTTTTCGGTTCCATCGTGGTGAACAGGAACAACCTGGTGTTCAGCGCTTATGGCACCGGGGCCCGCCCGGTGATCACCGGATCCGTGCCGGTAACCGGCTGGACGCTGACCTCTGCCGGCATCTACCAGGCTTCAGTGAATGCAAAAAGCCACCTCAATATGGTGGTGCTGAACGGACGCCCCCAGCAGATTGGCCGCTATCCCAATGCCAATGATGCCAACGGCGGTTACCTCACTTATGAAGCTGCCGGCTCCACCTCCATTACGGATAACCAGATGACGTCCACCGTTGACTGGACCGGCGCTGAAATTGCCATCCGAAAAAACGGATGGGTGATCGACCGCTGCATCATCACCAGCCATTCGGGAACGGTGTTCAATTACCGCATCGGCCGCAACATCAATGCGGGCAATACCCCGCTTAATTCACCGGCCCGTGTTGGCTACGGCTATTTTATCCAGGATGATGTGCGCACCCTCGACCAGATGGGCGAATGGTATTATGATACCACTGCCAAAGTGATCAAAATGTTTTTTGGTTCCAATAATCCTTCATCCTATAATATCCGGGTGAGCGTGGTGGATACCCTCATCAATGTGGGTAACCGCACGTACATCACCATCGACAACATCAACTTTGAAGACGCCAATATGAGCGGCGTGTACTCTTACCTGGGCGGTTTTGTAACGGTGAAAAACTGCGATTTCACCAATATGGGCGCCAAGGGCGTGCATATTTTCGGGAGCAATGATATCCTGGTGGACAATGTAACTGTCCGCAATGCGCTGGCCAACGGCATCCAGGTGATCAACCGTTCCAAATCCAACGTGGTGGTGCGGGGCTGCACCGTTCGGAACACCGGCGAGATCGCGGGTATGGGCTCCTACTTCGATGATTCTGACTACAAGGGCGTATACATTTTTGTGGTGAACAATGCCCTCATTGAGAACAATGTGGTGGATTCATCCGGTTATTCCGGTATCCAGTACATGGGAAGCGACATCATTGTGCAGCGCAACCGCGTCAATTATTTCTGCAATGTGCTGCACGACGGCGGCGGCATTTATACGTACGCTTCGGGTACAGATGCCAGTCCGGGCCCGCTGTACACCAACCGCATCGTGCGCAACAACATCGTGATGAATGGTATCGGCGCCATGGAAGGAACCACCTCTACGGTGCCGGATGTGGCCGGTATTTTCAACGATGGCCGCACCATGAATGTGAGCATCCTGAACAACACCGTGTTCAACAGCAATATGGATGGAATTTACTGTAACAATCCTTCCAACATCACCATCCGCGGTAATGTGCTCTACAACAATGTACGCGACATCGCTTTCATGAAATATTCCTGGGGTTCAATCAATAACCTCAATATCAAGCAGAATGTTTCTTTCAATGCCAGCAATGCCGCCAGGAACATGCATTACATCAACAGCGGCATCAGCTCGCCCACCACGGCCCTGGTACAGGCGGATGTACAGGCCCTTGGCGGAATCGACAGCAACTATTACAACAGCCTCTCTGATGCCGGCCTCACGATGGAGGTGTATGACGCCTCCGCCGGAACGCCCTTCCAGACGCCGCCTTATTCACTCGAGGGCTGGCGCAGTTTTTCCAGTCATGACCAGAAAACCCGTCGTCCGGCAGCCCGTTATCAGCCATATACGGTGCTGAATACGGTGGGCACCAATGTGTTTTCCAACCCCACGTTCAACACCAACATTACCGGGGTAACCCTGTTTGGCACCAGCACCACCGCCAGTTTTGACAATACATCCAAGATCAGCGGCGTGGGTTCGCTGCGGATGGACTTTTCCGCCCCGGTGGCCAACCGGTACAGCCTGCTGCACAGCCCGATCGGTGCCGTCAGCAATGCCAAGAAGTACCGCATCCGTTTCAAAACACTGGGCACCACGGCCAATGGTATCGTGCGGGTGTTCTTCCGCAAAACCGCATCGCCGTACAACGACCTGGTGCCGAGCCGGCAGTCGGCTTCCATCGGGCTGGGCATCCGGCAGCAGGAGTTCCTGATCGACGGGCCCACCACGGAAACCGCCGGCGCCAGTCTCTGCATTGAAGTGGAGCAAACCTCGGGCACCACCTACATCGATGATGTGGAAGTGATTGAAGTGAATGCCACCATCAACACATTCGCCAGCCAGGTGCGTTTTGAATACAACGGTGACGCCACCGCGAAAACGGTAATGCTGGATGCGAAGTACATTGGCGTAGACAGTACCATTTACAACGGTGTGATCACGCTGCAGCCCTTCAGCGCAGCTGTGATGGTGAAGGCCGGGCCGATCGACAGTTTGCCCCAGGCCAATGCCGGCGTTGATAAAGTGATTTACCTGCCGGTGGATTCGGTGATCCTCAACGGCGTGGCCACCACCATGGGTTCGGCCACCATCACCTGGACTAAGGTGTCGGGTCCCACCCAGTTCACCATCAGCAACCCGGGTAATGCCAGCACCAAGGTGTCGAACCTGGTGGTGGGTACTTACCGCTTCGAACTGCGGGTGAGCGACAGCCGCGGCTTTGTAAGCCGGGATACGGTAACGGTTACCCTGGCCAATATCCTGCCGGTGAAACTCACCAGCTTCAACGCTTACTATACGGGCAATAAAACCGAGGTGAGCTGGATCACGAGCACCGAAATCAACAGCAGTCATTATATTCTTGAGCGCAGTACCGATGGCCGTCGCTACAGCCAGCTGGTTACCGTGGATTCGCGCAACGAAGCCGACCGCGAAAGCCGCTATGATTATGTGGATATGCAGCCTGTTCCCGGCATCAACTATTACCGGCTGGTGATGGTGGACCAGGACGGCAGCAAAACCTACAGCCGCGTGGTTTCGGTAAAGGTGGATGCGGATCAGACCTTCGACATCGCGGCCGTTACCCTCAGCGGTTCGGTGCTGCAGCTGAACATCAGCAGCACCCGCGCACAAACGGTTACGCTTACCGGGGTAGATGCCGCCGGACGGGTACTGGTGAGCACGCAGCTGCAACTCCGGCCCGGGGTCAACACCCTGCAGCGCCCGCTGCGTTCAGTAAGCAACGGCATCGGCTACCTCCGCCTCAGTTCGGGCGATCAAAGCATCCTGCGCACGGTGTTGCTGCGCTAAACTTTTTCAGGATTCAACAGGCATACGACCGGAAGACCCCCTTGATTGGGGGTTTTCCGTTTAGGGGCGGAGCTGTTTTTTGAGTTCGGCCGCCAGCTGTGCAGAGAAGAGATCTGAACCCTTTTTGTTCAGGTGCACCGTATCATCAAACAGCTGTGGCCGGTTGAAAAAAAAGGTATCGGTGGAATAATCAATGAAGGGAATGTTGTTGTCTGCCGCCATTTTTTTGCAGTAAGCGAAAGAATAATCGGTGCCCACTGATTTCAGGTAATAGGGCGGGCTGAGGAAAATCAGCCGGATCTGCCGCTGCCGGCAGCGGTCGATCATGGCCTGCAGCATCCTCACCTTATTGCTGTCGAGCGGATAGGGTGCGGTGTAGTCCCAGGTTTTGATGGGCTCGTTCAGGGAGCGGAAAAGGGGGGAATAGCCTTTGATGGACGGCACTTCGTCCTGCGCAGACAGGTAGCCTTTCAGCAGTTTGAAGAGCATGGAATTATAGGGGTAAACTGCCGACACTTGTTTGTACGGCTCAAAGGGACCGCGCAGCCGGATCAGCTCCCGGATTTCGGGATGATCGCGGTAAAAGGGCAGGAGCGTGGAGAGCCGGTCGTAGTGTGCCGGCACTTCCATCAGCATCTTGTATTCAATATCGAGCACAATTACTTTGGGCGTATAGCGCTGCAGGATCATTTCCAGCAGTCCGTAGGTGTAGAAAAACGGCATCCCGTCGCGGCCGGCGTTCCAGGCGCTCAGGCGGAGGGTGTCTTCCAGGAACTGCGGATTGATCTGCTGCATGGCACGGGAGGCGCCCATCACCAGGAGATCGGCGCGGGTTTCTTCCGCCGAATGACGGGTGGGGTATTCGGTGCCGCTGCGCTGGTGGCGATAGAGATAGCGGAAGCCAGCGCCCGTGAGGGCATCAGCCGCGGCCACCAGGGCGATGAACAGGAAGGTACGGAGGGCGTATAACCGCCAGCTTTTTCCGGATGCAGGTGTTGGCATATTACAGTCCGTTAAAATTGAAAGTAAATGAACTCACCGCCGTCAAATACCGCTGTGGCGAGTATGATGAGGATGAGGGCGCAATAATACCCGTTGCGGATGAGCCAGTAACGGTTACGGCTGATCGTAAAGCGGGCGTCCATAAATTCCTTTTTCCATTCGTATGCGGTCAGGTAGCCGATGCCCAGCAGCATAAACAGGAGGGTGGAGGTATTGTCGTAATACAGGGGGCCATTGAAATGCAGGATTCCCCTGATGATGCCGAGGGCATCGCTTACACTCGGCGCCCGGAAAAAGATGGATGAGAATACAAAGCAGGCAAAAGTGATCAGGATGCCCGCGCTGTCGTTGAGCCAGGCGGGTATTTTCTTGCGCATGTTCTTGCGCTGCTTCCGGGTGAAAATTTCCACCGAAAGGAAGAGGCCCTGCAGAAAACCGAATACGATGTACGTCCAGTTGGCCCCGTGCCAGAAACCCAGTACGGTAAAGGTGGTGAAGGAGGCGAAGATGACGGCCCAGGTGCCCCAGTCGCGTTTGGCCACAGCGATGGGATTGTAGAAATAATCCGCAAACCAGGTAGAGAGCGACATGTGCCATTTGCGCCAGAACTCGGTAACCGAGCGCGCCAGGAGCGGCCGGTTGAAGTTGGGCATGAGGTCGTAGCCCATCATCTTCGAAAAGCCCAGGGCCATATCGGTATAGCCGGAGAAGTCGGCATAAATCTGCAGCGCATACCACACCGCCGCCATCGCCAGGGTGATGCCCGAATGCTGGGGGTAGTTGTTATACACCGCGTCAACAAAGATGGAGAGGCGGTCGGCGATCACCACTTTTTTGAAGAGGCCCCAGAGTGCCTGCCGGGCGCCTTCGGTAAAGCGTTCGTAGCTGAATGCCTGCTGCGTGCGGAGCTGGGGCAGGAAGTGATGTGCCCGCTCAACCGGCCCCGCAATGATTTTGGTAAAGAGCAGCAGGTAGGTGACGAAGTGCCCGAAATTTTTCTCAGCCGCCTCATCACCGCGTTTGATTTCCACGAGGTAGCCAATCGCCTGGAAGCTCACATACGAGATGCCGAGGGGCGCGGCCAGCTGGATGAGCAGGGAATTGCGCAGGGGAGGGGCTTCGCCCCGGAAAAAATTCAGGCAATCGGTCACCGTATTGGTGAAGAAGTTGGTGTACTTGAAAAAGATCAGGATACCGGCAATCAGCACCACGGCCAGGGCGAGCAGGCGGGTCTTGCTTTTTTCATCGGGCGCGGCTTCAATCCGCAGTCCGGCCTGCCAGGCCAGCAGGGCGATGACGGCAGGAACGGCCAGCATCGAAGGCTGTGCCCAGGCATAGAAAAAGGTGCTGGCGGCAAGCAGGATCCACCAGCGGAAACGTTGCGGCGTAGCGTAAAACAGCAGCAGTACGGCCGCGAAAAAAACGAAAAAGGCGAATGAGTTGAATACCATATCCCAAGTATTGGTCAATACCAGTTGCAGTTTTCACAGGATATGGAACGGATAAAGGGCTCAGGCTGTTTTGGCGAGGATGCTGTCGATCAGCTCTCCCACATTTTTCCAGCCCTGGATTTCTTTGGCGGTAAACCGGATTTTAAAATGTTTTTCCACGGCCACCACCAGCTGCACATGGGTGAGGGAATCCCAGCCCTCCACCTCATCGGCGGTGCTGCTTTCGGTGAGCCGGATATTGTCTTCGTCGAGGGTATCGGCAAAGATCTGGTTCAGTTGGGTGAGCATGTCGTTGCGGTTCATACAGTTGTTTTTGCAGTGATGTAACAGGTTTTGGGCTCGTATTGGCTAACGTCCAGGAGCCAGCGGCCGTTGGATTCCGTGAAGCCCAGCCGGGCGTAATGGTCTTTCACCATTTCATTCTTGGCCGTGGGCAGGTATTCGCCCGCCAGGTAGCGGAAGCCGCCTTCCCGGGCGGCCGCTACCAGGGTATTAAGGGTGAACTGCTCCATGCCTCTTTTCAGCACGCGGCAGCTCATCAGCCAGGTTTCGATGAAGAGGGTATCGGGCGATTCTTTTTTCAGGATCACGATACAAATGAGGCCATTGTCGCCGAATTTGTCCACCAGGGTAAAGGTAAAGGGCAGGTAATCGGGGTTGCCGGCAATGGCTTCGATGTCGGATTCGGCATAGCGTACGGTGCGCAGGTTAAACTGGTTCGAGCGCTGCGACAGCTGCGCCACGCGGGGCGTGTTGAAACGGGTGAAGGGTTCCACCACCGAAACCATCTGCAGGCTCTGCAGGAACTCGGCTTCATTGCTGAAGCTTTTCTGCAGTATGGCGCGCTGTGCTTCCACCTGGTACTGGCGGGTACGTTCTGTATCCTCCTGTGAAAAGGAAACCGTTTCAAAAAGATTGAGGCTGTACAGGTATTCCAGGTATTCGGCCGGATCTTCGGGCAGCTCGGGCACGGTGATGCCGGGAATGTTCTCCCGTACGATGTTGCGTTCAAAGGGATTGTCGTCCAGAAACACCATCGAATCGAAGCCGATGTTCAGGATCTGCTGGATGTGCCGGATATTGTCAACCTTGGTTTCCCAGTTGGCCACAAACACCGCGATGTCGTCCAGCCGCAGCACCATATCCGGGTGTTTTTCGAAGGGCTCTTTGGCCGTGGCTTCATTGTTCTTGCTGCATACCGCGAGGATGATGCCCCGGTGCCGCAGTTTTTTGGCCCAGTGCTGCAGTTCGGTAAAGGCCTTGCCGATGCCGAGGCTGCCGATCTGGATGTTTTCGAGGCCGTCATCGCCGATGATGCCGCCCCAGGTGGTATTGTCGAGATCGAGGATCAGGCATTTTTTCAGCCGCCCGTACAGGGCGCCCAGCAGTTGTGTGGTTTGCAGGGCGATGCCGGGCAGGAGCTCCACACTCAGCACCATTTCGGTGTTGATGTAGATGGAGGGCTGGAAGCTAACGGATTTACCCAGGGTATGCTGCAGGGCGGCCAGGTCCACCACATAAAAATCCGGGTGGGCGGCGGCATACTCCATGAGGGCCACATTCAGCTTGCGCAGCTGGTAGAGAAATGAAATGTCCAGTTTGTTGGCAAAGTTGCCGAACACACTGTCGTTGATTTCGGGATAGTTGTAGTAAAGGATTTTGGCTTTCAGCCCGGTCTGCAGCTGCTGGTGCAGGGCCGCCACGGTATCCATTCTTGACGCGGCCAGGCTGGCATACTGTTCAGGTTTCAGTTTGTTGTAGGCGGCCAGCAGTTTGTGGCTGGATTGAAATATCAGCACCACATCGGGCTGGAAGGCATAGAGTTCACTGCCGCTGTCAAACACCTGGCGTTCCACCTGGTTGTAATCGGCTTCCCAGATCTGCAGGTCCAATCCGGCTTCCCAGGCTGCGCCCCGGAGGGCCTGTGCCAGCAGTTGGGTGGCGGTATCGCCGAGCAGGGCGAGTTTCACCGGTTTGAGACCGCTGAAGTCTTTTTTGAGATTTTTTTTCAGTACAGCAAAGCTGGTCATGTGTTCAGGATGAAGTTTTCAAAAATGAAGGGTAAACGGAATTAGGAACCGGATCAGGCCGTCCGGATGCATCTGCTCAAAGGCTGATGGTTTTTGCTGTTTTTTTCATCGTCATAAAGATAACAGACCGGGATGGGTGAACAATGCGCTGTTGAAAGGAATGTTGGAACAATAAATATACGAAGCCCGGTCAGAATGCCTTTTCATCACCTTTGAAAACTTTATAAACGGTAAGGAAAAGAATGCGGATATCGAGCCAGATGGTCCAGTTCTCCAGGTACCAGAGGTCTTCGTTCACGCGGTTGATGATCTGTTCGTTGTCGGTGATTTCGCCGCGGAGGCCGTTTACCTGGGCCCAGCCGGTGATACCGGGTTTCAGGAACTGGCGCACCATGAACTGGTCCACGATTTTGGAATAATCCGTGGTGTGCTTCACCATATGCGGCCGGGGCCCCACAAGGCTCATTTCGCCCTTGAGCACGTTGAAGAACTGCGGAAATTCATCCAGGCTGGTTTTCCGGATGAATTTACCGATCCGGGTGATGCGGTTATCGTTTTTGGTGGCCTGCTTGGTATCGGATTCCTTGTTCACCCGCATGCTGCGGAACTTGTAGCAGCGGAAGGTTTTGTTGTTGCGGCCCGAACGGATCTGCACAAAGAAGATGGGCCCGCGCGACTCCAGTTTGATCAGGAGGCCGAGCAGGGGTACCAGCCACGACAGCACAAAGATGCATACCAGGGCACTCACCACCACATCCAGCGTGCGCTTTTTGAAGCGGTTGCCCACATCATCCAGCGGTTCACTGCGCAGGGAAAGCACGGGCAGGTCGCGGACATAATTGATGATCACCGGCTTGTTGATGAAGATGGACAGATCGGGCACAATTTTAAAGCGGATGCATTCCGACTCCGCCTTGTTCATCAGGGTATAGATTTCCTTGTTCTGTTCGGGCGTGATGGTGGAGAAAATTTCCTGCACATCCAGGTCGATCGCCGTCTGGATGGTGTGCTTGATATCGGAGATGATCGGGTGTCGGGTGAGTTCGGTTACATTTTTTTCATCCTCTACAAAGCCCAGCAGGTGGGCGTTGAAGCCTTCTTCCTCAAAATAGTTCTCCAGCTTTTTCGCGGTTTCGTTGTAGCCGATGATGAGTACCTTGTTGGAAAGCTGGTTGCGTTTTTTAAAATAATTCTGGATCCCGAGGTACAGGAACCGGTTCATGAAGAGGCTGATGCCGAAGATGAGGATGGTTACAAAGATGAAGTACCTCGACACTTCAAACTGCCGGGAGAAGAACAGGTAAAACAGGATGGCGATCAGCCAGAGCAGGTACACCTGGGCTGTACGCTTGGTGAAGGATTCAAAGTGAATGATGTTGCTGTCGGAGTAGGTGCGGCAGATGAAGGCAATCACCAGCCAGAAGGTATTCAGGATGATCCAGAACTGCAGGTAGGCCCGGAAGGCCGTCTCTTCTATGCGGGAATCAAAGATGAAGTGCGAGAGGATATAGGCCATATTCAGGGCCAGCAGGTCCATCGCAATCAGTGATTTCTGCAGGTAATTTTTCAGTTGCTTGTTCATAATGCTGCCCGGTAACCGGTTAGGATGCACCCGCCAGGCCCCCATGTAAATGAATGGGTTAATTACGCGGGGGCTGATCGTAGTTCTACGGTCATTAACGTCTTTTTATCCAGATTATTATCAGTGCCACAGGCTGAAGCGGATGAAAGCCGTTTGATAACCCTTCATTTTTCCAAATTTAGGAATACCGGCGTAATATCCGGTTATTTCCTGCACCCCGGCGGCATTGTTTATGGCTGGTCTGCCTTAGCTTTATTTCAAAATTCCGGACATGTACCGCCTGCTTGCCTGCCTGATGATCTGCGGTCCCCTGCTGCTGAAAGCCCAGTTCAGTTCCTCCAACCTTCCGGTGGTGGTGATCAATACCCACGGACAGGCCATTCCTGATGATCCCAAGATTATGGCCGATATGGGCATTATCTGGAACGGGGAGGGGCAGCGCAATCAGCTCACGGATCCTTTCAACCACTACCATGGCGCGATCGGGATAGAAGTCCGAGGCCAGTCGTCGCAGCAGTTTCCGATGAAGTCGTACAGCATCGAGCTGCGCAACAGCAGTGGCGCTTCCGTGAACCGTTCCCTGTTTGGCCTGCCCTCAGAAAGCGACTGGGTGCTGTATGCCCCCTACACGGATAAAACCCTGCAGCGCAATGTGCTGGCTTATGCACTCAGCAACGAACTGGGGCACTGGGCGGCCCGCTGCCGCTATGTGGAACTGGTGCTGAACGGCGACTACCGGGGAATTTATGTGTTCATGGAGCGCATCAAGCGCAAGGCCGGTCGGGTAAACATCAGTTCGATGGGCAGTGCCGACAACAGCGGGGATGCGCTCACCGGCGGTTATATCATCAGTATTGATAAGGAACCCAACGGCTGGTTCTCGGACCATCCGGCCGGCGACAAGCGGATCCGGTTCAGCTATGTGTATCCCAAGCCGGAGAACATCACGGATGCGCAGAAGGCCTATATCCGGGCTTATACCGACAGTTTTGAGCAGGC
>JAYRPG010000062.1:0-11302 GCA_041911275.1 Ferruginibacter sp. | reverse complement strand
ATAGGTAAAGCGGTTTTCGTGGATGATCACCCCCAGACCTTTGCCGGCACTTACAAAGGATTCAATTTCATCATAGCGCAGGAAAATTTTCTGCCTGGCTTCCGGGTAGGCCAGGGAAAAAAGCAGGTGGGCGGTGGTGTGCTCACCCGGAAGGGCAACGGGGCAGCCGGCTACATCGCCTCCGAAAGCGCTTTCCCGCGTGATCAGCAAGGGCCCCACACCGCTGCCGAGTGCACTGCCGCTGTCGAGCACCTGGTAGGTGTGCATCACGGCGGGCAATACGCCATAACTCAGTTTGGTGATGTCCAGTTTGCCTTCCAGCGCCCACCGGTTCAGGGTTTCCACATCTTCCAGCCGCACATCCAGTTCAGGGCCATGCAGCTCCAGCCCGCCGTTTACCAGCGCGTCGAAAATGAAGGTATCGTTCGGACAGGGAGAAAAACCCAGGGTGTAACGCATAAAAATAGTTGACGATGATGGATGCATGTTTACAGCTGCTGCAATAATTGCTGCAGCTCACGGTTGAGGCTGGTTACCGCCGCCGCAGTATGCCAGCGGGATTTGTCTCTTTCTCCTACGGCATTGCTGATGCTGCGCAGTTGCAGGAATGGCTGCTGCAGTTGCAGGCACACATAGTGCAGGGCAGCGCCTTCCATCGATTCCGTCTGCGGATCAAAGCTGCTGACCAGCTGAGCCTTCTGCTTCGGATCATCACTAACTTTATTGATGGTCACCGAACGCACCACCGGCAGCGGGGTTTGATGGAGCAGGGGGTGATCGTTCACCAGCCAGCCCGCGGTAAACGGGGGCTGGTTTTTGCCGGCAAAGCCCGCATCAAATACGTTGGTGAACTGTCCTTTTTCTTCCATCCCCAGGTCGCCCGGCGTATCGTACTTCACCAGTACAGGCTGCCCGGGGCCCAGCTCCTCCAGCTGAAAGGCACCGGCGATGCCGGCCTGGATAACCAGGTGCGCCGGTTGCTGCAGCAGGGCCTGGCTAAGGAGGAAGGCCGTGTTGAGCTGTCCGATGCCGGTGATGAGCACCTTTACAGGCCGGCGGTTCAGCATAAAGTCATTTTTCTCCAGCAGTTGCAGCGTAGGCTCAATTTCGAAAGTGGTAGCTGCGGTAAGCAGTATGTGCATGCTGCAAAGTTAGGCAGCATCCGGCTTTTCGGTGCCGCTTTCTGGGGCTTGTCTTACCTTTGTCCAAACATGAATACCGGCGATGGTGTACGTTACGAGGGTGGAACATTTTAATGCTGCACACAAACTCTATAACCCTGCCTGGAGCCGGGAGCAGAATGAAGCGGTGTTTGGCCGCTGTGCCAACGAGAACTGGCATGGACATAATTTTGAACTGCACATCACCATCAAGGGCCATCCTGATCCCGGTACCGGTTTTGTTTTTGATGTGAAGCGCCTCAGCCGGATTGTTCAGGAAAAGGTGATCGACAAGCTGGACCATAAAAACCTGAACGTGGAGGTGGATTTTATGGCAGGCAAGCTCTGTTCCATTGAAAACCTCGTTATCGGCATCTGGCAGCAGTTGGTGCCGCATCTCCCGGAAGGCGTGCAGTTGCATAGCCTCAAACTCACTGAAACTTCCCGCATTTACGTGGAATATTACGGGGAATGAGGGTGGGCTCAACAATTCTGTATCTGTATTGTTAATCTTATCCCTGCGACTGCACTTCCCTGGGCCGCGGGAACATTCTGAAAATCATGACCCGAAAAGTAGCAGTTTACCGCAGCGAGCGATTCAATGCCGCCCACCGGCTCCACAACCCCGACTGGGACGATGCCACGAACCAGGCGGTTTTTGGCAAATGCAACAACCCCCATTTCCATGGTCACAATTATGAGCTGGTGGTGAAACTTACCGGCGAGCCCGATGCCGCTACCGGCTATGTATATGATCTCAAAAAGCTGAGCGACCTGATCCGGGAAACCGTTACCGATCGTTTCGATCACCGCAACCTCAACCTGGATACCGAAGAGTTCCGGCACCTGAACCCCACGGCCGAGAACATCGCAGTGGTGATTTATCACCTGCTCCGCGAAAAAATTGATCCGCAACTCGATCTCCAGGTACGCCTGTACGAAACCGAGCGGAATTTCGTGGAATACCCGGCCTGATTAACCTGCAAATGCCTGCGCCGTTGCGCAGTTTAAATACCCCTCCATGTCATACAAAAAAACCGACCATTACGACGAAGCCAGGATCCAGTCTCTCAGCCAAAGCTACCGGGAGGTGATCCGGGCCATCGGCGAAGACCCCGACCGTGAAGGCCTGCTGAAAACCCCGGAAAGAATGGGCAAAGCCATGCTCTACCTCACCCAGGGTTACCACCAGGATGCCCATGCCATCCTGAACTCAGCCAAGTTTCATGAAGAGGTCAGCGAGATGGTGATTGTAAAGGACATCGAAATTTACAGCATGTGCGAACATCACCTGCTTCCGTTTTACGGGAAGGCCCATGTGGCCTATATCCCCAATGGCTGGATTACCGGCCTTAGTAAAATCGCCCGTGTGGTGGATGTGTACAGCCGCCGCCTGCAGGTACAGGAACGCCTCACTACCCAGATTCTCAACAGCATCAAAGAAACCCTGAACCCGCTGGGCGTGGCCGTGGTGATTGAAGCCTCACACCTCTGCATGATGATGCGCGGGGTGCAGAAGCAGAACTCGGTAACCACCACTTCGGCTTTCTGGGGAGAGTTTGAGAAGAATGAAACCCGCAGCGAGTTTGTCAAACTGATCAGCTCCCGGTTGCATTAATACGTCCGTTTCTGCGCCTTTGTACTTGCCGGTGAAAACCCTATGTTTGCGGCTGAATCCTGTAGTATTCACTTCAAACTTCAGCACGCTATGGCACACGCTTATATTTTTCCCGGTCAGGGATCCCAGTTCAGCGGAATGGGCAAAAACCTTTTCGACAACAATCCCCAGGCCCAAGCTCTCTTTGAGCAAGCCGATGAACTTGCCGGCTTTCGTATTTCGGAGGTGATGTTCTCCGGTTCCGATGAGGACCTCAAGCAAACCCATGTTACCCAGCCCGCTGTTTTTCTGCATTCGGTGGCGGCCTTTCAAACCCTGGGCGGCGTAAAGCCGGATATGGTGGCCGGTCACTCGCTGGGTGAATTCTCAGCCCTGGTGGCCAACGGCGCCCTGCAGTTTGAAGATGCCTTCCGGCTGGTGAATATCCGGGCACGGGCCATGCAGCGGGCCTGCGAACAACAACCCTCCACCATGGCCGCGGTGCTGGCATTGGCGGATGACAGGGTAGAGGAGATCTGCGCCCGCGTGCAGCAGGAATCGGGAGAAATTGTGGTGCCGGCCAACTACAACTGCCCCGGTCAGCTCGTGATCAGTGGCAGCCTGCGCGGCGTGGAACTGGCCTGCGAACAGCTCAAGGCTGCCGGCGCCAAAAGGGCCCTGGTCCTGCCCGTGGGCGGCGCCTTTCATTCACCCCTGATGTTGCCGGCCCGCGAAGAACTGGCCGCAGCCATTGAAGCCACCACCTTTCATACGCCGCTTTGCCCGGTTTACCAGAACGTGGTGGCTGCTCCGGTCACCGATCCTGCCTCGATTAAAAAGAACCTCATTGATCAGTTAACCGGTGCGGTGCGCTGGACGCAAACCGTGCAGGCCATGGTGGCAGACGGCGCCACCCACTTCACTGAAGTGGGGCCGGGTAAAGTGTTACAGGGACTCGTGCAAAAAATACATAAGGAGGCCATCGTAGAGGGCGTCAGCTGATTGGTGGCGGGGCGTTGAACAGGCGGGATGGATCAGCTGCAGGGATCCCGGATCACTGTAGCCTTGTTCTCATTCGGGATTCACCACCTTGCCACGATTTTCAGATTCACCAGCCTCGGGGTTAACCGGTTGGGCAGCGTATACACCGTGTTCGAAAAATCCTTGATGAGCTGATACGAAATGGTGTTGGGCCGGTCGATCAGGTTGAAGATCTCAAAACTGGCCCAGATGTTTTCAAAACTCCGGAACGGACTGTGGCTGCGCCGGGCATTCTTTTCACTGAGCAGCAGGGCGCTGAATCCCAGGTCAACCCGGATATACGGATCAATCACCAGCGCATTGCGGTAGCGTACACTGTTCGGAATATTAAAAGGCATGTTGCTGCCATAGAGCAGGTTCAGGTGTACCCGGAAATTTTTATTGGTAGAGAGGTAATCCTGTAAAAACAAGCCTACGGTAATCAGCCGGTCGGTTGGCCGGCGCACCCAGCCCACGTCCTGCTGCACGCTGTCTACGGGCACTTTGTCCACCGTCTGGCTGTTGATGATTTCTCCGGCCGCGTTCTTGTACAGAAAATACCGGTCGCCGTCAATGTCTTCCCGCGTCCGCATGAGTCCCACACTGAGCCAGCTTTCAGCATCTTTCACCAGTTCGGTATACAGCCGGGTTTCCAGACCGTACGCATAACCGCGGGCGTTATTGTTGCCGGCATAGCGGATCCGCACATTGTCCACATCGTAGGGGATGAGGTCGCTGATGCGTTTATAGTAAGCTTCTGTGCTGATGCGGAAGGGGCGTCCGCCTTTGCTGAACTGGTAGTCGAAGCCGGTTACCACCTGGAAGCTTTGCTGCGCTTTTACACCGGTGTTGAGGATGCCGTTGAAACGCCGCAGTTCACGGTAGAAGGGCGGCTGGCTGTAGATGCCCGCGGCCAGTTTAAAGGCAATGTCTTTTTTCCAGTTGGGCCTTAAGCTGATCTGTGCCCGTGGGCTGATGAGCCATTGCCGGTTGAGGGTGTTGTAATGGTAACGGATGCCGGCCTGCAGGGTAAGGTCGCGCCGGCCATTGCTGAAACTGATATTGTCCTGCACATACCCGCTGAATTTGCGGATCCTGAGATCGGCCGTGGTGTTGAAGAATTGATTGAGCCTGCCGCTGTTCACCGGCAGCGAATAACCGGCACTGTCCTGGTATTCCCATTCGTAGAGGCGGTCGCTGATATCGGTTTGTTCGATGTTGTTGCCGAACTGCAGGGCATGGCGCCCCTTGTCCAGGTATCCTTTCAGCCCGGCATTCCATACGGTAATGTCCAGCCGGTTGCGGCCGTAATTCTGGTAATAGCCGGCCCCGAGCGGATTGATGATCTGCCCGTAGGTACTGCTGCTGTTTTCAAAGTCGCGGTCCCCGAAAAGATAGGCGCCGGCAATATCAAAATTCTCCTGTTCCTGGTTGCTGAAGCGGCTGAGCATCCATTTCATCCGCAGGTTTTTGGTAGTTTGGTGTACCGCGCTCAGGCCGATGAGGCTGGTGCTGTACCGGTCTTTCTCCCGGCCCTCAAAAAAGATATCCAGTCCCAGGTTTGCGGTATAGAACGGAGAGAAAACCGAGGAGGTTTTCCGGGCATCTTCCGGGATCAGCGTAAAGCGGGTGGAAGAGTAGTTGGCCAGCAACTCCAGCTGCCATTTTTCATGGGGCTTCCAGGTGATGTAACCCTGGGCATCATTGGAGGCTGGGATGTAGGCACCCTTCGTTTCCTGGCTGCTGAGCAGGTTGCGGTTGCTGCGGTTGCGCACGCCCACAATCCAGGTAAGGGTTTCTTTCCGCGCGGCTCCCTCGAGGTGAAAGCCCTGCTCGAGAAAACTGACATATGCCGAGCCGCCATGGCTCCGCGGTTTTTTGTACTGGATATCGAGCACACTGCTCATTTTATCGCCGTACCGGGCCTGGAACCCGCCGTTGTAAAAATTCACATTGCGGGCCAGTTCCGGGTTGATGAAACTGAGGCCTTCCTGCTGGCCGCTCCTCACCAGGTAGGGCCGGAAGATTTCGAAGTCGTTGATGTAAATCAGGTTTTCATCATAATTGCCGCCGCGTACACTGTACTGGGAGGTGAGTTCATTATTGCTGCCCACCAGTATTTTAATGAGGCCTTCAATGCCCCCCGTGGTGCCGGGCAGCACCAGGGCATTCTTGGGGTTGATGCGGGTGAGCCCGGTTTCCTGTCTTTCGCGCTGGTCGGTTACCACGATATTCTGCAGGGTGGTACCGGATCGGTCCATTTTTACGGTAATGCGTTCTTCTTCCTGTTCGCTCAGGAAAAAGTTTTTCTGAAAGTCACGGAAGCCGGTATGGGAGAACACGAGGGCAAAGGCCCTTTCGGCCGGTACCCGGATGCGGAAGCTGCCGCTGTCGTTAGACACTACGCCCAATGCCCGTCCCAGCATGGACACCGACACAGCGCTCACAGGCCGGTCGTTTTCATCCAGCACCCGGCCGCTTACCCAGGCCGTTTTTTTCTGGCCTGCGGCCGGGAGCATCCCGCAGATCAGCAACATTACGGCGAAAATTCTCATGCGATGAAGATAACAGAATTTGTTGATCGGTGAGCAGGATCAGGGCCTCGTCGCTGCCTCCCGATCACGGATCAACGGAGTGCAGGAAGCTGTACCTTTGACGAAGCAACCATTCCGCCATTTATACCATTGCCTATGTTTCCGCAACGCCTTTCTGCAAGCCTCGTGCTGTTTTTTCTAACGGTAATGTCTGCCGGCGCCCAGTCCCGTAGTTTTTCCCTGCAGCTGCAGGACATCCGCCTGGTTGTACATCTTGATGAGCAGGGCGCCCTGCGCTATGCGCTAAACTGGCGCGATCAGCCCGTGATCAGCCCTTCGCCCCTGGGTTTTGAACTGGAGGGCAACCGGATGCTCACGGAGGGATTCCGGGTGGAAGGGGTGGACAGCGCCGCGGTTGACCAGCAATGGGAGCCGGTTTGGGGGGAAGTGAAAACCATCCGCGATCTGCACCGGCGGCTGCACCTCCGGCTGCTGCAGGGGAGCACCGGCATCAGGATGGAACTGCAGTTCCGGGTTTTTCCCGACGGGGTGGCCTTCCGGTATGTGTTTCCACGCCAGCCCGGCCTGAATTACTTTGTGATCCGTTCGGAGAAAACCGGCTTTCACCTCACCGGCGATCATACGGCCTTCTGGATACCGGGTGATTATGACACTAACGAGCAACCCTATACGCGTTCTCCCCTGAGTGCGGTTGATGCCTGGCAGAGCAGCATGGTTTCGGAAGGTGGCCGCGAACGGAATGTGCCCGACCGCTATGCCGTACAAACGCCCTTAACCATGAAAACCGGCGCCGGCCTGTACATCAGTGTGCATGAGGCTGCCCTGGTGAACTTCCCCGCGATGCAGCTGCATGTGGACCGCCAGGCTTTTGCTTTAACTGCCAGCCTCGTACCGGATGCGCTGGGTAATAAAGCCTATCTCCGAACCCCGGCACAAACTCCCTGGCGCACCATCCTGGTGAGCAACCGCGCCGCGGCGCTGCTCGAGTCCAAAACCATTCTGAATCTGAATGAACCTTCCAAAATCCAGGAAACCTCCTGGATCCGGCCGATGAAGTTTGCCGGCGTGTGGTGGGAAATGCAGACCAACAAGGGCAGCTGGAATTACACTGATCACCCCGACAGCACACTGGCCGGGGGGCTGCCGGTACCCAATGGCCGGCACAGTGCCCGCACCGAAAATGTGAAGCGTTATATTGACTTCGCCGCGCAAAACGGCATCGCCGGATTGCTGGTGGAGGGATGGAACACCGGCTGGGAAGCCTGGTACGGCAACTGGCATGGGCGGCATTTTGATTTTGTAACGCCTTACCCGGATTTTGACGTGCAGGCCATCCAGGCATACGCGGCCTCCCGCGGGGTGCAGATGATTATGCACAATGAAACCAGTGCGGATGCGGCTACCTATGATCAGCAGATGGATACGGCATTCCGTTTCATGAATCGCTTCGGTTACCCGGCTGTAAAAACGGGTTATGTGGGGCGCATCATCCCCCGCGGCGAGCACCACGACGGTCAATGGATGATCAACCATTACCAGCGCTCCATCGAAAAGGCCGCCCGGCACCGGGTGATGATCGATATTCATGAGCCCGTACGTCCCACGGGATTGCACCGCACCTGGCCCAATTTTCTGGCCTGCGAAGCCGCAAGGGGCAATGAGTTCAATGCTTTCGCCGAGGGCAGTCCGCCGGATCATGAAACCATCCTCCCTTTCACCCGTTTACTGGGCGGCCCGATGGATTATACGCCGGGCATCTTTAAGCTGAAGGGCTATGCGGCTGCGGATCCCAACCGCCAGCTCAAATCCACCCTGGCCAAACAGCTGGCGTTGTACGTTACCCTGTACAGTCCGTTGCAGATGGTGGCCGACCTCCCCGAAAATTATGCGGCCCGGCCAGATGCCTTCCGTTTCATCCGTGAAGTGCCGGTGGACTGGGATGATACCCGCATCCTGGAAGCCGAGCCGGGCGATTACCTGACGATTGCCCGGAAACAAAAGGGAGGAGCGGGCTGGTATGTGGGCGCCATTACGGATGAGAACAGCCGGCAGGCCACGGTGTCACTGGATTATCTCGAACCTGGGTTAACGTATGCAGCGACGATTTACGCGGATGCGGCGGATGCAGACTGGAAAACTAACCCGGAGGCATATACGATTCAGACTTACCTGGTCAATGCAAAGTCGGTGTTGAAGATGAAACTGGCTCCGGGTGGCGGCGCCGCAGTCAGTATCCGGCCGGTAACGCCCGACCAGGTGAAGGGTTTGAAGTTTTACCGTTAATGGTAATCATTTGCTCGGGTTAATGGGTGATGGAATCGCTGTCCTCCTCCCGCTCGGCGTCTTTGCTTTTCCGGTAATCTTCATTAAGCTGCTGCTCAAACTCCTTCTCGTCTTTTAAGTTTTTCCGGATGATGAAAATGACCAGCGCAATCAACAGGAGCGCAACGGTGATGAGGGCTTTCCAGTTCATTTTTTGCCATTAAAGTAATTATATCTTAACGGTCCTGCTGTTAAATAATCATTACTTGATTGCTGCGCACATTAATTTTATTAACCGTGTATTTCAGTCTGAAAACTGATTGAGGTACATCGTCATTTGCGGTTTTGCACAAAGAACCATTGAAGAAGCTGCAGGAAGAGCTGAAGGAGTGGGAGCTGTTCATGAAAGGGCAGCATGTCATCCGGGTAATAGAAACCCTCAGGGATATGCTCTTGCGCAGTGGCGGGCAACATGTCAAAAAGCGCTATACATTCCGCCCCATGGCTATTGCGAGAGGATTTACAGAAAGACAGCATCATCAGCATACTATTTTACGATGCTTTCTGTTACAGGAGCCTGCTTCAAAATGGGGCAGGTGCTGACTGACTGAAGAATGGTTGTTGTGGATTTTATCGGTTGGAAATGACTGCCTGAAGAAAACGCTGCCACCAGTATCCCGATTGTTTAATTGTTCTGCGCTGGGTGGGAAAATGTACATGCACCAGTCCGAAACGGGCATCATAGTCTTCGCTCCATTCGAAATTATCCATGAGTGTCCATACAAAGTAGCCATCTGCCTTTACGCCGCTCCGCATGGCTTTGTGCAGGGCTTCCAGGTATCCTTCAAAATAGGCGATTCGTGGCTGGTCATCTACAACGCCTTGCTGAACTTTATCGCGAAAGCAGGCGCCACTTTCCGTTACCATGATCGACCGAACCGCACCGTATTTCCAGTATCGTTTCAGCATCCGGTAAAAACTGTCTGGATTGATTTCCCAGCCCAAGGCTGTATGGGGCACACCCCGTGAAGCCGCTTTTACTTCAGTGGCAAAAATGTAGGGGATAAATGGGCTATGCTTTACCGTTATTGAAAAATAATTCTGGATGCCAATGAAGTCGAAATCAAACCGGAAGCGTTCGGTGTATTTCCAGGCTTTGTTGCGGACAAATATTTTTTCGAGGAGCGGAAAACCGGAAGCCTGCGGAAAGCCCTGTCCCAGCGCGGGTTCGGGGAAGAGCCGGTTCAGGAGGATATCCAGCCTTTCCGCCGCCGCCCGGTCGGCCGTGCTTTCACTATAGGGCATTACCTGGCTGCTGGAGAAACTGGTGCCGATGCGCGCAGCCGGTACCAGCGCCCTTAATATCCGTCCCCCGTCGGCCTGTGCCAGGGCTGCCTGGTGCACAGCGGTGATAAAGAGACCGGTGCTTCGTTTCCCGGGCGCATGTTTTCCCAGCATGTAACCCAGGCTGGTGAAGCCCATCGGTTCGTTCAGTACAATCCAGTCCTTTACCCGGCCGCCGAAAGCTTCCGCGCATACCGTAACGAATCTTGCAAACCAGCGCTCCATCTGGAAGCTGGCCCAGCCGCCTTCGCGTTCCAGTGCCTGGGGAAGATCCCAGTGGTAGAGCGTAACGAAAGGCGTTATATTCAGTTGCAGGCATTCGTCAATCAGCTGGTTGTAAAAGCGAATGCCTGCGGGGTTCACCCGGCCCATGCCATCCGGCAGGATGCGGCTCCAGGAGAGGGAAAACCGGAAACTGTTAAAGCCAAGGGATTTCGCGAGCAGGAGATCCTGTTTATACCGGTAATAAAATTCACAGGCCGTAGTGGGGCGGGCGCCTCTTTTAATTTTTCCGGCACGTTTGGCAAAGGTTTCCCAGATCGAACTGCCCCTCCCGCCGGCTTCGGTTGCCCCTTCATTCTGCAGGGCAGAGATGGCTACGCCCCATTTGAAATTTTCCCCGAAATGTGCGGCATTCAGCATGATACCGTTAATGCAGGTGAAAATCCGCAATCCGTATTACCTGAATGTTAAGGGAAGGGTAGATAGGAAAATACAGGTTATGGGGTATCGCCGCATTCCTGTAATGACAGTTCGGTGATTTCCATTTTCGATTGAGGCGGCTCGGAAGATATTGCCTGGCACTGCGCGCAGCCGGGATAAGCGACCAGTGTGGCCACTTCCCGCAGTTTTACATATATCGTATCGGGCTGGGAGGATAGTTGCTGTCCCCAGGTGCAATTGATGCTGGCGGAACTGACGTGTTGGTAGGTGCGGCCGTCAAAGATATTGGTCCAGCTGGCATCGCCCTGTCCGTTGGGTTGCAGGAAACGGAAGATCACCCGGTCGCAGTCATACCGGAGGATCTGCACCGGCTGCAGGTCGCAGCCCGGATCTGATTTGTCGCAACCCAGCCACAGCATCAGGCTGGCAACCAGGAGGAGAGAGAAAGCTGCTTTTTTCATGTCTGAACTTTCTCACCTGACCCTTTCAGGTGGCAAAGGGTTGCACGGCTTTCAGATTTTTTGGGGAGGCGGCTGATCAGTGGGCAAAATCTTTGGCGTAATCGCCCCTGATGCGTTCCATCGGCGGGTTGAAATAGCCAAATTTCAGCTGGGGAAATTCTTCCCGGATCAGTTCCATCATCTGTTTCAGCCCCAGGCATTCCCCCGTATCGGTAACGCCGATTTTGCCCAGGTACCAGT
>JAYRPG010000061.1:0-29841 GCA_041911275.1 Ferruginibacter sp. | reverse complement strand
TATGATTCGGGCGACATGCCCAGCTTTTTGGTAAGCGAGTTGCGAAGAATACCCATGAAGTGCTTTTCCTTCATGCCGATTTTCTTGGTGACGAAGTTTTTAAACTTCTCCTGCTTCTTACGCTTGCGCAGCATCTTATCCGGCAGCGCTTTTTCATCGCCAAACAAATAGAGGAAACCACCGGCTGCCTTGGGCAGATATATTTCCAGGATCAGTTTCGCGATCATGCGCAGCGGGAAGGTAGCTACCTTGATGGCAACCTTGGCTACAGCTTTGGCACCCTTTGCAATGCCCTTGCCGATTTTAGCGAGGCCCTTGCCAATTTTTTTGAAAATGGAGCCCACCATCGCGTTGCCGTTGGCTTCAAAGTGGTTGCCCATACGGTCGAAATAGGCTGCATCGCCCCGGTTGTATGCGGCCAGTGCCTGGTTCACCACACCAATAGCCTGATCGTATCTGTCCAGCTGCCAGTTAAACGGGCCGCCTACAGCAGCGCTGTTGGCACGCTCAATTTCCAGCCGCTGCCGGGTAAGCAGTAAGTCCAGCTCATCTTCTGAGAGATCAGCAATGTCTTTATTGATCTTCAGAACACCCGGCACATGCGCCGGCTGCCGGCGACGCAATGCTTCCGCCCGCCGCGCCTGGGGAGGCGTAAGACTTCCGAGGTATGAAATTTTAGACATCAGGTAGTCCTGTTTATGCGTGTACTGCTTTTGTGTGTTGAACGGACCGTGCCAAACACTGTCCATTAAAATCTCGCCCTTTCCGGTGGGCACATACACGTACACATGTGTAGGTGTGGGATCGCCGGAGTAGCTGGTAAACCGGTAACCATAGGGAATGCCCAGGTTACGCAGGCAGGAAGCCGTGAACACGCTGAACGATTTACAATCGCCCACGCGTTCAGCCCAAAGGCGCCCCGGTGATTTGATATCCTGGATACCAACCGGATCAACCTTATAACGGATCTGGGTTTTTACAAACTCCCAGATATTCCTGCATGTATCAAAGAGCGTTTTTCCCCGGAGGGTCTGTGCGAAACTTGCTGTATAACCTGCAGCAAACTTGTCAGCAAACAGCACTGTATTGATGATATCGCGCGTGTTGCCATCTTCATGCATCACCTTATCATCCGCTTCCCTGGGAAGCCTGATCAGTGAAGTCTGGTAACGCTTCATACCTTTTGTTCACCAGACTGTTGTTGATCACCGGATGGAGCTGTGCCAGCAGCTGCATCATCCAATTTCGGCGAAGCCGGAGGAGCAGCATTTACAGCAGCTTTTGCATCTGCAGCAGCGGTTGCTTTTTTGGCCGTCAGCGAATAATCTTCATTGGCCGTGGGAGCTTCACCCTTTTCAAAAAAGCCTGTATTCTGCGTGCATACAACCTGCCGGTTGAAACATGCAATCAGCGCTTTTGTGTCGAGTGATTTCCAGTGGCGGGTGCGGAAGCCGGTTGCAGGCTTGTACACATAAAAACCGGCAGCATCCTGACACAGATGCACAACCCGGCCTTTGCCATCGTGGCCCTCGCGTACTGACTTAAAAAGCATTGTACTCATGATGATGATTTTGCTTATTGACGGCTGTAAAGTGCCGGATACCGGCCTTGATATTTGAGGTGCTGTAAAAACCCACCCTTAAAACCCGTGCGCCTGGCGGCAACGAAGCGGCGCCGCATGGTGAGTAAATTGCCCTTGTTCACGGTGCCAACTGCATCGCGCACATCATAGGTTTTTTTAACCGGTATATCTGCCACCGCTGTTTTAAGGATGCCATCCACATACAGCGCAGCCATGTTCTCCTTGCGGATGATTTTTAAGATCAGGTTGATGGCGCTTACTTTGGCTGATACTTCAACGCTGGTTTGCTGCCTGGCTGCAACCGTTACCGGTTGGCCGAGGTTGAAATCAGCGATCAGCGTGGTGCCGCTGTATATCTTTCCAAAAAAATCAGTAACGGGAACAGCGGAGTCGTTGGGGTTAAATAGGTTGAGCCGCACAATCACCTCAGGTTTGAAAATATTGGTAACCCGAAACCGGATACCTGACAACTCAAACTGCAGATTTTTAAGGGTAGTGCGCAGATTACCGGAAACCCGGCTTACCAGCCAGACCAGTGCAGCCGCGCCTCCGATATACAGCATGTGCTTACCCTTCATTTTTCTTTTTTTTCCGGAAGAGCCGATCGGCCAGCAGTTTAACTCCTTCGCCGATCAGGCTTCCGATGAGACCGTAGAGGCCTATTTCAAGAATTCCCATTGGCGTAATCATCAAAACCTTGGCAAGAACACAGCTGATACCGCCGCCGATTGCACTGAGTTTGTTTGACAATTCCTGCATAGGGAAGGATTGCAAGTAACTGATGTGGAAAAATTCGCCTGGGGAATATGGGCCGAAATGAAGAAATTGGCGGTAAATGATATCTTATGGCAAAAGCAAAACGCTCCATTATTGAGTACACATCATCAAAAGTGGCATCAAAAGCAGCAAAGCTCCTGAGAAATCCGAACTCTTCGAAAGCTGTAAAAAGTGTTGCTGCATCAGCGCTAACGCAGGTACGCGTGAAAAAGAAGTGATCAATTGAGCATATAATCCTCCAGGCGGTGCAGAGATACACGGCCACTGGTTGATTTGTATGCAAACAGGCTGCCGTTCTTTTGGAACACTGCCGGCAGATTGAACAGCAACCAATACCACAGCGTTTGAAATGCATTCAGCAGGTACTGGCTGTGCAGTGCATGCGTGGTGCGAAACTTTCCATCCTTACGATACAGGTACAGAACAACATTTCCTTTGCCGCTGCCTTTGGTGAGCGTGAAGTACCATCTTTTTTTCAGCATATCAGATCAGGTTTAAAAACGTGCAGGTGGTGAAATAGTCGAGGCCCCAGTAATCGCAGTACTCCATAATGGTAACCACATGATGCGGCTGCTTGCCCAGGGCAGCCCGCACCTGTTGCATCTTGCGTGTGGCAGTGGAATCGCTGCAGCTGTGTATCTTTTGTACATCAGTGGCATAGATGATCAGCCGGGAGGGCTGCTTGTCTGTCTTCATGTATGAGGATTGAGGGTGAATCGCCGAAACAGTACCCAGGCAAAAAAGTACAAACAGCAGGTAAATGCCCATGTAACACAACAGCAGCGTGCATTTCAACGAAAAAGGCATATCGGGGAAACAGCAGGTGAACAGCGCCGAAACAGCAAGGTATGCGGAGCCATTGCTGTAAAGCCTCCAGGGGGTGTTCTGGAAGGCTTTTTTTACATCCATACCGGCACTTTCTGACATAAAAAAACAAGCGTTTGCATCATGTGATGCAGCCCGCTTGTTTTAATCATACACAAGATAGAAAAAATATTCTCACATTTTCAAAATCTGCTGATCCAAAATTTCAATCCAGTGCGTTACGATCATGTACAGGTACGACTGATCTCTGCCAACCGGCATCGTGAGCAGCGCTTTGTAAAATGCGATTGCCTGGGCGTGTGTGAGTTTAATGCGTAACCGGTGGCCTGTAGTGGTGATCAGTTTTCTTTTTACCGCTGCATCCACCTCAGTAATGAGGCAGTTGAAAATGCGCGCGGTTAGATACTCGCCGCTGCACTTGTCAAGACCAGAAACATTTTTCAACATGGACAGCTGCAGCAGCTGCAGATAACTGAAAATAGTGTGCTGAGAAAATTCAGCATGCTGGCGTTGAATTGTTATTGTAATCATTGTCTAAGAATGCTCTTAAAGAAATTAACCCTTTTCCTCACAACCAGCCGCCAGCTGCTCTGCTTGCATTTCATCAGCATTATCCACCGCGCTTTCTCAATGGCTCCGCCCCAGGTAGCGGAACGGCATATTTCAAAACCAGAAACAATATCCGTAACTGTAAAGCCTGGGTAGTAAAGTGACTCGTGTATAGCCAGCTGTACCTGCGGAAATTCTTTAACCCTTAACGGGGTGGCCCGGATTGTTTTTCGGTAACAATCCAGGCCACAGTACATGTGTAAGCTGATCAGGCGGCGCTTGCTCATGCTCTCTGTTTTTCTGTTTTTGCTTTGCCTGCTTTATTCTTTAACCCTTCCCCTGCCTCCGCTTTCAGCGCATGGATGCGCTTCTGTGCGTTGGCCTCGCGCTTATCGCGTATGGCAGCCTGAGCAGCTTCAATAGCATCCACATCAATACCCAGCTCACGGGCCAGCAGTCTGATAATCGATGATGCCGATGATTTCGTGTACCGGTTGCCATAATCCATCATGAGATTTTCTACCAGCAAGGAAACGGCATGTATGTGTGGAAGATTCTTCAGTCGGGTAAAAAGAACAGTAGGATCCTCGTCGTCCTGTTCATCATCATTCTGCAAATTCAGCAGCTCGGGCAATTCTGAGGACCACTTCAGTTTATCAAACAGAAAGAAGTTCAGAAATAAAGTAGATGCTTCAGCATTGAGAGGATTGGTTAGAACCGGCTGCTCTTCCAGCTTCTTCCGCAACAGATCTGTTATCTGCTTTTGCTCTTTCTCAAAGTCCAGCTCCTTGCCCCGCTCGAGTCGCTCCTCGATCTTTTCTACCTGCACTGCCGGTACAGATGCCTGTGCACTTTTCTTTGCACTGCCAGCTGCTGTCTTGCGATACACATACTCATACTTGCAGGCCTTGTCTCCGGAAACCCACAGGGCGCGGTGTTTGGTGTAGCCACTGCCTGAATAAGTTTGTACCTCGCTGGTGGCATAGTTCATAATGTGCACCTTATACTTCTCCGCGAGCTTCGCCACCGCAGCGGGTACCTTGGCATCACCATATCCATATTGCAGCAGCATTACTTCCGGCTTTTCTACCAGCACGCGTTCCACCTCGCGTACCAGCCAGGTGGCTTTCTTTTTTTCGAAGCAGGCGGCATCAAAGCACCGGTCATCCGCTTTGATATCGGCAAACAGCGCCAGGTTGCAGCCGCTGCGCTTGGGGCAGCTGCTACAGGCCCCGGCTTCCGGTACCAGGGTAGTATCATCTTTCTTGAAGGGAGCCGCGGAGAGCTTGCGCAGGATATTTTCTTCAATGAACGATTCTACCTTTTTTACGGACTGGTATTCACCGTTACGGAAGATGCTGTAGTTCTTCATGCACTCCTTTTGATCAGCTTCCGTGAGCCGTGCAAAAAGGATGGCATGGCCAATCAGGAACTTTCCATCCCAGAAATGCTTCTGCAATGCCGGGATCAGTTTCATCAGCTGCAGCCGCTGTACTACAAAGCTTACAGGCTTATTGATTTTGGCGGCGATGTCTTCCAGCGTCCAGGGATGGGCTTTATTGCTGAGCATAGCGGAGAAAGTAACAGCCTCATCCATCGGGTGCACATCTTCGCGCTCGATGTTCTCAATAAACTGCAGCTCCTGTACCTGTTCATCACTCAGCTC
The DNA here is from genome assembly GCA_041911275.1 of Ferruginibacter sp. Classification (GTDB taxonomy): domain Bacteria; phylum Bacteroidota; class Bacteroidia; order Chitinophagales; family Chitinophagaceae; genus Ferruginibacter. The sequence goes on along the minus strand of JAYRPG010000061.1, from coordinate 24,442 downwards.
TTTCACCTGGGCGGGAATAGTTTCCCGGCTGGCCAGTTTGCTGGCCCGGTAGCGGCGTTCGCCGCATACCAGCTCGTAATAATCTTTTTTGGTGGGATGCTTCCGCAGGGTTACCGCCTGGATGATGCCAACAGCATAGATGCTATCGGCCAGCTCTTCCAGCTTCTGCTGATTAAAATACTTACGTGGATTGGTAGGTGAGGGCTCTATCCTGGACAGAGGTACCTCAATGATTTGTGTGCTCATTATTGTGCTGTGGATTTTTTCAGGCGGTTAAACGTGCAGTGATCAGCCGCCACATTTTTCTTTTCTCAATGCTTTCAGGCTCCGGGGCTGTACTGATGGTGCCAGACTGCCCTTTGAAGTTTACAATTTCAAAAATCTGCCGCACAACTGCTACGCTGTTGAAAGAGTACCCGTCGAAGCCGCTGCTGGATGTTTTTTTTCTCAGCGGGAAGCCGCCAGTGGTTACAACGGCCAGAAACCAGGTTGCCGGTTCTTCCTCATCCTGCAGCAGCTCGATCTGTGATTTGTCTTTCAGACCAAGCTGTTCAGTAACGCGCTTATTGAAACGCACGGTACCAGCCTTTGCATTAAGACTGATGAGCGCCTTGCCTTGTGTTACGGGAACGGTGTCGGGGTTGAATGATTTGAGCTTCATTTTTCTTTTTGATTTTGGTGGGTGATGTAATAGGAGCATACGCAACCATGCACTGCAGGTACTTATGGTTAATAAACCGGATGCCCAGGTATGGCTGCCAGCCTTTTTTTATCTGCATGGAAACAAAGCCGGCCAGCTGCTCGATGGTATCGGCGTAGATGATGCCGTAATCATGGATTACCGGTGGATGGGTGCTGTGTTGAAGTGCCGAGTGCATGTTGTACTTCGCTTTTAAAGTCAATGGCTGGTGGTGGTGTGGTGAGGATGTGCAGGCGGTTTTTTTCGAAGCTGTACCAAAGGATCTGTTTACTGTTTTCATCCAGTACCGGGTCTTGGCATTCTTCCAGCTTTCCCAGGTACCAGCGGCGGCAGAGAATCGTAAACTTTTCTTCTCCCGGCTGCCGCATGTAAATAGCTGCTTTGGTCAGCTTGCCTTTCCAGGTGCGTTCCACGAGGTTCAGCAGATCGGTGTAGCCCTTCAGCTTATCGAGCCGTATGCAGGGAACATTTCCATGGCGCAGCTGCTGGTAAGTGCAGTCATGCTCGTTGCCGTAGAAATGCGCTTTGCGCTGGTTGCTTGAAAAGAGAACATACAAACGGAAGCTGAAATAAGGCTGCAGAAAGTATTTGATATTTCCCTGAGCATTGGCGGCCAGCTCAGGATCAATCAGGGCCGATTTAGCGAATCTTTGGTTCATCCGGGGGTATTGCGTCGAATTTTCGGAAATCTGCAACTCTAGAGTATTCCAGAGTAACACTGAGGGAACACTAGGGAACTTGATAACACTGGAAAAGGGTTTAACCTATTGCTAATCCACTTTCTGTAGATAACAATTTTTGAGTTGGGGGGCCTTGGGCGCCAGGGGGCGGGGGCGCTAAGCTGCTTTTCGTTCTTCATTTTTCTTTGTTTGCGGGATGATGGTTTTATAAGCCGGGGTAATTTGGTCAGTAAGGAACCAGGCGGTTACTTTTTTGGAGGGCAGCCATTTGTATGCTTCACGCTTGCGCTGGCCGGGTGCTTCTTCTACATAGAGGCGGGAGCGTTCCGTTGACTCAATGCAAACCTTTGATACCTTAACGATAGCCAGCTCCTGCATGCGCCGCTTCATATAGCTTACCGACTGGGCGCTTTTGTAGGTGTGGGTGTCGCGGATGCCTTTACAAGACCGGTTTACGTCAGCTCTCAGCTGATGGATAATGCCGAACAAGGGAGACCCTTCTTTAAATGCACGCTTCTGAAGCTTCAGCAGTTGCTGCTGGAAATAATGCTGATCGCTGCTTACGCGCTTATCAGCTCCCATCTGCAGCAGCTGCTGCACGAGTGCATCTTTGAGTAAAGGATTTTTGTGGGCATAATACCACAAGGCTTCTGTTTGCCTTACCTGGTTGCTGCGTATTTCTTCCGCTCTCAGGAAGTATTGAAATATCTGCTGGCCGGGAAGTGTGTCATCGTATTCAATTTTAATGAGGCCGCTGTAAGGGATACCCAGGATGCGGGCGGCTGTTTGATAAGAGGCAAGGGAAATGCTCCGGGAATCCGTGATGGATATCAGTTTTAAAGCGGCCATTTCATTGAGCCGGGCACGGAACGAATTCTCGGAGCATTTGCAATAGTCCAGGATACGGACGCGCTGATCGGTCCAGCGCTGAATGATGCCACTGGTGCTGAGTGATTTCAGCAGGAACCAGGTGGCCCATGTTTTTATGCTGCGGTTGGTGCAGTACTTGCTGCGCAGCTCGCGGTGCGTAACCAGCTCTTCAGCTGCACCGGCCAGTACAGGCACAAAGTTTTTTGCAGGGGCGATATGTATTACCGGACTGCTCATGAATAGAAATCATCATCGCCTTTAAAAAAATACCTGAGTAAGTCCGGCAGCTCAGAGGGCCGCGTTAGGAGTGTGTACAGTGAAAAGAAAAAGGCAAACACTATAAACACTATAATGACAGGAATGCGCTTCATAACAGAGAAAAAAAAAGACGCAGCAGCCGGAAAGCTGTTGCGTCTTATGGGTTACTTTTTTTTGTTGAGGGGTTTGGCGCCGTTAAGGTACATGCACAATGCATTTTTAACGGACTCTACAGTAAGCCCTGAGGCTACTGCTGCTCTTTCTTCATCTGCTGTAAATTCAAAATCAGCAGGTGTGTATTTTTTCTTTTTGAGCTTGCCAACGCCCCCGTACTTTTTAGTAGCGGCGGTATCGTTTAAGTGATGAATGAAGCAGCTGCAAATTAAACAATTCCTGCGAGTGAACAGCAGAGGCACCACTACCCAGTGCTCCGGCAGCAGGTTAACGGATACATGGCGGTTGCCGGATGGGAATATTTTTCCACGCCTGGCCAGCTGCTGCGCCTGAACATGTAAATAGGGGTGAACGTGGTGTTGATTGGTATAATCAACCGCAAGGTGCTCCGCCTTCTCGCCACTCCAGTAGAGAGGGATTTTTCTCCCACGGAAGGTGATAATGCCTGACTGCAGTGAATCCATAGTAGTATTATTTACCCAGCCAGTTCATCCTGGCCTGGCTGCTTGTGAACGATGATTTTTGACGAACGGCCGGGGCGTTGGTGGCCACCACCCGGTTGCCGGCCAGCCACACTTTAAGCGCATGCTTTTGTCTGCGGGCTTCTTCACGGTGAATGATGGCCCCGGTGTTTTCTGCTTTCTCCTGGGCCCGGAAGTACTCCTCCACCTGGTGGATCAGGAACACGAGTTTTTGATCGTTCGTCATGCTCTTGCTTTTGATTTGAGTTGATAGAAAAAATGCGTCATGCCGTTGTGCCGGTCTTCCACGTGCAGGATCAGCGGGCCCATTTCCCAGCGGCGATAAATGCGCCAGTAGGTGAGCGGCATCTCCGTGCGCAGGGCCATGAAGCCAGGAACGCAGGTTTCTACACAGATGCGGCGCGGCTGGCCATGGATCACAATCACCCGGATGTACAGGGAGCTGTACAGCTGTATCAGCGCCCGTGATAGTGATATGGTGGATCTCTTTCTCATTTTAAAAATGCCCTGCTGTGGAAACAGCCTGGCTTCATGTCGCACTATAAACTGTTTAAAAAAAGCTTTTAAAAAACCGGGTGTGGAAACACCCGGACGTGTACCGATTGCCATTTATCAGGTACTTACTAAACCAACGAGTTTTTCGCTGATGGCCTTCAGCTCGGCCATGCGCTTATCGTAATACTCCAGCAGCGTGGTGAGATTGTTGTCTTCCGGATGGATACGCGACACCAGGGCAGCGCGCTGTGCATGCGTTTCATCCATCAGGGCTTTTACACCCTGCTGCAGGAAGTAGGATTCTCTACGGGAGAACGATTGCGACATGGTGCATTTTATTTACGTCAGTAATCAGCTGCCGCAGCTTGCATGTTTCAGCCATCGCGCGGTAATGGTTCATGCGCTGCCACAGCATGTAGGTTCTTACCCAGTTCCATCCCTGCCGCGCCGCGTGGTATAGGCACTCGTAGTGCAGGAACATGTTCATGTTAAACGCATAGCTGTTTTTCATGCGCTCGTGCTGCGCCATGGCTCGCAGCGCGGGATAGTGGGGGATGGGGTTTTGCTCTTCCATATTGTGGGGGATTTATTGCGGGGTATAGTGAATCATCAGCGTGGTAACGGTAACCGGTACGGAGGCGCCGGTATCCGGATCGGTATCCACATAGCTGGACTGGGTGATCATGATCTGCCGAACCACTACGTCATCTTTCGCCAGGAAGGCATTGGCCGCTGTTTCGAGCTTGGCCAGATCAGTATCGCTGAGGAGTTCAATGAGTGTTGGTATGTGTTCAAATAGACTTGGCATGCAATGGTGTTAAATGGTTTTAGCTGGCTACGCGGTTGCGTTTAAAGCGGCGGTCGTGCATGGGCACCACCAGTGCATTTTGGGTGAGCATGCGTTCCAGGTCAACGAGGCGGATGATGTATTCACGGCCCACCTTGCTGGCGTGGAGCTTGCCGGCTTTGATCCACTCGCGGATGGTATCGGGCTGCACGCTGAGGCTTTTAGCAGCATCGTCAACGGTGATACACTGTACCCGGGCCCAGAGGATACCGTCGAGCACGGAGCTGACGGTATCCTCAATTTGCATGCGCAGGTGGTCCGGGAGCTGATTGCCTGCTGGTGTTGCGGCATCGGCGTTATTCCAGGCGTTTTGAGTGTTACTCATAAAAATTTTGTTAAGGCTTGAAGTGCTGATTGTGTCTTGCTGGTTTACGCGGGGTAGTGTAAGGGCAATACGATTCCGGGCCGGTGTTTGGCCAAAATTTTGCATTTCAGGAATTGTATTATCTTACGGGATTAAACAAAAAGGGTTGCAGCGAACTGCAACCCCTTTAGAGCCTTTGTGAAGTGGTAATTGACGTAACGGGCCAACGTTACGCACTGGCGGCGGTTTGATTAAAACAAGCTGAAGCTGCTTCGTTGCGTCCAGCCGCCAATGTTTTTAAGATCGTGTGTGCTTCGGTTGGCTTTTGTCGTTCCCACTTCACTGGGTTGCGGATGTAAAAATTGTCCGAAAAACGGATAATTCCAAATTTTATTTGTCCGTAAATCGGACAGAAGTGGGAAGAATCTAAATAACTATATGGTTATCAGTCCAATATCGAGTGAAAAAAAAATCAAAAAAAATTTGTCCGTGTCACCACAAATGGACAATTTGAACAGAAATATCACATGGTATCGTAAGAACAAAGGGTGGACTCAGGAAAAGATGGCCGAGATATTCCACATCAAGAGGAGTAACTTGGCTAACTACGAATCTGGCGCTATTAAGCCAGGCATCGAGTTCTTATCTGAGATCTGCCGCGATCTGAACGTGTACCTGCATGAGTTCATAGAGCAAGACCTGGCCACCTACCAGCGCCCGGCGGATCAGCCACCGGCGCCCGCACAGCTGGCCGGAGATCAAAGCCTGGACGAAGCCATCGCCGCCATCCAACAAGGCCTGCAGCTCCTGCAGGCTAAATCCTCGAAGAACCGCACGAAATCCAAGTCACAAAAAAATTTGAAGGGTGAGTAAGTTATTTACTTACTTATTGCTCTAAGGTATGCCGCATGCCAGAAGCGGCAGCGGGAAAAATACCGGCGAGGGAGGGGATTTTTACTGGGATGTCGTGCATTTCAAAAAATCAAATGAAACACCGATATGAACTGGCCAATTGACGAATTTTCTATCAATAGCATTTACCTCGACAATAAGAACATCCGACAACCCATAACTGACACAGCGCAGGATGCAATACTGCAAGACTTGTTTTATAACGAGAGTGCTTTTGATATCGTTAAAAGTATCGCCATGAATGGCATGTTCCCTGATGAATTTCCAATTTTGATTAAAGAAAAAGGGAAGCTGGTTGTTATTGAAGGTAATCGGCGCCTGGCTGCTTTAAAAGCACTTGATGATCCAGAAAGAGTGCCCCTTTACAGGGAAAAGATCAAAGCCCTCAAACATGGCAAGATTAAAAACATCAAGGCGGTTTTGGCTCCCAACAGAGAAAAAGCACTCCAGTTAATTGCGATCAAGCATACCAATAGCCTGCGTAGGCCATGGAGACCGCTACGTCAGGCATATTTCTATAAAAGTCAGCTCGAGAACGGTAAAACGATTGAACAGCTTAAAGAACAGTATCCGGAACACGATATAGTGGAATTCATAAAAATGCTAGAAGCACATCACCTCGCAAAGTCCATTGCTTACGAGAGTGATACTGTAACTGCGCTGGTTCATGACGATAGAAAATTTCCCATATCTGCACTTCAAAGAATGTATGAAGACGCTTATGTTAAGAACTATTTGGGAATTGAATTTGACGAAAATGGGAAATTAACTGTCCATACTGACGCAGATCAGTTTACTGCTGCATACAAAAGAATTATTGAGGATATTGCAAATGATGACCTCGACACAAGAAAAGCGAATACAAAAGATCAGCGTAGGGAATATATAAACCAACTACCTCCGGAACTCAAGCCACAGAAAAGCAAAAAGCGGCCGTTTGCAACAAGCAAATTAAAAGAGCAGAAAATTGATAAGGAAAAGGTTGCAAAATCAGCTAGAAGCATAAAGCGCACGGCCGGCCTTATTCCATCATACGTGCCATACAGACTAGAACAGTCAGCCCTTAGGGAAATTTATGAAGAACTAAGACGGATACCGGTAAGCTCGTATCCCAATGCTTCACACGATCTCCTGAGAAGCTTTTTGGAATGCACGCTCGTTCTGTATTTGAAAGAAACAGGAGAGTTTGATCAGGTGCAAAAGAACGGCAAGCATAATCCCAAATTGGATGAAATGCTTACTTTTATCCTGTCAGAAAAATGCACAACAATAACAGACGGCAGCATAAAGCAAGTTGTTGAGCACTTAAAGAAAAACTACAATCAAGACTACTCATTAGCAAGACTGAACATGATAAACCACAACGAGCAGTGGGTTTCAACAGAAAAAGAAGTCAGGGCAGCATGGAGTAAACTTGAGCCGCTCATGAAGTATCTGCTTAATCCAAAACAGAATGACTGAAATTGTTAAGTCGCCAAGCAAACACTACAGCCCACTCAGATACCCTGGAGGAAAGGCATCGTTGTCAAAGTATCTTTCAGAAATAATTAAGGCCAATTCCATTGGGAATTGTATTTACGTAGAGCCTTACGCCGGGGGGGCTGGTGCCGCGCTGACACTTTTATCTTTAGAAAAAGTAGACAGTATAATAATCAACGATTTTGATAGGGCAATTTATTCATTCTGGAAATCAATCCTCACCAGGACAGATCAGTTCATTGAGAAAATCTATAACACAGAAATATCAATGAACGAATGGTACAGGCAACGTGAGATATACAGGAACAAGCGATCAAGGCAGCTGGATTTAGGGTTTGCAACATTTTATCTTAACAGGACAAATCGTTCTGGAATTATTGAAGGAGGCCCCATCGGCGGGGTAGAACAATCCGGCAAGTGGCTTATTGATGCACGATTTAATAAGGCAGATTTGATTGAAAGAATCAGTAACATAGCCTCGTACAAAGAACGGATTAAGGTTACAAACAAAGACGGGGTTGATCTTATAAAAGAAATCCACAGAGAGAAAAATCAGTTTGTATACCTCGACCCCCCATACTATGTGAAAGGGAGCTGTTTATATCTGAATCACTATCAGCAAAACAATCACGAGCGGCTGGCCAGCTTTCTTAATACCCATAACAGATTTTACTGGGCGCTTACATACGACAATGTACCTGAGATAAAAAAATTGTATTCGGAGCGCAGGCTACATGACTTTTCTTTCAACTATCATATTGATCTTCCCAAACTAGGGAAAGAGGTGCTAGTCCTTTCAGATAAGATAAAGCTAAACTAGGTGGCTTCAAGCTGAGTCATAGTATTCAACAAGAAGCTGATTGGGTCAATGAACTTTGATACAGAAACCCATCCGATAGAGCTGCATTTCGATGCGGCTCTGTTTTTTTATATCGTAAGTGAAAACAGTAAAGAAGAATAAACGACATGTATCAAATGATCACGTAATTCTTGAAGCGATCAAGCAAATGCTTGAAGGCGTGAGAAAACATTCTGTTCCCCCATGCTTTAACTTGATCTTCTCTGAAAGATACTGTAATATACAACCTAACATGAGTGTTGGCTTTCTTTAAAGGCGCCTCAAACATTTCATCCAACAAGGGGAATGAAAATTTGTCCTGATTATTTGCACCTGTTACCATAACACCAGTATAAAAATTCTCTATAGAATTTGCGGTGTCATGTGAAATGATAATTACAGGGTGATCTTTATCAGAGCCGTCAGGAAGTGGGGGATTATGCTTTAGCCAGACCAGGTCCCGCTGAATATATTTTGAAGCCATTATCTGAATACAGCGTAATGAGAGATGGAGGTGGAAGAATCAATCAATTCTTTATCCTCAGGAATTCCTTGTTTGCCTGGATAGCTTAAAGTGCGGAATTCGTTTTCGAGGCTATAAAGGTTGTTTAATAAATCACTGGAATATTTTTTTAATTGATCGTTTTCAAAAAAACGAGACTTCTCCAACTTGTTATATATCTCCATGAATTTTTTAAGAGAAGCAAGTGTATTCTGATGTACCGTTCTGGCATCATCCGTTGTAAGAGAAATTTTACCCTCACTTAAACCATGAAGGATACCGGCTGTAAAATAATACGAGCTGGCCACACTTTTATTCATTCTGCCGACAAGCCAGTTTTTAATAATTTTTTTTACACTAAGTCCTTGCAGAACATCCAGGGTGGGCATGAGAAACCTGCTTATGTAAAACCGTATAGTAATACGAGCGGGATTACCATGGTCTTTAATGTCAAGAATAGGTGTCAGCATAATACAGTCATACAGTGCTTGGTGTAACGAATAGAAGAGTGAAATATTACACGTAAAACGAACCGATGGTTCTCAGGCATAGAATATTGAATCAGGTGCGACAGCAATCAGTACTTTGCAAAAGTAAGCAGTAAAGCAATATAAAATACACACAAAGAATTGATTAACAAATAATAATGCTGGGTTTTTATAAAATACTGACATTCAAAATGTTTGGTAATAACAAATGTTTGCTTATGAATCAATTATTAAGCTAATTTGCAAATTGAATACGTCAAATTAAAAGCCAAAATCACTGAAACCTCTACCAGGAAAGGGTTTGTAGGGTCTGCTCGGGACCTCTGAATAAAAAAGTTCTTTAGGTACTTGCTTGTGTAATCCTTGAAAATTAGCCCTTTTCAGGATTGGGCGGTTAGGCTTAATTCCATTTAACCCGGCATAAATATGGCTTTTCTCGAGCTAAAAACGAACCGGATTTTAGAGTCAAACACCAACACAGCATGAACCTGAGAATCTATCTCCGCAAGCAGCCCGCCAGTTGAGACCGGTGCTTGATAAATTTCATTCTACGTAATGAATGGATCAATACTGGTTTTAAGGTGCATCCAGACCAACTGGGATAAATGTTTTTGTGCCATTAGGGAATCAGCCTCAACCTATTACCAAGTTAAATCGCAGTTTGGTCTTTATTGATCGCGCGCTTAAATGTGTATAGTTATTATGCTCCTGGAGGGCATGGAATTTTAAGAAAAGTATTTTGATGCACCGTAGGGGGATAGGAATAAAACAAAACGCCAAAGGAGGGAGGCTATTGTCGCCATCCAACAAATCCTGCAGTCTAAATCTTTGAAAAACAGTACGAAATCCAAAGCTGCCAAAACCCTGCCCGGTAAGCAAGTTGATTCCTTACTTAGTGTGTAAGATTTGGAGAGGGAATGATATGGCAGCGGGGAAAATGCCTGTGCAGCATGACATTTTTCCTAGAAGAGTGAGTCAGTACTGGCAAGTACTTTTACGTAATTTCCGCAAAAAAGCAAAAAGCAATGTAAAAATTGTGTAAAAACACTTAAAAATCAAAACACCGTTGTATTATTGTGCATTATAAAGATATCTACATATAGGTTGAATGGGGCCAACTTTACATATACCGGTTAGTACAATTTCCTCTTGAAAAAACCGTTAGGCCCGAAGGGGCTAAACTAAATCGCACAAAAAACTGAAAACGATGGAACTCAAAATTAACGCGTACATGCAGCGTGACGTGACCGGCGGCTTTATTGCATGGATTAATGATTCTAAGAAACTGAACATGGTTGTACATGGCGACACGCCAGAGAAAGCAACTAGCGAGCTGATCACCTCACTGAAAGTAGCACTCATGCACTCTCTCGACATTCAGATTGACGAGATAAAGCAATTGACTGAGGAACAATATCTCAGTGAGCTGGCCAAAACACTCCAGGAAACAGGACGGCGCGAATTAAAATTCCAAGCTGCATAAATTTCTCCTTGCATGACAGTGCCATGTTTCACACTGAACCAGTTCATTGATTACATAAAAAGTAAAGGCTGGGATAACATTGACGATCGATTTTGGGAAAAGGAAAACCGGTTGGTTTTTACCAAAGCTGTGCATTCATATGTTTTTCAATGTAAGGATAAATACTTTTATCCAGAAGTTGTTCAAACATGCTGGCAGCTGGGTATAGATCCACCAGACGAACACTCACATTGCTATTATCAGCATTATAAAATGTTTGATCAGGAGTGTTACTGCAAGAGGGGACTACCATTCAAGGATTGCTGTGGCAAGCAAAGTTGAACGTTCGAATTATAATAGTAAAGAAGTTTCAAACTCAAAGACCGTATATGGAGGTTTCAAAGAATCATATTGACCAAGTACTTGACGGCATTTTTTACTTCTTCGGCTTCACAGAAAATCCAGCACAGAAAGCCGCCCGGGAGGTTATTGATCAGCCGCCTGCTGAAAAAATCAAGAATGACCTGCGGCGCGTTAACCGCGACTATCGGGAACAGTATCTGGAAATGAAAAAACGTGCGCTTTGTGTCGACTAGCAGAAGTAATCATAACAAAAAGAAGGTTGTAGTCAGGCCCGATCAAACAGTTGAGGGTACCAGCTTTGAAGGGATTATACCTGACCCGGAAACGCTTTCTCAGCTCGAGCAGCTTGCCCCGGGGTGTACTAAAAAATGGATGGAGTTAGCTGAAAGTGAAATTAAAAGTCGGCAGCGTAATGAAGAGCGCATTACTTGGACATTTAAGAATAGCACCATCTTGGGACAAATCCTGGCATTCATCAGCAGTACTATGATATTTGGAGTGGGTTGCTATGCACTATATCTGGGACACCCTACAGCAGGCGCAACTATCATAACCGGCAGCGCAGCGAGTGTCATCGCTGCATACTGGTTCAGATCTAAGTCATCGAAGGGAGAATAGAAAAGTGGCGACTTAATGAAGCCGGCTTAGGTAAAAGTAATTAAGTAAAGGATATCGTTTTTATAAAAAAAAGGGCCGCCAGCGGGAACTGACAGCCCTTTAAAGGGGTGATTAGGCCCTGTCTAGTCAAGCGCGTTTGCAATCGCAAACCCAAAAATGGAAGCAGGTTGCACTCTTCGGATAAATCCGTTTCCCGTTTCTAATAATATACTTTGGGAAAACTTCCTTTAAAGGGTTGCCGCAAAACGGACATGACTCATGCATTCTAGAGTTCATGGCATAAATACGTTTAGCCTTAAAAATTGAGCATTTATTAGCAGCTCGTTGCATTTCGGCATTGCAGCCGATTTCTAAAATTCGTAATAAAAAAAGCCCCGGGTAATCAATCCGGGGCTTTAAAATGTAGTTTGCAGTGTTGTCGCAATACCGTTTGTCCGAGAGATACGACTCCCTGCCACGACTAGAATGCGGATGCAAAATAGGGAAAAATAGGAAAATGTAAGAAATTTTACTTTACATCCGCTTTACATGAAGTTGACAGGAACTAAACAATTAGTTAGCAATGATTGACGCCCGAAGATTTTAAATTATTTAAAATCAACGAATGTGGATAATAAGGGTGTAATTGTAAGTCATCCCCTTATTATCTTTGCCTGAGGTTATTTCAAAGAACTTTGATAGCTGAACTAACCAAAGCCTACCCAATTTAGAAGCCGCCCCCCAAAGGCGGTTTTCTATTTTAAAACAAAGGTCTCTCATTTTCATACAACAAGCGGCCACTAATTATTAACAGTTGTGGCGAAAAATGCCGATTTTTTCCACAAGAAAGCATTCATTGTGAATAAGAATGCGCGGTGGGTATTGTAATTATTTATTATAGAAGTAATATAAGGAGAAAGCAAACAAATTATCCGGTAAAACACGGCATCTGGCAAGTATAAAAGCCAGCAATTTTTCAACCTCGCTTTTCAAGTGAAGTATTTAATGTAATACTCCTAATGCATACTTAGCATCCCGACTGGGAACAGTATATTCAACAATTTGAAGCTATCTTAGCAGCGGAATTTGCCATGGGTTCAGACAACAATACTGAGCCCAATTAAAAGCCAAAAACACTATAACCTCTACCAGGAAAGGGTTTGCGGGTCTGCTCGGGACCTCCGGAAATCCCTCTCCGATTCAGGAGAGGGTTTTTTTTTTAACTTATGCTGCCCAGAATCATACAATGGACCGGAATGCTGGCCTGCATCCTGCTGCTGGTGGCCTGTTTCATGCCCTGGACCTATTATGCGGATATCCAGCAAACCTTCACCGGCTTTTACTCGTACCGCAATGAATACGGCAAGCCCGGCAAATTCCTGGCCTTTACGGCGGTGCTGGCCTTTGTGCTGATGTACCTGCCCAAGGTATGGGCCAAGCGGGTAAACCTTTTTCTCTGTGCCCTGGCGCTGGGCTATGCGGTGAAAACCTATATCCTCTTTACCTCCTGCTACAATGCCTATTGTCCCGAAAAGAAACCCGGGATCTTCCTGATGCTCGGCTGTTCCATCCTCATGCTGCTGGCTGCTGTTTTTCCCGATCTGAAAATGCGGGATAAGCGGGCTGCCTGACCGGTATTTTTTCAGCATTTCCCGAAGGATTATTGAGTACATTTGACCGGCGCCGTCCTCTGCCGGCTCCCTATTACTATGGCAAATATTCTGATCATCGATGACGAAAAGGCCATCCGGAAAACCCTGGGTGAAATCCTGAGTTATGAGGGCTATAAAATTGAAGAAGCCGCTGACGGAGAGGAGGGACTGAAAAAATTCGGCAACCAGGTTTACGACCTGGTGCTCTGCGACATTAAGATGCCCCGGATGGATGGCATCGAATTCCTTGAAAAAGCCCGGGAAATCAATCCCGACGTACCCGTGATCGTCATCAGCGGTCATGGCAACATTGAAACCGCTGTGGAGGCGGTGAAGAAGGGCGCATTCGATTACATCAGCAAACCCCCTGATCTCAACCGCCTGCTCATCACCCTGCGCAATGCCCTCGACCGGCAAACCCTCGTCACCGAAACGAAGGTGCTGAAGCGGAAAGTGAGCCGCGTGCAGGAAATGGTGGGCGCCAGTGCGGGCATGCAGAAAATCAAGGACACCATTGAAAAAGTGGCCCCCACGGATGCCCGGGTACTCATCACCGGCGAGAACGGGGTGGGCAAGGAACTGGTGGCCAGATGGATTCATGAAAAAAGCAACCGCAGCAGCGGCCCCATGGTGGAAGTGAACTGCGCCGCCATCCCGGGCGAACTGATCGAAAGTGAACTCTTCGGGCATGAGAAAGGTTCCTTTACCTCGGCCATCAAACAACGCATCGGAAAATTTGAACAGGCCAACGGGGGCACCCTCTTCCTCGATGAAATCGGGGATATGAGTTTGCCGGCCCAGGCCAAGGTGCTCAGGGCTTTGCAGGAAGGCAAGATTACCCGGGTGGGGGCGGATAAGGATATCGCCGTGGATGTACGGGTGGTGGCCGCTACCAACAAAGACCTGCTGCGCGAAGTGGAAGCGAAAAATTTCCGCCTCGATCTCTATCACCGCCTCGGGGTGATCATCATTCATGTGCCTTCGCTGAATGAACGGCGGGAGGACATTCCTGCACTGGTGGATTTTTACCTGGACAAAATTGCTGCGGAATACGGGCAACCCAAAAAAGCCATTGACAAGGCCGCAACGGAGATGCTGGTGGCCTACAACTGGACCGGCAATATCCGCGAACTGCGCAATGTGGTGGAGCGGCTGATCATCCTTTCAGGCAAAACCATCACGCCTGAAGACATCCAGGCTTATGTGATGCCCCGCACCTGATCAGGTGCACACCGCATGGTGTTCAGGCGATTTTTTGCTGCAGCTGTTTTTCATGAAAAAGATTTATTGCGTCAGCGGACTGGGAGCGGATGAACGGGCCTTTGCCCGCATCCGGGTGCCGGGTTATACGCTCGTGCACCTGCCCTGGCTGGAACCCCTTCCCGCTGAGCCGCTGCCGGCCTATGCCCGGCGGATGGCGGCCAGCATCCCGGAGGAACAACCGGTACTGATGGGGCTGTCATTTGGTGGCATGCTTTGTATGGAGATCGCCAAATTCAGGGCTGTTGCCCGTGTCATCCTGATTTCTTCGGTTTCTACCCGGCATCAGCTGCCGCGCTGGATGCGCTGGGCCGGCCGGCTGCGCCTGCACCGGATTGTGCCCCTGGTTCCCGATTCACGCTGGCTGGAGCCGGTGCAGAATCATCATCTTGGGGTGCAGGACCCGCAGGACCTGGAGATGGTGCGCCGCTACCGGCAGCAGGTTTCACGCCGTTACCTGCGCTGGGCGGTGGATTGCATCCTGCGCTGGCAGAATGAGGAGGTGCCGCCCGGTACCGTTCAGCTGCATGGCGATGCCGACCGCATTTTTCCGATCAAACAGCCTCGCCCCGATTATGTGATCCCCGGCGGCACCCACCTGATGGTAACGGTGAAGGCCCGGGAAATCAACCGCCTGCTGCAGCAGGTGCTGGCTGAAGACGGGCAGCCGGCCTGATGCCGGTTTTTTGGCCGGGAAGGGGGGCTGCTGCTGCTGGCATTGCCTGAAAAATGTTACATTTATGCCCTTCAATTTCCTGCCAGTAAAAATTTCCGAATGACCAGGTTTGTTAGTGCAGTATGCTGTTTGTTGCTTGCCCAGTTGCTCACCCTCCATGCTGCCGCGCAGCAGCCACTTTTCCGCGATGTGCCCGAGATGAAACTGCAACGGGCCGGACAAAAAAGATGGATTGTGCCCGATAAAATCAGGGCACTGGAACTGGATACCGCCGCGCTCACTGTTTTCTTGCAGGGCGTGCCGCCGGAAGCCCAGCGCCAGCTGGCCCCGGTGATCTCGCTGCCCATGCCGGATGGCCGCAATGCCCGCTTCCAGCTTTGGGAAAGCGCAGCCATGGCGCCGGAACTGGCTGCCGCCTATCCGCAGATCCGTTCCTATACCGGGCAGGGGATGGATGATCCCACGGCCACACTCAAGCTCGACTGGAATGAATTTGGCTTCCAGGCCATGATCCTGTCGCCGGTAACCGGTACCATCCTGATTGATCCCTATGCGGAACGTTCACTCACCGCCTGCATGTCGTATTACAAAAGCGATTACCGGAAGCTGCACTGGATGCAGGAACTGCCGCCCGTAAAGGCTGCTGCCAAAAAAACGGCCGCAGATGCAGCCGGCGCCGGCCCCGACAATGTACAGGCCAGCCAGTGCATCGGCACCCAGCTGCGCACCTACCGGCTGGCCGTAGCCTGTACCGGGGAGTATGCACAGGCAGCCACGGGTTCTGCCAACCCTACCCGGGCACAGATTCTGGCCAAGGTGGTGACTTCGGTGAACCGGGTGAACGGGGTATATGAAAAAGAACTGTCCATCCGCCTGGTGCTGGTGGCCAATGATACGCTGGTGCTGTTCGGTAATCCCAGTACAGATCCCTTTACGGCTAACAATGACGGACAAACGCTGCTGGGTCAGAGCCAGACGCAGATCGACAACCGTATCGGCAGCGCCAACTATGATATCGGGCACACTTTCAGCACCGGCGCCGGCGGTATAGCCCAGCTGGGTTGTGTTTGTCTGGCCGGATCCAAGGCCCGCGGCGTAACCGGTTCGCCTTCACCGGTGGGCGATGCCTATGATATTGACTTTGTGGCGCACGAGATGGGGCACCAGTTCGGGGCCGATCATGCCTTCAACAATGCCACCGCCTGCGGCACCACATCGGGTACCCAGAACGCCGAACCCGGCAGCGGTTCCACCATCATGTGTTATGCCGGTGTATGCGACTCGGATAACCTGCAGTTCAACAGCGATCCACAGTTTCATGCGGTGAGCTTTGATGCCATCTCCAGCTTTGCCATCAACGGCAACGGCAATTCCTGCGCCGTGGTTTCCGCCACCGGCAACACGCCGCCGGTGGTGAATGCAGGGGCGGACTATATCATTCCGAAATCAACTCCCTTCATCCTTACGGGTTCGGCCACCGATGCCAACGATGCCGCCAATGCGCTCACCTACAGCTGGGAACAGGTGGATGTGGGCGGTCCCAATGGCGCGTCTACTGCCCCCACGGGCAATGCGCCCCTGTTCCGGTCATTTCAGCCGGTGGCAACGGGCGTACGCTATTTCCCGAAACTGTCTGACGTGATCGGCAATACCACCACCATCGGGGAAAGGTTGCCGTCCTACGGACGCAACATGAAGTTCAGGCTAACGGTCCGGGATAACCGCGCAGGCGGAGGCGGCGTTTGCTTTGATGAAGCGCAGCTCACGGTAGACGGCAATACCGGCCCCTTCCTGGTTACCAGCCCGAATACCTCGGGGATCATCTGGAATGCCAACGAGTTCCGCACCGTTACCTGGGATGTGGCGGGTACAGCCGCTGCGCCGGTGAACTGTGCCAACGTCATGATTCAGCTTTCTACCGACGGCGGCAACAATTTTCCCATCACCCTCGCGAACAGCACCCCGAATGACGGATCCGAGGAGATCCAGGTGCCGGCCAATCTCAGCACCAATGCCCGCATCAGGGTGATGGCGGTGGGCAATGTGTTCTACGATATGTCGAATGTGAATTTCCGGATTCAGAATTCTGCTACCGCCACCTTCGTGTTCAATAACCCGGTACCCGTACAGATCTGTTCCGGTAATTCAGCCAGCACCACCCTCAAAACCGGCGCCCTGGGCGGATTTGCCACTGCCATCAACCTCAGCGCCAGCCTGAACCCTGCCGGCACCACCGTAACCTTCGGCAGCACCAGCATTGCGCCGGGTACCAGCACAACGGTTACCCTGAACAATGTTTCCGGACTCACCCCCGGCACCTACACGGTGAGGGTGACGGGGATAGCCGGCGCCGTTACCCAAACCCGCGATATTCAGTTTGTGGTGTCTGCTGAGCCTGCCGCACCGGCCTCCCTCACGCTGCCGGCCAATGCAGCCACCGGCGTGGCGGTACAGCCTTCCTTCAACTGGAGTGCGGTGAGCGGGGCGGCCAGCTACACCCTTGAACTGTCTACCGCCAGTGATTTCTCCGCCAACCTGCAAACACTGAGCGGCATCAGCAGCCTGCCTTATAATTTCATCAATACGCTGGCCGAGAATACGGTGTATTACTGGCGGGTGAAAACGCAGGGCAGCTGCGGCGGCCTTTCCCCGGCCAGCAGTGCCAGTGTTTTCAAAACCGGACTCAGCAGTTGTAAAACCAGTACGGATGTGCCCAAGATCATTTCCACGGTGGGTACCCCCACGGTGAACTCGGTCATTACCATCCCGGCCGGCGCGGCGGTGAACATCACGGATGTAAATGTCATCAACCTGCAGGGCACCCATACCTGGGTTGGCGACCTCCGCTTCCAGCTCCGCGGTCCCAATAATGTTACGGTTACCCTGGCCAGCAATGTATGCGACGGCGGCTGGGAGAATTTTGACATGAATTTTGATGACCAGGCCGGCTCCACCGCCTTCAGCTGCCCGCCCACCGGCGGACAAACCGTAACACCGGTGAATCCCCTGTCGGCATTCAACGGCATCAGCAGTGCCGGCACCTGGACGCTCATTGTGAGTGATGGCGCCAGCCAGGACGGTGGCTCCCTGAACAACTGGGGGCTCAACTTCAATGCCGGCACCACCACCGGCTGCACCTTCATTGCCACGCCCCTGGCCGTGGTGTATACATTTACCGGTAACGGCAACTGGAATGTGGCCGCCAACTGGGCCGGGAATACCGTGCCGCCCAACCCGCTGCCTGCGGGCCAGTCTATCGTGATCAACCATGTGGACGGCGGCAACTGTGTGCTGAATGTTTCCCAAACCATATCTTCCGGCGCCAGCCTCACCATCCAGACGGGCAAGAACCTGCTGGTGCCCGGCAACCTCACGATTCAATAAGCCACCATTCGGATGCGGAGCGGACCCAAGGGGTCCGCTCCGTTGTTTCCGCACACGATGCCGGCATAAAAATCCCGCGCAATTTGATAATTCGGGCCTGATGGGATAAATTTGCGTTCCTTAAAAAGAAGGCAAGTAACAACGAACATAAACAACTGCTACACATGCGACAAATAGCTTTCCGTGAAGCCCTCCGCGAAGCCATGCAGGAGGAAATGCGCCGAGATGACCGGGTATTCCTGATGGGAGAGGAAGTGGCTGAGTACAACGGAGCCTATAAAGTGAGTCAGGGCATGCTGGATGAATTCGGGCCGAAGCGGGTGATCGATACCCCCATTGCTGAGCTCGGTTTTGCCGCGATTGCGGTGGGGGCTGCCCAGAACGGCCTGCGCCCGATCGTAGAGTTCATGACCTGGAACTTCGCAGTACTGGCGCTGGATCAGATTCTGAATACCGCCAGTAAAATGCTGGCCATGAGCGGCGGCCAGGTGGGTTGCCCGATTGTGTTCCGCGGCCCCAATGGCAGCGCCGGACAGCTGGGCGCCCAGCACTCCACGGCATTTGAAGCGATGTATGCCAATATCCCCGGCCTGAAAGTGGTATCGGTCAGCAATCCCTACGATGCCAAAGGCCTGCTCAAAAGCGCCATTCGTGACGACGATCCGGTGATGTTCATGGAAAGTGAGGTGATGTACGGGGATAAAGGCGAGGTGCCCGAAAATGAGTACCTGCTGCCCATCGGTAAGTGCTTCATCAAGCGTCCGGGTAAAGATGTTACCATTGTTTCGTTCAATAAAATGATGAAGGTGGCCCTCGGTGCCGCCGAAGAACTGGCCAAAGAAGGCATCGAAGCAGAAGTGATCGATGTGGCTACCATCCGCCCTCTCGACTGGTTCACCATCCTGGAGAGCGTGAAGAAAACCAACCGCCTGGTGATTGTGGAAGAGCAATGGCCCTTTGCATCGGTTTCTTCAGAAATCGCTTACCGCATTCAGAAAGAAGGATTTGATTACCTGGATGCCCCCATCCGCCGCATTACTTCGGCCGATGCCCCGATGCATTATGCACCCAACCTTGTGGCCGGCTACCTCCCGGATGTGCGCCGCACCGTGCAGCTGGTGAAGGAAGTGATGTACATCCGCAAATAAGTTTGCCTGTAATAAAAAGAAAAACCCGCCAATGGCGGGTTTTTTTATGCATCAGGCGCAGCTGAATGCTGCTCAGGATTGTTTTTTGTTTCTTTGGCCCAGGCATCCTTCAGCGTAACGGTGCGGTTAAATACCAGCTGGTCGGGGCGGCTGTCCTTGTCCAGGCAGAAGTACCCCTTGCGCAGAAACTGGTAGGCGGTACCGGTAACCGCCTGCTTCAGGGAAGGTTCAAGATAGGCGGGCCTGATCAGCTGCAGGGAATCGGGGTTGATGTGGTCTTTGAAATCGCCAGGTTCCTCGGCCGGGTTCTCCACCTGCAGCAGCCGGTCGTAGAGCCTGATTTCAGCCGGTACGGCGTGGGCCACGCTCACCCAGTGGATGGTGGCTTTTACGCTGATGCCGCTGGTGTCGTGGCTGCTGCGGCTCTCCGGGATATACTGGCAGAGCACGGCCGTAACGTTGCCGGCTGCATCTTTCTCGCATCCGGTGCATTCCACGATATAGGCGCTTTTCAGGCGCACTTTTGACCCTGGGAAGAGGCGGAAATATTTTTTCGCAGGCACTTCCATAAAGTCTTCCCGCTCAATCCAGCATTCGCGCCCGAAGGGCACGGTGCGGGTGCCAAAGCTTTCATCCGGCCCGTTTTCGGTAACCAGTTCTTCGGATACGCCTTCAGGGTAGTTGGTGATGATCAGCTTTACAGGATCCAGTACGGCCATCACCCGGAGGGCTTTCTTGTTGAGGTCTTCCCGCACACAGAACTCCAGGAGGCTGAAGTCGATCAGGTTTTCTCTCTTGGCCACCCCGATTTTGTCGCAGAAATGGCGGATACTTTCCGGGGTAAAGCCCCGGCGGCGCATCCCGCTGATGGTGGGCATGCGCGGATCGTCCCATCCGCTCACGTATTTTTCTTCCACCAGCTGCAGCAGTTTGCGTTTGCTCATCACCGTGTAGGTCATGTTGAGGCGGGCAAACTCATATTGGCGGGAAGGGAAGATGCCCAGTTGTTCGATGAGCCAGTCGTAAAGCTCGCGGTGCGGCACAAACTCCAGCGTGCAGATGCTGTGGGTAATCTGCTCGATGCTGTCGCTCTGGCCGTGCGCAAAATCGTACAGGGGGTAAATGCACCAGGCATCGCCGGTGCGGTGATGGTGTGCATGTTTGATCCGGTACAGGATGGGATCGCGCATGTGCATATTGGGAGAGGCCATATCGATTTTGGCCCGCAATACTTTTTCACCATCGCGGTATTGGCCTGCCTTCATCTCTTCGAAGAGGCGCAGATTTTCTTCCACACTGCGGGAACGGTAAGGGCTGTTGGTGCCGGGGTGGGTGGGCGTGCCCTTCTGCGCAGCAATTTCCTCCGAGCTGGAGTCGTCTACATAGGCCAGTCCTTTCTGAATCAGCTGCACGGCATAGTTGTACAGCTGCCCGAAATAATCGCTGGCGTAGCGTTCGGAGGCCCACTCAAAGCCCAGCCAGCGTACATCTTCCTTGATGCTTTCCACGTATTCGGTTTCCTCTTTGGTGGGGTTGGTATCGTCGAACCGAAGGTTGGTTTTACCGCCATATTTGATGCCCAGGCCAAAATTGAGGCAGATGCTCTTGGCATGGCCGATATGGAGATAACCGTTGGGTTCGGGCGGAAAACGGGTAAGAATGCTGCTGTATTTGCCGCTGCGGAGGTCTTCTTCTATGATTTCTTCAATAAAATTCAGGCTCTTGTCTTCCGTCATGGGTGTTTTTTGTGGACGACAAATGTACAAAAACTGCGCTTTGTCTGTGCGGCGCTTCCGGCTCCTGTAAAAAGAAAAGCCCCCGGTAAAGGGGGCTGAACTGTTGATGGCTGTGCGCAGGCTCAGGCTGCCCGGCCCATGCGCCGCAGCAGGGAAGCATGGGAAGCAATGGCCGTACGCATCCGGGGAAATTCAATGTACTGAATATTGAAATCCTGGCAGGTTTGCTTGATGATCTTGCTGATGGCCGGATAATGCACATGCGAGATCCGGGGGAAGAGGTGATGTTCAATCTGGAAGTTCAGTCCGCCCACCAGCCAGGAAATCAGCTTGTTGCGGGTGGCGAAATTGGCCGTGGTCTGTACCTGGTGGATGGCCCATTCATTTTCAATGCGGTTGCTGTCGCCCGCGGGCATGGGGAAGGCGGTTTCTTCCACGGTGTGCGCCAGCTGGAACACCACGCTGATGATGAATCCGGTAACGAGGCTGGCAATCAGGAAGCCGATGAACCAGCTGCCAATGCCTACCATATAAATCGGGATCGCGATGAAGAACAAGGCATAGCCGATCTTGGCGGTCCAGAAAGCGAAATGCTCCCGGAGGCTCATTTTCTTGATGGGAATGTTGCCGATTTTTTTGGAGAAATATTTATCGTAATCAAACCACAGTACCCACATCAGGTGCAGGAGGGAGTAGAGGAACCACACGTAATAATGCTGGAACCGGTGGATTTTGTGCCGCTTCTGGGTGGCACACATCCGGAGGTAGGGCTTGATTTCAATATCATCATCCACCCCGTCGATATTGGTGTAGGTGTGGTGAATGATGTTGTGTTTCATGCTCCAGAGGATATGGCTTACCCCGACGAAGTTGGCCGAGGCGGCGGCCAGTTTGTTCATCAGCTTGCTTTCGCTGAAACTGCCGTGTCCGCCGTCATGCATCACATTGAAGCCGATGGCCGCGGTGATGCCGCCGAGAACTACACATTCAAAAACCGCCAGCCAGGCTGCGGGGGTAAAAAATACCAGGTGCACATACAGGGTGATATAAGCCGAGAAAAACAGGGCAGCCTTGAAGAAGAGTCCGAAATTACCCGTAGGCGATTTCTTTTTTTCTTCGAAGTACTGGTTAACGCGTTTTTTAAGTTCCTGGTGAAAATTGTTCGAGTGCTGGAGAAACTTGGGAGTCGACATTCTGAGAAAAAAAATCAAATGAATAAAATGCAGGTGCAAGGTAAAGGAAATGGCTGAATTTATGCGCCCATGGCGCCCCTGATTTTGGTCATGATCAGGTCATATTTGCCACCAGTGCGCCGAGGTGCTGTAAACCAATGGTTTTGCGGCTGATGAATCCTTCCGCATATTCCACGCCGATCATTTTGCCGAACATCCGCGCCCGGTAAATGATGCTGTCCAGGAAGGCAGGGGTGGAGATATAGGTCTGGGGTTCATCCAGATCCGGGTTGTAAAACTGCGTGCGGTAAGCCTGGATGCTGGCAATTTTTTCCTCCATGAAGGGACTGATGTCCACTACAAAATCCGGTTCAAGGTAGCGGTCCTGGATGTAATGAAAAACATAGGCGGGCCGCCAGGGTTGCTGCGGGTTGCCGGCCGCATCCGTGGTTTCGATTTTGCGCAGGCCGGCCAGGAAAGCCGCATCCGATACGAGGGCGGCGCTCCGTCCATGATCCGGGTGACGGTCTTCGGGGGCATTGCAGAAAACGAGGGTGGGCTGGTATTGCCGGATGGCGCGGATCACCTGCCGCTGGTGGGCTTCATCATTCCGGAAGAAGCCATCGGCCATGGCGAGGTTTTCGCGAACGTCTACGCGGAGGATGGCTGCGGCGTCGGCAGCTTCACGGTCACGGATATCCGCTGAGCCGCGGGTGCCCAGTTCGCCACGGGTAAGGTCGATGATGCCGGTGTTTTTACCCCGGGCTTTTTCAGCCAGCAACACACCGCTGCAGGAAAGTTCCACATCATCCGGATGAACGCCAAAGGCAAGCAGGTCCAGTTTCACAGTAATGAATGATTAACGATTGATGATTGGTGATTCAGGATTGGTCAGAATCGGGCGCAATTTAACGCATAACGTTTAACTCCTCACGCTTCCGTACCCATACATCCTTTCCACCTCCTGTACAATTTTTTCCATCTCGGCCTCATCACCGTGTTTGTCATAGGGTTGTTTGAGGTTGCTGCCGAAGAAGAAAGCCACCGTCTGGTAAAAGCGGGCGATGAAGCCGCCCTTGTATTCCTTGATGATTTCGTAACAGTTGTTGCCGGTTTCCCGGTTGATGAGTTTCATCAGCACCTTGCCCTGGTACACCGACAGGCTCATCAGCGGGTCGGCAAATTCTTTCTTGAGCTCTTTTTCGCGGGTCTTGATGTATTTGCGCCGTTCATCCTTGGCCGGGATGCCGGCCAGGTGGGCATTGATGTCGTTCATCACCACCCCGGCTTTTTTGGCATAGGGGAAGGTCACATAAATGGCATTCCGCAGGCGGGTCCATTCGGCCCGGCGGCTGGCCTGGGCCCGGCTTTCCCGGGTCACGTGCCGTACATCGGGCAGGGTTTTGGCTTCCATCGTGTCGGTGCCGATCACCACCGCGTAGGTTACAATGGTGTCGTTGGCCGCATACTGCGCGCCTGCGGAAGGGGAGGCGAGGCAGGCGGCTATGAACAGCAGCAACATGGGGTATGGTGGGAGCCCTGGCATCTCGGGATAAAATTACGGGATCTGTACGCTTCCCGGCGGCGGGTTTTGTTAAAACAGGCACTTCAGTTTTTCAGGGGCCTTCGTTTTACGATGCCGCCCTTGGTATCCTTTACATGGGTCATCACCACAAAACTGTTGGGATCAATTTTCTGGATCTCCGTATTCATCTTGTTCACTTCCAGCCGGGTGATGACGCTGTAAATGATATCCACCTGCCTCACCTCGCCCTGGCCGCCGAAGCCTCGCTTTCCTGAAAATACGGTAACGCTGCGGCCCATTTTACGGATGATCATTTGCCGGATTTCTTCGTGGTGCGACGATACGATGGTGACGCCGATGTATTCCTCAATCCCTTCCACAATAAAGTCAAGGGTTTTGGAGGCAGAGAGGTAGGTGATCATGGAGTACAGGGCAATT
>JAYRPG010000060.1:0-19439 GCA_041911275.1 Ferruginibacter sp. | reverse complement strand
ATATTCCCGCCGGGGACGTTGCGTTCAAGGAATGTGGTGGTGAAATGCTGACGCAATGTCCCTGCCGGAGACGTTGCTGAAAATGCTCCCTTCCCAGCAACGTCTCCCCCCGCCCCAATCACATAGTAAGAACATTTCCGCCGGGGACGTTGCGTTCAAGGTATGTGGTGATGAAATGCTGACGCAATGTCCCGTGCCGGAGACGTTGTTGGAAATGAGATCCTCCCTTCCCAGAAAAGTCTCCCCCGCCCCAATCACACAGTAAGAATATTCCCCTCCGGGGACGTTGCTGGAAATGAGATCCGCTCAATGATTCCAGCGGGAAAGAGAGCCCGGAATCCGGGAAGCAGTGAGGGATCTCTCTCCTGCTCCGTACCTTTACCCCA
Organism: Ferruginibacter sp.; assembly: GCA_041911275.1. GTDB lineage: Bacteria > Bacteroidota > Bacteroidia > Chitinophagales > Chitinophagaceae > Ferruginibacter. The sequence goes on along the minus strand of JAYRPG010000060.1, from coordinate 19,053 downwards.
TGCACTTCTCCGACATCCCCAACGCAGCCCTCAGCCAGGATAACGACCGGCCGCTGATGCAGAAAGAAGTGTATCCCGTATCTGCGGCCCTCCGGCATTACCTGGAACAACAGGGTTATGGCATGCCGCTTCCCCTGCACTATCCCGAGTTGATGCATTATGATTACAGCAAGGCCCTGAAAGATGCGGACGGCCGCCATACCCACTGGGAGCGGGTGATCTACAAACACGAAGTTTTCAGCAGGCTGGCGCCCCGGCTGCTCGAGCTTTACCGGTTGCTCACCGGCGGCGCACCGCTGCCGGCCGGCATGCAGATCATGGCAGTTGACTTCTGTGAGTTTGCCAACAGCATGCCCTTCCGCATCCACCTGCAGGCCCCGCAGCAGGAACCCGTCTGCTATTACATCAAAAATGCCGACGCCTCGCGGATATACGGCATGTTGCTGGAAACCCTCCTCACGCCCAATCCCCTCCGCTTTCTCTGTCACCAGCACACCCTCGTGGAAACCCATATTGAAGGACAAGCGGGTGATCAGCTGCTGGCCCCGGGCATCCACGCCTGCCGGCAACCCGGAGATGCGGAACAAAAGGAACTGGCCCTGGCCTTTGTGCGCTTCAACGAAAGCTGTTTCGCCCGGCTGCTCGGGGATATGCGGAGTTATAATTTTGTGGTGACAGCAAACAGTCACCGGAATCATTTTCAGCTCCGGGCCATCGATTTTGACCAGCAGTGTTATGAGGGCCGGCTCTGGCTGTATCTGCCCCAGTTTTACAAAGAAAACCTGGGCTATGTGCAGCTGGTAACCTCAATGCTCAGCCCCGAAGCCATTGAGGCGGAAAGAATCCGTGAACGCAGCGCCATGGCCGTCCGGGCCGCCCGGCATCCGCGGCAGCTTTTTGCCCTGTTACGGGTGATGGAGCAGGATGTACTGTCGGAAAACTACAAGGTACTGTCGCTGCGCAAAGAGCTGAACGCCTACCACCACACCCTGCGGTTCAATCTCTGCCATTCCATGGGCGCCCTCGTGCGGATGCAGCTGAAAATCCTGCTGCAGCCCCATTTACCCCCTGAAAAAGCCCGGAACGCAACGAAATAAAGAGCTGCCCTGTCTTTCCGGATGGGAGTCGTATCTTTGCAGAACGTTCGAAACGAAGGGTAACCGGTTAATCAATCTTTATGGCGAAACAAAATCCGCTGCATTGTTCCTTCTGTGGCCGCAGCCGAGATGAAGTGAAGATCCTGATCGCAGGTCAGGAAGGACATATCTGTGAAAACTGTGTGGAACACGCCCAGGAAATCATCAGCCAGGAACTGATGGTGTACCCGGATGCCCGTCCGCAGGGCAATCCCCACAAACTCACCGTACGCAAACCCCTCGAAATCAAAAAATTTCTTGATGAATATGTGATCGGCCAGGACGATGCCAAAAAAATCCTGGCGGTGGCCGTGTACAATCACTACAAGCGCCTCAACCAGAAAGTGGAGAACGATGTGGAGATTGAAAAAAGCAACATCATCATGGTGGGCGAAACCGGTACCGGCAAAACCCTGCTGGCCCGCTCCATTGCCCGCATGCTGAATGTACCCTTCGCGATCGTGGATGCCACCGTATTTACCGAAGCCGGCTATGTGGGCGAAGATGTGGAGAGCATGCTCAGCCGCCTGCTGCAGGCCTGTAACTACGATGTGGCCGCAGCGGAGAAAGGCATCGTGTTCATCGATGAAATTGATAAAATTGCCCGCAAAAGCGACAACCCCTCCATCACCCGCGACGTAAGCGGCGAAGGGGTGCAGCAGGGGCTCCTCAAACTGCTCGAAGGCACCGAAGTGCTGGTGCCCCCGCAGGGTGGCCGGAAACACCCGGAGCAAAAACTCGTGAAAGTCAATACGCAGAATATCCTTTTCATCTGCGGCGGCGCCTTTGATGGCATCGATAAGCTCATTGCCCGCCGCGTGAACACCCACGCCATCGGCTTCAATGTAAACAAGGAGATGCAGGAGTTTCAGCAGAAAAACCTGCTGCAATTTGTGAACGCGGTGGATTTAAAACATTTCGGCCTCATTCCCGAACTGCTGGGCCGTTTGCCGGTGATCACCTACCTCAACCCCCTGGATGCCGCCACCCTGCGCAACATCCTCACGGAACCCAAAAACGCCCTCATCAAGCAGTTCACCCGTCTGTTCGATATCGAAGGCATCCACCTCAGTTTTGAACCCGCCGTATTTGATTTTATGGTGGAAAAAGCGATGGAATACAAACTCGGCGCCCGCGGACTGCGGAGCATCTGCGAGAGCATTCTCACCGATGCCATGTACGAACTGCCTTCCCAGAAAGTGAAAACTTTTGAAGTAACGCTGGAGTATGCCCAACGCAAGTTCAGCAGCAGCAAGCTGAGTATGCTGAAGGTGGCGTAGAAAGGTTTAAGGTTTAAAGTTTAAGGTTTAAAGTTGGCTTCGTAGCAGCTTCAAAAGAACATTGAAAATTGAGCGTTGAATATTGAATATTACTACCCTCAGCAACGCTTGTAGATCCGTAATACCGCTCCCCCTTACCGGAGCAACCTTTTGAACATTTTGAACCTTTTGAACGTTTTGAACCTTCCTTAGAACCAGCTCTTCGTCCTGCTCCTCCCCCCGGTACTCCTTCCCCCCATGCCCAGCGCGCCCAGCAATGACCGCACAATCGTATTGCCGGCTGTCCGCATCATGCTTTTCACCACCGTATTGCCGGCAATCTGCTCCAGTGCGGAAGGTGCTTCTTTCTCTGTCTTTTTATTTTTGGCGGCAGCTTTTTCCTCTTCGGCGGCAGCTGATTTTTGCGCCGCTTCTTCCAGTTTGGCCGTGAGCATTTCGTAGGCACTGTGGCTGTCGATCACCTGGTTGTATTTGGCCACCAGCCTGGATTTAGAATTGATGGCATCGATTTCAGCCGGCTGCAGCACATCCATCCGGCTGCGGGGCGCGCAAAGCATGGTATGCACCAGCGGCGTGGGGATCCCCTTTTCATTGAGCATCGTCACCAGGGCTTCGCCGATACCCAGCTGGGTAATGAGGTCTTCGGTTTTATAAAACTCGGTTTCCGGGTAATTTTCGGCGGTCTGTTTGATCACTTTGCGGTCAGCTGCGGTGAAGGCGCGAAGGGCGTGCTGCACCTTCATCCCCAGCTGCGCCAGCACACTGGCCGGCACATCCATCGGGTTCTGGGTGCAGAAGAAAATGCCGATGCCCTTGGAGCGGATCAGTTTGATGATGGTCTCGATCTGCTGCAGCAGCGCAGCGCTGGCTTCCTGGAAAATGAGGTGCGCCTCATCAATAAAGAGCACCAGCTTGGGTTTATCGAGGTCGCCTTCTTCCGGGCAGGTGGCATAGAGTTCCGCCAGCAGCTGCAGCATGAAGGTGGAGAACAGTTTGGGCCGGTCCTGCAGATCCGTTACCCGCAGCACATTGATGACACCCCTGCCCTCCTGGTCGATCCGCATCAGGTCATCCACTTCAAAACTCTTTTCGCCAAAAAACAGATCGGCACCCTGCTGCTGCAGCTCAATCACTTTACGCAGGATGGTGCCGGTACTGGTGGTGGAAATCTTGCCATAAGTTTTCTCGAGTTCAGCCTTGCCCTCATCACTGACATACTGCAACACTTTGATAAAGTCTTTCAGGTCGAGCAGCGGCAGCTGGTTATCATCACAATACTTAAACATCATGGCCACGAATCCGGCCTGGGTATCGTTGAGTTCCAGAATCTTGCTCAGCAGCACCGGACCAAACTCACTCACGGTGGCGCGCAGGTGCACACCGTCTTTCCCGGTGAGGGTAAGCAGTTCGGCCGGAAACTGTGCAGGACTGTAAGTGAGCTGCAGTTGCTGGTAGCGCTGCGTGAGCTTATCATTGACGGCGCCCGGGGCAGCAATACCGCTCAGGTCGCCCTTGATATCCATCACCAGTACCGGCACACTCGCGTCGCTCAGCATTTCACTGATCATCTGCAGGGTCTTGGTTTTACCGGTACCCGTGGCCCCGGCAATCAGTCCGTGCCGGTTCATGGTTTTCAACGGCAGCCGCACCGCAGCCTCGGCGATCACTTCTCCGTTCAATACCCCGGCGCCGATCTGCACCGATTCGCCCTTGAAACTGTACCCGTTTTTTACCGCTTCAATAAAAGCTTCTTTACTGGCCATAGCAATGAATTTCCGGAAAGGTACAGAATCAGCTCCTAAAAATCATCCCGGGAAAAAGCGAATCAAGGCTGGAAGGTCAGGGGCTTTAACAAAAAATTAGTGAGTATATTAGCTCTGCAAATAATGAATGCCCGTTATTTGTTTCAAACCACCACATCATGGAAACCAGCAAACCCAAAATTCTTCTCTGCGAAGACGATACCAATCTCGGCATGGTGCTGAAAAACTATCTCGAGCTGAATGACTACGATGTAACCCTGGAAAGAGACGGCCGCCTGGGCCTGGCCGCTTTCCAGCGGGAAAAATTCGATATCTGCCTGCTGGATGTGATGATGCCGAATATGGACGGATTCACCCTGGCGGAAGAAATCCGCGACATCAACCCGGACATCCCCCTGTTCTTCCTTTCGGCCAAAACCATGAAGGAAGACATCATCCAGGGGTATAAACTGGGGGCCGATGACTACATCACCAAGCCCTTCGACAGCGAAGTGCTGCTCCTCAAAATCAGGGCCATCCTGAAGCGCAATGAGGAAATGCACAAGGAAGAAGCCAACGCTGAGTACGATCTCGGGAAATACCACTTCAACCCCCGCCTCCGCGAATTAGCGGTGGGCGGCAAGGTGCAAACCCTCTCTCCCAAAGAGAATGAGCTGCTTAAAATGATGTGTGAATACAAAAATGACCTCCTGCCCAGGGAAGCCGCCCTCAAACGCATCTGGGGCAGCGATACCTATTTCAACGGCCGGAGCATGGACGTGTACATCGCCAAACTCCGCAAATACCTGAAGGAAGATGAAAACATTGAAATCGTGAATATCCACGGCAACGGATTCAGGCTGGTGGTGCCGGGGTAAAAAAGCTGAAGGTTTAAAGTTTAAGTGTTTAAAGTCAGGCGCCGGGTTTCCGGCGCTTTTTTTATGCGCAATAAGATCGGTTAAGGGATATCTGTCAATCAGTAATATCAGATATGCTGATGCAGCAATCCCTTTCAATATTCAACATAGGATTAGGTAATCTAATCTCAAATACCTTTTAGACTGATCATTTACCCAGCTTTCTTTTTTGTCTTGAAACAAATAAGAAACAAAAAAAATCAAGGCTGCAGAAAAATAGCTAAAATGCACGGTCCTGCGCTACGGCGAAAAAGCTAAGCCCCCACTGCGTTTCGCAGCTCAGCCAATACCTTGATCTGCGATGTGCTATTCCCAACACTTTCGCCGCTTGACGCTGCAGACCGTACATTTCTTAACGCTATTTTTCTGTGGCCCTTAGCGCGTTGGGCAACATGCTACCTAATCCTATATGCAACAAACTATTTTCAATGTTCAACTGAATGGGCTACGAAGCTAACCTTTTGAACCTCTTGAAAATTTTTAACCTTTTGAACTTTATTCCCTACTTTTGCATTTAACCATTTGGTTAAACTATATGGTAAAAGCTGCTCCCGATAGCGAAACCAGTGAGAAAATCCTGGCTGCCGCCCGGCAGGTATTTCTCGTGAAAGGCATGGCAGGAGCCAGGATGCAGGATATCGCCGACGCCGCCGGCCTCAACAAAGCCCTGCTGCATTACTATTTCCGCAACAAGGAAACCCTCTTCCGAACCATCCTGCTGGAGGAAGCCCGGAAATTCTTTCCCAAACTCAACCTGGTATTTGAAGCCGACCTGCCGCTGTTCACCAAAATCGAACAGTTTGCCGCCGGGTACATCGACGAAATCCTGGAGAATCCCTTCCTGCCCCTGTTCATCATCAACCAGGTGAACCAGGACACCGATCATTTTATGCAGGAAATCCTGAGTAAAAACCAACCCAAGCCCCATGCCCTGCTGCGGCAGATTGAAGCGGAAGTAAAGAAGGGCACCATCCGGCCCATAGAACCCGAACAACTCCTGATGAACCTGATATCGATGTGCATCTTCCCGTTCATGGCCAAACCCATGCTGCACCGAACCCTCGGCATCACCGACAAAAGGTTCAGGGAACTGATGGAAGCGCGTAAAAAAGAAATACCCCGTTTTATCATTTCAGCCATTAAAAAATAATGCGGCATCCGCCGTGCAGAACTAATGATGAAAAAAATAATATTCCTGCTGCTGCTCCCGCTGTTGAGCCGGGCGCAAACCGGCACCCTCCGGCTGAGCGACGCCTACGAAATGGCCCGGCAGCATTATCCCACCATCCGGCAACAGAACCTGCTCAGGCAGTCGGCCAGCCTGCAACTCGCCAACCTGCAGAAAAACTGGTGGCCCCAGCTCAGCCTGTCTGCGCAGGGCAGCTACCAGTCGGATGTAACCCAGGTAAAAATCCCGCTTCCGGGAATTACGATTGATCCCCTCAGCCGCGATCAGTACCGGGCTGTGGCGGAACTGAACCAGCTGGTATATGATGGCGGCGCCACACGGGAAATGAAAGCAGTTCAACGGCAGACGGAAAAGGTGGAACAGCAGCAGCTGGAAACAGAATTGTATACACTGCGCGAACGGATCAACCAGCTCTTCCTGGGTATACTCTGGCTGGATGAGCAGCAAAAACTGGTAGCCCTGGTGGATGCCGACCTCCAAACCGGCCTGCGCAAAGTGGAAGCCCTGGTGAACAATGGCGTGGCTTTCCGTTCAAACCAGTTACTCCTGCAGGCCGAGATCCTGAAAAATGAACAACGGGCCATCGAACTCAGGGCTACCCGAAAAGGGTTACTGGAGGTGCTGGCCCTGCTGATCAACCAACCCCTCACCGCACAAACCGTCCTGGAGATGCCGGCACCGGAAGACGCAATCCCTGCCCCCGCACAACGCCGGCCGGAACTGGAACTCTTTAACCGGCAACAGCAGCTGCTGCAACTGCAGGAACGACTCACCGGGACCAGGACAAGGCCACGTGCCGGTGTTTTCTTCCAGGGTGGCTATGGCCGGCCGGGACTGAATATGCTCCAAAATGAATTCAGCCTGTACTATACCACCGGATTGCGCCTTACCTGGCAACTGAGCAATTTCTATACACACCGGAATGAAAAACAACAGCTGAACCTGCAGCGGGAAATGATTGGTAACCGGGCGGCTGCGTTTGAGCTGAACACCCGGGCACTCTTATCGCAACAAAAAGCGGAAATCAGCAAACAGCAGGAACTCACCGCAAGCGATTCTGCTATCATCAGCCTGCGCCGGTCGGTGAAAGAGGCCGCCCGCGCCCAGCTCGAAAATGGCGTCATCAGCGCCAGCGATTACCTGCGGGAGGTGAATGCGGAAGACCAGGCCCGCCAGAGCCTTATCAGTCACCGGCTCCAGCTGCTGCAGGCAGCCATCAGCCTGAAAACCACGGAAGGAAAATTATAACAGCATACCACTTTACCATGAAATACTTATTCGCATACAGCCTGCCGTTAGTACTGCTGGCATCCTGCAGCAACGCAGACAACGACTTTGATGCCTCAGGCACATTTGAAGCCGATGAAGTGATTGTATCGGCCGAGATGCCGGGCAAAATCCTCAGGCTCAGCATCGATGAAGGAAGCGTGCTCGCCAAAGACAGCGTGGTGGGACTCATCGATGCCCTGCCGGTTCAGCTGCAGCAGGAACAGGTGGAAGCCAGTATCCGCTCGCTCAGGGAAAAAACCTTCGATGCAGGCCCGCAGGTAACCCTGCTGCAACAGCAGCTGCAGGTGCAGGAAGTGCAGCTGAATAACCTGCTGCATGAAAAGAAAAGGATTGAAAACCTGCTGAAAGCCGATGCGGCAACCGGCAAACAACTGGATGACCTTGTGAACCAGATCGAGGTGATGAACAAACAGATGAAGGTAACCCGCCAGCAGATCCAGGTGCAGCTGAACAACACCGGCACGCAGAACCGCAGTATCCTCAGCGAAACCGCCCCGCTCGAAAAAAGAATGGCCCAGCTGAAAGACCAGGAAAAACGCACGCAGATCATTAACCCGGTGGCGGGCACGGTGCTCACCCAGTATGCCGAAGCCGGGGAAATCACGGCTGCCGGAAAAGCCCTGTATAAAATCGCCGACCTCTCCACCCTCACCCTCCGGGCCTACCTCACCGGCGCCCAGCTGCCGGGCGTTAAACTGAACCAGTCCGTGACCGTATACACCGACGAGGGTAAGAAGTCTTACAAAGCCCATCCCGGCACCTTGTACTGGATTGCAGACAAGGCAGAGTTCACGCCCAAAACCATCCAGACCAAGGAAGAAAGAGCCAACCTGGTGTATGCCGTGAAGATCAGGGTACCCAATGATGGTTACCTGAAAATCGGCATGTACGGAGAAGTTAAACTCAAACCCTGAAGCGCATGATAGCCGTCAATGTTGCAGGGATACGGAAAACCTATGGCCGCAAGAAGGAGCAGGTGACTGCCCTGGCCGGTATTTCCTTTTCGGTGAACCGCGGTGAATTGTTCGGACTGATCGGACCCGACGGCGCCGGCAAAACCAGCCTGTTCCGCATCCTGACGACCCTGCTGCTGGCCGACAGCGGCAGCGCCACCGTGGAAGGCCTGGATGTGGTGAAAGATTATGCCGCCATCCGCAAACGGGTAGGCTATATGCCGGGAAAGTTTTCGCTTTATCCCGATCTGTCCGTACAGGAAAACATGAACTTCTTCGCCACGCTGTTCAACACCAGTATTGCCGCGAATTATCACCTGGTGAAAGAGATCTACAGCCAGATTGAACCCTTCCGGAACCGCCGGGCCGGTCAACTTTCCGGCGGCATGAAACAAAAACTGGCCCTCAGCTGCGCCCTGATTCACCAGCCCTCGGTACTCTTTCTCGATGAGCCCACCACCGGCGTGGATGCCGTGTCGAGGAAAGAATTCTGGGATATGCTCAGCCGCCTGAAGGAACAGGGGATCACCATCCTGGTATCCACGCCCTACATGGACGAAGCCGCCCGCTGCGACCGGGTTGCCCTGATGCAGAACGGCAACATTCTTTCCATCAATACGCCGCAGGGAGTGGTCAACAGCTTCAGTAAGCCGCTCTGGGCTGCCCGATCAGCGGACATGCTCAACCTGCTGCATGCCCTCAGAAAAATACCGGCGGTTGAACATGCTTACCCTTCAGGCATCTATCACCATGTGGTGATGAAACCCGGTACCGGCAGGGCAGAACTGCGGGAGGGGCTGCAACAACAAAATATCCTCCAGGCAGAACTCGTGCCGGCAAACGTGGGCATCGAAGACTGCTTTATGGAACTGATGAAAGCATAACTATGGACAGGCCTCCCATCATCACCGCAGACCAGCTCAGCCGCCGCTTCGGCGATTTCACGGCCGTGAATGCCATCTCCTTTTCGGTACAGCAGGGCGAAATCTTCGGATTCCTGGGCGCGAACGGCGCCGGCAAAACCACGGCCATGCGGATGCTCTGCGGTTTGCTGCGCCCCAGCTCCGGCAAAGCCACCGTAGCGGGCTACGACGTGTACCAAGAAAGTGAACAGATCAAACGCAACATTGGCTACATGAGCCAGCGCTTTTCGCTGTACGAAGACCTCACGGTAAAGGAAAACATGCGCTTCTATGGGGGCATCTACGGGAAATCGGAAGCCTTTATCCGGAAAAAAACCAGCCAGGTGCTGGAACAGCTGCACCTGCAGGAGGAGGCCAATAAACTGGTGCGTTCGCTGCCCCTGGGCTGGAAACAGAAACTGGCCTTTTCCGTGGCCATCTTCCACGACCCGGCCCTCGTGTTCCTCGATGAACCCACCGGCGGAGTAGACCCGGTTACCCGCCGCGAATTCTGGAACCTCATCTACCAGGCCGCCGGAAACGGGGTAACCGTATTCGTGACCACGCATTATATGGATGAAGCCGAATACTGCAACCGGGTGAGCATCATGGTAGATGGCCGGATCGAAGCCCTCGACACGCCCCTCGCCCTGCGTGAACAATACCAGGCCGCAGGAATGGATGAGGTGTTTCTGCAACTGGCGCGGAAAGCGCAGCGGGGGGAGTAGAAGAGTTCAAAAGGTTCAAAGTTCAAGAGGTTCAAAACGTTGGGCATTCAATTGATGATTGAAAATTGAAAATTTATACAACGAACAAGTGAGGTAATGCCATCAGCACAGACGACCTTAAACGATTTAAACATACTTGCGTGAAAACCTTCACCGCATTTGTAAAAAAAGAATTCCTGCACATCCTGCGCGACCGGCGGACCCTCTTCATCCTGCTGGGCATGCCCATTGTGCAGATCATCATCTTCGGCTTTGCGCTGACGAACGAGGTGAAGAATGCGCGCATCGCAGTACTCAACCTGGCTCAGGATGCTGAATCAGCCTCCCTCACCGCTGAACTGGACGCCAGCCGCTATTTTGATGTGGCGGCCTATCTCAACAGTCCCGCTGACATTGAACCTGCCTTCCGGAAAGGAAAAGTGCGGCTGGCCATCGTGATCCCCCGGGGCTTTGGCGCCGATCTGCAGCACAGCAACAAAGCCACGGTGCAGCTGATCGCCGACGCTTCTGACCCCAATGTGGCCAACACCCTCACCAGCTATGCCGGGGCCATCATCGGCGACTACCAGCAACGCATCACCGCAGACCGGAAGCTCCCCTATACCGTCCATACCGAGTTGCGCATGCTTTACAATCCCCAGCTCAAGGGTGCCTATAATTTTGTGCCGGGGGTGATGGCCATGGTGCTGCTGCTGGTATGCACCATGATGACCGCCATCACCATTGTCAAAGAGAAAGAAACCGGTACCATGGAGATCATGCTGGTGTCGCCGGTAAAACCACAGCTGGTGGTGATTGCCAAAGCCGTACCCTACCTGCTGCTGTCGGTGGTGAACATAGCCAGTATCCTGTTGCTGAGTGTATTTGTACTGGAAGTACCGGTGAATGGCAGTTTAAGCCTGCTGGTGAGCGAAAGCATTCTCTTCACCATCGTATCGCTTTCGCTTGGCCTGCTGATTTCCGCCGGTGCGGCTTCTCAGCAAACCGCCATGTTCATTTCCCTGATCGGCCTGCTCCTGCCCACCATCATGCTCAGCGGCTTCATGTTTCCGATCGAAAACATGCCGTTGCCCCTGCAGATCATGTCGAACATCGTGCCGGCCAAATGGTATTATATCATAGTGCAGTCGGTGATGATCAAGGGGCTCGGACTTGCCGCCGTGTGGAAGGAAACCCTGATCCTCACCGGCATGATGCTGTTCTTCCTGACGGTGGCCATCAAAAAATTCAAAATCCGGCTGGCATGAGAACACTGAAATTTCTGCTGCAGAAAGAATTCCGGCAAATCTTCCGGGATCCGGCCATCCTCCGGCTCATCTTTGTGATGCCCGTGATCCAGCTCGTGATGCTGCCCATGGCTGCGGATTATGAAATGAAGCACATCCTGCTTACGGTGGTGGATCACGACCACTCCACTTATTCCCGGCAGCTCATTTCCAAAATCACCGCCTCCGGCTATTTTCAACTCAGTGATGCAGCAGCCGGTTACCGGCAGGCGCTGGAAACAGTGGAAAAGAACCAGGCCGACCTGATTCTTGAAATTCCGGCCGGGTTTGAAAAACAGGTTGTCAAAGAAAGTGAGGCTACACTTTTCATTGCGGGCAATGCCATCAATGGCGTGAAGGCCAATCTCGGATCGGCATACCTGCGCAGCATCATCCGCGACTACAACCAGGAGGTCCGCACGCAATGGCTGCAGCTGCCGCGGTTCAGCCCGGAGACGCAGATCAGCACCACCACCTCCAACTGGTTCAATCCCCTGATGAATTACAAGTACTTCATGGTACCCGGCATCCTGGTGATCCTGCTCACCATGATCGGGGCCAATCTCTCGGCCATCAATATTGTCCGTGAAAAAGAGATCGGTACCATCGAACAGATCAATGTAACGCCTGTACGCAAACATCATTTCATCCTCGGCAAACTGATCCCCTTCTGGGTACTCGGACTGATTGTACTGAGCTTCGGGCTCGCCATCGCCCGGGTGGTGTATGGCATCATCCCCCTGGGCAACCTGCTCACCATTTACCTCTTTGCTGCCGTTTACCTGCTGGCGGTGCTCGGGCTGGGGCTGCTCATCTCCACCCGTGTGAACACACAACAGCAGGCCATGCTGATCTCGTTTTTCATCATGATGATTTTTATCCTGCTCGGCGGGCTGTACACCTCTATCGACAGCATGCCCGTATGGGCACAGTGGATCACCCGCTTCAACCCCGTTACCTATTTCATTGAAGTGATGCGGATGGTGGTGCTCAAAGGCAGTACCCTTGCCGATATCCGCGGGCACCTGCTCATCATGGCAGTGTTTGCCGTTGTGCTCAACGGATGGGCGGTGATCAGCTACCGGAAAAGAGCGTAAGCAGGGAGATGCCTCACCTGCACAGCAGGCCTTTATTCTCCATTGCCCTTCCATTGTACATACAGCAATGCGGCAGCGGCCAGGGTCATGATGAGAAGGGTCAGAAGCCCGACAAAATTGGCCTTGCGGCTGTTGGTGTAGCGGCCCATCACAGCTTGATTATTGCAGATGTGGAGGATGATGGCGATGAGCACCGGGGCGGTGAGTCCGTATAACACCGCAGCATACAATAACCCCTTAACCGGGCTGATGCCGATATAATTCAGGGAAAGGCCGGTAATCAGGGAAATGGCAATGATGATATAGAAGGGCCGGGCTTCATGAAATTTATTGTCCAGCCCCTCCTTCCAGCCAAAGGTTTCGCAGAAGATATAGGAAAGGGAGCCGCTCAGCACCGGTATGGCCAGGAGGCCGGTGCCGATCACCCCTACGGCAAACAGCAGGTAGGCTGACCGGCCCGCGAGGGGACGCAGGGCCTGTGCGGCTTCTTCCACCGTATCAATCTGGTGCACGCCGGCATTGAAGAGTACAGTGCCGGAAGTGAGGATGATGAACCAGGCTACCACACCCGAAAAGCCCATCCCGAAATCCACATCCTGTTCCATTTCATGAATCAGACGTTTATCCACCATCACATGTTTCTGCTTATGCTGCATTTCCTCCACTTCCATGGTAGCCTGCCAGAAAAACAAGTAAGGAGAGATCGTGGTACCGAGGATCCCCACAATCACGGCCAGGTAATCTTTGTCGAACCGAAGGGTGGGCACGAGGGTATTCCGGAGAATATCCAGCCAGTTTTGCTCAAACAAAAAAGGCACCACGCAGTACAGGAGCAGCACCAGGCAGAGGTACTTCAGGATCGCCGCGATTTTACGGTAAGGAAAATAGATGATGCTCACCAGGAGCAGGATGGTAAAGAGCACACTGAAATAGGAGGCTTCTACGGCGGGGAACAGGAGATTGCCCACGGCGCCCATCCCCGCGATATCCGCGCCGATATTCAGTACGATGGCCGGACAGCTGAAGAGCAGCATGAGGTACAGTACCCAGCGCGGATAATACAATTTAAGGGTACCGGTAAGTCCGCGCGCCGTAACCATCCCGATGCGGGCGCACATTTCCTGGATACCGGCCATCAGGGGAAAAGAAATGAGGGTAGCCCAGAGGGTACTGAGCCCATAAGCCGCTCCGGCCTGCGAATAAGTGGCAATGCCTGACGGATCATCATCGCTGGAACCCGTGATGAGCCCCGGGCCCAGCCTGCGCCAGAAACGCTTCAGCTTTCTGTAAAAGGAACTTTGATGACGGGTAGCTCTCATGACCAGGTTGCAAAGGCTCCCTAAAGGTAACAGAAAGCGGTATACCAGCGATGAGGATTCCGGTGCCGGCAAAAGACGTTCCGGCTGGCTCAGCAACCGGAACAGATGCCCGGTCTGCGGATAGAACGAAGGGAAAAACGCGGATAACGCCCGGCCGGGCAGACTATGACCGAATAAGTTAAAACGAGTGAACCGATGCCCTGAATCAATGACCCCAATGCCAAGTTGGAGAAACAGCAATCTGCCTTAGATTCATTTTGATGACCTATTTTCTATATTTTCATTTCCGGGATACCCCTCCAATCAAGTGAGGTATCCTACGGTTACCTGTTGGAGGGTGACAGTCAGTTAAATGTTCCATTCGATTTGATATAATAGTTGTAAAATAACCCGTGAAGGATATGTTTGAACTTTTCCATGCAATCACCAGTCGGCTGGTCAATTTCAGCGCATCTGAAAGAACGCGTTTGGAGCAGGCCTTTATTTTCCGGCAGGTTCCAAAACGGTATAAACTCTGTGAAGAAGGTAAGGTGGCTAAAGAACTGTATTTTATCAATAAAGGTTTACTGCGCCTTTATTACACCAAAGATGGGGAAGAAATCACCGGGTTTCTTTTCAAAGAAGGTTTGTTTGCCGGCAGCTATGATAGTTTCTTGAGGCAGGCTCCGGGCATTCAGACACTCGAAACCCTGGAGGATGCAGAATTGCTGGTCATCAGTAAAACGCAATTGGAAGAGCTGTATATCACTGTGCCCAAGGTTAATATTCTCGCCCGTATTATTGCTGAACAGCGCTTTATTAATGGCCAGCAGCTGTTTTCTTCTTTTATCCTGGACAACCCGGAGGAACGTTATCGAAAATTTCTGCTCCAGCATGGTGATTTGCTGCATCGTGTGCCGCAGCACATGATTGCTTCTTATCTGGGTATAACACCTGTAAGTTTAAGTCGGATACGCCGCAGGGTTAGTGCTTCATGATTTTGAAATCTTATCTTTTGTTAATGGATTATTCTTATTCATGAAGTTAGCTTTGCTTCATGAATCAAAAAACGAAATGGTCGATTACGACTGAAATCATCATCAAGGCGCCGGCAAATCTCGTATGGAATATACTCACCCATTTACCTGCGTACTCCAGGTGGAATCCTTTTCTGATTGAAGCAGCAGGAGAAATTAAAAAAGGGAGCCGGCTCAGGAATAGCATCCGAACCGGTAACGGCGTTACCACCTTCCGCCCCGTTGTTCTTACCGCAGACGCACCGCATTATTTTGACTGGATGGGTGTTATAGGGCACCGGTCAGTTTTTGCAGGCCGCCACGCATTCCAGCTTGAAAGCATTGCCCCAGACCAGGTAAAACTAACCCACAGTGAGTGTTTCTCGGGCTTACTGGCGGGCATCATCTTCAGAAAAATCTGCAAAGAAACCCGGCAGGGTTTTGTGCAGATGAACCAGGCATTGAAAACCGAGGCTGAAAAATTATTTCAACAAACTCAAAATCAATCATGATGAAAACGATTATCATTTTCCTGCTGCTGTCTAACGGCATAACTGCCTTTGCGCAATCAAAAGCGACAGCCTTTGAAATTGAAACCGACCCGATTGCCTTTGCGTTGAAGGGCTATTCGCTGCACGGCATTTACAAGCACAACCGCTTGCGCATCGATTTGGGTGTTTTTGGAATCACACAACCGGAGGGCTTTACAGGCACGAAAGGGTATGAAATCAAAACCAAGGGGGTTGGAATGAAGGTGAATTTTCTGCTGAACAGGCAGCAGACTTTTTTTGCCGGGATTGGTTCAGGTTTTTCGAAAAACAAGATTATCCAAAAGGCCACCGGTGAGCAAAAGCAGCAGCAGATTGTAAGCGCGGGGGTTCACTTCGGGTATCGCTGGTTTTTATTGAAAAATAAAGGCGGGGGCTGGAAGAATCTGTACCTGGCTCCCTGGGTAAGTGTTGACCGCAATTTCGAAACAAAAAAGCCGGTGTTTTCTGCCGGCAGTTACCAGCAGCAGGCCTGGACATTCTTTCCAACCGTGCACATTGGTTATTCCTTTTAAATTGGCTGATCCATGAATTTCCCCATCTCACAGATCAGGATCGCGCGCCCTACAGACAAGCTGAACGAGATGATCCGCTTTTATCATGAAGGACTGCAGTTTCCCGTTATCGGTTCTTTTCAGCAGCATGCAGGTTATGATGGCGTTATGCTGGGCATGCCTGATGCAGGGATTCATCTGGAGTTTACCCGGCATGCTGATGGCAGTCCTTGCCCGGCCCCTGCCAAAGACAACCTGCTGGTGTTATATTTCAAAAGCTCCGATGAACGAAACAACTATACACAACGGTTCATGCAGCTGGGATACCCGGAAGTGGCCCCTGAAAATCCTTACTGGCTGGATCATGGGATCACAATAGAAGACCCCGATGGCTGGAGGGTAGTGCTTGTTGACCGCTCAGGTTTTAGCGTAGATGAAGGATGAAAAAAAGATGCCTTTACAATAGCGCATTGGAAAATTGGGCGATATTGACCAGCCTCATCCGGCGCAAACTGACCCTTGTTCGTTAACTCCATTATTCTGCATGGCCAGCGGTCATCCTGGGCGTTAAATAATTACTCGTTTTTCGCTCTGCTGTTATTCCTTCTCAGCGAGAAGCCATCAGTTCGATTCTTTGTGCATCATTGGCAACCGGTCAGCCTGGCAGGCAAGTGCTGAAATTTATTTGTTGAAGTTGTCCTGAACCTTTAGGATACAAAAAAGGGCGTTGAAAGTCATATTCAACGCCCCAAGTTGTTTTAAAAAACAATTTCGTAGACCTGGCAGGAGTTAGTTCGAAGTTTTTAAACGATGATATTAACAGGTTGCTTCATTTCTGATACCGGGAATTGACAGGACCAGAAAATAAGTGGTCCAATTTGGATTGATTATCAATTTTTTAATCAATTCCAATTTGCAAGTTATGATAATTTGCAGCCTAGAAATTAATAATTCCGCTGCGTAAAATAAGTATACAATCAAACCTATCAAAACTTTGAACCGTTAACCTCTTTAAAATATGGGGAGCAAACCCAAAAGCTAAAAGCAGGCTCTTATGGGTTTCTTATAAATTTTTATCTCATTCTGGTACCTGGCGGGAAAAGTAAAATAATGTGCTATTATAAGCTACTTTGAAAATATTCCAGGCACCCTTCGTACAAATGACAATATTCCGCTCACAACGTTTCAATTAAATAAACCCGGGTGATGCAAAATACCGAGGATATATGAACACCTATCAATAAACTATAAAAGCGAGGACGGAATGCAGCTCTAAGATTCTACCGGATTGATATCCTCACAATAGAGTAAGAGCCATGAGCCCGAAAAACATAATTAAATCTAATATATTTTAATTTTATTTAAATAGTATTTTCCGAAAGCGTGCTAATAACGGTATGGGTAACATGCATTTTTTAAAAAATAAATGAATTATTAACAACATTGTATTCATCAAAATCATATATTAGTTTATCATTATTTTACTTACGTACTGTAAGTGAGAGTGGCGAAGCCATAATAATCCGATTATAAAAACTTTTACTTCCCTCTCTAAACCAAGAACATAACTTTATCCAACCATCCTTTCTGCAGAACCCATTCGCTTATCCCCCTCTAATTACTGTATTTATCCATTCTTTTCAGTTTTCATTGACGCAATGAACAAATTTTATTGCTGGGATTAATGTATGTAACCGATACATAGGCAGCTATCACTGTATTCACACTACCTGGACAGACAGGATAACATTATCAGCATATCTTTAATCAGCTTCAGCTATCGGCAGACCGAAATGTAAGCTCCCCCAAAAGTTGGCCAATTTGAATTAGAGAATATTCTCTAACTTAAAAGGTCTATTATGAAAAAAACACGTTTTACGGAAACGCAGATTGTTTCCATTTTAAGCAAGCATGAGCAGGGTAAACCGGTTCGGGACATTTGCCGGGAACATGGTATCAGCGATGCCACTTTTTACAATTGGAAGGCCAAGTATGGCGGGATGGCCGTCAGTGAGCTTAAGCGTATGAAGGAGCTGGAGGAGGAAAACAGCCGGCTTAAGCGGATTGTGGCAAACCTTACCCTGGAAAACGATGCAATTAAACATGTAATTGAAAAAAAGTTCGGCGGCCTGACGACAAACGGGAAGCGGTAAAGATTCTGGTGGAGGAGAAGCATCTCAGTGTTCGGCAGGCCTGCAGGATAGTAAAGCTTCCCCGGTCTGTAGTCGGTTATCGTAAAAGGCCTAAGGATGATGCTTCTTTAATAGAGGCACTGCAGGCGCTGGTGGAAAAGCATCCGACCATTGGCTTCTGGAAGTGTTATTACCGGCTTAGACACAAAGGCTTTAGCTGTAACCATAAGCGGCTCTACCGGGTTTATACCCTTATGAAGCTTAATGTAAGACGAAGGGTTAGGCGAAGGATCCCGCAACGGGTTAAACAGCCACTGAAAGTCCCATTTGCCCTTAATCAGGGCTGGAGCATGGATTTTATGTGTGACAGCCTGGTGGATGGCCGCAGGTTCCGACTACTGAACATTATTGACGATTTTAACCGGGAGTCACTGGCTATTGAAGTGGATACTTCCCTGCCTGCAATACGTGTAATCAGGGTGCTTGAAAGACTCATTGAGTTCAGGGGAAAGCCCCGGTCGATTCGTGTAGACAATGGCCCTGAGTTCATCAGTGACAGGCTGCAGCTATGGTGTGATGAAAGGAACATCGTTCTTCAGTTTATCCAACCAGGAAAACCCATGCAGGATGGCTTTGTAGAGCGAAATAATGGCTCTTTGCGCAAAGAACTATTGGACGCTTACCTGTTTTACAGCCTCGATGAGGTGCGGCAAATGGCCGAAGAATGGCAACAAGATTATAACCTTGACCGACCACATGAAGCGCTGGGTTTTGTGCCGGCAGAATATATTAATCCGTTTCCCTAGAATTACTAAAAGCTTCAAAACTCTAATTTAGAGTGGACCGAAAAATGGGGGAGCTTACAGAAAACGCCCAGTTTCACAATTAATTCAAGTTTACATTTCCTTAGGGGTTGACAGTACCGGGCAGACGGATTGCTATGATCCAACCAAAAGATATTTTGAAAAATTAAGCTGCATTTTTTGAATAATTGTCAACAAATGGAGATTGCCTTTCCACAACCCTGGCAATCCTAAGTGCCAGTTTATTCCTAACCGCGTTAAGT
>JAYRPG010000059.1:0-11807 GCA_041911275.1 Ferruginibacter sp. | reverse complement strand
CGCCTGCAGTTTCAGAACGCCTCCGGAAATAAGTACTGGCATGTGGCGGGATTCATCAACAATACCACCGATGCCGCTTCCAAACTGAATTTCTTTCACTCGGTGAGTGGTGATGTGATGTCGCTTTCGGGCAACGGCAATGTAGGGATCGGCACCAGCTCTCCCTCACAAAAGCTGCACGTGGTGGGTAATATCTGTGCTACGGGAACGATCGGCGCCTGCTCCGATATCCGGTACAAAACCAATATGCTGCCGCTGGCGAATGTGCTTTCTGCGGTAATGTCGCTGCAGCCGATTTACTACAACTGGAAAAAAGAATTCGTTGACAAAGGTTTTGCTGATGAACGGCATATCGGCTTCTCAGCCCAGGAAATAGAAAGGCTGTTTCCGGAGCTGGTGCAAACCGATGCCAACGGGTACAAAGCGGTGGACTACAGCCGGCTCACCCCCGTACTGGTACAGGCCATCAAGGAACAGCAACATAAAATTGATCAGCAGCAGAAAGATATTGAGTTGCTGAAGCAGCAGGTGCAGTTGTTACTGAAAAAATCATGATGAGAAGAACGGGTGCAAATGACCAATGGGTGTAGATCATTCAAAATTCAAAAATCAAAACTCATCATGCGCAACCCTTCTAAACTTCCCTAAACTTTTCAAAACCTCCTAAACTCTAAACCCCATCCCCCCAACCCCGGTTCCGAAACAGACCACCCGGCTGGAAATATTGCAACCAGCCATTCGGTTTTCTAGGACGCCGGGTTAAGCCGGCATCCCTGGGGCAACACTAAGACCCCGACAGAGTAAACGCATCACCCCTCACTGCTTCTCCGCAATTTCAAAACTCCGCGAAACACTGATGCCGTTTTCATCCACTACAGTAAGGATATGCCTGCCTGGCGCAGGCTGCAAAGCAATCTGGTGAAAATGCTGCGTGGTGCCTGCAAACTGGTCATCAAGGCTCCAGTACAGGCGCGCACCCGAACGGCGGTGGGCAGCAGACATAATCACCTTGCCCCGCTCACCGCTGAGCTCCAGTGGCACATAAATTTTACCCTCAGGAACCGGGTACAGGATCTCGATCACCCTCCCTGTTTCAGCGCCGCCACATCCGGGTTTATAGGGTGGCAAGGGCTGGTAAGCTGCACTGTGCTGGCGGTAATAGTATTCCATCGCGGGCGTGAGCACAAACCAGCTGACCCGCCGCATCGCCGTGGGATCGGCACATTCCGCATCCACGCGGTACTGACCCTCCCTATCAACGATCACCATCCGATGATACGGACACATAGGCGAGCGCGCTGCACGCGGTGGCATCTGCAGGGTATCCGCCTCAGGGCAGTCGGGCCCCGCTCTGAACCCGCTCTGCCGGCATACCGGCAGGCGGTGCATAAAAGCTTCCGGCTTTTCAAACCAGGGCGATGCAGGCAGCAACCGGAAAATATCAAAGAGCAGCGGAGCCGCCGTTTTAATGCCCACCAGGTCGGGGCGCCCTTCCCCATCCGTGTTGCCCGCCCATACCGCCACCACATACTTCGGAGTAACGCCGATGGCCCATCCATCACGGAAGCCAAAACTGGTACCGGTTTTCCAGGCAATGGTTTGTGCTGAGGCAAACTGCTGCCACAAGCCTTCCTCACCCGGCCGCATCACCTCCCGCATAGCACTGAACATATACCAGAGCGAGGCGGCATCAAGGGGAAGCACGCGGGCATCGTGGCGTTTGGGTTCATCATGGCCGGATGCTGCCGGTTGCAGAAAACGGGGCGGATGAAAATCACTGACGTAAATATTTCCCTCATTATCGTGCTGCCGGTTGAGCGAACGGGCCAGGGAGGCATACATCCCGGCCAGGTCCCACATGGTAACTTCACATCCGCCCAGCACCAGGCTGAGGCCGTAATGATCGGCCGGACGTTTGAGGGTAGTGATGCCGCATTGCTGCAGCAGATCATAGAAGCGCGGGTATTTAAACTGCTGCAGCATTTTCAGCGCCGGAATATTCAGGCTGCGGGCCAGCGCCGCCGAGGCCGGCACAGCGCCATCGTAACCCCGGTCAAAATTCTGCGGTGCATAGCTGCCGATCTGCATGGGCACATCCGGCAGCAGGGCCTGGGGGGTGAGCATCCCATCGCTCAGCATGGCGGCATACAACAGCGGTTTCAGTGTACTGCCCGGGCTGCGCGGTGCTGCAATCACATCCACCTCGCTTTCCATTTCGGGGTTATGCCTTTCCGTTATGTTGCCAACATAAGCCAGTACCTGTCCGCTCTCCACCTCCATCACCAGGGCACAGGCGTTGTTGATGCCGTTGCCCCGCAGCACCGACTGATGACGGTGCAGCAGGGTGGAAATATTTTTCTGCAAACCAAGATCGAGCGTGGTGCGAAGGATGGCCTTCGGCGCTGATCCGGCGGATTTCCGGCTGCGCTGGAAGAGGTGCGTGGCCTGTTGCGGCAGGGGCAGCGGGATACCCGGCAGGGGCTCCTGCCGGGCCAGTTGACAGGCTTCGGCGCTGATCAGTTTCCGCTCCAGTAAAATGCCGAGCAGGCGGTTGCGCTTGCGCAGCAGGGCGTCGCGGTTGCGCCCGGGATGCACGAGAGCCGGCGCGTTGGGCAGCACCGCCAGGGTGGCCATCTGCCCCCAGCTGAGCCGGCTGGCCGGCAGGCCATAATAACGCCAGGCCGCCGCCTCCAGCCCCACTACATTGCCGCCAAACGGCGCATGCGCCGCATAGAGGGCGAGGATCTTTTTTTTGGAGTACCGGCATTCCAGGCGCAGAGCCAGCCAGCTTTCGCGGATCTTCACCCCGTAACCACGGTTGCGGTGCCGCAGCGCCAGGCGGATCACCTGCATGCTGAGGGTGCTGCCTCCCTGGGTACTGCCCGGATGGCGGAAATTGTGCCAGACCGCCCGGCCCAGGGCCACCGGATCAATTCCGGGATGATAAAAAAAACGGCGGTCCTCAAAACTCGTGATGCAGTCGATGAAATGCTGCGGCACCGAATCGGATTCCGGGAAACGCCACTGCCCGTCGGCAGCAATGGTGGCATTGAGCAACTGCCCGTCGCGGTCTTCGAGCACCACCGACACCGGATCAGCAAACAGCGGATCGGGCAATGAAAAATAAAACAGGGTGAGCAGGGCAACCCCGATGAGGATGCCCGTTTTTCCCTTGCGGCTGAGCCGCTGCCAGCGGCGGTACAATCTGATCAGCATGGGTTTCATGTCAGGACTGCTGGAATGTTCAGTAAAACGTATCCGCTGTTCAGCGCACCACTTCCACCCAGCGTCCATTGGCGCCGGCGGTGAGGCTGTTGTCGTACATCGCCGACGCGTACACGCCCGGCAGGAAATACCGGCCGGTATAGGCCGCATTCAGCTGGAGGTAAAACGTGAGCGTTTGCTGCTGATCGATATCAAAATAGGTGTACACCCGGTCGTCGCGGATATCCTGCCAGGTAGCCGGCGAAGATTTAAAAGCGCCCTCGCCCGTCATCCGCGCATTCAGGATTTCCCAGCCGCCGGGGAACACCTGCGTCAGCGCCATCTGTGTATAACGGCCACGCTTACCTGTATTGGTGATCACCACTTTGGCGATGAAATCCGTTCCCTGGCTCAGCCGGCTGATGTTCACCGGGCTGCCGTCGCGGCTGATATAACTCACCGAGAGGCTAAGCTTTGACGGGTCGTTGATCACCGGCAGGCTGTCGCCCATCAGCGGCTGACCCCGGCTGATCAGGCGTGCATACAACACGGCCGCGCCCTGGTTTACCACCTGCAGCGGCACGGCACCCGACTGCACATTCAGTTTTACGGGATAATACGCGGCTGTGCTTTTAACTTCGGATACCTGGCCGCCGGCCACCACGCGGGCCTGGATGCGGTTGCCCGAAGGATTCCTGCCGCAGTAACGGGCCATAGCCACCAGCGCAAAAGCGGTGGACTGGGTACTGTACCAGGCATCCCGGGCCAGTTGACCGGCCACCGTGTGCATCACGGTGGTGGCCTTCTGCTGCTCGCCCATCAGGGTAAGTGTTTCCAGCACCATGGCCTCATCCCGCAATGCCGAACCATAGGTTATCCCCGGGGTGTTGCGGGTTTCAAAGCTCAGGGGCAATCCACTCACCAGTTCCCGGGCGGTGGGCGCATAACCCGCCAGCTGGTAGGCGGCCGCGAGCCGCCAGCGGGCCTCGGCAGAAAGGTTACGGGTTTCACGGAGCCGGTTCATGGCGCCCAGCTCAGGTACCCGGGCCAGGGCCAGGGTAAAGAGGCGGTATGCCTGTGCCAGATCGTTTCCATACTCCTGACGGCCTCCGGCGCTCCAGTTGCCGGCACGGCTGCGCTGAAAAGCTTTCCATTGCTGCAGCATGGACTCATTCACCCAGTAGCCTGCAGCCTGGGCCTCCAGCAGGAAATGCCCGGCATAGCTGCTGCCCCAGTCATCACTCTGCCCCATACCCGGCCAGTAGGCAAAGCCGCCCTCCGGCCGCTGGAGCGTCTGGATGCGCTGGATGCCCGCTTTGATGTTCCGTTCTGCCGTGGCCCGGTCATACTCATCCAGGGGAGTGAGCTGCTGAAGGACCAGTTGGGCAAATACAGCCGAGGTGGTTTGCTCGATGCAGCCATGCGGATACTGCAGCAGGTAATCCAGCCGCTGCCTGAGGTTCAGGGGCGGCAGGCTGGACAGCTCCAGTACAGCCGTTCCGGCAGTGGCAATGCCCACGGGCACAGCGCTGGTTTTCCACGACTGCCCCGCCTGCAGCACCGATTCCTGCACGCGGCTCACGGAAGGATGCGGATTGCGTACATCCAGCTCCACCTCCTGCACGGCCTGCTCACCGCCGCTGATGGCCGTAAATTTCAGCCGGGCGATCCCGGTTTGCTCCTTCACTTTCAGATCAAAATATGCCATCTGCTCACCGGGCTGGGAAAAACTGAGGGAGAGGCTCACCGGCCCCGTGGGCTGCAGCAGTTTACCGGCCTGCATCGAAACTTTGGCCTGCCGGATGCCGGGCTCCAGTGCAAACACGGAAACGGGCACCCGAATTTGTTCGCCGGGAGCCAGCATCCGCGGAAGCGTGGGGAGCAGCATGAGCGGCTTCTTCACAGCAATGGTTTTCTCCGCATTTCCATAACAGCCTTTGCCGGCTGCCACCACCATGGCCCGCACCGAGCCGATATACGGCGGAAGGGAAAACTGGTGACGGGCGGTTTTTCCTTTCTCCAGGCGGAAGGGCCCCATCCAGGCCACCACGGGCTTAAAGCGGTTGGCATGCGGCTGTTTGAGTGGTCCGCCGGCCGCATCGCCGCCAATGGTGAGGATCCGCTCCAGGCCACCGCTCCAGGCGCCCAGCACATAATCGAACAGATCAAAACTCTTGACACCCAGGGCTTCGCGTGCAAAAAATGCGCCGTGCGGGTCGGGCGTTTTGAAACGGGTGAGATCCAGCAGCCCCTCGTCTACAATGGCCACGGAGTAGGTCATGGCCCGTGACTGCCGCTCACTCACGGTAAAGGACACCTGCTGTTCTGGCCGGATGACGGCCGGCATGTTCAGCACGGGCTGCAGGATGCTGTTGCGGTCTTCCACCAGGATGGGAATGCTGCCATAAAGCCGGATGGGCAGGTCATTGACGGTTTGGGCATGAGGCTGCAGCAGGCTTACGGTAGCGTAAATATTAGGGGCCATCTCCGGTTCGGCGGTAAACCGCACTTTCGTTTGTCCGGCATCGGTAGCCTGCCAGAACCGGCGGATCACCCTGCTTCCGCTTTCGAGGCTAACCAGTACCCGGCCGCCGCGGCTGCTGGGGATATGGAGTTCCACCTCCTCACCCACCTGGTACTTTTCGCGGTTGCAGCTGAACGAAAGCATGGTGGCGGCGGTGGCGTCACCGTTGCCGCCGCGGTTTTCCCATCCCGGCTGATCCATGTAAAAAACGCGGCCGGCCATATGACCGCTCCTGAGGTCTTTCACCAGCACCAGGAAACGGCCCCACTCACCGGCAGGCAGGGTAAACCGCCATTGTCCGCGTCCATTCGTCAGCGTGAGTTGCTCGGTACGGATCAGCTTATTGTATTCGTTCTGGGTGAAGTTGCTCAGGTTATCCCCGGTTTCGTCCCACCACCAGCGCCACTGGATACGGTAGAACTGTACTTCAACCGCAGAAGTTCCGGCAAGCGCTATCCCGCGTGCATCCACGTTGGCGAGCTGCACGGTATGGGTTTTACCGGCGAGCAGATAATGGGAGCGTTCTTCAGCAGGGGGCAGCTGCAATCCGGCATAGCTGTTGTACGGACTGTAAGGCAGGCTGAAATAATCCGTACTGAAGGCGCCGCCGGGCTCAAACACTTTCACGAGCAGGTTGGCGGTGAGCATGCCCGGCGCCGCATCGGCTGTTTCAAAAGCGGTTTTCAGCACCGCCCTGCCCTCGTCGTTCAGTGTACCCTCAAAAAGGGTTTTCTGGCGGGTGGAATAATCGCTGGCCGGGTTATCAAAAACATAACCTTCCCATTTCGGGAAGCGGGTAACCCGCGCCTGCAGGCTGGCATCCACCCGGGCCTTGAGCTGCTTGCCGGGCATGCCAAAGAGCCACTCGGCATGCAGCGAACCCTCCGTGGTACCGCCGGTACCCAGCAGGGGATCATTGCCAAAATCAGTTTTGATTTTGAGGCGGTTGGGCATCACGGTTTCAATGCGCAGGCGCTTTTCGAACACGGCGCCGCCACATTTGATTTTCGCCAGCCAGTTGCCGGTGGGCGCGTTGGCGCCGGTGGCGGTGCGGAAGGTATAGAAGCCATCCGTAGCACCGCTTTGCACCGCCTGCCGGTACAGCTGCTGCTGCGGGGTATACAAACTGAATTCCACGGGGTGACCGGCCGGCAGGTTGCCGGAGCGGTCTTCCAGGATGCAGCTGATGAAGAGCGAATCGCCGGGACGCCACACGCCCCGCTCGCCAAACACAAAGCCCTTGATGCCGTTCTTCACTTCCGCACCGCCTACATCAAAACGGCTGAGGGCCAGCGCGCTGCCATCATCCAGCTTGAGGTAAGCCCGTTCCTTGCCGCGCCGGGCAATCAGCAACCAGGGCTTTCGTGTTGCCCGGATATCGGTAAAACCATCACTGCCGCTGCTGCCCCGGCCCACCACCACCTGCTGGTAATCCAGCAGTTCCAGCTGCACACCCCCGAGAGGATCGGTGGAGAGAATATCACTCACAGCAACGACTAAACGATTATCTGCTCCCCGCTTGGCCGTGAGGCCGATATTGCTGGCGAGGATATTGCGGGTGGCCCAGCGGTCTTTATTGTAATAAGACCGACTGCGGGGATCATCACGGCGGCTCCAGTTATAGCCATAAGGATAATAGGTATCGTAGCGGTTCCAGAATTCATCGTCCTCATCCACCCCGCTCATGCCGTAATCATCATAATACCCTTCCGTTTCCTCCTCCCCGGATGCAGCATCGGAGCGGGCGGTGTCTGCAGCCGCATAGAGGCTGTACTGCGGCCGGAAGCCGAGCGTAACCCGGTAAAGCGCACCGGGCTCGGTTTTCAGCAGGCGGTCGATATCCAGCATGAAACGCTGCCGGCGGTGCAGATCAAGTGCCGCATCCCCATCAAGGCGGATGGTTTTCTGCACCACGGGGCGGGCCACCTTGCGCAGGTAGCTCTCCCCGTCGAGTGCATTGTCCTGCAGGAAGCGCGGCACATTCTGTTCATAAATTTTGATGATGCTCACATCCACGGCACTGAGGTTAACCGCTTCAAAAGGCAGGAGCAGTTTGCCCCCGGAAGGCAGGATATTGCCGTGGCCGTGGATTTTCACCGCCGGCAGCCGGCTTTCAAAGTGCAGGTTACCGGTATAGCCTTCCTGCAGTTTCGCGCCCCATTGATTGCGGATGCCGCTGCTGATGTTAACGGTGTAAGCGCCATCCAGACGGGATCCGGCGTAAAGTTTCACCTCGCTGCCGTTGATGCTGTACACCAGATCGCCCTGGTTGCTGAGAGAAAGCAGACCGGTAAGATCCTGCCCGATGGCGATGGGTTCGCTGAACTGCACCGAAGCATACTGTTGTTCCTCATCCACCGCTGCCACCTGCAACACCCTGAAATCGCCGGCGGCCGGTACCATCAGCTCCTCACTGCCCGTAACGTCAATCCCCATCCCGCTGCCATCCCAGCGGAGCTGCAGACCGGAGGCTGCCGCTCCCCGCCGGATGCCCTCCACCGTAAAGCTGTGCAGGCGGGTGGCGTCGTTGTGCTGCCATTTCAGCGGCAGCTTTTTACCGGCAAACTCCACCGAGAGCACCTGCTCCAGCCGGGCGCCGTCTTCCTGGTCGGCGGTTTCCAGTTCGCCCGTGAGCAGCATCTCGTTTTTCACCGCGCTGCTGCGGAGCCCCTGGTGACGCACCGTAAACGAGGGCTTCAGGGTCTGCAGGCTGAACCGGAACGTTTTCAGTTTCTGCTCAGCCACAGCCGTGACTTTACCGAGCTGAAAACTGACCTCATACTGCTGTGCCGGCCGGAGCGGCTCATCGGGCCTGAACTCAACCGTGGTGGCGTCTACCCAGCGGGTTTTACCCTTTACTGCCGGGCGGCATTCAAAGAGGGCTTCCTTCACTTCCTCACCCACGGTATGCACCGTACCCGCGGTGCTGTTCAGCCGGATGCGGATGGCGGCATTGCGGGAAACAGTACCGGTGCTGTAAGCATCGATGTAGCGGCTGTAGGCCGGATCCACTTCAATCCAACGTTGCTGCTTACACGAAAAAATAGAAACCGCGGTGATCAGGACAAGCATGAGCCGGAGAAAAGTTCCGCGGAACTTTCCGGCAGGGAGGGGAGCATCAGCTTCCATATCTGTGTGTGGTGGTTTGATTCAGCAGAACCAGGACGGTTTTGCTGCGCTTTGTTTGGCTGTATAAATGTTGAATTATTTTCCCGATTCAGCAAATGGCCGGTGCAATAAATATTTGTTAAAGGCATCCGCCGGGATTTTGGGGAAACCGCAACCAGGGATTCCCGCGGCAGCGGCAGGCACTTATCTTTGCAGACATCCATCCGCGCATGCACGATCTCTACCTCATACCCGCACTGCTGTTTGCTGTGGCCTTCCTGTACGCCACCGTAGGCCATGGCGGCGCCAGCGGCTACATTGCCGTTCTCACGCTGATGGATATCTCCATGCCGGCGTATAAACCCGTGGTGCTGGTGCTCAACACCCTCATTGCCGGCATTGCCTTTATCCAGTTCAGCCGGGCCGGTTATTTCCGCTGGTCACTGGCCTGGCCCTTCCTCATTACCTCCATTCCCGCTGCCTTTCTCGGATCAAGGTTTACCACCAGCGAGCATCTTTACAACCTGCTTTTGGGCCTGGCCCTGCTGTTTCCCATCATCCGGCTGCTGGGAGCCGGCCCCAGGGAAAAAGAACAGCAGCGCCCCCTCCGCCTTGCACCGGCAATGGCCTGGGGCGCCGTGATCGGGCTGGCTTCAGGTTTCCTGAACATCGGCGGCGGCATCTTCCTGAGCCCGGTGATCATCCTGATGGCCTGGGGCAACGCCAAAGATGCGGCAGCGGTATCGAGTTTATTCATTGTTTGCAACTCACTGGCCGGACTGGCTGCAGCCGGCATCAGCACGGATGCTTTCGGCCTGCAGGCCCAGACCTGGATGGCCGCCGCGCTGGCAGGCGGACTGCTCGGCGCCTGGCTGGGCAGCCATCGTTTTAACCCCGTCACCATCCGTTACCTGCTGTCGGCCGTACTCTGCATCGCGGCAGCCAAACTGATCCTGAGTGCATGAACGCGATCACCGACATATACCACCGTTCTTTCAAAACCCTGCGGGTGAGCCTGCTGAGCCGTTGCAACCTCAGCTGCGTGTACTGTACCATGGGGGAGGATGAGGTAAAGGACAATAATGCCCATCAGCACCCGGCGCCGGCAGCTCTGCTGCTGCGGCAGATCCGGCAGCTGCATGAACTGCTGCAACTGGAGACGGTGCGGTTAACCGGCGGCGAACCCCTCCTGTATCCGGATCTGGTGCCGCTACTGGAAGGACTGAACCAGCTGGGCATACCCCGCATACGCCTCACCACCAACGGCTTCCTGCTGGAACGCCTGGCGCCGGCCCTGCGGGATGCTGGCCTGCAGGCCGTGAATGTATCCCTGGACGCCGTGGAGGAGGAACGCTTTTTCATGATGACCAAACGCCACCAGGCCGACAAAGTGCTCCGGGGGATTGATGCGGCCCTGGCGGCAGGATTAACCGTAAAGATCAACGCGGTGATCATGAAAGGCATCAATGAAGACCAGGTAATGCCCCTGCTGCAGTTCGCTTTTGCACGCGGCATCACCCTTCGGTTCCTGGAAGTGATGGCCATGGGGCACCTTCACAGCCGTGCCGAACAGTACCTGTTTAGCCAGGAAGCACTGCTGGCTACCATCAGCCAGGCCTATCCGCTGGAACGGCTGCCCCGCAAAGAAGGCTCCACCGCCAACTACTGGCAAACAGCCTGCGGACACCGGTTCGGCATCATCGCCAACGAAAGCGAACCCTTTTGCCGGGATTGTAACCGGCTGCGGCTCGACAGTACCGGGCATATCTACGGCTGCCTGAGCAGCAACCAGCCGATTGCCCTCAGCGAAACCGACGACACTCCCGCATTAATCGCTAAATTGCAGGAAGCCATGAACCAGAAGCAACGGGTGAAGTTTACGGGCAGCGACCTGAGTATGTTGCGGATTGGGGGGTAGTTGAGAAGTTGAGGGGAATTATGAGTTATGAATTATGAGTTATGCAGGAATGCAGCATCGGCCATTCCGCATTTACGGGTCACAACATGAAAATCATTACTTACGCCATACTGAAAGATTACTTCGACAAGGAATTCATCCTGGAGCAGCCGGTGCAGACCATTGACGAGCTGCAGCATTTTTTAACGGCCCGGAATCCCGCAGCCAAAGACATTCTTGCGGCCTGCCGTTATGCGGTGAAAGACCGGTTTGTAACGGATGATTTTGTACTGGCCCCGGATGAATCGGTACACATCATTCCCCCCAGCAGCGGGGGTTAATCCTATGCAGCACCTTTCTCCCCATACCCTCAACTGGGCTGCCCTTTTTGAAGCCGCCCATCATCCCGAAGCCGGAGCCGTAGTGCTGTTCAGCGGCGAAACCCGCGGGCACAGCCAGGGCAAAACGGTAGACTACCTCTGGTATGAAGCCCACGAAAGCCTGGCAGAAAGCCTGATCCGCTCCATCCTCGATGAAGCCATCCAACGCTGGTCACTCACCGGCGCCTGGGCCGTGCACCGAACCGGCAAAGTGGGGGTGTCGGGCTGCGCCGTAGTGGTGATCACCAGTTCGCCCCACCGGCGCGAAGCCTATGCCGCGAACCGGTACATCATCGACCGGATCAAACACGAAGCCCCGATCTGGAAATGCGAATACTTTACCGACGGCACCCATGCCTGGGGCGGCAACTGCAATTGCCGGGAAATCACCGGCGACCCGAACAAACACATTTATGAAACCGAAGCCGGCGGGCCGGCTGCTCCCTGACCACCCACTGGCTGGCATCCCCGTTTTCCATATTCAGGAATCCTTGTCCATTGCGCGGAATATAAGCGTCGCGTATTATTTTTAAAGCATTGATTATGATGTAGTTATTTTTTGGCACCCGGTAGGATTAGCAATAGGCATAACGCTAAATCCTACGAAATGAAAACCCTCGCCACCCTCTTCAGCCTGATCATCGCCACCGCCGCCTTCGCCAATAACAACCCCAAAACCAGCACCAACAGTCTG
>JAYRPG010000058.1:0-30534 GCA_041911275.1 Ferruginibacter sp. | reverse complement strand
CCGATCTTGCGGCTGAAGGTGAACCCGGCCGTGCTCATCCCCCGCCCCGAAACCGAAGAACTGGTGCACTGGATCATCCACGACCGGCAGCAGCAGCAGCCTCTCAGCATCCTCGACGTGGGCACCGGCAGCGGCTGCATCGCCATCGCCCTGAAAAAAAATCTGCCCGGCGCCCTCGTTACCGCCGTGGATGCCAGCGCGGCAGCACTGGAAGTGGCCGCGGAGAATGCACGCGCCTGCCGCACCCCGCTGCAGCTCCTGCAAATGGATTTTCTCGATGCGGAAGCCCGGAATGCATTACCGCAGGTACACGTGATCGTGAGTAATCCCCCTTACATACCCGTTGCCGAAGCCGAAAGCCTGGATCCGAATGTACGGGAGTACGAACCCGCCGCTGCGCTTTTTGTGCCGGATGAAGATCCCCTGCTCTTTTACCGCGCCCTGGCCGTTTTTGCCGAAACCCATCTCCTTCCCGGCGGCGCCCTCTATGCCGAAACACATGAACGCTATGCCGAAGCCACGGCGGCATTATTCCGCAGCCATTTCCGTACAGCAGAGGTCAGGAAAGATCTGAATGGAAAAATGAGAATGGTGCGGGCGCTCAGTTCTTAACCGTAGCCGACGTAGTGGCGCCCAGTTTTTTGGCTACCTGCATGATGCGTACCACATCGTTCCAGGTGGCCAGCGAATCGGCATTGATCACCACCGCGGGCTTGTTGAGGGTGTCCTTGAAGTTGATGTGGCGCTTCAGTTCGGATTCGAGGGAGTCAAACTTGATTTTCTGGCGGCCCACAAAGAGGTTCTTGTTTTTATCGATACTCACAATCACACTCTGCTTGGCCTTGCTGTCGCTTTTGGCCTTCGGCACGCTCATCTTGATGATGTTGGGATTGGCGAGGGTAGACAGGATGAGAAAGAAAAACATCAGGATAAACAGAATGTCATTCAGCGGACCCGTATCCACTTCAGCATGTTCATCGTTGAATTTTTTGCGCAAACTCATCGGGGGGAAGGGCGTTTAGATGTTTAGGAGTTGGGAGGTTGGGGGATGTTCAGGAAAATAAAGTGTGATGTGTGCTTGTTTGTTCATTCAGCTTTTACCCATGGCCATCATCACCGGGTGGGTTCCTGGAGGATGTCGATGAACTCCGCGCTGGCGGCCTCCATGCGGTTTTCCACTTTACGGATCCGGGATTGCAGGTAACTCAGGCCCAGGTAAGTAACAATGCCAATCATCAGGCCGGTAGCCGAGGTGATCATCTTCACATAAATGCCTCCGGCGATGACATTGGCATTGTATTCGGTGCTTTTGTTGATGCTGTCGAAGAGGCTCAGCATGCCCACAATGGTACCCAGGAACCCGAAGAGCGGGGCAATGCGTACGATGATGTTGAGGATGTTGAGGTTTTTCTCCATGTTATACATTTCCAGCACGCCCACATTCTCCATGCTTTTTTCGATGGCATCAATGGGTTTGCCGATGCGCTGGATGCCCTTATCGATCATGCGGGCCACCGGGTTGGGTGTGTTTTTGGCCAGCGAGCGGGCGGCGGCAACATTCCCCGAAACGATATGGTCACGGATGATGTTCATGAAATTATCGTCCATCCGGGAAGCCTTATTGATGAAGATGAGCCGCTCAAAAAAGAAGAAGAGGGCCATCACCATCAGCAGCGCCAGCGGCACCATCAGCCAGCCGCCCTGGATGAGCGTGCCGCCCACCGATTCCAGTCCTTTAGCCTCAGCTGCGAGGGCTGTGCTATCCACCTGCAGGAAAAAGAAATCAAACATGCATCAGAAAATTTAGGGCAAAAGTAAAGCATTATCCGGTGTGCCTTCCAAGATTGTACCAACACTGCTGCAAGATGAACGGGAAAGCTGAAAAGCCGCCATCCTGCCGCGTAAAATATTGTTAAACTAAAGAACCGCATCCTCCGGCCGGTTCGCTTCACTGCTTCCGCGGGGCAAGACAGGAAATGATCCGGGCAGGGATGCGGCCCTCTGCAGACAATGGCGGTGAATCAGCGCTGGTCTTCCTTCAACTGCGTCATCCCCATCAGCTGCTGCATGGTTTTTTCCATGCCGTTGGCACTGCCGTCGAG
Source organism: Ferruginibacter sp. (assembly GCA_041911275.1). Taxonomy (GTDB): domain Bacteria; phylum Bacteroidota; class Bacteroidia; order Chitinophagales; family Chitinophagaceae; genus Ferruginibacter. The sequence goes on along the minus strand of JAYRPG010000058.1, from coordinate 28,432 downwards.
GAAGATCACGTTACCCTTGCCGTATTCTGCGAAATTCTTGATGGCTTCTGTCCACATGCTGAACAGGATCACATTGGTATCCAGGTTGGCCTGCTTCATCTGCTCGGCGGCCTGGCTCATCCCCTTGGCCACTTCCTCGCGGAAGAGGGCCACACCCTGGCCACGCAGCTGGGCGGCCTGGCGTTAGGCTTCGGCGGCAATCTTGATGGCATTGCCCTCGGCTTCGGCCGATTTTGTTTTGGTGATCAGCAGGGCCTGGCCTTCATTTTCTGCCGCGGCCTTGAGGTTATTGCTGGCCACTACTTTACTCATGCTGTCCATGATGGCCTGGTCGAAGGTGATGTCATTGATCTGCAGGTCCTGGAGGTGATAGCCCCAGTCTTCCAGCGATGCATCCACATGCTCTTTCACAAACTCCACAATATCCCGGCGCAGTCCGAGGATCTCCGACTGGCGTTTGGTGGCTACAAAAGCGCGGATATTGCCTTCAATGGTGCGCACGAGGGCCTGCATCAGGTCTTTGTCGCTGATGAATTTGAAAGCCACTTTGCGGATGGTTTCCTCCGCTTCATTCTGTACAGAGTAGAGCAGCATGGATTTGAAATACACATTGGCCTGGTCAACCGTTACCGCCTGGAACTCCAGTTCAACAGAACGGTTCTGGATGCTCACCCGCTTATAAATCACTTCCAGCAGGGGAATTTTGAAATTCAGCCCCGGCCGCATGATGCGCTGGTATTTTCCGAACATGGTGACCACTCCGATGGTACCCTGGTTGATGGTGACAAACGATCCTGCCAGTACCAGTACGAGCAGGATGATCCACCAGTTTGCAAATAACATTTCCATAATCAGTGAATTTTCAATGAAGATAACAGGAAACCGTTTACCAAGTGCAAAACCATCCCCTTTCCGCTGGCCTTTCTCTTTGCCCATGATCCCTCAACCCGGGCAGGATGCAGTACTTCAGGCTTTGAGGCCGCTGTTTTCTTCCCAGATCATGGCCAGGTGCACGATGGTTTCTGCCGCTTTAGCCATATCCCGGGTGCTGATCCATTCCAGCTTGCTGTGGATCTGCTGCATACCGGTGAAGAGATTGGGGCAGGGCATGCCCATGTAACTGAAACGGCTGCCATCGGTGCCGCCGCGGATGCTTTCCTTTTTTACGGTGAGTCCGGCCCGGCGGATAGCGGCCTCTGCGTAGGCCACCACCTGCGGGTGCTGGTCGAGCACCTGTTTCATATTGCGGTACTGCTCGGTTTTGCGGTACTCCATCACGGAGCCCGGGTACCGGGCCGTAACGGCCTCGGCGATGGAACGCAGCCGCTGGTGATGGGCTTCCAGGCCGGCTTCGGTGAAGTCGCGTACAATAAAATGCAGTTCGGCCTTTTCCGCGATCCCCTGCAGGGATACGGGATGCACGAAGCCTTCACGATCTGCGGTGGTTTCGGGGCTCCACTCCTGCTTGGGCAGGGCCTCGAGGATGGCGCCGGCAATTTTCAGGGCATTCACCAGTTTGTTTTTGGCATAACCGGGATGGGTGATCACGCCATGCAGGATGAGGCTAACCCCATCCGCACTGAAGGTTTCATCCTCCAGGCTGCCGGCCTCGCCACCATCCAGGGTATAACCGAATTGGGCGCCCAGCCGCTGCATATCCACATGGGCCGTGCCTTTGCCCACCTCCTCATCGGGCGTAAACAAAATCCGGATGTCGCCGTGTTTCAGTTCCGGGTGCTGCATCAGAAAACGGGCGGCTGCCATGATGGCTGCCACCCCGCTTTTATCATCGGCCCCCAGGAGGGTGAGGCCGCTGGCAGTGATCAGGTCGTGGTTCAGCTGCTGCTGCAGATAAGGCATATCCTGCATCCGCAGTACCTGCGCGGGATCATCGGGCAGCACCAGGTCGCGGCCATCGTAGTTCCGGTGCAGCAGGGGCTTCACATGGGTGCCGCTGCAGTCGGGGGCCGTATCCACATGGGCACAGAAACAGATCACCGGCACCCCTGACTTGGCGGTATTGCCCGGTATCGTCGCATATACGTAACCGTAATCATCCGCCGCAGCATCGCTGATGCCCATCTCCTGCAGTTCCCGGGCCAGCAGCCGGCTGAGATCTTTTTGTTTTTCGGTACTGGGTGCGGCATCAGCCGCAGGATCGCTCTGCGTATCGATCTGCACATAACGCATAAACCGTTCGGCCACCTCATCCGGTTGAATACTGATCATAGGTTATCTTTTAAAAAGGACCGAAAGTTAGGGAAAAACAGCCATGGGCAGGAGGCGAATGATGAACCGTTCATCCTGCATGACGGATGTACAACCGAGAACAACCGAACGCCCTGCCGGCGCCCGGCATCGCTCCGGGGCACAAAAAAAGCCCGCTGCTGCGGGCTTTCGTCAATCAGGTTGGGGTCAAAAAGATGCGGGGGTCCGCTCAAACGATTTCCACCAGTTCAATATCAAACACCAGTTCTTCACCGGCGAGGAAATGATTGGCATCGAGTATCACCACATCCTGGCGCAGTTCGGTCACCACTACCGGGAAGGGTTGTCCGTACTGGTTAGACAAGGTGAGCTGCATGCCGGCTTCCAGTTTCATATCTGCCGGTACATTCGACAGGGGAAACTCAATGATGGCATTGGGGTCTTTCTCGCCGTAGGCATCTGCAGCGGCAATATTCACGGTTTTCTTGTCGCCCACGTTCATGCCGGGCAGGGCGGCGTCAAATCCTTTGATCATCTGGCCTGCGCCAACGGTAAATTCAAGGGGCTCACGGCCGGCAGAAGAATCGAACTGCTCGCCTGAGGTTAAACGTCCGGTGTAATGCACCTTTACGGTATCTCCGGTTTTTACTTGTGCCATATGCTGGGTGTTTTGTATCCTGCCGGGGCAGGAGTGATCATAATGTGATTCGTGAGGGCTGAAAAGCGCGCTTCAGCCACATTGGCGCTGCAAAAAAATGCAGATGCTGCGTGGTTTGGCTATGCTGCAGCGCAAACGGTGAGCAGGAGACAATGCTCCTGCAAGTTAAATTTTAATCGCCATACCGGGGAATTAAATTCTTTGCCTGAACTTTACCTTATGAGTGATTTCCGCAACGCCCTGATCTGCAGCCTGCTGCTGGCTGCCCTCTGGACCTCAGCCCCCACACCGCTGCAGGCGCAGCCGGTGATCCCGGGCGCCGAGAGGATGGAGGCATACCTGCCCCTCCTGAAAGGCAAGGCCGTGGGGGTTTTTGCCAACCCCACCAGCCGGGTGCAGCAAACCCACCTGGTGGATACCCTCCTGCGGCGGGGCATCCGCGTGGTGAAGATCTTTGGCCCCGAACACGGTTTCCGCGGCACTGCGGGGGCCGGAGAAAAAGTGGCCAGCAGCACCGATGCGGCTACGGGTCTGCCGGTGGTGAGCCTGTATGGCGATCATAAAAAACCCACACCAGACGATCTGCGTGACCTGGATCTGCTCGTATTCGATATCCAGGATGTGGGCGTGCGGTTTTATACCTATATCTCCTCGCTGGAGTATTGCCTGGAAGCCTGCCTGGAAAACCGCAAACCCCTGCTGATCCTCGACCGCCCCAACCCGAATGGATTTTATGTGGACGGCCCCGTGCTGGAGCCGGCATTCAAAAGTTTTGTGGGGATGCAGCCGGTGCCGGTGGTGTACGGTATGACGATTGGCGAATATGCCCTGATGCTGGCCGGCGAAGGCTGGCTCTCGGCCAAAGCCAACGCCATTCACCGCCAAAATCTCCGCACCCGGCCCACTGCCGATACGCCCTTTCATGTGCAGGTGATCAAATGCAAAAATTACACCCACCAAACCCGGTACCGGTTGCCGGTGCCCCCCTCGCCCAACCTGAAAGCGATGCAGAGCATCTACCTCTACCCATCCACCTGTTTCTTTGAAGGCACGGTGCTGAGTGAAGGGCGCGGCACCGATTATCCCTTCCAGGTTTTCGGACACCCGAGCCTGCCCGGCCATCTTTATGCCTTCACCCCGCAGCCCAATGCCGGCGCAGCCAAGAGCAAATGCTACGGACAGCGCTGCTACGGCTGGTATGAGGGCGGTACCGAAGAGGAGGTACTCCGCAAACTGAACGGCCGGATCCGGATCGAATACCTCACCGAAGCCTACCGGCTCTTTCCGGATAAAGACAGTTTTTTCCTGAAAAATAATTTCTTCAACAAGCTGGCGGGGAACGACCAGCTGATGCGGCAGATCAAAACCGGCGCAACGGCAGCCGCCATCCGCAAGAGCTGGGAGCCCGGCCTGCAGCGGTTCCTGAAAATCCGGAAACGTTACCTGCTCTATGCCCCCTGACGGAGGACTGTCACCAAAACGCCTGCGCATGTCTGAAAAAAAAATACTCATCCTGCTCTTCCATCCCCGGTTTGAATATTCCCGCTCCAACCGGCGTATGATCAAAGCTGCCTCCCTGCTCAATCATGTAACCATCCGGGACGAATATGAACTGTACCCGGATTTCAATATTGATATCCGCGCGGAACAGGAGCAGCTGCTGCAGCATGACGTGATCATCTGGCAGCATCCCTTTTACTGGTACAGCTGCCCGCCCCTGATGAAACAATGGATCGATCTGGTGCTGGAGCATGGCTGGGCCTATGGCAGAAACGGCCATCAACTGGAAGGCAAGTGCATCCTCAACGCCTTGTCCTCGGGTGGCAAATTTGAAGTGTACCAGCATACGGGACGCAACCGGTTTACTTTCCGGGAGCTGCTGGCCCCCTTTGATCAGACGGCCTATCACTGCGGCATGCACTACCTGCCGCCCTTCATCATTCCCGGGGCCAACCGCATCACCGATGAAGAGCTGGAAGATTATGCGGTACGCTACACCAATATCCTCAACTTTCTGCAATCGCCCCGGCTGGATGCCGGCAAGCTGATGCAGCTGCAACATTTTAATGATTTAAATCTGGACGCATGGCAGGAGACATTCTTCAAAACGCCCTGATCTACCTGGGCAGCGCCATTGTATGTGTGCCCCTGGCGAAAAAACTGGGCATCGGCAGTGTGCTGGGCTATATCCTGGCCGGCGTACTCATTGGCCCTTATGTGCTGAAGCTGGTGGGGCATGAAGGCGAAGACGTGATGCATACGGCTGAATTCGGCGTGGTGATGATGCTGTTTGTGATCGGACTCGAACTGAGCCCACAGGCCTTCTGGCAGATGAAGAACCGCATCCTCGGACTGGGCGGATTGCAGATGCTGCTCACGGCCCTGGTGCTGTTTCCCGTTTTTTACACCCTGTTCGGCCATTCCTTTGAAGCCGCGCTGGCCCTCTCGCTGTCGTTCGGCATGTCGTCTACCGCCATTGTGCTGCAAACCCTGAAAGAGAGAAGCATCGAAAAAACAGATGCGGGCAATTCATCCTTTGCGGTGCTGCTCTTCCAGGATATCGCCGTGATTCCACTGCTGGCCCTGCTGCCCCTGCTGGCGGGCATCCAGCAAAGCGGCGTGGACCAGTTTTCTGCCAACCCCGTGCTGCGTTATCTGCAAACCCATACCACCATCACCCTCTTAACGGCACTGGGGCTCATCTACCTCTGCAGCCGTTTTATCCTGAATCCTTTTCTGCACCTCATCGGGCGCACCGGTGTGCGTGAACTCTTTACCGCAGCCGCCCTCTTCATCGTGATTGGCGTATCCTGGCTGATGATCCAGGTGGGCATCAGTGCGGCGCTGGGCGCATTCTTTGCCGGGGTGATGCTGGCCAACAGCGAATTCAGGCATGAGCTGGAAAGCGATATCGAACCTTTCAAGGGCCTGCTCCTCGGTGTGTTTTTCACAGCGGTAGGTTCCACCATCAACTTTGATGTGCTCCGTGAACGGACCGGGGAAGTGCTGCTGGCCGTAGGCCTGGTGATTGCGCTGAAAAGCCTCGTGCTGTACCTGCTGGGAAAGAAATTCAAAATCAGCTCCGCGCAAAACCTGCTCTTTGCGCTGCTGCTGGCCCAGGCGGGCGAGTTTGTTTTTGTATTGCTCAATTCCATCCTGCAGCTGAAAATGCTGGATACGGCTTCCGGCGATTTCTGGATGGCCGTGGTCACCATCAGCATGATCATCTCTCCCCTTTTGTTAACCCTGTATGATCAGCTGATTGCCGGCAGGCTGTCGGTGCCCGTCACGGAAAGCGAAAAAAATTATGCGGTGAATCCGGAAGAAGAACATTCGGTGATCATTGCCGGATTCGGACATTTCGGAAGCAATATCGGCCGCTTCCTGCGGGCCAATCATGTAAAAGCCACTTACCTCGATAAAGACATTGACCGGGTGCAGTTCCTGCGGCGCATGGGATTCAATGTGCATTATGGTGATGCCACCCGGCTGGACCTGCTCAAAGCCGCGGGGGCAGCCAAGGCCAAAATCCTGATCTCCGCCATTGATGACCCGGTGAAAACCGAGCAGCTGGCCGAACTGGTCCAGAAACATTTTCCGCACCTGCAGCTTTACCTTCGTGCCCGCAACCGGGGGCATGCCTACGAACTGCTCGAAAAAGAATACGGAGAAGTATCAATCGAAGGCATGTACAGCTCCGTGAACCTCGCCACCCGCGTACTCACCCAGCTGGGCCACCGCCGTTATACCGTTACCCGCAAGGCCAATGATTTTATCCGCTACGAGCTGGCCTCGATTCAGAAACTGGTGAACGAAAGAAAAGATGTGAATACCTACATCTCACGCATCCGCGAAGAAATTGCCGAACAGGAACGGCTGCTGCAGGAGGATAAGATGTTCCTGGAAAAAACCTCCGACAGCGCCTGGGATAACACACCGCTGAAGGGCTAATGATGCATGTAACATTTCAACCGGTATACGACTTACCAACCGCACTATGAAGCATAATCAACCTCCCTAAACTTCCCTAAACCATTCTAAACCTTTCTAAACCTTCCTCCTATCCCCCTGCCACCATCACCTGCTCTTCCCGCAGAAGCGGCAGCCCTTTAAAGCGCATGAAGATATTCGCCACCGTTACCACGTCCTTTTCGCAGTAATGAACGATGCGGGGCAGGTTCTTCTCCTTCCAGTACACCGTACCCACCTGGCTGCCGTCGATATCATCCTTGGGGGAGGGCACCTGCAGGGCCGCTGCCAGCAGGTTCAGGGATGTATAATTTTTATAGTCGCCAAAGCGCCAGTACTGAAAGGTATCCAGGAGCGGGGTTTCCCAGGGCTTCATGTTCTGAAAATCCAGGTAAGGAGGGATGGGGATACCGTTGATCAGCAGGCGGCGGCAGAGAAAGGGAATATCAAACTCCCGGATATTGTGGCCGGTGAAAAGGCGGCGGGGCTGCGTACTCATGAGCGGCTGCAGGGTTTGCAGCAGGTTCCGCAGCAGGGCAGGCTCCCCAGCATCGTACACCGATTTTACCCGCAGCTGGTATTCGCCCTCCTGTTTGCGCAGATAGGCCAGGCTCACGCAGATCACCCGGGCAAACTCGGCCATCACGCCCGCGCGCTGTTCATAGTAATCGCCGCACAGCATACCTTCCGGCAGGCTGTACCGCACCTTTTCTTCCCAGAGCGCCTGCCAGCGGGGTTCCAGGGCGGTGAATACGGGTTGCTCAGCAACCGTTTCAATATCGATGAAGAGCAACTGCTCCGGGGAGACTTGCTGAAGCATGCCGGGGTTTTCAGCTAAAATAAGACGCCGCGCCGGAAAGGCCGGGTGAAAAATCCCCCTCCGTCAGGCATTTTCCCCGCCCTCAGATGGTGATGCCGATAAAAATCTGGATGGCCTGCGGACGCCAGCTTTCCCGGCCATCTACGGCATTGATATTGGACAGCCCGTATTTGTACCGCCCGCCGATATGGATAACGGGCAACTGTATCCACAAACCGCCGATGGCGCTCCAGCTGTTGTTTTTGTAAACGGTTCCGCTGTACTGCAAACTGTCGGCCTGCTGCCGGATCAGGCGGTCGAAAGCCGGGCCAATCTGCAGTTTCACATGCTTGCTCAGGCCAACATTGATGTTCAGCAGAAGAGGAATTTCGAGGGAGCGCAGGCTGGCCTTTTTCTGGCTGCCATCCCGGAACAGGTCATCGTAAATGGTGGTGGCATCGCTGGAGAACTCGGCCGTTCCCTGTACAAAACTGATTTCAGGCTGCAGGCCGAAACGGTTGCTGAAATTGAACTGCAGGAACCCACCGAGCTGGTAATTGTAATGAAAGCCGGCTTTGTACGACTGACCGGCAATCTTGTTGATGTTGACCCCGGCCTTGCCGCCGATGCGGAAAAAACGCTCGGTATCCAGCTGGTCAAAACTGCGTTGCTGGGCGGCAGACCGCGAACAACATACCAGGAGCAAAACAGGGATGAGCAGGAAGATCAGGCGCATAAAAAACTTTTAACGGTAAGGGCCAAAATTATACCAATATCCGGCAGCCCGCCTCCTGCAACTGACTGAACGGGAATAAAAGCCTGCTGAACGCAAACGTTACCGTAGATTTTGGGCGGCTTTAACAATCCTGCGGTGGCGAATGGCCCGTTTTTTGGCAGGCAGCCAGTACATTTGAATCACAAAAACACTTTCATATGAAAAAATGGATCCTCGCATGTTCCCTTTTCCTGTTTGCCGGTGCGCTGCAGCTGCAGGCCCAGGACAAACCCCGGGTAGAGCTGACCAAAGAAAAAAAAGCGGCCCTCAAAAAAATGAAAGAAGAGCACCTGACCGCTTCATTCAAGGAAGCGGATATTTCGGATGAGCTGGAAAAACAGGCCCGGGGCGTGATGGAAGCTGCCACGGAAAAAAGCAATGCCCTGAAAACCGACAAATCGCTTTCTGATGAAGAACGCGATGCCCGTAAAAAAGCCATCAACGAAGAAAAGAACAGCAAGCTGAAAGAGATTCTGGGTGACAAGTACAAGCCCTGGAACGAAATCCGCAAAAAACAAAAAGCCCTGGAAGAAGAATTCGCTTCCAAACCCGAATAAACCGGTAATAAGGTTTCCCATCCAGCCCCTCCCGCGAGGGGCTTTTTTGTGCCCCTGCTGCAGCACCAAAAACAAGCCCCCCGGAAAAACCGGAGGGCTTACACACACTATAATTAACAAACAACAATAGCAGCAGGAGCCGGAAATCAATCCGGTTTCTTGCCGTCTAAAAAGGTATTGATGGTGCTGATTTCTGCCTGGTTGTTTTCGTCAGACTTCACCGTGTAATTGGTGTAGAAGCTCTCCACATCCGCCAGGGAATTGTGGAGTTCCATATTGCGGCGAAGGTAAGCCGGCACCGTTTCAAACTCATTGTTCGGATCGGCTGCATTGATGTTGAATGACAAATTACGCAGTTTCGCGATCCTTTCTGCTGCCCGGCGCCTTAAGTCCTCGGAATCGTCCTGCAGCGCAGGCTCCTCTTCCCCGGACATGAAATTGGGCTGCTGAGTTGGCTGTACAACAGGCTTTTCCTCCGCCGCTTCATGGGATTCTCTGACTACCATGCGCATCTCCAGAACAGGTTCGTCGGCCTGATCTGTACGCTGTGCCGGAGTCAGGTTTTCAGTGGTATGGGATTCGGGTCCCGGCTTCTCCTCATACGCGTAGATCTGCTGAGGTTTGGCCAAGTATCCGCCTGCTGACGAAACAGGCGTGCTAGCTTCTTTTTTCGGCTCTTCAGGCTGGGGGGCCGGTGCAGCTTCCGGTTCTTTTGCCGGCTGCTCCGCTTCCGGAAAATCAAAGCGCACCGTGGGCAACTGGTCGTTGGCCGAGGAAATTTCAAAGAACACCGGAGCATCGGCTGAAGGAGTTTCAGTCTCATTTTCCGGTGTTAAAGTTTTCATGTCGACAGATGGTATTCCCGTGGTTTGAACAGGCTCTTGGGGAACCGGCACATCCGGGGCTGCCAGTTCGATAACGATTTTTTCAGGCTCAGCCGGAGCGGCCGGTGTTTCGGCCGGCTCAAACTGCAGCGTGGGCTGAACAGGCTGAACGGCTTTGGGGGCTTCTTTCGCCGGCATTTCCAGCGTCATCACAATCTTGTCTTCCTTCTTCGAGGCTTCAGGCGAATGATCGGTTTTGGCGAAAGGATCCTTGTGTTCAAAACCGGTGGCGATGAGCGTGATGCCGATGCTGCTGCCCAGGGTGTTGTCGTAACCCAGGCCCAGGATCACATCCGTTCCCTCGCCGGCACGGCTGAGCAGGTAGTCCTGGATCACTTCCACTTCGTCCATGGTAAACTCGTGCTCGCCTTCACAGGAGTTGATGTTGATGAGGATCCAGCGGGCGCCGCGGATATCATTGTCGTTGAGCAGCGGGGAATTGAGCGCATTCTCAATGGCCTGCTGTGCCCGGTTTTCACCTTCTCCGGTGGCGCTGCCGAGGATGGCCACGCCGCCGTTTTTCATCACGGTGCATACATCCGCGAAATCAACATTGATCTGCCCGGTGCTGTTGATCACGTCGGTGATGCACTTGGCGGCGGTAGCCAGTACATTATCGGCTTTGGAAAAGGCTTCCTTCATTTTGAGGTTGCCAAACTGGTGACGCAGTTTGTCGTTGCTGATCACCAGCAACGTGTCCACATGCTCTTTCAGGTAACGGATGCCCTCTTCAGCCTGGGCCAGGCGCTTGCGGCCTTCATAAGCGAAAGGCGTGGTAACAATACCCACGGTAAGGATGCCCAGGTCCTTGCACACTTTGGCCACGATCGGGGCGCCACCGGTTCCGGTACCGCCACCCATGCCCGCGGTGATAAAGGCCATCTTGGTGTTCACTTCCAGGATGCGCCGGATTTCTTCAAGACTCTCTTCCGTAGCCTGCCGGCCGATATCGGGATTGGCGCCGGCGCCCAGCCCCTGCGTAAGGTGGGGCCCCAGCTGTATTTTATTGGGTACGCGGCTCTGCGCAATGGCCTGCGCATCGGTGTTGCAGATGATGAAGTTCACCCCATCAATGTTCTGGGAATACATGTGGTTAACGGCGTTGCTGCCGCCGCCACCCACACCGATCACCTTGATGATGGATGACTGTTCTTTGGGCAAATCAAAATGTATCATAATCGTTAGGCAGCCCTGCAGTACCGGTAAGCGCACTGCGGGGCACTTTTTAAGGATTTGCGCGGCAGCAGCCTTTCAGGCTGCCGCCGCACGATGGGTTAGTGAATGGTAATAGTAAGAACTGGTGAAAGCCTGTTTACAGGTGCGAATCGCCCTCTTCCTTGAAGAGCTCCAGCAATCCGTTGCGGAAAGAATCCATAAAGGATTTGCGGGTTTTCTTCGGCTTCATTTTTTCCAGCGCCTCTTCCGCGGCCATTACCGGCACTTCTGCAGGTTCGGGCTGCACCGGCGTTTCGGGCACCGGCGGCTGCTGCAGTTCTGCAGGCACTTCCACTTTGCGGAACTGTTCCTGGAAGGCCTGGTGATTGTTCTCGTAATCATTGTACCCTTTCAGGATCAGACCGATACAGGTGCTGTACATGGGCTTGGCCAGTTCTTCGATGTGCCCGCTGGCCAGGTGCTCGTTCGGAAAACCAATCCGGGCATTCAGTCCGGTTACATATTCGGTAAGCTGAATCAGGTGTTTCAGCTGCGATCCGCCGCCGGTGAGGATGATGCCGCCGTTGAGCAAACGGCTGTCCATCCCCACCTGCTTGAGGTGATAACTCACAAAGTCCATGATTTCACTCATGCGTGCCTGGATGATGCCGGCCAGGTTTTTCACGCTGATTTCCTTGGGCGGCATGCCACGCAGTCCGGGGATGGTGATGAAGGCATTGGCCTTGGCTTCTTCAGTGAGGGCGCTGCCAAACTGCACTTTCATCTGCTCCGCCTGGGTTTTCAGTACCCCCAGCCCGTTCTTGATGTCGTTGGTGATGTTTTCACCGCCGAAGGGAATCACTGCGGTATGCTTGAGGATGCCTTCATAAAATACGGCCAGGTCGGTGGTGCCGCCGCCGATGTCCACGATGGCCACGCCGGCTTCCAGATCCTGATCGCACATCACGGCTGCGGCCGAAGCGAGGGGCTGCAGCACCAGGTCACGGGTTTTGAGTCCGGCCTTTTCCACGCTGCGGTTGATGTTGCGGATGGCATTGCGGTCGCCGGTGATGATGTGGAAGTTGGCGCCCACCTTCACCCCGCTGTACCCGATGGGGTTGGGAATATTCTGAAAATGATCCACCGCAAACTCCTGCGGAATCACGTCAATGATCTGGTCGCCCGCAGGGATATAAGTGCGGTACTGATCGGCGATCAGCCGGTCTACTTCATCCTGGCGGATTTCTTCCTCGGTATTCTGCCGCATGATTTCTCCCCGCGTCTGGAGGCTTTTGATGTGATGCCCGGCAATGCCCACATACACTTCGCTGATGAGGAGGTTGGGATTGGAGGCATAGCAGTTTTCGAGAGCCGTTTGGATGGCCTTGATGGTTTGGTCGATGTTGAGCACCATACCATGCTGCACGCCGTTGCTGTTGGCCCGGCCGAAACCGAGAATTTCCAGTTTGCCATATTCATTCTTTCGGCCGGCGATGGCAGCAATCTTGGTGGTGCCGATGTCCAGGCCCACGATAACGGGATTCGGATTCACCGCGTTATCCATTCCGGAGTTAGACTGTTCGTTAATCATAGTTGTATGTGTTTGTGTGAGTGTGATGGGTTTTATCCTGGTTGTTATCAATGGTTCAGTATTCGTTGGGCTGCGATGCCGGCCGCACCGCGGGCTGGGGCTTAGGCTTCGGTTTGGGTTTCGGTTTCGGTAAAGAGGTTTTCACAGGGACTGGGTTCGTGCTATGATGAGAAGGGTTAGCCGTTTGAGGGGCGGGTTTCGGCGCTGCCGTACTGCGCTGAGCAGCAGGGGCTGGCGCCGGCGAAATGGGGTTACGCGTCACCGGTATGCCCTGCACCGGCATCAGCAGCGGGGCCGCTTCCTCCGGCTGGTCATCGCGCTGCAGCGACTGCTGGATCAGGCTCACGCTGGTGGTGTTCTGCTCATTATCGGGCAGGATCATCTGCAGCGAATCACTGGCCAGGTCTTCCGCCGTACGGGCGATGGCCTGCATCAGCTGCAGGGTGCGCAGCGAATCTGCGCTGATGTCTTCCGCACCCTTGCGGCGGGCCACCACCTGGCCCCGGTACTGCACACTGATCCGGCTGTAGTAATCCCATCCGCAGCGCGGCATCACCCGCTGGTAAAACAGCCGGAGCTTGCCAATTTTGCTGCTGATGGCCGACGCATCGCCGAAACTGATGATGCCCTCTCCCAGTTTGGGCACCAGCTCAAACTGCCGCTCGGGGGTGATGTCTACCTGCTCCACCAGCGCCATCATGAATGAATCCTGCTGGATGGCCAGGCTCAGCCGGCACACATCGCGCAGCAGGTTACTGTCGGCACGGGTAAGCACCGCCTTATCCGAAGGGAACCCGGTGAATACCGGCAGCCGTGCCGAGAGCTTTTCACTCAGCGGCAGCATGGTAATGCTGCTGTCGATGTAAAAAGTGGTGCCGGCCGTACTAAACACCCGGGCCACCGGCTCTCTTTCGGTAACGCGTATCTGCAAAACCTGGTTATTGTCAAAGAACAGCTGTGCCTGCTTTACCCAGATGTTTTTCGCGAGGTCCTGCTCCAGGGAGCGCAGGTTGAACACCGAGAGCGGCTGGCCTTCAGCCGGACCGTCGATGTACTGGTTCAGGGCGTTCAAAATATCCTGTTTGTCCACAAAAAAATGATTGCTCACCCCCTCGATCGTGATCTGCAAACCCGCACAGCGCTGCTGCCCGGTGTTGCGGATAGCCGCCACCAGGAGTGTGGTTACACCGGCGCCGATCAGTATCCATACTGACAACACCAGCCACTTCAGCACTGTTTTTCTTTTAATCATGTTCAGTGTTCATGGTTTCCAGCAACTGCCGCAACGGCTCCACCAGCGTATCAATATCGCCGGCGCCGGCAGTAATCAGCAGGATGCCTTCATATCCTTCCTCCACCTGTGCCGATAATTCCTGGCGCAGGTGTTCCACCAGTTGTTCTTTCTCCAGCAGCATTTTGTTTTCGCTGTGCATCCGTTCCAGGATCATGCCGCTGCTCACCCCGGGGATGGGCAGCTCACGGGCCGGGTAAATAGGCAGCAAAACGGTTTCATCAGCCAGGTCGAGTACTTCCGCAAATCCATCCGCGTGGTCGCGGGTGCGGCTGTACAGATGCGGCTGAAACACCACCAGACATTTCAGGTTGCCAAACAATTCGCGGGCGCCGGTGATCAGCGCTCTGAGCTCAGCCGGGTGGTGGGCATAATCGTCCACCATCACCCGGTGACGGCTGCGGTGGATGTATTCAAAACGCCGCTTCACCCCGCGGAAGTCGGCCAGTGCCGCACGGATTTTATCCGGGGCAATGTTCAGGTGGCGGGCCACCGCAATGGCCGCAGCCGCGTTTTCAATATTGTGGCGGCCGCCCATATTGAGCACCAGGCCGCTGATCAGTTCCCCGCGGATGCGGAGATCAAATACATAACTGCCCTGTTCAGCACGGATATGAAAAGCGTTCACGTCTGCCGCAGATTCTTCCACCCCGTAAGTGAGGTGATGATTGCACACCAGGTCGGCCGAACGCTTCAGCCCGTAACGGCTGATCAGCAAACCGGCCGGCTGGATGCGGGCACTGAAATCGATAAAGGCCTGCTCCATGTTTGCCGCGGTGCCATAGATGTCGAGATGATCCGGATCCATGGAGCTGATGATGGCCACATCCGGCGTGAGCTGCAGAAAACTCCGGTCGTATTCATCGGCCTCTGCCACGGCCACATCGCTGGCAGAAGACCAGAAATTGCTGTCGTAGTTCACCGCGATGCCGCCCAGGAAAGCATTGCAGCCATGCCCGGAATGCCGCAGGATGTGGGCAACCAGGCTGCTGGTGGTGGTTTTGCCATGCGTACCGGCCACACAGATGTTGAAATAACCGGAGGTAACCGCTCCGAGCACCTCGCTGCGCTTCACCAGGGGATAACCGTGGTTCAGGTAATACCGGTATTCCTGGTGATCGGCCGGGATAGCCGGGGTGTACACTACCAGGGCGGCATGCCGGTCGAGCAGATCGGGGCTGTCGGTATAATGAATGGCGATGCCTTCTGCCGCCAGCTGCCGGCAGAGAGCCGTTTCGGTTTTATCGTACCCGCTCACCGGAATTCCCTTCTGGTGGAAGTAACGGGCCAGGGCGCTCATGCCGATGCCGCCGATGCCGAGGAAGTACACCGATCCCTGCACGCCGCCCGTTTCAGGTGCCGCCATCAGCGTGGCAATGATATTTTTAATCCGGTTCAATGTCTGATTCAACTTATCAGTAAAAAAATTTCAACCATTCGTTTCATCCATCAGTCCCAAACAGCGCCTGATTTCTTCCGCAATCCGTGTATCCGCATCCGTTACGGCGAGGTCACGGAGCCGGTTGGTCATGGCGCGACGCTTTTCAGGATCGGCGGCCAGGGCCAGCACGGCGGGTACCAGTGCTTTGCCGGCCTCGCTGTCGCTCACCAGGAGGGCGGCCTGGCGATCGGCCAGTTTACGGGCATTCACCGTTTGATGATCTTCCGCCGCAAAGGGAAACGGCACAAACACCACCGGCTTGGCCACCACGCAGATCTCGCTCACACTCATGGCCCCGCTGCGGCTCACCATCAGGTCGGCGGCACTGTAAGCCAGTTCCATCCGGGTAATAAAATCATTCACCCATACCCCCTGCCGGCCCGTACAACGGCGCCGCGCCTGTTCGGCGAAGGGCTTTCCGGTTTGCCAGATCAGCTGCAGGCCGTTTTCCAGCAAACGGTCGAGCCCGGCGTCAATGGCTTCGTTGATGCCTTTGGCGCCGAGACTTCCGCCCACCACCAGCAGGATATTGCGGGCCGGATCGAGGCCAAAGAAGCGCACCGATTCCTCACGGGAAGCCGTACCCGAACAGATAGCAGCCCGCACGGGGTTGCCGCTGATCATGATCTTCTCCGCCGGAAAAAATTTCTCCATGCCATCGATGGCCACAAAAATCTTCGTGGCCTTTTTGCCCAGCAGGATATTACTTTTGCCGGCAAAGGAATTGCTCTCATGAATGAAAGTGGGGATGCCGCGGGCCTGTGCATAGCGCAGTACCGGAAAACTGGAATAGCCCCCCACCCCGATCACCGCATCCGGCCGGAACCGGCTGAAAATGGACCGCACCTGGAAAAAGCTTTTCAGCAGTTTCAGGGGCAGCCCGATATTTTTGATCAAAGAACTGCGGTTGAACCCCGCGATGTCGAGCCCCTCAATGGCGTATCCGGCCTGCGGCACTTTCTCCATCTCCATCTTCCCTTTGGCGCCCACAAACAAAAACTCAGCACCGGGGCATTGCTGCTTCAGGGCATTGGCGATGGCCACCGCCGGAAAAATATGTCCGCCGGTGCCGCCGCCTGCTATGATGAATCTCGGTTTCAATCCGTTTCTTGCTTTTTACCTTTTTCCCCGCCTGCCTGCTGATCGGCCGCTGCCACGGCGGCGGCCACCACGGTTTTTCCTTCCTGCATTTCCACATTACGCGCCACACTGAGGATGATGCCGATGGAGAAGCAGGTAAAGAGGAAGCTGCTGCCGCCCATACTCACCAGGGGCAGGGTAACCCCGGTATTGGGAAATACATTCACATTCACCGCCATATTCGCCACCGCCTGAATCACCAGCATGAAACTGAGGGCCAGGGCCAGGAAAGCGCCGAAAGCAAAGGGACATTTCCGGTACAACCGGATGCAGCGGTAGAGGAAGAGCAGGTAAATGAATACCATAAAGATGCCGCCCATCAAACCGTATTCTTCCAGGATGATGGCATAAATGAAATCACTGTACGAATGCGGCAGAAAATTGCGCTGTTCGCTGTTTCCCGGGCCCACGCCCAGCCATCCGCCCTTTGCAATGGCTATTTTCGCCTGGTTGATCTGGTAGAGTTTCTCATTCTGGTCTTCCTTGCTGCTGTAGATGAAGGTCTGGATCCTGCCGATCCAGGTGGGCACGCGGCCCGCCGTGAGGATCACCGGCAGTTCTTTGGACTTATGTTCGGCCCGGTCGTAGTAGCTCACGGCAATGGTTACCAGCATTACCACCGGTATCATTGCGATACCAATAGTAGCCAAAATATGCCTGGCATTCACCCGGCCGATAAACATTAACAAAATACTTGTACCGGCAATCAGCACAGCGGTGGAAAGATTGGCCGGCGCGATGAGCAGGCAGATGATGCCTACGGGAATGATGATGGGCAGGAAGCCTTTTTTGAAGTCCTTGATCACCGCCTGCTTTCGGCTGAGCTGCCGGCTCATGTACATGAACAGGGCCAGCTTGGCCAGGTCGGAGGTCTGGAACGTCATGTTGATCACCGGCAGTTTGATCCACCGACTGCCCGAATTGAGCTGCACGCCAAAGAGCAGGGTGTACAGCAGCAGGGGGATCGACAGCAGGAACAGGATGATGGCGATCCGGGAATACACCGTGTAGTTTACGCGGTGGGCCCAGTAAATGAACAGCACCCCGAGGATGATGAAGGCAAACTGCTTGAACAGGAAGCTCTCGGTGCTCTTGCTGTATTTGTAAGCCAGTGAGCCGGTGCTGCTGTACACCACCAGCAGGCTCATCAGGGTAAGGATCACCACGATGGCCCAGATTACCCGGTCGCCACGGGTTTTGCTCACCAGCGTGCCGCTGTTCAGTCCGCGTATCGACGAACTGAACGCCCCCTCACTGGTTTCCGTGAAACCGAGAAACTGCTTGACTATATTTTTGATCGCCGCCATCCGTTAACCGCCTTGCGAATGATGATTAAGTGTTCAGAGATTTTTTACCGCCAGTTTGAACTGGTTACCCCGGTCTTCATAATTTTTAAAGAGATCGAAGCTGGCACAGGCCGGGCTGAGCAGCACCACATCGCCCTTGCTGGCAAAATGAAAGGCTGCCTGCACGGCTTCAGCCGCCGAAGCGGTATTGACCATCAACGGCACCACCGAACCAAAGGCCTCATGAATCTTCCGGTTATCGGTACCCATGCACACAATGGCTTTCACTTTCTCCTTTACCAGGTCGGTAAGGATGGCGTAATCGTTGCCCTTATCCACGCCGCCCAGGATGAGGATGGTGGGCTTGGTCATGCTTTCGAGCGCAAACCAGGTGCTGTTCACATTGGTGGCCTTGCTGTCGTTGATGAATTCCACTCCCTTGATATTGGCCACCGGCTCCATCCGGTGCTCGAGGCTCTGAAAAGTCTGCAATGATTCCCGCACATGCTCTTTTTTAATGTCCACGGCCAGGGAAGCAGCGCCGGCGGCCATGCTGTTGTACTGATTGTGTTTTCCCTTGAGGGCAAAATCCTGAATACTCATCTGCATTTCCTCTCCTTTCCATTTCAGGTGCAGTTCCGCGTTGCTGATGTAGGCTCCCTGAGGCAGTGTTTTACTCATAGTGATTGGTAATAAAGCTGATTTAATGGGGTATCTCTGAATATTTTGTGCGACGATCGGGTCATCCATACAATAGATGAATACATCTTCCGGCTGCTGGTTGAGGGCAATGCGGAATTTGCTGCTGATGTAGTTCTGCATCTGGTATCCGTAACGGTCCAGGTGGTCTTCGGTGATGTTCGTCAGCACCGCCACATCGGGCCGGAACCGGTGAATATCATCCAGCTGAAAAGAACTCACCTCCACCACATACAGCGCTTTGGGGTCAAGGGCCACCTGCTTGGCAAATGATACCCCGATGTTTCCCACCAGGGCACAATCGGCGCCGCCCGATTGGCAGATGTGGTAGGTAAGCGCCGTGGTGGTGGTTTTACCATTGGTACCGGTGATGGCGATGATGCGGCTGTTGCCCTTGTAGCGGTAAGCCAGTTCGATCTCGCTGATCACCGGGATGCCTTTCTGCCGGATGGCCTGCACCAGGGCGTTGCTTTCGGGAATGCCCGGACTCTTCATCACTTCATCCGCGTCCAGGATTTTCGCTTCGCTGTGCCGGCCCTCTTCAAAGCCGATGCCCTCTGCCTCCAGTTCTTTCCGGTAAGCCTCCCGGATGGTGCCGCCATCGCTCACCCACACGTCGTACCCGCGCCGCTTTGCCAGGATGGCCGCGCCTACCCCGCTTTCGCCTGCTCCGAGTATGACCATTTTCTTCATCTGCGTCTTCCCGTTTCGCGTGCCTGCACGCGGTTTTAAAAAGGGTTGTTCACCAGCACGGCTGTCCGCCGTTCTTTGTATGGATGGTTCAGGATGCCGTTTTCACAGGCCGGATAAAAGGGGTTCTTCAAAAGCATAGAATTTAACGGGCCGCTCCACAAGGCCGGACCGCCGGTTCATCACAGGTATGGATCTATCGTTCACCGCGGCATGCCGCGGAAATCATCTCAGTTTCAGCGTTACCATCGCCATCACCACGCTCAGCAGGGTAACGATCCAGAAGCGCACCGCAATCTTGCTCTCATGATAACCCAGCTTCTGGTAATGATGGTGCAGGGGACTCATGAGGAATACCCTCCGCCCTTCACCGTACTTTTTCTTCGTGTATTTGAAATAGCTCACCTGGATCATCACGCTCAGGTTTTCCACGAGGAAGATGAAACAGAAGAACGGAATCAGCAGCTCCTTGCGCACAATGATGGCCAGGGCCGCGATGATGCCGCCCAGCGCCAGGCTGCCGGTATCCCCCATGAACACCTGAGCCGGGTAAGCATTGTACCATAGAAACCCGATACAGGCCCCCACAAAGGCGGCAATGAAGATGGAAAGCTCACCCAGGTTGGGGATGTACATGATGTTGAGGTACTCCGCAAACTTGATGTTGCCGCTCACATAAGCGAAGATGCCGAGGCATACCCCGATGATGGCACTCACGCCCGTGGCCAGCCCGTCAAGCCCATCGGTGATATTAGCGCCGTTACTCACCGCCGTGATGATGAAAATCACAATCACGATGTACAGGATATAGGTGTACTCTTCCCAGCTGGAGGGCAGGAGGCGGGTGTAATTGAACTCGTGGTTCTTCACAAAGGGAATGGTAGTGATCGGTGTTTTCACCACTACAAAGCGGTGCTCCTTGCCGTCGATCAGCACCGTTTCCTCATTCACTTTCCTTTCGCCCTGGCGGATGATGGCTTCATCAGGAGCCGTGGCCACCACTTCGCGTTTAACGGTGACACTCGGACTGAAATACAGGGTTACGCCCACGATGATGCCGAGCATTACCTGGCCGAATATTTTAAAGCGGCCCGCCAGCCCGTCGCTGTCGCTTTTCTTATACGGAATGCCTTTCTGCTGGGCAATCCGCTTGGCCCTGATTTTGAGGTAATCGTCAATAAAGCCGATCAGGCCCAGCCATACGGTGCAGAGCAGCATCAGGCGGATATAGGTTTTGTGCAGGTTGGCCAGCAGGAGGGTCGGGATCAGGATGGCCAGGATGATGATGATGCCGCCCATCGTGGGTGTCCCTTTCTTCTGCTGCTCACCCGCCAGGCCGAGGTCGCGCACACTTTCGCCCAGCTGCCGGCGCTGCAGCACACTGATGAGCCGCTTGCCGAACACGGTGGTGATCAGCAGGCTCAGGATGACAGCCAGCAGCACCCTGAAGGTGATGAACTGGAACAGGCCGCTGCCGGGTACCCGGTTGCTTGTCCAGTGCTGAGTAAGCCAGTCAAAAAGGTGATACAGCATAGTTAATTAAACAATTTGCCAATTGCGCAATGTGCCAATGAATGGCTCATCTCATGAATTAATTTTATCTCTCTCTCTTTAAACTCATTCCAGCACATTTTCACATTTGCATATTTGCACATTTCACTTCCCCATCATCTCAAATATTTCCATCAGCACTTTCCGGTCGTCGAAATCGTGTTTCACGCCCGCGATTTCCTGGTAGGTTTCATGGCCCTTGCCGGCCACCAGGATGATGTCTTCCGGCCCCGCCAGGCTCACCGCGGTTTTGATGGCTTCACGGCGGTCGGTGATGGCGAGGTATTTTTTCCTGGACACCACGTTCACACCTGCCTCCATCTCCCGGATGATCTGTGCCGCATCCTCACTGCGGGGGTTATCCGAGGTAAGGATCACCCGGTCGCTGTACTCACAGGCCACTTCGGCCATCAGGGGGCGTTTGGTTTTATCGCGGTCGCCGCCGCAGCCCACCACGGTGATGATCTGTTCGTGGCCCTGGCGCAGGTTACGGATGGTGGCCAGCACATTCAGCAGGGCGTCAGGGGTATGGGCATAGTCCACAATGCCCACGATGCGCTGCACCTGACTGACCCGGTAATCAAAGCGGCCATCGGCGCCGCTGAGGTTACTGAGTGTTTGCAGGATTGTATCGCGGGCCTCACCCAGGCAAAGCGCCGCGCCATACACAGCCAGCAGGTTATAGGCATTGAACTCACCGATCAGCCTGAAGTACACTTCCTGGTCGTTCACCATCATGTGCAAACCGGTCATGCTGTTGTCCAGGATCTTCCCCTTGAAATCGGCCAGTGTGCGCAGGCTGTAGTAATACTTTTTCGCAGCGGTGTTCTGCAGCATCACGGCACCCCGCTTGTCATCGAGGTTGCTGATGGCAAAGGCGTTGGCGGGCAAGCCATCGAACCAGGATTTCTTCACCCGGATGTACTCATCAAAGGTTTTATGGTAATCCAGGTGGTCGTGGGTGATGTTCGTAAACAGGGCCCCGGCGAACTGCAAACCCGCGATGCGCTGCTGGTGGATGGCATGGCTGCTGCATTCCATGAACACATGGGTACAGCCTTTTCCGGCCATCTGGTGCAGCAGCTGATTCAGGCTCACAGCATCGGGTGTGGTGTGGGTGGCCGGTATCACGGTGTCGCCTGCCCGGTTTTCCACGGTACTGATGAGGCCGCAGGTATATCCCATGGCACTGAACAGTTTCCAGAGCAGGGTGGCAACGGTGGTTTTACCGTTGGTGCCGGTAACCCCTACGAGCTTCAGGTTGCGGGTGGGGTCGCCGTAAAAATGATGACTCATGATGCCGGCGGCTGCGGCGCTGCTTTCCACCTGTATCCAGGTGATGGCAGCATCCCTGACGGCCGGCAGCTGTTCAGCCACCACGGCGGCAGCCCCTTTGGCTATCGCGGCTTCAATGAACTGGTGCCCATCGGCGTTATGCCCTTTCACGGCAACAAAGCAGGAGCCGGGCTGTACCCTGCGGGAGTCGGTTTGCACATCCGTAACCGGGACCAGGACGTTGCCCTGTACCGAACGGATGCTCACCTGGTATAGTAGTTCCTGCAGTGTCAATTCAGAAATAATGCTATCGTTTGTCCCTTCCGGTAAGCGGTTCCGGCCGGCAGCGACTGGCTGATGACCCTACCCCTTCCCGTTATATTCACTTTCAGTCCTTTGTTTTCAGCCAGGTAAAGGGCGTCTTTCAGGCCCATCCCCACCAGGCTGGGCATCACATTGCCGCTGGTTTCCACCCCCGTAGCCCGCAGCAGGGCCTGGTTGTTCTTCAGCTGCATGTTGCGCCAGTAACCGCCGAGGGCCGAATCGGTAACCGCAAGGCCCATCAGGCTGAACAGGCTGCTGAGCTCATGCTTCAGGCCATAATACTGGTACGGCAGGGTGTCGGTAACCGGCGCCTGGTACTGCCGGCCACTGAGGTAGCGGGCATAAATGCGGTCGCTGATTTCCTTGAACACGGTACCTGAAACATCGGCACCATAAATCAGCCTGGACTCACGGCTGTTCTGGATCACCACGGCCATGCTGTATTTGGGCTTGTCGGCCGGGAAGTACCCGATGAAGGAAGCCTGGTAAATCTTATTCCCCTTGTTATAGCCCCGGTTGTCAAGCGCCGTTACCGCGGTACCGGTTTTGCCGGCGATGCGGTAGGCCGTGTCGTATAATTTCTTATGTCCGGTGCCGTGCAGGCTGTCCACCACGGCCTGCAGGCATTCGCGGGCCTGTGCCAGCGCTTCATCGCTGCAGATTTTATCCACCAGTACAGTGGGTTCCATTTTTTTCACATCGATGCCGTATTCCCGCACGGCGCTCACCAGGTAGGGCTTCATCAGCCGGCCGTTATTGGCCACGGCATTGTAAAACACCAGCATGTGCAGCGGCGTTACCAGTTCCTCGTAGCCGTGGGCCATGTAGGGAATGGTGGTGTTGTACCAGCTCTTTTTGGAAGAAGGCTTCTTGATGGTGGGCCTTCCGGAACTCGCCAGGATATCGATGCCCGTGAGTGTATCCAGCCTGAAACGGTGGAGATGATCAATGAACTTCTGCGGCTGGTGATGATAATACTGGTCGGCCAGTTTGGCGAAGGCCACGTTGCTGCTGCGCAGGAAGGCCTCTTTCACGCTGATGGCGCCGGCACCGAGGTGCGAGTCGCGGATGCGCAGCCCGTAAAAGGATTTGGCGCCGCCCTCGCAGTCCACGATCGTGTTCTTGTCCACATACTTGTCATCCAGCAGGGCCAGCAGGGTGGCCAGCTTGAATACCGATCCGGGTTCTGTGGCCTTACCGATGCCATAGTTCAGGTCTTCGAGGTAAGTGCCGTCGGGTTGTTTGCCCAGGTTGGCGATGGCCCTGATTTTACCCGTTTCGGTTTCCATCACAATGGCGGTACCGTGTTCCGAGTTGTTGTTCACCAGCATCCGCATCAGGGCGCTCTCGGCCACATCCTGGATGTAGGTGTCGAGGGTGGTGATGATGTCTTTCCCGTTTTCGGGCTCCATCTCCCAGCCTTCCACAGGCATGTAGGCGCCGGCTACATAACGCATCAGGCGCTGCCCGTTTTTACCGCCCAGCAGGCTGTCGTAGCTCTGTTCCAGCCCCACTTTGGCCGCATTTTCCCGCGAGAGGCCGATGGTACGGTTGGCCAGCAGCACATAGGGATTGATGCGTTTGTCGCGCGGGTCGATGATGAACCCGCTTTTGTTGCGCCCGAGGCGCACCAGGGGCAGCTGCCGGAGCTGTTTGTACTCCGCGAAGGATATTTTTTTCTTCAGGGGGTAATAGCGGTCGCGGTTTTTATAGGCCAGCTGCAGCTCCCGTTTGTATTCGGCGGGCGTTTTATCGTTGAACAGCAGGGACAAACCGGCGCTGAGTGAATCGAGGTTTTCCTTAAACCGCCTGCCGTTCTTTTCGCGCAGGCCGTCGGCCCCGAAATCAACAAACACGTCAAAGATGGGCACCGAGGTGCTGAGCATATTGCCGTCCTCGCTGTAGATGGTGCCGCGTTCGGCGATCAGGGGCATATACCGCTGGTGCATGCTGTCGCTCATGCTGATCCAGTACTTGCCTTCAAATCGCTGGATGTAGAAAGCACGCGCAATCACCACCCCGCCCAGGCATACCATCACCAGGAAGCTCAGGTTCACGCGCCACAATATGTCTTTCCGTATTTCCATGCAGTCTGTTCTGTCGTCAGGGCGTAGCCGTGGCGCTGAGCACCACCGGCGGCCGGGTAAGTTCTTTCAGGCCCAGGGGCTCCACCGCCCGCACCAGTTCGCTGGCCTTACTGCGGTAGATCACTTCACTCTTCACGGATTTGTATTCGTACTGCAGTTCGCGGATATTCTTCTCCGTTACTGCAATTTTCCGGGTGAGTTTGTCGGCGAGGTGACCGTTGTAGATGTACACCACGGCCAGCAGGGCGAGGAACAGGAAGAAGGGGATATTCTCCACCACCCAGGCGTAGTTGAAGAGGCGTTTCCAGTCGAATTTCTGGAGCGGGGCCTCTTCCTGCTGTGTCGTTTTCAGTTCAGCCATGGGGGTTAATCAGTCAGTCCTGGTATCCTTATATTTTTTCCGCCGTCCGGAGTTTGGCGCTCCGGCTGCGGGGGTTTCGTTTTTGTTCAGCCGCTGAAGCCGTTACGGGCTTCTTGCCTACGGGTTTCAACGGGGCGGCGGGCCGGTTGCCGAACAGTAGATCGCCGCTGTCCGCTTCCGCAAAGCTGCCCGAACGAAAAAAGTTCTTTACAATCCTGTCTTCTAAAGAGTGGAAGGTGATGATGGCAATTCTGCCGGCAGGCTTCAAAACGGTAACGGATTGCTGCAACAGTTCTTTCAGGGCGCCCAGTTCATCGTTTACTTCGATGCGGAGGGCCTGGAATACCTGTGCAAAATATTTCTGCGGAATCCCCTTCACCAGGTGTGCGATGGCATGTTTGAGTTCATCAATGCTGCGGATGGCGGCGGTTGCCCGTCTTTCCACGAGGGTCCGGGCCAGGGTGCGGGCATTGGTGACCTCGCCGTACTGCTCAAACAGGCGGTGCAGCTGGGTTTCGGAATAGCTGTTCAGCACATCCGCGGCCGTCAGCGGCAGGCGGCGGTCCATGCGCATGTCCAGCGCCGCATCGAAGCGGATCGAGAAGCCCCGCTCCGGTTCGTCGAACTGGTGACTGGATACGCCGAGATCGGCCAGGATCCCGTCAACTTCCTGCAACCTGTGCAGGCGCAGGAAACGGGCGAGGTGGCGGAAATTATGGGGGATGAACAGCACCCGCGGATCATCCGGCAGGTTGGCTGCCGCATCATCATCCTGGTCAAACGCGATCAGGCGGCCCTTTTCATTTAACTGCTCCAGGATGGCCCGGCTATGGCCCCCTCCCCCGAATGTGCAGTCTACATAAACGCCGTCGGGGCGGATGGCCAGCGCGTCCACCGACTCCTGCAGCAGCACGGGCAGGTGGTAGCTGTTGTCCTGACCGGCCAACGCTGCTGATTTTTCCGAAGCTTTTTTCCGTTGGATGGCCATATCAACTGCTTTTGCTTCAGTCCGGCTGTTGCGGACCCTTTTTGTTCATCACGGCGTCGGCCAGCTGGCTGAACGCTTCCGGTGAAGAAGATTCAAAGAGCTTTTTATATCGGGCGTTGTCCCAGATTTCAATTTTGTTCACCGCCGACACCAGCAGAATGTCCTTGTCCAGCCCCGCATATTCAGCAAGGTTTTTGGGCACCAGCAGGCGGCCGGCATTGTCCAGTTCCACATAGGTGGCGCCGTTCAGGAACATGCGCCGGAACTCCCTATCTTTCGGGTCGAAATCATTCAACTTGCTGATTTTCTCATACAAAGGCTCCCAGGAAGCGAGCGGGTACAGGGTCAGGCAGGGATCAACCCCCCGGCTGATGACAAACAGGTTGGGCTGTTCCCCGGTGAGCTGCTTTTTAAAAGCGGCCGGCACCAGGAATCGCCCCCGGTTGTCGAGTGTAACCTCATATTCGCCCAGGAAACCGATCATGCAAGTATGGATATGATTTTCACCACAATTTGACACAAAATAACACAATTTCCCATTTTGCAACCACAAATTGGGTCTAAAAGTTTTATCCACAACACAAGGGTCTGAAATTCACCCCTTTAATCCCTTTATTCCGCTTTTAATTGTGCAAAAGCTGTGCATCAGGGTGTATAACCTGTGGATATGCCGGCCGGGGCTGTGGATTCCACAAAAAAGGAGGAAAACCCAGGGTAAACGGGGGGCCAAACGGCCGAATAGAGGGTCAATCCGGACTAAACAGACAGGAAAAAACGGGAAAGGGGGTTGGATACAGACCGACCGCAGGGTGGTCAATCCGGACTTAGCAGGCAGGGAAAAACGGAGTGATCGGGGAAAAAAGGGCTAAACGGCGGGGAAAATCCCTTTTTGGGGAATTTGTGGGAGCAGCCTGCCGGTTCAGCGGCTGAGGGGGAAACTGAGGTGGAAAATGGTGCCGCGCCCCGGGGTGCTTTCGGCCCGGATGCTGCCCCGGTGACCCTCCACCATGGTTTTGACATAGCTGAGGCCAAGGCCAAACCCTTTTACATTATGCAGGTTACCGGTATGCGCCCGGTAGAATTTCTCAAAAATGCGGGCCAGGGTTTCCTTGTTCATCCCGATCCCGTTGTCTTCAATCCGGATCCGGAACTCCCGGCCGGTGCTTTGGGTGCTGAGCTGGATCCGGAGGTTTTCCTTTGAATATTTCACGGCATTGTCCAGCAGGTTGCTCACCAAATTGGTGAAATGCACTTCATCAGCCAGCAACAGGTCATTGGAAGCATCCAGCCGGGCCTCCAGCTTACCCTGCTTTTCTTCCACCTGCAGCTGGATGTTGTTCAGCGCGCTGCGGATGAGTTCATGGGCATGCATTTTCTTCAGGTTCAGCTGCACCTCCTGTTTATCAAGCAGGGCCGCCTGCAGAATGGTTTCCACCTGCTTGTTCATGCGCTTGTTCTCTTCCTTGATGATGCCGGTAAAGTACTCCAGCTTATCGCGCTGCTGCAGCACTTTTTCATTCCGCAGGGCATCCACCGCCAGCGAAATGGTGGCCAGCGGGGTTTTGAACTCATGCGTCATGTTGTTGATGAAATCTGATTTGATCTCCGTGAGTTTTTTCTGCCGGATCAGGGCCCTTACGGTGATGAAAAAAGCGCAGACAATAATCAGCGTAAACAGCACTGCGCCGGCGATGAACCAGGTCATCGACTGCCAGATGAAACTGCGGGCATGGGGAATGAGGATCACCAGGATCTCCTGCGGGGCAATGCCTTCCGCATTGGAGCCGGCCGCCGGTTCCAGCCCGATCGCCTGCCGGATATTGTTGACGGTATCGGCCTGCAGCTTGTAAAAATTTTCCGATACCAGTTCTTCCCCGATCAGGGAGGTAGACGTAATGGAAAATTCAAAGGGAATATTCTTCAGTTGCTGGCGTTCAAAGGCCCGGCGGATGATCTGCTTGATTTCATCGCGGGTGAATTTCTGGGCAATGGTGGGCACAAAGTATTCCAGCGGCAAGCGTTCACTGGGCAGCACCGGTTTGCCCCGGCGGATCATGGGGATGAGGTTGCTCTTTTCCTGCACCAGGTCTTCAGATACCTGGTAAGTAGCCATGATCAGGTGCTCGTTGAATTTCTGCTCCTGCGACTCCAGTGAACCGCGCAGCCAGAGCACCTGGAAAAAAATTAATCCCAGCAGCGAGAGCAGAATCAGGATCGTGATGAGCGGGAAAATTTTTTTCATCCGGCAAATTTAGTCTGCCCCGGCCACTCAGCCGCCACAGGGCCCCGTACGGGCTAAAATTAACGAAGGTTTCAGAACCGGCCGCGTCCCCGTATTCCGTTAAAATTACCGTACTTTAGGGTATGATATCTCCTGCCCCAGGCGTGTTACTGATCGCGGATCCTTTCCTGAAAGATCCGAACTTCATGCGTACCGTGGTGTTGCTCTGCGACCACCAGGAGGCCGGCAGCATGGGCTTTGTGCTCAACAAGCCGATCGAACAAACACTGGACGAACTGCTCGAGGGTTTTGACGGCCATCCCGTGCCGGTGTATTACGGCGGACCGGTGCAGCCGGATACGATTCATTTCCTGCATCAGTATCCCGCCCGTATCAGCGGCGGGATGGAGGTGATGGAAAATGTGTACTGGGGCGGCGATTTTGAAGCCCTGGCCGGAATGGTCAAAAACGGGGAGGCGGAT
>JAYRPG010000057.1:0-7197 GCA_041911275.1 Ferruginibacter sp. | reverse complement strand
TGCGGGATGCTATTGATGCGGAATTGCTGGGCCACGGCATTCCCCCAACCCTGCAGGTCGCTTACATGACTCCAGTGGAGGCCGTCTGCATAGATGGCTTCCATCCAGGCCGGCTTCGATTTGTCCAGCGACACGCCGAGTACGGTAAAGTTGCGGTCTTTGAATTTGTTGTAGTTAGCCACCACGTTGGGATTTTCCTGGCGGCAGGGACGGCACCAGCTGGCCCAGAAATCCACCAGCACATATTTACCCCGGAAGGAGGAAAGGGAAACAGGTTTACCCGCGGTATCCGCCTGCGAAAAATCAGCCAGCACGGATCCGATGCCGTTGAATTTATTCTCCGCAATCTGCTGACCGATGTAACGGCCCATATCGGTGTTGCGCACATCGGCTTTCAGGAGATTGAACCAGGCTTCGGCCTGCTGATAGTCCTCGGTAACCTGGGTATAGCGGATGATGGCCATGGGCGCGGCAAAAGCATGACCGTTCTGTGAAAGGTACTGCTGTATGGCGGCCTTCATGTTCTCGATATCCGTTTCTGCCGGCTGTACGGTGCCGGTAAGGATGGCCTGAAAGGGGGAGAGCACATTGGCCAGCTTCATGTAATCATCATGTGCGGGCGACCCGGTAACCGTAGCTTTGTCAAAGGCATCATGGGTGGCCTTCACGGAGATTTTGCTGTTGTCGATGAAAAGTGTGAGGTATGGCGGCTTCTGGTTCACCAAGATCACTTTGAAGGCGGGCGCCTCCACTTTGCCGGTGAAGCGGAATTTGTTCTGGTACACCCCACCCTGCTGCTCCGGCTGCCCGGTTTGTCCGTTCAGCAGGGCAATTTTGGTACCGTCGGGAAAGCCCGTTACCTCTCCTTCAATCACAAATCCATCGGTGGCCGGCTGTACCGACTGGGCGGGAGCCTGTTTCGGCTTTGCTTTTTTAGGCGTTGAAGGCTGTTGTGCCCAGATCAGGCCCGGAAAGAACACCGCCGCGAGTACCAGTTTTTTCATGCGCATTGTTTAGGGCTGCAAAATACTCCATTTTACAGGATTGCATCAGCCCAGGATGCCATTTAAGAATTCTTTTGTAACTGCAGCCGGATCGGCACCCCGGCTGAGGGCCTGGATATAGGCGCTGCCAATGATGGCGCCCTGACTGTAGCGGCAGGCAGCCGTAAAGCCGGCTTTGTCGCGGATGCCGAAGCCCACCAGCACCGGATTCTGCAGTTGCAGCTGCTGCAATCGCCGGAGATAATCTTCCCGGAGTACGGGCGCCTGCTGCCCGCCGGTGGTGGAGGAAGCTGAAACAGCATACAGGAATCCCGAACTGAGCCGGTCCATCAGGCGCACGCGTTCATCAGGCGTTTCGGGGGTAACGAGGAAACTGAAATCCAGGCCATGCCGGCGGATCACCGCGCCATATTCCGCTTCAAATTCATAAGGCGGAAGATCGGGCAGGATGAGGCCATCGATGCCCGCCGCCGCTGCATCGGCACAGAAGCGCTCAAACCCATACTGCAGTACCGGGTTCATATACCCCATCAGCACCACGGGCACCTGTATGCGCGGGCGCAAATCTTTCAGTTGTTCAAAAAGTTTCAGCATCGTCATGCCATTGGCCAGCGCCTGCTGGTTGCTCAGCTGGATCACCGGACCATCGGCCAGCGGATCGCTGTAGGGCATCCCGAGCTCAATGATATCGGCGCCATGGTCCTGCAGGGCCTGCATCACCGGCAGGGTGTCGTTGAGCTGCGGATATCCGGCCGTGCAGTATACATTAAGGACGTTGGCTGATTTCCGGCGGAAGAGTTGCGTTAAACGGGACATGAGGGAAACAAAGTTTGATCATGAGTAATGGTCGGAACGGGCACTGGAGCCATCGGTAAGGATCTGCACATGCAGCGCTGCACTCAGCAGTGCTGCATGTAGGTGGCCAGGTCCTTGTCGCCACGGCCGCTCAGGCATACCACCACACAATCCTCCTCACTGAGACCCATCCGGGGCAGCACCGCCAGCGCGTGTGCTGTTTCCAGTGCGGGGATGATGCCTTCCAGCCGGCTGAGGTTGAGGGCAGCCTGCAGGGCCTCTTCATCGGTGGCACTCAGGAAGGTTCCGCGGCCGCTGCTGTAAAGATGGGCGTGCAGCGGGCCAATCCCCGGGTAGTCGAGACCGGCTGAGATGCTGTGCGGTTCCACCACCTGGCCATCCGGCGTTTGCATCAGCAGGCTCCTGCTGCCATGCAGGATACCCGGCGTACCCAGTTGGGTGGTGGCCGCCGATTGTCCGCTGTGGATGCCCAGGCCTGCCGCTTCCACGGCTACCAGTTTCACGGATGCATCGTTCAGGTAATGATAAAAAGCCCCGGCTGCGTTGCTGCCGCCGCCCACACAGGCCACCACATGGGTGGGCAAAGTATCGCCGGTAGCTGCCTGCAGCTGCTGCCGGATCTCTTCGCTGATCACGCTCTGGAAGCGGGCCACCATATCGGGGTAGGGATGCGGCCCCACCACACTGCCGATGATGTAATGCGTGCTGTCGGGATGATTGATCCAGTCGCGGATGGCCTCATTGGTGGCGTCTTTCAGCGTGCGGCTGCCGCTGGTGGCGGGGATCACGGTGGCGCCGAGCATCTTCATCCGCGCCACATTGGGCGCCTGCCGTTCGATGTCTTTCTCGCCCATGTACACAATGCACTCCAGGCCCTTGAGCGCACAAACAGTGGCCGTGGCCACACCATGCTGACCGGCGCCGGTTTCGGCGATGATGCGTTTTTTACCCAGCCGCTCTGCCAGCAGGATCTGGCCGATGGTATTGTTGATTTTATGGGCACCGGTATGGCAGAGGTCTTCCCTTTTGAGGTAGATCCGGCTGCCCAGTTGGGCACTCAGCCGGTTGGCATAATACAGCGGTGTGGGCCGGCCCACATAATCCCGCAGCAGCTGCCGGAAAGCCGCCTGGAATGCAGGATCCTGGCTGATGCTGAGGTAGCGCTCCTGCAGTTCCTGCACATTGGGATACAGCATCTCGGGAATATAGGCGCCGCCGAAGGAGCCGTAGTAACCGCGGGCGTCGGGCGTGTATTGGTGAGCAGACATGATGAGGGAGTTGAGGGTTGAGGGTTGAAGGTTTAGGGTTTAGGGTTTAGGGTTTAGGGTTTAGGAGTTATGAGTTATGAGTTAAGAGTTATGAGTTAAGAGTTATGAGTTTAGGATTGAGGCAACTTTAAACATGAAACATTAAACTTTAAACTTTCATCCGTCGTTCTGTTCTTCCTCCAGCAACCGTTCCATGAACACGAGGTCGAGCCACCGGCCGAATTTCCATCCCACTTCTTTAAAGCGGGCCACCTCAACAAAGCCGAGGGAGCGGTGGAGGGCGATGCTGGCTTCATTTTCACCGTCGATGCCGGCCACCATAGCATGCAGCTGCTGATCGCGGGCGATGCGGATCAGGGGTTCCAGGAGCGCACGGCCCAGTCCCCTCCCCCTGGCGGCTGCCGCCACATACACCGAGTTCTCCACGGTTTTGTGATAACCGGGCCAGGGTCGGAAAGGGCCATAGGTGCTGAATCCCAGTACCCGTCCCTGCTCTTCGGCCACCAGCACCGGGAAGCCCTGTTCCTGCCGCTGCCGGAACCATTCCTGCCGCATCTCCGGCGTATGCGGATCATAATGCCATACGGCAGCCGTATGCAGGATGATGTCGTTATAGATCTCCAGCATCGCGGGCAGATCGGCTTCGGTAGCGGGTCGTATGTGAATTGTGGGGGTCATGGTCATGCGCTTGATCATTTCTACTCACTGCAAGGCCTGTACGAAGGCTTTTACTTTGTCCAGGTCTTTTACACCTGCACTGGTTTCGAACCGGCTGTTGATGTCTACGGCAAAGAGGGCCTTTGCTTCAGGACGGCTGGCAAAAGTTTTCAGCCGTTCCACGTCACCGGGTTCGATACCGCCGCTGAGGAAATAAGGCTTGCCCACTTCCACATTGGCCAGTTGTTCCCAGTTGAATTTCTTTCCCGTACCGCCATAACCGGCGCCCTCGGTGTCGAAAAGAAACATATCGCATACCTCCATGTATTCCCGGATGCGCCAGCCGATATTATCGGTTTCACTGATGCGGAAGGCCTTCACCACAGAAATATAATCAGCGATCTTTTCGCAATAACGCGGACTTTCATCGCCGTGCAGTTGCACCATGTGGAGGCGGCATTCATCCACCATCTGCAGCACTTCATCGGCATGTGCATTCACAAAAACCCCCACCTTGTTCACCTGGTTTTCTTTCCGGATCTGTCCGGTAGTCATGTGCCGGAGTACGTACCGCGGCGAACGGGGATAGAAGATGAGGCCCCCGAAAGTAACGCCGATGCCGCTCAGGGCACTGAGTTGTTCGTATTCTGTGATACCGCATACTTTTACCCGCATAACCTGTTGAGTTTAACTTGTTCAGCAAAGGCGGCAAAAGCAATCGCGGGATGGTCGTGCTTCATGAAGGTTTCCCCGATCAGGAAACCGCTGAAACCGGCACTCCGTAATGTACTGATTGTTTGCGGATCTCCGATTCCGCTTTCCGCAATTTTGAGATGAGTGTCGGGGATGCGCCCGGCCAGTTCGATGGAATGGCGAAGGTCCACCTCAAAATTCCGGAGGTTCCGGTTGTTGATGCCCACCAGCCGGGTATCCGCACAGATGTGCCCCAGTTCGGTGGCATCGTGCAGTTCCAGCAGCACTTCCAGCTGCAGGGAGCGGGCAAAGGCGGCCAGTTCACGCACCCGCTGCACGCTCAGGCAGGCGGCAATCAGCAGGATCACATCAGCCCCGATGGCCCGGGCTTCGGTGACCTGGTATTCATCGATGATAAAATCCTTGCGGAGGATGGGCACAGGCTGCAGGCGGGCCGCCATGAGGTCATCGTTGCTGCCGCCGAAAAACTGTTCATCCGTGAGCACGGAGATGCCGCTGGCCCCGTTTCGTGCATACGATTCCGTTACTTCGGTGACGGATGCCGCGGCGTTGATGATGCCTTTGGAAGGTGAGCGGCGTTTGAACTCTGCAATAATGCCGGTTTTCTCCGGGTCCTGCAGAAAGGCCGCCAGCGACAGCGTGGGTCGCCGGAATCCGGGCAGCTGCTCCAGGGCGGATACCGGCCGCAGGCGCCGGGCGGCGGCCAGTTCCTGATGTTTGTGCGTGATGATCTGCTCCAGGATATTCATGGCTTAAGCGTGTTGAATGAGTGATTGAAAGGCCTGCAGGGCTTTGCCGCTTTCCAGGCTCTCCACGGCGCGCTGGTAACTGCTTTCATAATCGCCGAACCGGCCGGTGCAGTGCAGGGCCATGGCGGCATTGGCCAGCACCACGGCATTTTGCGCCCAGCTGCCCTGCCCGCGGAGGATATTCATGAAGATGCCGGCAGCGGCCTCCGGTGTGGCCCCGCCGTATAAATCTTCGGGCAGCACCAGGCGTTTACCCAGTGCCGTGGCGCCCAGGGTGCTTTCGCCTTCATTGGTGATGAGCCGGGTATCGCCGGTGAGCGAAATTTCATCATAGCCGTCGAGGCTGTGCAGGATGCAGAACCGGCGGCCGGTTTGCTGCAGCAGGTAGTTGTAAACCCTGGCCAGCTCCAGGTTATACACCCCCACGAGCTGAAAATCCGGCGCCGCCGGATTCACCAGGGGGCCCAGCATATTGAAGAAAGTGCGTACCCCCAGGCTTTTCCGGATGGGCCCCACCCGCTTCAGCGCCGGATGAAAAAGCGGGGCATGCAGGAAGCAGATACCGGCGGCATCGAGCTGCCGGAAAAGTACTGCCGGATCGTTGCTGAAGCGATAACCCAGTTGCTCCATCACATTGCTGCTGCCGCTCACCGATGAGGCACCGTAATTGCCATGCTTGGCCACCGGCTGCCCGGCGCCGGCCACGATGAAACAGCTGAGCGTGGAAATGTTGAACGTATCTTTCCCATCACCGCCGGTGCCTACAATATCGATCAGCCCGCGGCTTCCCAGTTCAGCCGGCACACAAAGCTCCAGCAGGGCATCGCGGAAGCCCTGCAACTCCTCAAGGGTGATGCTGCGCATGAGGTAAACCGTCATAAAGGCCGCCAGCTCCGCATCACTGTACTGCCCGGCAGCCATATTGCAAAGCACCGTGCGGGCCTCTTCCCGGCTGAGGGTGCTGTGTTCAAAAAGATGCTGAAGAATTTTTTTCATGTCCATGTTCGATGGTGAATCGTGAATATTCAATGGTCAATGCCGCATACCCAACTTCCCTGAACCTCCCTAAACCTCCCCAACCTTCCTATTCCCTCTCCCCCAGCCAGTTCCGCAGCAGCTGTTCACCCTGGGGGGTAAGAACGCTTTCGGGATGGAACTGCACGCCCTGCACATCATAGCGGCGGTGACGCAGGGCCATGATGTATCCGCGTTCATCCAATGCCGTTACCTCAAGTTCATCCTGCGGAAAATCTTCAGCAGCCACCACCCAGCTGTGGTAACGCCCCACTTCGAGGCGGTCGGGCAAGCCGGCAAAAAGATCGGCGGTATGCCCGGATTGTCTGGCTCCGGGCAGCACCTGTACCGGCGTGGCCACCCCATGGTATACTTCATCCAGGTTCACGAGCCGCCCCCCGAACACTTCCCCGATGGCCTGGTGACCCAGGCACACACCGAGTATGGGTTTGACCGCCGCATACTGCCGGATCAGCGGCTGCAGGAGTCCCGCTTCGGAAGGAATGCCCGGGCCCGGGGAAAGAATGATCCGGTCGAATGCGGCAACGGCGTCCAGGCTGATTTCGTCGTTGCGGTGTACCGTTACATTTTCACCGGTGATCTTTTCCACCAGGTGCACCAGGTTGTAGGTGAAGGAGTCGTAGTTATCGAGGACGAGTATGCGCATATTCAGATGTTTTGTGCCCGCACCACGGCTTGTTTCAGGGCATTGAGTTTATTGTTCACTTCCTGCAGTTCATTTTCAGGCTGACTCACCGACACCACGCCGGCGCCCGCACGGTAATGCAGCACATTGCCGGCCGACAAAAACGTGCGGATCATGATGGCATGGTTACAGCTGCCGTTGAAGCCGATGGAGCCGATGGCGCCGCCATAATAGCCGCGGGGAGATGACTCCAGCCGGTCGATCAGCTGCATCGCCTTGTACTTGGGTGCGCCGCTGAGCGTGCCCGCCGGAAAGCCCGTGGCCAGGAG
>JAYRPG010000056.1:0-52705 GCA_041911275.1 Ferruginibacter sp. | reverse complement strand
GCGGGGAAAGGGTATCACAGGCTGCAAGTTAGATCAGGGGGCCAGGATATCCCGCAGAAAATTATGGTAATCCGGAAAAAGGGGCAGGTTATTGTGTCCCCCTCCTTCTATGCGGATGAGGGTGATGCGGCCGGGGTTGAGGGCACGCAGCTGTTCGCTGTGGCGGATGGGAATCAGCCAGTCGCGGGTGCCATGCAGGATATAGGTATGACATTTCACCCGGCGAATCCACAGGTCGGTACGGAGATGGAACCGGAGCACAATCCTGAGCGGCAGGATGGGCAGGAAGCGCTGCACCGTTTTGCGGAAAGAAAAATAAGGGGCATCCAGGATCAGGTAGCGGGGCTGGTTGTCAGCAGCAATCTTCGTGGCGAAGCCGCTCCCCAGGCTGCGGCCATACACCAGCAGGTGCTGCTCGGGATGAAGCTGCTTCAGCGCATCATACACAAACTGCATGTCGGCAAGCATCTCGTTTTCCGTACGCCGGCCGGTGCTTTTCCCGAAACCCCGGTAATCTACCAGCACCACTTCGTAACCGAACCGCAAAAAGTCGCGGGCGTATTTCGCCCAGCCTTTGATGCTGCGGGTATTGCCGTGAAAATAAAGCACCAGCCCATGCGGCTGTTCCACGGTAAAATGCAGTCCGTTGATGCGCACCCCGGGCGCCACATCAAAAAACAGTTCGCGGAAGGGATGGTCGTAGCGGTACTGAAAATCCGGCCGCAGTTTCTCCGGCTTAAAAATAAACCGCTCCTGCAGCAGGTAGGCGAGCAGGAGGAGGAGCAGGTAACCTGCGATGATATAGAGGAGCGTGGCGGACAGGGGGAGGGGGAATGAAAGGTTGGGAAAGTTTAGGGAGGTTTAGGAAAGTTTAAGAAGGTTGGGGAGGGTTGAGGTTTACCCTTCAGGGCTCCCCTCTTTCTCCATTTTTTTCCACGCTTCTGTGCCGCCGAGCAGGTTGTACAGGTTGTTGCTGGAAAACTTTTCTTCCAGCTTCTGGATGGCAAACTGGCTGCGGATGCCCTTGCGGCAATACAGGATAACGGGGCACTCCGCAGACAACCGGTCGGCATGCCGGACGATTTCCGAAAGGGGGATCAGCAGCCCGCCGATGTTGAAATCCTCATGTTCTTCCGGTTCCCGCACATCAATCAGCTGAAAGGGCTCCTGCGCCTCCATCATGCGCCGGAGTTCACGGGGCGTGATGCTTTTCATAGTGATCAGTCAATCATTTCTTCATCGGTATACACCCGCTTGAGGTTGAGTTTGCTGGCCGGCGCCACAATCAGCGGGTACTTTTCCACCGCCACATTGGCCTGCTGCAGACCGAAGCCTTTCTCCTCGCTCAGGGAAATTTCCTTGATCCAGAAATAGAGCTGCATGATGATCCGCTCCATGAAGGGCAGTTCGTGATCGGTAGACAGGTATTTCTCCATCACCACAAACTGGAAGTCGCCCACCACATTGTTCCGCTGCTGGCTTTCGTAACGGCTGGTTACGTTCACTTCCTTGTTGGCCACCAGTTCCTGCACCACTTTGCGGAACATGAGGTTGATGCGCGGCGCCACGCGGAACCCGAGCCTGAACTCCACGCGGATGATGTCATTGGGGATGATGTGCTCCACGACGTATTCGCTGGTATAGGGATCATCCAGGGTATCCACATGCACCAGCCAGTAAATGTCTGCACGCTTGGGTTTACCGCTGAGGATGGAGTACACGATCTTGTGTTCAATCTCCTTGGGGTTGTTGGCGCTGGTCATGAACACCAGGTGGGTGGCGTACTTGGGCACGGTAAGGTCGTTGCTGAGTTCTTCCAGCTTGGAGATGTATTCTTCCAGCCGCACAAATTCCACGTAGCGGTTTTTGATCTTGCGGGCCCGGAACCATACATACATGATGGCAAACATCACAAAGCCGATCATCACCGTGATGAAGCCGCCATGGATGAACTTATCCATCAGGGCCACGAGGAACGAAACCTCGATGGCCAGGTAACAAAGCAGGAAGAAGTAGATGACCAGCGATTTCACGCGGTGCAGCACCAGGTAGTTGGCAAAGAGGATGGTGGTCATGATCATCGTGGTGATGATGGCCAGCCCGTAGGCAGCCTCCATCCGCGACGACTCCCTGAAATAAAGCACCACCCCCACACAACCCGCAAACAGCATGGCGTTGATGGCCGGGATAAAAATCTGTCCGCGGGCTTCGGTGGGATAGTTGATTTTGGCCTTGGGCCAGAGGTTCAGGCGCATGGCCTCATTGATGAGGGTGTATGACCCGCTCACCATGGCCTGGCTGGCGATGATGGCTGCCGTGGTGGCAATCACCACGCCCGGCACAATAAACCACTGTGGCATCAGGTCGTAAAACGCGTTGATGCCGGCCGACTGCAGAAAGGCGTCGGTCATTTTCACCCCATTGTGGTGCTTGAGCAAACTGGCGCCCTGGCCGAAATAATTCAGCAGCAGGCAGGCCTTTACAAAGAACCAGGACACCCGGATGTTGCCGCGGCCGCAGTGGCCCAGGTCGCTGTACAACGCTTCGGCGCCGGTGGTACACAGAAACACCGCCCCCAGCAGCCAGAAACCTTCCGGGTATTCCACCAGGAAATGAATGGCATAATAGGGATTCAGGGCCTTAAAGATGCTGCTGTAATCAGTGAGGTGGATGATGCCCAGTACGGCCAGCATCGTGAACCAGATACCCATCACCGGACCAAACATCTTGCCGATGCTGGCCGTACCAAAACGCTGCGTGAAAAAAAACAGGGTGATGATGGCCAGTACGGTGTATACGATGGTATCCTGGTGCAGTTGATGAAAACGGGGCAGTTCCTTCAACCCCTCAATAGCGGAAGTGATGGAGATGGGCGGGGTGATGATGCCATCCGATAGCAGGGCAGCCCCGCCGATCATCGCGGGAATCACCAGCCATTTTTTTCGCCGGCGCACCAGGGCAAAAAGGGCAAAGATGCCGCCCTCACCCTTGTTATCCGCCCGCAGCACCATGATCACATACTTCACGGTAGTGATGAGGGTGATGGTCCAGATGATGAGGGAGAGGGTGCCCAGGATCAGCGATTCACTGATGGTGCGGCCCTTGATGATGGAGTTGAAAACGTAGAGCGGTGAGGTACCGATGTCGCCATAGATGATCCCCAGGGCAACGATCAATCCCGCGGCGGTTACTTTGTTTACGTGTTTAGACACGGCAGTATGATTTGGTAGACCGGCTGCGGTTTGGAGCCGCAGATTCAATCTACAAATGTATAGGGAAAAGGAACAAATAATGTGCAGTTGCGGAAGATTTAAGCGCCGCCATGCCCCGGGCGTAAAAATTGCCCGCTGATCCGGCCGCCTTGTCCTAATTTTCCGGTATGGAAAACATTGTACTGATTACCGGTGCCACATCGGGCATCGGTGAAGCCTGTGCCCGCCGCTTTGCCGCGGCCGGCCAACCCCTGATCCTGACCGGCCGTCGCTTTGACCGGCTCGAAAATCTGGCCAAGGCGCTGGGCAGCCGGCACGGGATACCGGTGATGCCGCTGCAACTGGATGTACAGGACCGCCGGGCGGTGGAACAGCAACTGGGCAACCTGCCGGCCGAGTGGCAACAGATCCGGGTGCTGGTGAACAATGCAGGACTGGCCGCAGGGCGGGATTATTTTGATGAGGCCGACCTGGAAGACTGGGAAACCATGCTGAACACCAATGTACATGGCCTTATCTATGTTACCCGGGCGGTACTCCCCTTCCTGATTAAAACCCCCCATGCCCAGATCATCAACCTGGGTTCCATTGCCGGAAAAGAAGTGTATGAAAAGGGAAACGCCTACTGCGCCAGCAAATTCGCGGTAGACGCCCTCAGCAAGTCGATGCGCATCGACCTGCTGCGCCATGGCATCCGGGTCACCCAGATCTGTCCGGGTGCGGTGGAAACCGAGTTTTCACTCGTGCGGTTCAAGGGGGATGCCCAGATGGCGGCTGCCACCTACCAGGGCCTGCAACCTTTGAGCGGGGAGGATGTGGCCGACAGCATCTTTTACTGCAGCCAGCTGCCGCCGCATGTATGCATCAACGACCTGGTGATTACCTGTACCCAGCAGGCCGGCACCTATTATTTTCACCGGAAACCGGCTTAAAATACCGCACGATTAAAATAAACCGGCACGGCTTTCGTTTTACAGTTGTCTGCGCGGATCCTGTGGCTGAAAAGCCGCATGAGCATCCGGCAAACCTGTAAAAAGCGGTTCATGAAAAAAAGGGTATTCGCCAGCCTGTTCCTCCTGACCTGTATCGGCTCCGCTGCCTTTGCCCAGGAACCGGTGATCCGGCAGGCTTCCTGCCAGGATGCGCTGATCTTCCACCAGGCCGACAGCGTAAAACGCACCATGGGTGCGCAGGGATTTGTGGTGGTCCGCGAGGCTTCCATGGCGATGGAGAGTGAATATGAAATGGCCATCCTGCTGCCCCTCAACGAAGGCAGCCTGTACCAGTTTGTATTTATTGGCGATTATACCTCCCGCCTCTATGAAGTGCGGATGTACGACCCCGAAGAAAGACAGGTGATGTACCAGAAAAAAATGTGGGGCGATGTGGACGGCAACGTGATCAGCTATCCCTTTGTACCCAAAGCCTCCGAGTTTTATGCCATCCGCCCGGTACAGGTGAACAGGAAGAAGAAAGAACTCTGCGGGTATGTGATGCTCCTGAAAAAAGTACGCTGACTAACCCCCTTAAACCCCATAGCCTTACCTCCCGGAGACGGGAGGTTTTTTTGTGCGTGGGGGAGCGTTTAAGGTTTAAAGTTTAAGGTTAAAAGTTTAAGGTTTAAGGTTCACGGAGATGCCGATCAGTTGAATAATCCGGCAGCAGGAAAAGTCGCATTGGCCCATTTGCATATTGGCTCATTTGCACATTAGCAAATTTGCACATTAAAAAAGGCCGGTCATCCGCAAAGACAACCGGCCGGGCCACAACAGTAAATGATTTTTACTGCGCCAGCGAAATCCGCACCTGTATTCCGGCGCGGGTATTCACGATGGGCGGACTGGAGGAAATGTAGGGGGTTACACGCCGCTGGTCGAAAAACAGTTTCACATTCACGCGACTGCTCACAAAATAATCCACGCTCGGGGTGAGGGTGATTTCCTTGCTGCCGCTGGTGGGCAGGGTAGCATCCTGGTCGAGGCGGTTGTTTACGGTAACGTTGTCGCGTATCCTGAAATCGAAGCGGAAATTAATTTCATTCTCCAGTTTGTTGCCTCCCTTGGGGTTCAGGAATTTGGGCAGGGGCAAACCACCCAGCAGCTTGAATCCTTTTTTGCGGAAGCCGGCGCCGATGGAGATTTCGGTGGAACGGGTCTCACTCAGCTGAAAATCGATGAGGCTGAGGCTGAGGGTGCGCTGCTTCACCAATTCCACTTTGGCCTGCAGCTGGTTGGTGAACATCACATCCACCCCGAACAAGGGTGCAAACTGTTCCTGGATGGTGACGTTGGGCACGAGGAAATAAGGAATATAATTTTTGGAGGTGGTATCATAGAACGACGGGAAGCTGTACCGGGAAACATCCTGGTAGAGCAACGCAGAGTTGAAGCCGTTCATGCTGAGGCTGCCGGTGTAGCCATGCGAAACCGTCACGTTGCTGAAGATTTTATCCAGCCCCGGTATCCGGCTCAGGCCGGTATAATCGATCCGCCAGTTGGGCATGGGCAGCAGCTTGCGGAAAGGATTGGTGCTGATCTTCGGGTTGCCCTGTTCAATCAGTGACACTTTCTCGGGGTCTTTCCCGGTATAGGCGGCAATGAAGGCCGGGATGAGCACATCCGTGGCATAACGGCCATAACCATAATAATAGCCTTCAGCATCCGGACTGGTGCTGGCACCGTTGAAGCCTTCCTGGTTGTATTTGTTGGACAGGCCCATCCGGCGGGAGATCACACGACGGTAGTCCTGGAACTTCAGGAAGGTTTCGTTGAGTTTGTTGGGATCAAACTGCCCGAACAGGGTTTTGAACGCCACATAACTGATGTCGAAGCTGCCGCCGGCATAGGGACTGAGGTGTGCGAAATGATTACCCGAGCCGGTGGTGTCTTTGAAAAGCTCGGTATAGTTCTTACTGAATGTTTTGCTGATGTTCAGGGAGATGGAGAGGTCGCGGAATGGCTCCACCTGTGCCGTGAGGGCAATCCGCTGGTTATAGGATTGCTGCAGGATGGTGTTGAACATCGAGTCGGTGGAAATCAGTTTATTCCTTGCTGCATTGTTGAGCCAGTTGGTATCGGGTTGCCGGCCGAACACAAAGTCGAGTCCCGGCTGCATGCTGCGCCAGTTCTGGCCCACATACTGTGTGCTGTCCATATATCCCGGCAGGCGGGTATTGCCCGTTTCGGAAACGGAGAGGCTCACCTGCTTGATGCTGCTGATCAGTTTGCCGAATACGCGGCCGGCCAGGCCCACATTGGGCAGGGCATTCGGGTCACGGATTTTTTTGATCTTCAGGCGTTTCACCTCCCGCACTTTCACACTGTCCCTGCGCACCCAGCGCCATACGGTATCGGTACGGGTGCGGGGCTCAGATTGCGCCTGCTGCTGTCCGCGGGGCTGCTCAATGGCCCGGAAGAATTTGAATTTGCTGTACAGCTTGGTAAAATCGAGCTGTATCGTGGCTTCCTTCGTCTGGCTGTTCTCCAGGATATTGCCCAGCTCCACCGCCAGGCGGGAGGCACCGATCCAGCGGTAGGTAGCCTGGTATTTCAGGTTCACCTGCGTCCAGTCTACCAGCGGGAATTTGGCCGTGGGCAGCGTATAGGAAAAATTCGCCGTTTGGTTATAGAGCGTATTGCGTCCGCCGCTCAGCAGCCTGCGCCATACGGTGTCGCGCTTTTCTTTGGTATCAAGCCGTCCGTAGGGTTCATCCACCCTGGAGTTGTTGGTGGCGGTGAAGTCGAAGTTGATGGAACGGGTAAGGTTCCAGCGCAGGATATAATCCCGCTGCAGCACCAGGTACTTGTCGTAGGTTTCCGGGATCTTGTATTTATCTGACCCGATGCTGCGCGGCCTTACGGCGCCGAACTGGCGCTGGATATCGGTACGGAAGCTAAGCTGTGAAGGCGCCGGATT
Source organism: Ferruginibacter sp. (assembly GCA_041911275.1). Lineage (GTDB taxonomy): Bacteria > Bacteroidota > Bacteroidia > Chitinophagales > Chitinophagaceae > Ferruginibacter. The sequence continues at coordinate 45,578 of JAYRPG010000056.1, read as the reverse complement.
GAAATTGAAATCCTTGATCAGGTCAAACCACTTCGTTTTCCGCTTCTTGAAAAACTTCATTTTCTTGAAGGGCTCCACAAACATGGGCTTGGGCGCAAAATTATAACCGAGGGCACCGCGGTGGCGGGTAACCTCGTTGCTCTCAATGAGCGGGTTGCGCGACTTGGTATTGAAATACGAATAGCTGAGGTCAAAGTTGCTGACACTCCAGATTTTGGGGTTACCCGTTCCCGTGCGGTTCTTCCGCACATTGGTGAAATTCACCGTGGTGGTGCTCGTGAAATCCACCGCCGTTTTGTTGATGGAATCGCGGGCTTCTCCGGAACGGGCAGCATTCAGTTTGTCCTTGAGTTTGATGTCCAGGTCAAAGGGATCATACTCCGGACGGCTGACGGTTTGCGAATAGCTCGCAAACACGGGGATGGAAATGGCAGCCTCCTTGGGCAGCAGTTTGCCCAGTTCCACATTGGCCGCCACATCAAACTGGGTATAATTGTCGCGGAAGCGTTCGTTCACGCGCTGCTCGAGGTTACCGAATCCGGTGGTGTGCATCGAGAAGGAGGCTGTAACCGTTCCGAGGTCGGCCAGTGTGATGTCAGCCCTCGCCATGGCCGCATAGCCTTTCTGCTGGTTGGGGGCAGTCATCCGCAGTTCGTTCACCCATATCTCGCCGCAGGCAGACGGAATTTTGGCATTCTCCACCGCGATGAGCACGCCCCTTACCTCGCCCAGGTTGGGATCGCCCACAATCGAGTAGGTATGACCGTTAGGCTGATCGCGGCGGAACGGCACATTGAGGGGCCATCCGCCTGAATTCCGTTCGGCCTTGATTTTCGGAAGTTCCTTAAGGTCGAGGTCCAGGCTGTTGAGGGGATACCAGAGGGTATCATTGTACTCGTCGCTGTTGGGATTCATGGAGGCGGCCGTAAGCGGCGTCATGTACAGCGGAATCTTCACCTCGTAGTAATTGTTGGCGAAATCGGTGCCGATGCGGACCACAGCGTTGATGTCCTTATCCCGGATGAGATTGGGGGTTTTCACGTTGTTCTCCGCATGGATGTACATCAGCAGGCGGCCGAACTGGCGCAGGTCGCGGTTGGCAAAGGTTTGCTGCACCCCGCGGGCATCGCCCAGGCCCAGGTCGCAGAAACGCAGCGACATGGCCTGCTCGTTCTGCAGCAGGTTCACGCCGTTGTTGCTTTGAATCTGCTGGCGCCGGATATCGCGGGGCGTGCGGTAAGGCAGGGGCGAACGCTTGTCGTTCTCCTCGATGTTTACCCCATTCACATCCAGCGTGGCGCTGCTGGTGATGGGGCTGTAGTTACCGGTGGTGTCGATTTTAAAGGGGAAGCGGCGCCAGATGTTGCGGGTGAGTTCGAGTTTACCGAAACGCATCACGATGCTGTCTTCAAAATCGGTGAGGTACATCCGGATGAAGCGGATGGATTTGAAGTCGGGGATATTGCCCACGCGCCGGTTGAAATCGCCGATGGGTATCCGGAACTGGTACCAGGTTTCGATGCGTCCGGTGCCGTTGGGCAGGTTGTTGATGGGCACTTCCTTCTTGTCCACGATGAAGTTCTGCCCGATCTGCATGTTCGGATCGGTGGGCGGCCTGATGTTCACGATGTACTGGAAGTACTGCTCCGTTTCGTTCATCGTGTTGTCGCGGTTCAGGTCTTCCCCGTCGGGGTAGAGCGTGGCCGCGGAAGAGAAGGCGGAGTTGGCATCACTGATGGCCGAGTTGCCCTGCGGGCTGTTGAAATTCTTATAACGTTTGATGATGCCGTCGCTTCCGGAGAAACTGGGATCGCGGTACCAGCTGTAATTATCCTGTGCCGGATCGTTCTGTACCTGCTGCAGGGCCTGCGGGGTGAGGAATCCGGCGAGTTCATTGAGGTAGGGCGAGAGGTGCACCCGCTCAGAGTCGTCGTTATTGCCGTCCAGGCCCACATCCTGGTACACGCGGTCGGCGGGATCGTTGCTGAACGCGTTGGTTACCTGGATGGGATTGAGCGGCGCCTTGCCCCAGATGGTGGGCTGGGTGGGCTGGTTGCTGTTGGGGGTGGGCAAACCGTTTTCGTAAAAGCGTTTGCCGTCGCGCAGAATGTCCTCCGACACATTGCCCAGGTTGAAATACAGTTTACCGCCGGATGAAGCGGGATTCTTCACAAAAGGATCCTGCATCCAGAATTCGATGAATTCAATATTGGCGGTTTCAAAATCCGTCTGGTCAATGTTGCGCATCAATCCGCCCCAGCGGAGCCGCGGTTGCAGCAGGCGGTTGTTGGCATCCACCTTATCGGAACGGGTATCGAAATTATACGGCCCCTTTTCAGTGGGGAAATAGGCGAGGTCGAAGGTGGTGAGCTGATTCTGACCAAAGTCGGTGGTTCGTTGCGGGAAGATCTCGCTTTGTTTCACCAGCCGCGTCTGCGGATCACTCAGCTCTTCGCGGTTTTCGCCCAGCGGGTTGTTGGCGCCCCTGAACTGCTGCAGGGCCGGTTCAATCTGGTACCAGGCCAGCTTGGCGCGGTTCTTTCCGTAATCCAGCGAGGCGGGCGAAACCGTGGCTTCGGGGAACAGCTCGTTCTCATCAAATCCGTTCGTGGCGCCGGAGGGCGTGGAAGCCAGCGTCCACGACACCGCGGGGAAGCGGAGATCGATGCCGGAGCGGCTGCCTTCAAAATCATCGATGTACACCGTAGCCCTTGCGCCGGTGCCGATCTGTGGCGCCTGGCCGGGTGAAAGCATGGCGCCTTCCGCATAAAAATTAATGGAAGAGGGCGCGGTGGTGGAATAGAACGGCAGTTTGTCGAGGATCTTGGTGAGCCGCGGCATCTCCTTGCGGTAGCTCAGGTCAAGGCCGTACATGGTATTGCGGATAGGCTCTTCACCGAGGTTGTTCTTGGTGAAGAAGGGCCGCTCGCCCAGCCGCACCATGGTGCCGCCGATGGCCAGCTGTTCCTTGAGGGTGTTTTTGGCCATATAGTCCAGCCGCACACCCATATAGTTGCGTTGCTGGATGCCAAAGGCCGCATTGTTTTCAAAGTTCACCTGCACGGGCAAGCCGGCGTTGAGGATGGCCTGGTTGGTGATTTTGATGGTGCCCAGGTCGTAGTTGATATCGTAATCGGTTCCTTCAATCAGCCGCTGGCCGCCGGCGGTAACCGTTACGCTGCCCGGGGGGATGTTATAGCCGATGCTGATATCCGAGGAGCCGGAGGTGCGGGCCGATCCTTTCAGCACAAAGCGGTTGAGGTTGGGAAACTGCTGCGCCACGGCCTTGATGGTGTCGTAGAGCGCATAAAAGAGGGTATCCTTTGCCGTGGGTGGCACCACATTGTATATCTGATCGGCCAGATCGCGGCCGAAGGGTTCCAGCACGGGGAAAACGATGCGGCTGTACTGGGATAAAACCGTGTACCCCTCCACGTAGTCGAATACCCCATCTGGTTGCGGGTCGTTCTGGTTGTTGAGGCGGTCGAGGTTCACCAGGGCCAGCAGCGGCACCCCGAGGTTTTTATCCCCGAAGGGAACATAGCGTTTCCAGCCCTGGCCCGGTTCCTGGTACAGGAGGTTGATTTTAAAATCCTGCGGACTCAGGGTGCCATAGCCCACGGAGTACACGTTTTTCATCATCCATTGCCAGATGGGCAGTTTCGGACGCTGCGAAGTGGCCTTGAGCAGTTTCAGGAACAGCACCTGCTGGGTGGCCACCGAACTGTCGGGAGGCAGATCCTGGGAGAACTCCCCTACCTGGTACACGCGGCCGTTGTACGAATACTGGAAGGCCACGCCCAGCACTTCATCGGGCAGCAGGGGCTGGCTCAGCGAGATATAACCGGCCTGGCGGTTGAAATAATACTGCGTGGAGTCGAGTTTGCGGGCAAAGGTTTTTTCGAAATCCTGCACCGGCAGCAGTCCGTAGGCCTGCAGGTTGCTGAACACCGCTGAGGGCTGGCGGTTGGACTGGTTGGAAGCCAGGTTGCGGTACAGGTCGTTGGCATTGTTGGAAGGCAGTCCGCCGGTGGCATCCAGCGGGTTGATGAGATCGGCACGGTAAGGATTGGCTTCACCGAGATCCATCAGGCCCACCACATCCCGCGTGTTCACGGTGCTGCCGTTGCGGTTGGTGACCCACACTTCCAGGCGCAGGATCTGCACCGGGGTAGTGAGGGCCGGCATGCGGGCCAGCACTTTGTTGTAGTTGTCTTTAAAATACTGGCCCAGCAGGAAGTGCCGGTTTTCTTCGTACTCATCGGCCTTGATTTCGATGGGCTGCGAAGCCGCGCCTCCCTGCAGGTTCACCTGCTGGCGCTGCGATTTCTGGTTGGCCAGTACGGTGGTAACATTGAGTTTGCCGAACTGCAGCTGGGTTTTTAAACCGAAGAGCTGCTGCGACCCGGGGATGAAGGTGCTGCGGGAAGAGAACTGCACCACCCCCGCTTCAAAGCGCTTGATGATTTCATCATCCATGCCGGTATAATCCAGCTTCAGCTGATTCTCCTGCCCGAAGTTGGCAAGGGTATTATAGGCAATCGGGAATTTGAGTTTATCGCCGATATTGGCATTCACGTTCACCTGGGCATTCATGTTGAAATCAAAACCACCGTTGCGGCGTGCCCTTTCCGGCAGCGTGGGGTTCTTGATGTTCTGTCCCTGGTAACCGGCCATGATGTCCACATTTCCCTGCGGGGCAATTTCAATCTTTCCATTGCCAAACAGCCGGTTGAACAGGTTGTCGTAGAGGTTCAGGCGGGGCCGGGCCATTTTGCGGTTGAGCAGGTTCATGGTATTGGCCCGCTTCTGGAAGTAGGCCACTTCGGCCTGGCGCCCGCGCAGAGCCCAGTACTCCTCTGCGGTATAGGTGACCGGCGTGCGATAATAGCGGTTGCCGATTTTTTCGTAGAGGGTGTACAGGCCGGTGACCGGGTCGTAAGCCAGTGAATCGTGGATATTGGAAGGCAGTCTGAAATCCAGGCTGTGCTGTCCGCGTGAGGAGAGAAAATCACCCCGGCGGTCGCTGATGGGGTAAGGCAGCGGGCCAACAGATTTGGGGATGCTGGTGTCGAGAACCGCTTTAACCGGGCCGGTGGCGGGTGCCGGACGTTTACCGGTATCCGAAGCCGCCGGCTTACCGGAGAGGGTGGGATCCCTGGAGTCCTTAAGGTCTTTCTGGGCAAATGCAGGCAGGGATGTGAGTAACACCATCCCGCAAAAGCACCCCCAAAAGCTACCTCTGAACGGCAACAGTTTTCTGTTCAACAACATTATCCGGTAAGTCAGTTAAGGTAAATTTCGGTCAAATAGTCCTGAGTGCTTTTTTGATGAGGGATTCGAGGTCTATATGGTCAGTTTCGGTTTGTATGGTTTTTTTAATGGCAGTTTCGGCTACGGGCTTCGAAATACCGAGGGCCATTAAGGCATTTAACGCATCCTGCTGTAAAGTATTGCCCGCCGGAACCGGACTCACCGCGCCGGCAGTGGATTTGCCCATTTTGTCCTTCAGTTCCAGCACCAGTCTTTCGGCGGTCTTCTTGCCGATGCCTTTGATGCTTTCCAGCTGCCTGACGTTGCCTGCCAGAATCGCCCCGCTGATTTCGGCGGGTTTCAGGTGAGACAACATCATCCGGGCGGTTGCTGCACCCACCCCGGAAACACTGACCAGCTGCAGGAACATCTCTTTTTCAGCCGGTTCAAAAAAGCCAAACAGCACATGGCTGTCTTCTTTTACCTGGAGATGGGTATACAAACGCCCCTCGGCCAGCGACTGAATCTGAGAATAGGTATGGAGGCTTATATTCACCTCATAACCAACGCCTTGTACGTCAACGTATACCTGGGTAGGGCTTTTATAGGCAAATTTTCCCTGGAGGTAGGCGTACATAACGGCTGAACTGAAGAGCGAATATAGGGAAATTCAGGTTTCGGGCCTGCAAAAAATGTTGGTTATATTTCCATTACTTTTGCGGGGAACTGGCTAATAATAAATTGGTAATCAATCGCTAAATTTTCTCGCATGCAAAGCATCACTGCTGCCATTACGGCTGTGGGCGGATATGTTCCCGAATACCGGCTCACCAACCAGATCCTTGAAACCATGGTGGATACCAACGACGAGTGGATCCGCACCCGTACCGGTGTGGAAGAACGCAGGATCCTGAAAGGGGAAGGCAAGGCTACCTCCGACATGGCTGTTCCCGCGGTGCTGGAACTCTGCCGCAAAAGGGGGATCCAGCCGGATGAAATCGACTGTTTGATCGTGGGCACCGTTACACCCGATATGGTTTTCCCGGCCACGGCCAATATTGTGTGTGATAAAATCGGGGCGGTGAATGCCTGGGGCTTTGATGTGAGTGCCGCCTGTTCCGGTTTCCTCTACAGCCTTACCGTGGGCACCTCCCTGATTGAAAGCGGCCGCTACAAAAAGGTGGTGGTGGTGGGCGCCGATAAAATGAGCGCCATCGTGGATTATACCGACCGTGCCACCTGCATCATTTTTGGCGACGGCGCCGGCGCGGTGCTCCTGGAGCCCTCCAGCAACGGATACGGCGTAAAAGACAGCCTTCTGAAAAGCGACGGCAGCGGCCGCACCTACCTGCACATGAAGGCGGGGGGCTCCCTCAAGCCGGCCAGTCATGCTACGGTGGAAGCCAAAGAGCATTTTATTTACCAGGACGGGCAGCCGGTTTTCAAAGCCGCGGTGAAGGGCATGGCCGATGCCTCTTACGATCTGCTGCAGCGCAACCACCTCACAGGCGAAGACATTGCCTGGCTGGTACCCCACCAGGCCAACAAACGCATCATTGACGCCACCGCGCAACGGATGGGCCTGGCACCGGAGAAAGTGATGCTGAATATCCAGCGCTTCGGCAATACCACGGCAGCCACCATTCCCCTCTGTCTCTGGGAATGGGAAAAGCAGCTGAAGAAAGGCGACAAGATCGTCATTGCAGCATTTGGCGGCGGCTTCACCTGGGGCGCCACGCTGGTGGAGTGGGCCTATGATACGGAGTAAGGCAACCTGCAACAATATCTTTCTGAAAAAGGTCCCTGCGGCGCGGGGACCTTTTTTTGAGGGGCCTGGCACCGTGCACAGCACCAGGGAATGATTTCGGGTAACCGGGACCGGTAGTGCTCAGAATTTGTAAAACTGTTTCATCCGGTTCAGCAATTCTTCTTTCCGGCGGCGCGACACCTCAATCTCGGTGCCATCGGATAAAATCAGCAGACCGCCCTCGCCCCGCATATATTCCTTTACGTGTTCAAGATTCACGAGATGCGATTTGTGCGCCCGTACAAAAAAGCCATCGGCCAGCAGTTCCTCGTATTCGTTCAGCGGCCGCGACGCCATCAGCGGGGCAGCCCCGGCAATCTGAAAAAGGGTATAGTTGCCGCGGGCAATACAGCAGATGATATCGCGGATCTGCAGCACCCGGAAGCCCTTTAAGGAAGGGATACAGATTTTCATCTTCTGCACGGCATTCCGGTGCTCCAGGTTATGGATCAGCAGTTCCACGCCGCCGGCCACTACCGGATCTTCGCGGCGTTCGAGGCGCCTCGCGGCCCGGGTTACCGCGGCAATCAGCTGGTCTTCATCCACCGGTTTCAGCAGGTAATCCACGGCACTGAAGCGGAAAGCCTGCTGCATGTAACTGCTGTGCGCCGAAATGAAAATCACTTCAAACGGAATCTCCCCCAGCTCCTGCAAAAGCGCCATGCCGTTCTTCCCCGGCATGGCAATATCCAGGAATACCAGGTCAGGGGAGCTCTCCCGGATCAGGGCAATGGCCTCATCGGCACTGTTGGCGGTGCCCGTGATGTCAACCTGCGGACAATTCAGCTGCAGTAATTTCCGGAGCGAGGCAATGCCCCGTGGTTCATCATCCACCAGTATGGCCCTGATTGTTTTCATGAATCCTGATGTTTTAACGGTAATGTAATGGTTACCCTTGTACCCGTTTCGCCGGGCACTCCCCCATCCGACCGGTCTTCGATCAGTACCGAACTGCGCATGCTGTATTTTTCATTTAAGAGCCGGATGCGGTGACGGACATTATCAATGCCTACCGACTGATGCAGGTCGGGTAAACCCTTCTTCTGATCCAGGGAGCGCCGGATACCGATTCCGTTGTCTTCCACCACCCCAATCAGCTGCCCCTGTTCCTGCCGGAAAGTTACCCGGATATCAATGGACCCGGCAGCGGCCCTGCCATGCCAGATCGCATTTTCAATAAAGGGCTGGATCAGCATCGGCGGCAGCATCACTTCATCCTGATCGATCTCCGCGGCCACCGTTTGCCGGAAATCAAAGGCCGCGTTCCGGATCCTTTCCATCTCGGCATAGCGCTGCAAATAATCCAGGGTTTGGCGCAGGGAGATAAAGGGCCGGAGCGAATGCTCCAGCGTGATCCGGATCAGGTGGGCAAACTTGGTGAGGTAGCGGGATGCGTCCTGGTTCTCATCATTGAGGATCATCTCACGGATACTGTTGAGGCAGTTGGAAATGAAATGCGGATTCATCTGCGCATGCAGTGCCATCATTTCGGTGTGCGCCAGCTTCTTATCCAGATCAGCGCGTTGGCGGATGCGGCGGACCCGGTAGCGGTAGGCCGCGGCCACCAACAGGAGAAACAGCGCCGCAACGCTCAGCAAAAATGGCCAGCTGCGCCACCAGGGTTCCCGGATCCGGAGGGTCAGCAACTGCTGCCTGGTTCCCCACTTGCCGATGGCACGCAGGTAAATTTTATACAGACCGGGCTGCAGCCCCGAAAACGTGATGCTGCGCATGGTATTCAGCCCTATCCATTCGTCCTGGTCATTCAGTTTGTACTGAAAACGGTAACCGCCATGGCTGTAGTCAATCACCGTAAAGTACAGCGACAGGTTATTATCAGAGAAAGGCAAATCCACCGTGCCTGAAGGGTGATAAAGCGACTGGCGGTTATTGATCCGGATCTCCTGCAGCAGGATGTCGTCACGCAGATCAGTATGCCGGGCGGGCTGCAGCGGAAATACAGAAAGCTGCCGGCGTGCCAGCAGGTAGAGTTGCTTTCCCGCCGTGTCGGTAAAAATCTGTTTCTCTTTCAGGCCCTCCTCAGGATAGCCGTCGTTCACATCATACACCAGCGGCTCCCGGCGCTCCAGGTCAAAACAGGTAAGATGACCGGCACTGGCAATCCACAGGTATTGGCCGGTAACCGTGCTCATGCTTTCAAAAGCGGTGGCAGGCAACCCATCCTTGATGCCGTAATGCACCCATTGTGCTGAGGCAATCCGGTATTCCAGCAAACCATTTTCCAGGTTGTGCATCCACAGCGATCCGCGCTGATCGGCGGTAAGCATGAGGATGTCATCGTTGTAGGGATTGGGGCCGCCATAAGCTTTAATGAGGGTATCGAAGATTTCCTTCCGGCTGTTCCAGCGCGCCAGCGAATGCCCCCCGAACCATACATCGCCATAGCTGTCGCGGGCGATGCTCTTGATTTTTTCAAAAGGCAGGGCCGGCTTACTAACGGTACTGAACACCCTGAATTGCCGGGTGGGAATATGATACCGGGCCACCAGGCCACGCAGCATACTGCACATCCAAGCATAGCCGTCATTGCCGGGAGGGCCCAGGATATTCAAAGGCTGGGTCACCGATGCTGGTACCGCCAGCTTGCCATACCGGAAACTGCGGGTATCCAGCCAGAGGATGCCCTGGTTGGTACCGATATAAAGCGTATCCCCATGATAACGTTCAATGGAACTGATCTCGTTCCAGGCGGAAGGCTGCTGAAAAAAAACAATCCGCCTGCGCACCGCACGGGTGCGGGCATCCAGCACCAGGAGGCCCGTGTGCAGGGAAGAACCGCCCGCGAAGAGCTGATCGCGGTAGCGGTACACACAGGCAAAACCGTCGCCCGTTGTTTCACCGGCATGCGGAGGAACGGTATGCGTGCTGATGAAGGGGCTGCTTTCGGTTTGCTGCAATAACCCCCTGGAGGTGCCGATCCAGAGCTGTCCGTTACGGTCACGCTTCAGACACAGAATTTTGTACGCCTCCAGGTAACGCTCCTGTCCGAAATGAATGCGGCCCGTGCGGGCATCGAAGGTAAAGACAAAAAAACCCGAACTGCCGCCGTTTACCGCAAAGCTGGTATCCCCGATCCGGAAGATCCGGGTATCCCATGAAAACTGCTCCTTGCCTACCGGCAGCGGGGTGCTCACGGTTTTCCCGGTTTGGTGATGATGATACACGATGCTGTTGGCGGCAAAATGAAAAAAGAGGGTTTCATCCGGACTGATCTGCAGATGGTGGATCAGCCCGCGCTGCCTGGCCGTGGCAGCCGGATAAATGTTAAACCGGGAAGCGTCACCGGCTGCAAATTCAGTAAACACTTTTTGCTTTACCTGGTAGTGGGCCAGTCCATGTTCTCCCACCAGCACCAGCAGATGTTCGGGCGACAGCGGCAGCATGTAGCGTCCGTAAAAAATTCTTTTGCGGCCCACATCCTTTAAGCCAAAAGCTTCATGTTGAAAGCACAGCTGACGGTTGCGGTCAAACACATAGAAACCGGTGGCGGTGGTCAGCGCCAGGGAGCTGTCGGGCAGAAAGACGGCATCCCAGGCGGCATTGCGCTGGGGCCCGAAGGCCGTGGTATCCGGGATGCGATACTGATCAATGTGGAAATTGCGGGTATTCAGCAACTGAAAGCCCTGGCGGGTAACCACACCCATCTGGTGGGGGCCCATCATTTTCAGGTTCCGGATCATGGCTGAGGGCAGCTGCAGCGGAGGCATGCGGTTGGCATACCCCGTGAATGCGGTTCCATCAAACCGGTTCAATCCGTTATCCGTACCAATCCAGAGATAACCCAGGTCATCCTGCTCGATACAGGTTACATAATTATAACTGAGCCCGGCCTTTACACTGTGCAACCTGAAACGGGAAGCTTCGTACTGACCCAGGGCCAGCCGCGACGCGGTAAGGGATACAAAAAAGAGGAGAATCGAAAGGCGGAACAAGACATTTCGTTTGCACGATGTTACTGCTTTATTTTTATCCGCCATCCGGTTCCGCACCGGATTATTTCATCCGCCGGAATCCCCCGCACATACATTACGGGCCACCGTTCAGTCAATGGCTGCAGGGCAAAAGTCCGGGGCCCTTATTTTCAGATTCATAAAACGAATCTGTTTTCTCAACACCTCAACTTAATGCTGAAAAAAAATTTTATGCCATTCAACGTAAAACCTGAAAGGGGCCTCATGGGTACGGCCCTGCTGATGCTGCTCCTGGCCTCCTGCGAAATCAAAGAAGACGCCTCTGCCACCGCTGCAGCGGCGCCGGCAACAGCAGACAGCGTAGCCGCCGCTTCCCTGTACATTGATGTACACGACCTCGAACCCGGCAAGGTGAGTTTTGAAGCCGTGAAAGAGGCCCATGAAAAAGACCTGGCCACGCAAAGCAAGCATGGCGTGAACTTCATCAAATACTGGGTGGATGAGGCCCGGGGCAAAGTGTATTGTCTCTCCAAAGCACAGGATGAGGCTTCCATCAGCCGCACCCACCAGGAGGCACATGGCCTGGTGCCGGCCACCATTTACCAGGTGAGTGAAGGCACAGAGGCTGCACTCGCCGGAAACAAAAACTTCTACCTGGATGTGCACGAATTGGGAGCCGGAAAAGTAAGTGCGAAAGATGTTGCCGGCGCACATGAAAAAGACCTGGCCACCCAGGGCAGGCATGGGGTCAATTTCATCAATTACTGGGTGGATGAAAAGAAAGGAACCGTCATCTGTCTTTCAGAAGCCGCTGATTCCAATGCCGTCAAGCACACCCATCAGGAGGCGCATGGACTGGTGCCCGCCTTTGTATTGTCAGTGAAGGAGGGGCGTTGATTCCTATAAGCTGCGGAGAAGACTGATGGCCATCAGCTTCCTGCCAGATCCGGATTCGGGGAGCTGCGTGCCCATCAACGCAGCTCCCTTTTTATCTGAACAGGTAGTGTGTCACCTCAAGGTTCAACCTTTCGGGGAGCGGCTGTATTTCCCGGTTCAGGATGCAGGCCGCGCAGCCTGAACAGCCCCTGCCCACCTTATCGAAAACCGGTACAACACTGACTAAACTTCTGCTCAATGAGAATCCAGTTTATACTTTCATTTGCCCTCCTCTTCATCAGGGATCTGGCGGGAGCTCAGAATGTGGGCATTGCCACCACCCACCCCATCTATGGCAGACTGCAGGTAGACAGTTCCGTAGGCAGAACGGTGGCCATTTTCGGAGGCGACAGTACGGGGATTTCGCTGATGCGCAACCCACCGACTATCGGATTTAACCAGTATGATGATGGTATCCCGAGGGTCCTGGGAATGGGCATCAGTTTAATGCAAATGTTCAATCACCAAACCGGCAATATGGCATTCCGGTTTTTTAATACCAATACCGGACCGAACACCGCTCCTTTATATGAAATGAGCAGGATGACCATCAGTGCATCCGGAAATGTGGCCCTGAACGGCGACCCGGAAAATTCAAGCCTGGTGATACACAAAGCTCCGACTGGATTCTATGATGGCCTGATCCTTCGGGGCAGCCAGTATCATAGCTCATTCATGAACGGTGCCCGGCAATACACCACCCTCACCGGTGGAAAGTACCTCTCGGATGTACTGATCAATGACGTGCCGGCACTGGGCAGTGTATTTATCGGAGGGCAACGGAGCAGGGTAGGCATCAACCGCAGTGATCCGAAAGCCAACCTGGAAATCGGGCAGGTCAATGGCCGGGGGTTGATCCTGGTGAACCCCATCAACTTCAGTAACTGGGCATTTGCCGTAACTAAAAACCTCACGGAACCCGGATCTGATTATTACCTCTACTTCAATGAAACCAATTACCGGGGCAACTTTTTCCATATCGACGGCAATTACTTTAAGCTGTCTGACGCCCGGTTTAAAACAGCAGTTCAACCCCTCTCATCCGCACTGGAAAAACTGATGCGGTTAAAGCCGGTGCGGTATCAGTATGCATGGGAAAACGATGAGCAACCTGCAACCATCGGGTTGCTCGCCCAGGAGGTGGCGGCTGAGTTTCCCGAACTGGTTACGGCATTCCCGGGAGCGGAATCAGGATATGAAGGCCTGAACGACCTGCTGATGATGAATTACGAAGACCTGGCGCCTGTTGCAATCAGGGCCATCCAGGAGCAGCAGGAAAAGATCAAAGCCTTGCAGCAGCACAATGCACGAATACAACAGCGGATAGGCCGCATAAAACAACTGCTTCAAAAAACATCCAACACTTCCCAACCATGACGCATCACCTTTTTGGGGGCTACAGACTGAAGTTGATGCTGGCTGCACTTTGTGGACCGGCAGCGCTCTCTGCACAGCTTCCGCAAATTAAAGTCAGCCAGGCAGGCAGGGCAATCATTGACGTGCAGGGTACAGCCGGCACTGGCGCCACCAGTGCCCTGTTTGGAGGCGACAATGGCATATCCTTTCAGCGGTCCTTTCCGGCCATTGGATTCAATACCTACCGGGATGCCTTAACCGGCGGCTACAGGGGTAAATACATGAAAAACGGATATGCAGCCATTATGTCGCTGAACTATACCGATGCAGGCAATCCTTCCGGTTTTGCCTTTACCACCTATCCCAACGGCGTTACCGGGGCCACACTGGGTTCGGGGGTCACCAACTTTTCACTCTTTAATTATTTGTACCTGCTGAACAGCAGTACAGGCAACGGAGTCAGCGCCGGGGTTGTGGCAGGCAGGGGCACCGGCATAGATGGCACAGCGGTTTTCGGCGGCACTACTTATCCCTCGCATATCAACTACCACACCATAGAGAATACCCATATACGTGGCGGAAGAGCCGGCAGCCGGGTATACATCAATGACCTCTATAAAGGAACGGTGATCATTGGCAGCGGCAGCACCCGGGTAGGGCTGAATGCCCCCGACCCGCAGTATCCGCTTGAAATCAGGCAGGTGGGCGGCACCGGGCTGAAGTTCCTCATCACCCGAAGCAATACGATATATACCGCTGAATGGAGGGTGAGCGCTACTTCCCCCAATCCCCTGCTGGTGCAGTTCAACGGAGTAACCAGAGGCTCATTCAGCAGCGTTGACGGCGCATACTCCCGCATCTCAGACCGGCGGCTGAAAAAAAACATCCGTGAAACCGGCAGTCTGCTCGAAAAAATACTGAGGCTGCGTCCGGTAACGTATGAAATGACGGAAGAGAATCCCCGGCATATCCGCAGCACTGGTTTTATTGCCCAGGAAGTGGAAACTGAATTCCCGGAACTGGTAAAAAGCAGTATGGGTAACGGGATGCGTTCCGTGAACTACAGCGGCTTTAATATCCTGGTCGTCAAAGGTATCCAGGAGGAGCAGGAGCGCCTGGTGCATGCAGAGCAAAAAGCTGCAGAACTGGAAAAGCGGCTGAGGCTGCTGGAAAACAGCCTGGCAGATCAATAAACCTCATCTTTCAAACCAGTGATCATGAAAAAAGGCTTATACATGGCTGCAGCGTTGATGGCTGCCTGTACGCTGCAGGCACAGAATATCGGTATCAACACCGTTAATCCCACCCGGGCCCGGCTGGAAGTGATTGGCGTGGAAGGCGGTGGAAATACCAGTGGTATTTTTGGCTTACACGGAGCGGGCATATCAGTGCAGCAGGATCCCCCCGCTATCGGATTAAACCAGTACCGAGATTTCAGCGTAGCCGGATACACAGGTAAATACATGCGCAACGGCTATGCCGCACATCAATATCTTGATCCCGCTACCGGTGTATTCGTGATCGAAATGTTTCCCAGTGGCATCCAGCATACGCATACCCCTACCGGCATCAAAGCATTGACTTTTACGCCATCCGGCAATACCGGGATCAAAACAGAAAACGCCAACGCTTATGCCACGCTCACCGTGCTGAAGGGCGGCGCAACCGAAGCCACTGCCGTGATCAAAGGCAGCACGTACAGTACGATGTTTAACTATGGCGGGAACGAGGATACTTACATCAGGCCCGGCATTGACAGCAGTACGGTTTATATCTGCAACCAGAACGCCGGCGACCTGCTCATCGGAGGCGGACAAAGCAAACTGTTCTTCAACCGGCAACTCCCCACCAGCGGCATTACTTCTACGGTAGAACTGGAACAGAACAGCTACAACGACCGGCAGAACCACACGCTGTCGCAGTTTGATGCCACCGGAAAAAACTGGGGACATTACCTCGAATACAGTTCCACCTGGTTTTTCAATAATCCCGGTTATGACCTGAGTCTTGCCTACGGAAACCTGGAACGCACCCTGATTGCATGGACGGATGGCACGATATATTCCCGGTCTGACAGCCGATTAAAAAAAGAGATTCAACCGCTGGATCCGGTGCTCGGAAAACTGGCCTTACTGAATCCGGTTTCGTATGAAATGAAATATCAAAACCCGGAACACAAGCGTTCATTGGGTTTTATTGCCCAGGAAGTCAGAAAGATTTTCCCGGAATCGGTACGGATCATCAGCGACCATAAACATAAAGGATCCGCAACGCAAGACCTGCATACCCTCACCTCCGCGCATTTCAGCGTGTATGCCATTAAGGCACTGCAGGAACAATGGCAGCAGATTCAGGCACTGGAGGCTGAGCAAAACCGCCTGGAAAAAGAGCTGGATGCCCTGATGATCCAGGCCACGCAACGCAAAACTTTACCCTGACCGGATTGCGAAACCGGCAGAAAGAGGCTTCCATCGCAACATCCGCTGCCGGCACCTTACCTTTTCGGAATCGAATCGGCAGCATTTGCCGGTATGGAATCCTTTGCGGAAGGCGGAACCGCAGGTGCCGGGTGGGCTACACGCAGTAATTCCACATCAAAAATGAGAATAGAATTGGCGGGGATGCCTTTGGGATTGGCGCCACTGCCCGGTCGTGCCTGTGCGCCGTAGGACAGGCCGGAAGGAATGTAGAAAGTTGCCTTGCTGCCTTGCTTCAGCAGGGCCACTCCTTCATCCCATCCTTTGATCACCATCCCGCGGCCCAGTACAAACTCAAAAGGCTGCACATGATGAAAAGCGGTATCCTCATTGCTGTCGAACTTGGTGCCATCCAGCAGGGTGCCTGTATAATTCATCGATACCGAATCGCCGGGCACGGCGTTTTCGCCCCATCCTTCTTCCTTAATGGTATAATACAGGCCTGAAGCCGTTTTAACCGGTTTCAGTTTGTTTTTTACAAAGTAAGCTTTCAGCAGTTTTTCATCTTTCAGCGCCTGTTTGGCTGCTTCCGCTTTTTGTTTGGCCATCTGCTCCTGGATCTGCTTCTGGAATGCCGCCTGCTGTTCTTTCATCACCTGGTCTTTCGACTTCAGTGATACCAGTTTCACGAAATACTGCACCTTATCTCCCTTCCTGATGAAGTCAGGCATTTTGGTTTTCGCATTTTTAAACAACGCGTCTGCATCCACCAGGCACACGATGCTGTCGCCGGGTGTCATGAGCATGATGGCCTCAATCAGGTCGCCCCTGAAAGCAGGTTTGGCCACACCGAATTCCCCCGGCTTGCCTTTGAAGGCCATGGCGGTACTGTAGAGGATGCGGTTGTTGCACACACTCTGCATATTCAGTTTCAGGAGTCCGCCTTCCTCGGGTTTCAGGGTTCCGGGTTTGTCGATGATGAAAGCATACTCCAGGCCGGAGGGGAGTTTTTTGTAAGTAAAGGCAGGCTGGGGAGCCGGGGGTTGTTGTGCAAAAACTGTTAACCCCCCCATCACCAAACCTAGTAAGCTGAAAGAATGTTTGATCATATTACAGCAAAATTTATCACTCAACAGTAAAAATAATTAAGGATGGAGAAATATGAAAACTGCGGATGACAGAAAATGGGGCGGGGACATGTAGTACCATACATCCAACCAAAGAAAGCCGGAGCGGAAAGAAGGGTATACAGTCGCAGGTCGTGGCAGCAAGACTTGGATTGTACGAATTCTCGGCAGCGTGAATTTTCCGAACAGGAGAGCCCTTCATAATTATAATCATTCCTGGTCTTGTACGGGTGTTTCAATGAGTCGTGAAAGGATTTTAATAAATACCTTTAGTACTCTATCCAGGCAAAGAATCTTTTAATGTATAAATCATATAACATGCAGCAAATAATAAAAAAATGCATCTGCATATTGTGTTCTTTGGTCCCGGCATTGGTCTCAGCTCAAAACGTAGGCATCGGCACTAATTCCCCCACCGCCCCACTAAGCTTCCCCAGTTCACTGGGTAATAAAATTGGATTATGGGGCAACGCCAATGGTCCGCATTATGGTCTGGGCATTCAATCATCCACCCTGCAGATCTATTCCGACATCAGCAACTCCAACATAGCTTTTGGTCATGGACGCAGTGAAAATTTCACGGAAAGAGCCAGGATCTATAACAGTGGGATTGAAGGGATGTTCCTGAACGGCCGGTTGCACCTGCTCAATGGCGACCCGGCCAACACGGGTGGCGGTGGCGGTGTTTGGTTATACAATCCTGCAAATACTGCCGCCATAGGTTTTATGGGCACTCAAAACAATCAGAATATTGGATTCTATGGCGGGCCGGCCGGATGGGGCTTTACGTATGATATCACCAGCAGCCGGGTGGGCATTGGAAACAATAACCCCAATGCGCCACTTTCCTTTCCTGCCACACTGGGCAAAAAAATCACCCTGTACCCCGGCGCCACCGGTGATGTTGGGATTGGTGTTGCGGGCAACAGGCTTTACCTGTACAGCGATAACCCCAATGCAGATGTCGCTTTTGGCTACGATGCTGCCGGCGTATTCAACGAAAAATTTGCTGTAAAACCGACCGGTGCGTTAGCCGTGTCGGGTAATACCGGTACTGCCAGTCAGTTGCTGGTGAGTAAAGGAAGTGGCGCACCCGCGGCCTGGGAAACCATTACTCCCATCTTTGACTTCAGGAATGCCGGCTTTAATGGGCAACAGGTGCGATCGGGCAATAACCTGTTTGTTGATTTACCCTCCCTCACCCTTACGGTAACGGTCCCTCCCGGCAAAAACGGCAGCCTGTTTGTTTCCGGCGGTATTGTCATCAGCGGTATTGGTTGCATAGGCCTTGGCTGCCTGGCACTTGCCTATCTTGAGATGTACGTGGATGGGGTTTTGCGGGGAATAAGAATGCCGGTTAAAACCGATAACAACCAGATTACTCCCGGAATATTTTCCAATGTATACGCCCAATCGCTTGACCCCGGTGTTCATACGATTACTTTTCGGGCTACAAAATTAGATGCGAATGTGGGAGAGTTATTTGTAACCCAGTTGTACAGCAGCTGTTATGTATTATTCCGGTAGGAATGCTGCCGGTGCTGAACAAGCAGCATCCAGGCAGCAATGCCTGGATACGGTATAGCTTTACGATCCCAACATGTGTTATTGGCTGTTGTATTTATTGTTCACCCAACCGGATATCCCCCCCGCTCAAAATACCAAAGTTCGGAAGGATAAAAAGTGCGAAGACACTGCAGCACAAAATTGAATCATGCAATCATACAATCTCCGGAAAGCCTCCGGGTGCCCTTTTTTAATTTTGCATTTTCACTTTTCACTTCTTCCGCGTAAACACGATAAAATCCGTAGCCGGAATCTTCTCTACGCCCTGCTGCCGCAGGAGTGTCACCAGCTGCCCGCGGTGATAACTGCCGTGGTTGAAGAGGTGCAGGATCATCTGCCAGACGGGCTGCTTGAATTGCTCCCCCTTCATCGTCTGATAGGCAAAAACATGCTGCAGCTGCCGCTCGCTGGCCTGTTCAACCCATTGTTCCCAGCGCCCGGACTGTTCCAGCAGGAGGCCGGCCAGTTCCTGGAATGAACCCCTGAAGTGATCGGCCGGCGAAAGGATGTGCTCCGCAAGCTGCAACCGCTGCCACCAGTTGTGCTCAGCGGTGTACAGGTGCAGCACGGTGTGATAGAGCGAGGGGAAACTGCTCACCAGTTCCCGGTGCAGGATGGCATCGTCCAGCGTGAGCATGAGCTCCAGCATCCGCTGATTGGCCCAGCAGTTATAGGCGGCATATTGCTGCAGTTGCGTTTTCATACCCGCAAAGCTATGGTTTTCTCGCAGCTATGGTTCCGGCCGGCGGATTGAAAAAGCGTAACTTGTGGTATGGAAACGCAAAAAGACTCAAGGCTGGCGGTGCTCATCGATGCCGATAATGTGCCCTACAGCAACATCAAAGGCGTGATGGAAGAGATCGCCAAGTACGGCACGCCTACCTTCAAGCGTATTTACGGCGACTGGACCAAGCCCACCGTGGCCGGCTGGAAAACCGTGCTGCTCGAAAATGCCATCACCCCCATCCAGCAATACAGTTATACCTCCGGGAAAAATTCGAGCGACAGTGCCCTCATCATCGATGCCATGGATATCCTCTACTCCGGCAAGGTGGATGGGTTCTGCATCATCTCCAGCGACAGCGACTTTACGCGACTGGCTACGCGGCTGCGCGAAGCGGGTATGAAGGTGATTGGCATCGGGCAGAAAAAAACACCCAAGCCCTTCATGATTGCCTGCGATAAATTCATTTACATGGAAATCATTCCGCAGTTTGAGGAATCACCGGCGGAAACCGCCGAGCCGAGGCCCAAACAGCCCAAACAGCAGCCCAAGCAAAGCTTTGAAAAAATCAACCGCAACACCCTGAAACTGATTGCCAGCACCGTTGATGACCTGGCGGATGAAAGCGGCTGGGCATACCTCGGGGATGTGGGCAACCTGCTCCTGAAAAAACAGCCGGATTTTGATCCCCGTAACTACGGTTTTCAGAAACTGACTCCCCTTATCAATTCGCTGCCGCAGTTTGAGATTGAAAGCCGCCGCGCAGAAAAAGGCAGCAATAAGTTGCTGTACATCCGGAACAAAGGAAAATAATACCCTCAGGCCTGGAGCTGCCGGAGGCATACGGCCAGGCTCTCTTCCCAGGCGGGAATCTTCACCCCGAAGCATTCGCGGATCCCGGTGGTGTCCATCACGGAATAGGCCGGGCGCCGGGCCGGTGTGGGATAGGCCGAAGTGGGAATGGGATGTACCTGGCACCGGCTGCCGCTGAGGTCGCGGATTTTTACAGCGAAATCATACCAGCTGATCACCCCGCTGTTGGAATAATGATACATCCCCGGCGGATGAACGGGCCCGCTGATGATGTGCAGGATGGCTGTGGCCAGGTCAGCGGCATAGGTGGGGCATCCTACCTGGTCGTTCACCACGTTCAGGCTGTCGCGCTCCTTCATCAGCCGCAGCATGGTTTTTACGAAATTATGGCCAAACTGAGAGTACACCCAGGAAGTACGGATAATGATGCTGCCGGGATGCAGCTCCCGGGCCAGCTCCTCCCCTTTTAACTTGGTGAAACCGTAAACATTGATGGGATCAACCGGATGATCCGGACGGTAAGGTGCATGGGCCTGCCCGTTGAATACATAATCGGTGGAGATGTGGATGAATCCCGCACCGGCCGCATAACTGGCCGCGGCGAGATGGCCCACCGCGGTACCATTCACCGCCATGGCGGTTTCTGCTTCAGACTCTGCCTTATCCACCGCCGTATAAGCGGCACAGTTCACACACCATTGAATACCGTGCTGCGCAAAGAAGGCATTCACCGCCGCCGCATCATCGATGAGCAGCTCTTCCCGGTCGGTGAAAAGAAAGGTAAACTGCGGGAAAGCCGGAGCCAGCAGCTGCAGTTCATTGCCCAGCTGACCTTTGGAACCGGTAACCAGAATGACGGGCCTGTGCATGGAATAATTTCGTTTATGGCTGTACGTAAGTAAAGTTGTTGAGGCAGCCCGCCAGGTCCGGGTGATGCTGATCTTTTTCGGAGATGATGGCCAGGTGGGCCGGGATGCGCCAGTCGATGGCCAGGGCGGGGTCGTTCCACGCAATACCACCCTCGCTTTCCTTGTGGTAAAAGGCATCGCATTTGTACAGCACTTCCGCCGTTTCTGACAACACAGAATAACCATGGGCGAACCCCTTCGGCACCAGCAGCTGACGCCGGTTGGCTGCGGTGAGCTCAATCGTGTACACCTGTCCGTAAGTGGGTGATCCCTTCCGGATATCCACCGCCACGTCGAGGATGGCGCCGCTGAGTACCCGCACCAGCTTGGTTTGCGCATAGGGCGCCAGCTGGTAATGCAGGCCCCGGATAACGCCGTACGACGACTGTGCCTGGTTGTCCTGCACAAAGCGGTAATGCACGCCTTCCGCGGCAAAGGACGCCTCGTTATAGCTTTCAAAAAAGTATCCGCGGCTGTCTTCAAACACCCTGGGTTCAAACACCAGCAGATCCGGAACAGGAGTGGTCAGAAAAGGCATATCTCGAATAAATAGGGGTTAAAACACCAGCGCGGTTCCAGCTTACTCCTTCCGCAAACCGGCCTTTGCAGGCCGCCGGGTGCAGCTTTTGCCGGTTGGCCGGCGCCTGTGCGTTTATGTTTTGCTGTACGTTTCCTTGAAATAACGGATGGTTTCCGCGAGGCCGTCGGCAAAGCGCCTGGAAGGCTGGTAACCCAGCAACCGCTTGGCCAGGGAGATGTCGGCCAGCGAATTGCGGATATCCCCTGCCCGAGGATCGCGGTGAACCGGCCGGGCGTCAATCCCCAGCTGACGCCGGCAGGCATCAAAGAGGTGATTGACCGAGTAATTTTCCCCGATGGCTACATTGTACACTTTGTTCAGCGCCTCCGGATTACCGGTGAGCATGCCTTTGATATTCACCTGCACGGCATTGTCTACAAAGGTAAAGTCACGCGTTTGTTCGCCGTCGCCGTTGATGTACACCGGCTGATGGTTCATGATGCCTTTTACAAAAAGGGGAATCACGGCGGCATAGGGTCCATCCGGATCCTGGCGCGGACCGAAAATATTGAAATAACGGAAGCCCATCAGTTTCAGGCCATACACATCAGCAAAAACCTGGGCATAAAGTTCATTGGTTTTTTTGGTGGCGGCATAGGGAGAGAGGCAATTGCCTACCCGCTCCTCCTTTTTGGGAAGCGTGGGTTCATCGCCATACACCGAAGAAGAAGAGGCGTAAACAAACTGCTTCACCTGGTTGTCTACCGCGGCCTTGAGCATGTGCACAAATCCGCCCACATTCACGTCATTGAAATATACCGGCTCCTTGATGGAACGGGGTACGGAACCGAGGGCGGCCTGGTGACTTACATAATCGATGCCGGTACAGGCCTGCTGGCAGGTGTCAGGGTTGCGGATATCGCCTTCCATGAATTCAAAGGCCGGATACTGGCGGAGGATAGCCAGGTTGGTTTCCTTGCCATTCACCATGTTGTCGAGCACCCGCACTTTGGCTGCGCCGTGCTGCAACAGGTATTCAGCAATATGGCTGCCGATGAATCCGGCGCCGCCGGTAACGAGAAACTGGTGGGAACTGAGGGGTTCGGTGTGAAATGGATTTTCCATAATTCTCCGGCTGCAGCTGCAGCCCGCATTTAGTTTGGTAATCGCCCGCGGTGGTGCCGCGGGCGCTGAAAAAAACCGGATTGGGAATTAAAGACTCCAGTAAGGCCGGCTGCTGATCACCTTCCGGTAAGTGCCCTTCAGGTCGGCGATGAGGGCCCTGGGCTTGGTGATGCCGGCAAAATAGGCATCATCAAGGTTCCGGTAGGCCTGGTGCGGAACGGTAATGAGCACCGCGTCGTAATCATTGCCAATCTGGTCGTTCAGCTCAAAGCCATATTCGTGTTTTACTTCCTCGCTTTCCGCATGCGGGTCGGTAACCTGTACATTCAGGGAAAAGGATTTCAGTTCCTTCACCACATCCGCCACCTTACTGTTGCGGATATCGCTTACATTTTCCTTGAAGGTGGCGCCCATCACCAGCACTTTGGCATCTTTTACATTGCCGTTGTTCTGGATGATATGCTGCAGCACTTTCTTGGCCACATAGCCCGCCATGCCATCGTTGATCACACGGCCGGCCAGGATCACCTGGCTGTCGTAACCCAGTTCCTTGGACTTGTAAGTGAGGTAATAGGGATCCACCCCGATGCAGTGACCGCCCACCAGGCCCGGCTGAAACTTGAGGAAGTTCCATTTGGTGCCTGCTGCTTCCAGCACTTCAAAAGTGTTGATGTTCATTTTGTCGAAAATGATCGACAATTCATTCATCAGGGCGATGTTGAGGTCGCGCTGCGTATTCTCAATGATTTTAGCCGCTTCAGCCACCTTGATGCTGGAAGCCCGGTGTACGCCGGCCGTTACCACCAGCTCATACACTTTGGCAATCACCTCCAGGGATTCAGCGTCGCAGCCACTCACCACTTTCACAATGCGGGCGAGGGTATGCTCCTTATCTCCGGGGTTGATGCGCTCGGGTGAATAACCGAGTTTGAAATCGGTGATGTTCCGGAGGCCCGATAATTTTTCAATGATGGGCAAACAGTCTTCCTCCGTGCAGCCGGGATACACGGTGCTTTCAAACACCACATAATCCCCTTGCTTGATCACCTTGCCGATGGTTTCGCTGGCCTTCTGCACCGGCACCAGGTCGGGCACATTGTGTTCATCCACGGGTGTGGGTACGGCCACAATGAAGAAGCTGGCCTGCCGCAGCACATCCAGGTCGTTGGTGAATTCAATATCACATCCCTCAAAAGCCGCTTTGTCCAGTTCCTGGCTGGGATCAATGCCCTGGCGCATCATGTCAACCCTTTTGGCATTGATGTCAAAACCAATCACGCTGATTTTTTTGGCAAACTCCAGCGCAATCGGCAAACCAACATATCCCAGCCCGATCACCGCGAGCTTTTTCTTTCTGTCAAGTAACTCCTGGTACATCTCTGATTATGCGTTATGAATTATGAATTATGAGTGAAGAGTGATGAGTTATGAGTTAAGCGTGATGAGTGTTGCCTTGTAAGTCCGGGTTACACCGAAAGGATACCACTGCACAGCTTCTTCTTTTAAACTCCCTGTACACTCCCCTGCTCCATCTCTCCTTTATTTCCTGCGCTCAAACTCCTTCGGCTGTTTATGCCATTCTTCCGGGGGAAGGGATTTGAAATACTCATAGGTAATCTTCAACCCTTCAGCCCGGCTCACTTTGGGTTCCCAGCCCAGCAGCTGTTTCGCTTTGCTGATATCCGGCTGCCGCTGTTTGGGATCATCCACCGGCAGGGGCTTGTACACAATTTTCTGACTGGTGCCGGTGAGCTTGATGATTTCTTCCGCAAAATCCTTCAGTGAAATTTCATCGGGGTTGCCGATGTTCACCGGGTAAGCGTAATCACTCATCAGCAGGCGGTAAATGCCCTCCACCAGGTCGTCCACATAACAGAAACTGCGCGTCTGGCTGCCATCGCCGAACACGGTGAGGTCTTCACCGCGCAGGGCCTGGCCGATGAATGCCGGCAGTGCCCGTCCGTCGTTGAGCCGCATCCGGGGTCCATAGGTATTGAAGATGCGCACGATGCGGGTCTCCACCCCATGAAACGTATGGTAAGCCATCGTCATGGCTTCCTGGAAGCGCTTGGCCTCATCATACACCCCGCGGGGACCCACCGGGTTCACATTGCCCCAGTATTCTTCATTCTGGGGATGGACCAGCGGATCGCCATACACCTCACTGGTGCTGGCCACCAGGATGCGGGCATGCTTGGCCAGGGCCAGCCCCAGGCAGTTATGGGTACCCAGCGATCCCACTTTCAGCGTCTGAATGGGGATCTTCAGGTAGTCAATCGGACTGGCGGGGGAGGCAAAATGCAGGATATAATCCAGGTGCCCCGGCACATGAATGAACTTAGACACGTCGTGATGGTAGAACTCAAACTCCTTCAGTTTGAAAAGGTGTTCGATGTTCCGCAGGTCACCGGTAATCAGGTTGTCCATCCCGATCACCTGGTATCCTTCCCTGATGAAACGGTCGCACAGATGAGACCCCAGAAAACCGGCCGCACCCGTAATCAGAATTCTTTTTGTTGCCATTTTGTTGTTGTTTAAGGGGTACGGGGTCAGTTGATTACCCGGCGGCCGATGCTCACATAATGGAAACCGAGGTCTTCCATCTGCTGCAGGTCGAACAGGTTGCGGCCGTCGAAGATGGCCTTGTTTTTCAGCAGGGCAGAAATTTTATTGAAATCCGGCGTGCGGAACTCCGCCCATTCGGTGGCAATCACCAGGGCGTCGGCCTCAGCCAGGGCTTCGTACTGGCTTTCGCAGAAGCGGATCTGATCCCCCATAAGCGCCTTAACATTGTTCATGGCTTCCGGATCATAGGTGGCTACGCTGGCCCCTTCACCCAGCAGGGTGCGGATCATGTACAGGGCCGGCGCCTCACGGATATCGTCGGTATTGGGCTTGAAGGCCAGGCCCCAGAGTGCAATCTTCTTCCCCTTCAGGTTATGATCGAAATAAGCCCGGATAGCCGGCATCAGGTGCAGTTTCTGGGCCTCGTTCACTTCCATCACGGCATCGAGTATGCGAAACCGGTAGTTCACCTCCTGCGCGGATTTACCCAGTGCCTGCACATCCTTGGGGAAGCAGCTGCCGCCATACCCGATACCGGGAAAGAGGAAGCGCCTGCCAATGCGTTCATCACTGCCCATACCCCGGCGCACCATATCCACATCAGCGCCCAGCAGTTCACAAAGGCGGGCGATCTCGTTCATGAAGGTGATTTTGGTGGCCAGGAAGGAGTTGGCCGCATACTTGGTGAGCTCGGCACTTTTCTCATCCATGAAGATGAGCGGGTTACCCTGGCGCACAAAGGGTGCATAGAGATCGTTCATGATCTTCTTCGCCCGCTCAGACGTGGTGCCGATCACCACGCGGTCGGGTTTCATGAAATCATCCACGGCCACGCCCTCCCGCAGAAACTCGGGGTTGCTCACCACATCAAAATCCACGGTGGCGTGCTTCGCGATGGCCGCACGGACCTTTTCGGCCGTACCCACCGGTACGGTGCTCTTGTCAACCACCACTTTATAATCCCTGATCAGTTTACCCAGGTCATCGGCTACGCCGAGAATGTACTTCAGGTCTGCGCTGCCGTCTTCACCGGGCGGGGTGGGCAGGGCCAGCATGATGACCTGCACATCGGCGATGGCGTCGGCCAGCGATGTGGTGAAGGTGAGCCTGCCCTCGCGGGTGTTGCGGAGGAAGATTTTTTCCAGTCCGGGTTCATAGATGGTGATCTGACCGGACGAAAGCTTGTCCACTTTTTTCTGGTCGATATCGACACATACCACCTGGTTGCCCGTTTCTGCGAAACAGGTGCCTGATACCAGGCCAACATAGCCTGTGCCAACAACTGCAATTTTCATGTTATCTGAGGTTTTTAGGGTTGATGTACCAGTTGCTTAACGTGGTCAGCAATGAATGCCTGCTGTTCCGCATCCAGTTCCGTATGCATGGGCAGCGAAATCACCTGCTCCGTGAGGGCATCCGTAACCGGGAGTACGTAACTGCTGCCGCCGTACTGGTCAAACATTTTCTGGCGGTGACAGGGCACAGGGTAGTAGATCATGGATGGAATGCCGTGGCTGGCCAGTGCGGCATGCAGTGCGTCGCGGTTCACCCCGTTTAAGGTAAGGGTGTACTGGTGAAACACATGCCTGCTGCGGCTGTCCCGGTAAGGAACGCTGATGGCCGGATGACCGGCAAATGCCGCATCATATAGGTCCGCTGCCTGCCGGCGGGCGGCAATATAAGCATCCAGGTGCCGCAGCTTGATGCGCAATATGGCGGCCTGGATGGCATCGAGCCGGGAGTTGCAGCCCACTACATCATGGTAATACCTCCTGCTTTGCCCATGTATGGCAATCATTTTTAACCGGTTAGCTAACGCCTCGTCGTCCGTAAATATTGCCCCGCCGTCGCCAAAGGCCCCTAAATTCTTGGAAGGATAGAAGGAGGTGCAGCCGATATGTCCAATGGATCCTGTTTTTTTCACCCTGCCGTCGCTGAAGCGGTAATCGCATCCGATGGCCTGGGCATTGTCTTCAATTACATACAAACCCCGCCGCTCTGCGATGGCCATCAGGGCTTCCATTTCCGCCGCCTGGCCGTAAAGGTGCACCGGCACAATGGCCCGGGTGCGGGGGGTGATGGCTTCTTCCACCGCTGCCGGATCCATGCAGAAGGTGCGGGGATCCACGTCAACAAAAACCGGTTTCAGCCGCAGCAGGGCCGCTGCTTCCACGGTGGCGATATAGGTAAAGGAAGGGGTGATCACTTCATCGCCGGGCTGCAGGTCGAGGGCCATCATGGCAATCTGCAGGGCATCGGTGCCGTTGGCACAGGGAATCACAAAGCGGCTGCCGTTATAGGCAGCCAGTTCCTCCGCGAAGGCATCCACCACTTTTCCGCCGATATACTGAGCGCTGTCGAGCACCTCCAAAACAGCCGCGTCAACCTCCGCTTTGATGCGCTGGTACTGGGTTT
The DNA here is from genome assembly GCA_041911275.1 of Ferruginibacter sp. Classification (GTDB taxonomy): domain Bacteria; phylum Bacteroidota; class Bacteroidia; order Chitinophagales; family Chitinophagaceae; genus Ferruginibacter. The sequence goes on along the minus strand of JAYRPG010000056.1, from coordinate 18,114 downwards.
TGGTGTCCACCATCTGCAAGGGTCGCATAGGCTTTTATTAAGGCGGCAAAGATAGGGATTCGGCCCGTTCCCTCAAGCCCCGGAATGCCGCCATGCTATTCCTGAAAATGCCATTAGATTTGCTGAAAAACCGGCTTTGGGCAATCCCTTTTATCTCCTCTTCCTGTACAGCTACCAGCTGGCCATCCGGATCGCATCGGTATGGAACCCCAAGGCAAGGGCCTGGGTAAGGGGCCGGCGGCGTTTCCCGGCCCGGCCGGCAGGCGCCCCACCCTGTATCTGGATGCACTGCGCCAGCCTGGGCGAATTTGAACAGGGCCGCCCCCTGCTCGAAGCCCTCCGGCAGGCCTATCCCGGGTATCCGGTGGTGTTAACCTGCTTCTCCCCTTCCGGCTATGAAGCCATGCAGGCCTATGGCGCCGCCGAATCGGTTTTTTACCTGCCCCTCGACACGCCGCGCCGCGCCCGGCGCATGGTGGAGGCCATGAACCCGGCGCTGGCGCTGTGGATCAAATACGAATTCTGGTACCAGCACCTGCAGGCCCTCCAGCAACGCCGGGTACCGGTGCTGATGGTGGCCGGCCTGTTCAGACCGGCACAGCCCTTTTTTCAGTGGTATGGCGCGCAGTGGCGACGGATGCTGGGCTTTTTCCAGTGGTTCTTTGTGCAGAACAGCGAATCGGCGGATCTGCTGGCCTCCCTGGGCTACCGGGAACAGGTGAGCCTGGGCGGCGATCCGCGTTTCGACCGGGTGCTTGAGCTGGCCGCGAACCCTACCCCCATGCCCCTGATTGAAACCTTCTGCAGCGGCCACCGGGTGATCGTGATCGGCAGTTCCTGGGAAGAAGATGAGGACGAATGGGTGCATTATGTGAAAAGCCATCCCGACATCCGTTTCATCATCGCCCCGCATGAAATTGACGCGGATAATATCGCCGATGTAAGTCGGGCCTTTCCGCAAAACATCCTCTACTCGGCGCTGGCCGCCGGGCAGCCTGCGGGCACGGCCCATGTGCTGATCATCGACAATATCGGCATGCTGTCGCGGCTCTACCGTTATGCCGACATCACCTATGTGGGCGGTGGTTTTGCAGAAAGCGGCATACACAATGCCCTGGAACCCGCCGTTTACGGCAAACCGGTGCTCTTCGGACCTGAATACACGAAATTTTCAGAAGCGGTTGACCTCGTGGAACGGGGTGCGGCCATCCCCATCCGGCATGCACTGGAACTGGAAAAAAGGCTGGAGGAACTATGGGCTGACCCTGCGCAGCTGCGGGCCAGGGGAAAGGCAGCGGCAGATTATGTGGCTGCCGGAGCGGGCGCTACCGGGGCCATCCTGCGGCACATTCAGGAGAAACGTCTTTTGATGAGCTGATCAAACTGCTGCACCACCGTATCGCCATCATTCCAGCCCAGCTTGGTTTTGAGCTCGCGCCGGATCCAGTATTCCGCTTCGGGATAGATGGAAAACCCGTTGATGGTTTTGATGCTGCGCTCATACATGGCCTCATCCCCCCGGAACAATTCATTGATGTATAAAAAACGGTCGTTGATGCCGATCGCTTTCCTGAGGTCTTTTACGGGCGACTCGGCCAGTTTATGACTCAATTCAGCCGTTTCCTGCTTGAGGGCCTCATTCAGGGAGGGGCCGGAACCGGCAGCCCGGTCGTTGATTTCAGCCGGAGTGGCTGCGGGCTGGGGAGGCAGGGTGGGAATTTCATCTTCCCCCATATCAAACAGGAGCTGGGGCTTGCTTTTTACACTGATCTGCTGGATCACGGCGGCGTTGCGCTTCATCTCTTCCAGCTCAGCTTCGATGGCGGCTTCATCCACCTGCAGCACTTCAATAATCTTTTCCTCTTCCGGCGGCATCACCACCGCCGGTTCAGGGGCGGCGGCAACCGGTGCCGGCTGCACTTCGGGCTCAGCAGTCACCGGCGGCAGGGAAGGCAGGTGCACCGTTACCCGTTCCGGCTCCGCGGGGGTATCGGGACTGAGCGCCATCAGTTCATGCTGCAGCATCCTGGCCGTAAGCAGCAGGCTGCCGGGAGAGGCTCCCGCCGCCAGCTGATCCTGCAGCTGCTGTATCAAAGTTTCCACCCGCTTCATATTTCCTTACTGTTGGGCATCAGGCGCCTTTTCCGGTTTTGCTGAATCATGCAAATCTATAATCTTTGCAAACACTGCAATAAAGTTACATACAGTATTTTAAATCCTTTTTATAAATGTTTATCGAACCCAACCTGAAAGGTGAGCGCAGGGGATGGATTGAAGTGATCTGCGGGAGTATGTTCAGCGGAAAAACCGAAGAACTGATCCGCCGCCTGAAAAGGGTGAAGATTGCCAACCTGAAAGTGGAGATTTTTAAACCGGCCATTGATACCCGTTATGATGAAGTGAACATTGTGAGCCACGACACCAATTATATCCACAGCACGCCGGTAGACAGTTCACAGAATATCCTGCTGCTGGCGCAGGATGTGGATGTGGTGGGCATTGATGAAGCCCAGTTTTTTGATGCCGAAATCGCCAATGTGTGTGAAGACCTTGCCCTGCGCGGCATCCGGGTGATTGTAGCCGGCCTCGACATGGATTATCTCGGCAAACCTTTCGGCCAGATGCCCAACCTGCTGGCCAAGGCCGATTACATCACCAAGCTCCACGCCATCTGCGTACGCTGCGGCAATATTGCCAACATCAGCTACCGCAAATCCAAAACAGAGGGCCAGATTCTGCTGGGCGAAAAAGATGTGTACGAGCCCCGCTGCCGGCACTGCTGCCAGCTGGAAGACTGATCATTTTTCCTGTAAAACTCCGGCCATCGCGCCGGCCAGCTGTTCAGCCCATTTCGCATATTCCCTGCCGGAAGGGTGCAGCCGGTCGGCGGCCAGGTATTCAGCCGCATGGCCAGTGCTTCGCTGGGCAGGCGTAATGTCAATAAACGCCACGCCCGCGGCCTGGGCGGCCTCCCGGCACACCGCATTGAACGCATCAATTTCCTCCGCAATCTGCTTCCGGTCGCGGCCCTCCGCAAAGGGGGTTACGCCCCAGTCGGGGATCGACAGCACCCATACCCGGCTGGCCCTGCCGCCTGCCCAGGCAATGGCCTTGTGCAGCAACAAACCGAATTCCCGGGCAAAATCCGGTAAGGGCAATCCGCGGTACTGATTGTTCACGCCGATGAGCAGGCTCACCGCCTGGTATTCCGGCAGCAGGGGCTTTTCTTCCAGCAGCCCCAGCAATTCGCTGCTGGTAAAACCGGTGACCGCCACGATTTCAGGCGCCTCCAGGGCCAGCCCCTGTCGCCGCAGCCGGTAAACAGTCTGATAAGGAAAGCTTTCGTACAGGCGTACCTGTTCGCCCACCGTATAGCTGTCGCCAAGGGCCAGGTAAGTAAGGGGTTTCATATGAAGCATGCAGGGATTTTGGGATGCAGATTGCGCACGTCGGTTTGAAGCAAGGGAAAGGCCGGAGCAGGGATTGACCGCTGCATTCCGGGGGCGGTTATTCTTCGGGCGGCGGCAATAGCGGGGTATGACTGCAGCAGCGGCTCCATCATTTCCCGGATACCACAGCTGTCGGCCGACTGATCGAAGATAAAAATACCCCGCCAGTTGCCCTCATCCCCAAAGGGACCCGCCACCTTCAGCCTGCCGGTTTGGTAAAGCCTGCGGATATTGGCCATATGGCCCTCCTGCAGTTGCCGGGCCATGGCGCTGTCCTGGCTGCGGTGAGCCCCCCGGGTTAGCAGCACAAACCAGTAAGGCCGGATGGTATTTGCCGGTTTCGATTTATTCTGGGCAAAGCTTGAAAATTGAACAAGCAAAGCGGAGAGCAGCAAAACGGAAAAAAGATTCATCCAGATTTGATTTTGCGCCGTCTAATGCAGCAGCTAAATGTACAACAAATTACAGGCTGATGCGGCAGGGATGCTATATTTGCGGCACAGAAAAAGAAACCCCCTTTTTCAATCGGGCGCGGAGTGCGCAGGATGAAAAAGGGCACTTTTACTCCAACCAGGCAAAACGATTAAACCTTTTACGATGGCAGCCAGAACCGACAATTTCCAGAGTCCGGATTATTTCAATGTTGATGACCTGCTCACCGATGAGCACAAGCTGATCCGCGAAACCGTACGCACTTACGTGAAGAAAGAAATTTCGCCGATCATTGAAGATTATGCGCAAAAGGCTGAGTTCCCTGAACAGATCGTGCGCCAGCTGGGCGAACTGGGCTGTTTCGGTCCCACCGTTCCGGAGCAGTATGGCGGCGGCGGCCTCGATTATATTGCTTATGGCCTGATGATGCAGGAACTGGAGCGCGGCGACAGCGGCGTGCGGAGTACCGCATCGGTACAGGGCTCGCTCGTGATGTTCCCGATATACCAGTACGGCAGTGAGGAGCAGCGGATGAAATACCTCCCCAAGCTGGCCAGCGGCGAATGGCTGGGCTGTTTCGGGCTCACCGAACCCAACCATGGCAGCGACCCGGGCAGCATGCTCACCAATATCCGTGATGCGGGCGACCATGTGATCCTGAACGGCGCCAAGATGTGGATCAGCAATGCACCCTTTGCGCAGGTGGCCGTGGTATGGGCCAAGGATGAAGCCGGCGATATCCGCGGCCTGGTGGTGGAGCGCGGCATGGAAGGTTTCAGCACCCCCACCACCCATGGTAAATGGAGCCTGCGGGCCAGCGCCACCGGCGAGCTGGTATTCGACAATGTAAAAGTGCCCAAAGAAAATATCCTGCCGAATGTAAAGGGTCTCAAGGGGCCGCTGAGCTGCCTCACCAAGGCCCGGTACGGCATTGCCTGGGGAGCCGTAGGCGCCGCCATGGATTGCTACCACACGGCGCTGGAGTACAGCAAGGAAAGGATTCAGTTCGGCCGGCCCATCGGCGGCTTCCAGCTGCAGCAGAAGAAACTGGCCGAGATGGTAACCGAGATCACCAAGGCACAGCTGATGAACTGGCGCCTCGGGGTACTGATGAATGAGGGGCGTGTAACACCGCAGCAGGTGAGCATGGCCAAGCGCAATGCCTGCGAAATTGCCACCAATATTGCCCGCGATGCCCGGCAGATGCTGGGCGGCATGGGCATTACCGGCGAATACCCCGTAATGCGGCACATGATGAACCTGGAGAGTGTGATTACCTACGAGGGCACCCACGACATTCACCTGCTCATTACCGGGATGGATGTGACGGGATTCAACGCGTTCAAATAAGCAGCAATTAACGGAGCGGCGGAACAGAACAGGCCTTCTGCCGGCCACCCCTTCACCCTAATCAACCTCATAGATTACTTATGATACAAAATGTTTCTGTTATCGGCGCCGGCACCATGGGCAACGGCATTGCGCATGTTTTCGCACAACACGGCTTTGCGGTTACCCTGGTGGATGTTAACCCCGCCCAGCTCGAAAAAGCCCTGGCGACCATCGGGAAAAATTTCGACCGGCAGATCGCCAAAGGCTCCATCACCGAAGCGGTGAAAGCCCAGGCCCTGGCCCATATCAGCACACAAACCGATCTTTCGGCCGGCGTGAGCAAGGCCCAGCTGGTGGTGGAAGCGGCCACAGAAAACACCGATCTCAAACTGAAAATTTTCCGGCAGCTCGACGAGGCTGCACCCGCCGGCTGCATCCTGGCCAGCAATACGTCCTCCATCTCCATCACCCGGATTGCGGCGGCCACCAGGCGCCCGGAATCGGTGATCGGCATGCACTTCATGAATCCCGTGCCGGTGATGAAGCTGGTGGAAATCATTAACGGTTACGCCACCACGAAAGAAGTGACCGCCACCATTACCGACCTCAGCCGGCAACTGGGCAAGGTGCCCTGCGTGGTGAACGATTATCCCGGCTTCATCGCCAACCGGATCCTGATGCCCATGATCAACGAAGCCATCTGCAGCCTCTACGAAGGCGTGGCCGGCGTGGAAGAAATTGATACCGTGATGAAACTGGGCATGGCGCACCCCATGGGCCCGCTCCAGCTGGCCGACTTCATCGGGCTGGATGTTTGCCTCAGCATCCTCCGGGTGCTGCACGAAGGTTTTGGTCAGCCGAAATATGCCCCCTGCCCGCTCCTCGTGAACATGGTTACGGCCGGTAAGCTGGGCGCCAAGAGCGGCGAAGGATTCTATCTCTATACGCCGGGCAGCAAAGACCTGGCGGTGAGCCCCTCCTTCAGCCGTTAATATCCCCGGAAGGGCCTACCTTAGGGATATGGCCGCCTATCTTCCTGCAATCGACAACTATATCCGCCAGGCCGCGCCCTTTGCGCAGCCCATCCTGCAGCACCTGCGGGCACTGGTGCATCAAACCTGCCCGGACGTGGAAGAGAAAATCAAATGGGGGATGCCGCATTTTGATTACCGCGGCGAGATGATGTGCAGCATGGCTGCCTTTAAACAGCATGCCGTTTTTAGATTTTGGAAAGCCGCCCTGATGAAGGATCCGCAGCTTATGGAGGCGGCCCGGCAGGAAACAGCCATGGGGCACCTGGGCCGCATCTGCACGTTACAAGACCTCCCGGCCAACCGCACCCTGGTGCGCTGGATCCGCGAAGCCATGGCCCTGAATGAGCAGGGCATCAAACTGCCCGCCAAAAACCGCGGCCGCAGCACTACGCCTCCTGAAATTCCGGATGATGTGCGGGCTGCCCTGGCCCAGAACCAGCAGGCCCAGGCACAGTTCAACCGCTTTCCGCCCTCCCACCAGCGGGAATACCTCGACTGGATCACAGCAGCCAAAACAGCAGCCACCCGGCAACGGAGAATGGCGACCACCCTCGAATGGCTGGTGGAAGGGAAAAGCCGCAACTGGAAATACGAAAAACGCTAACCCTTTTTCCGGCCCCTGGCCGTCACCAGCCGGTACGAATCCTCCAGCATTTCCTCCAGCTGCTCATCCCGCAGTTTGCCATCCACCAGTACCGTATTCCAGTGCTTTTTATTCATGTGATAGCCCGGCAGCACGGTGCTGGGGTAACGCTCCCGCCACTCCAGGGCTTTTTCCGGATCGCACTTTACGTTGAACTGCAGGGGCTGTGTATCGAGGGAAAGCAGCAGAAATATGCGGCCTTCCGCCTTGAACACCAGCACCGTTTCCCCAAAAGGAAAACCTTCCGTAACGGAAGGTTTTCCCAGAGCCAGCGCTCTTAAAGTTTCTATGTTCATATCACTTAGCGCAGGATCGTAACATCACCGCGTACCTGGTAAACAGTACCATCCAGCAGCGTGTAGTCGATCACATAATAGTAAGTGGCATCGGGCAGCGGGCTTCCGCCATACGTACCCCTCCAGTCGTTGCGGTAATTCGTTGACTGGAATACACGGCTGCCGTAGCGGTTGAATACCTGCACCTTCACGTTGGTGAGACAGTCGTATTGATCATATACCATCCAGTTGTCGTTAACCCCGTCGCCGTTGGGTGTAAAGGCGTTCTTCACCTTGATACAGTAAGGCAGTACAGTAATCACCACCTCATCAGATGCGGTACAACCTTCCGCGTTGGACGCGGTGAGGGTGTAGGTGATGGTTTCCTGCGGCATCACGGATACCGGGGTAAGCGTGTTGGCATTGCTGAGGTAGGTGGTGGGCGACCAGATAAAGCTGGCGGCGTTGGTTACCGTACCCTGCAGCTGGGCATCCTGGCCTTTCACGACGGAGCGGTCTTCACCCGCATTCACCGTGGGGGCAGGCGTTACCGTTATCCTGACCGTGTCTTTCAGCGTACAGTTGCCCAGGGTGGCCGTTACGATGTAATCGGTGGTTTCGGTGGGCGATGCGTAGGGACTGGCAGCCGTGGCATCATCCAGTGTGCTGGCAGGTGTCCAGCTGTAGCTGGTGGCATTGCTCTGGGTATTGAGGCGGATGCGTCCGTTGCCGCAGATTACCGTATCCAGTCTTCCGGTGAGGAAGAGTTCGAAAGTGGAGGTAACCACGGCCGGTGCGGTGGCGATACAGTTATTGGCATCCCTGACGGTTACCGTGTACTGACCGGCCGCCACGGTAAAGCTGTTGCCGGGCTGGTAATAGGTGCCATCCAGGCTGTAGCTGAAGGGCGCTGTGGCGCCGGATGCGTTCACAGTGATTTGTCCGGTGGAACCACTCGTACATCCCTGGTTAGTAACGTTGGCGACTACCTGCAGTACTGCAGGCTGGTTCACCACCACGGTGGTATCGCGGGTACAGCCGTTGGCATCGCGTACGCGGAGGGTATAGCTGCCTGCCGCTACCGTAAAGCTGTTGCCGGGCTGGTAGCTCACGCCGCCGTTGATGGAGTATTCGTAAGGACCGGTGCCGCCAGCCGGATTCAGGCTGATGACCCCGTCACTGCCCCCGTTACATTTTACCGCTGTGATCACCGAGGGTACCAGCAGGGCTGCCGGTTCGGTTACGATCACAGTCGTGTCTTTGGTACAGCCGTTGGCATCGCGTACCCGGATGGTATAGCTGCCTGCCGTAACGCTGAAGCTGCCGGAGTTCTGGTAGCTGGTGCCGCCGTTGATGGAGTACTCAAAGGGCGAAGCACCTCCGGATGCGGTGATCACGATGCTGCCGTTGCCTGCGTTACAGGTTGCAGCAGTAATCACGGCCGGAGTGGCAAGGGGAGCCGGCTGGGTTACGGTGAGGGTGGTATCCTTCGTACAGCCATTGGCATCGCGAACGCGGATGGTATAGGTTCCGGCATTGACGGTGAAGCTGCCGGTGCTTTGATAGGTGGTACCTCCATCAATGCTGTATCCAGGTGTGCCGGTGCCGCCGCTAGCCGTAACCGTGATGGTGCCGGTGCCGCCGTTACAGGAGGCATTTACAACGCTGCCGCTGGTAAAGATTGCAGCAGGCTCCGTTACTTCTACCGTGGTATCTTTCGTACAGCCATTCAGATCGCGGATCCGGATGGTATAGGTACCGGCAGACACCGTGAAACTGTTGGAAGCCTGGTAGCTGGTGCCGCCGTTGATGGAATATTCATACGGCGAAGTACCCCCGGTAACATTCAGGACAATGCTGCCGTTGCTGCCGCCATTGCAGGATACCGGAGTGATCACAGAAGCTGCAAACAGTGCGGAAGTTTCGGGGATAATCACCGTGGTGTCCTTCGTACAGCCGCTGGCATCCCGCACGCGGATACTGTAGGTACCGCCGGCGAGGGTGAACGTATTGCCCGGCTGATAGGTGGTGCCGCCATCTGAAGAGAATTCAAACGAACCGGTACCACCGGAGGCATTGATGGTGAGGCCGCCGTTCGGCGCACCGCAGGCTGCCGGCGTGATGACGACAGGCGTGAGGATGGCAGCGGGTTCATTCACCAGCACCGTGGAATCTTTTATACAGCCCGCAAAATCACGCACCCTGATCGTATAGCTGCCCGCCGGTACGGTAAAGCTGCCGGAAGCCTGGTAACTGGTGCCGCCATCTGAAGAGTATTCATAGGGCGAGGTGCCGTTTACAGCGGCCACCACAATGCTGCCGTTGCCGCCGTTGCAGGACGCCGCAGTAACTGTAGCCGGCATGCTGATGGCATCAGGCTGGGTAACGGTAAGGGTGGTATCTTTTGTACAGCCGTTGGCATCACGGAAGCGGATGGTATAGGTACCGGCACGTACCGTGAAGGTATCATTCAGCTGGTAGTTCGCACCCCCGTCGATGGAGTATTCAAAAGTGCCGGTGCCGCCGGTGTGGCTGAGCACGATGCGTCCGCTGCTGTCGCCGTTACAACGTACCGGGAACAGCTGCGCGCCGGGCACAATGGCATCAGGCTGGGTGATGATTACTGTAGTGTCTTTCGAACAACCTACCAGGTCCCTGAACCGGATGCTGTAGCTGCCGGCAGGCAGGCTAAAGGTATTGGCTGCCTGGAAGCTGGTGCCGCCATCAGCGCTGTACTGGTAGGGTGCTGAGCCGTTCAGGGGACTGATCAGCAGCGAACCCACGCCTCCGTTACAGAGCGGTGAAGTGATCACAAACTGGGCTGCCAGCGGATCGCCGCTGCGGATGGTGATGGACGTATCGCGGGTACAGTTGTTGCCGTCTTTCACCACCACATTGTACACACCCGGAGCGAGGTTGCTGAAGGTGCTGTCGGCCTGGAAGTTGGTGCCGCCGTTGATGGAATACTGATAAGGCGCAGCACCCGTGGGGGTAACCACAATACCGCCGGTGGGGGCGCCATCGCAGGCCGCGTTGGTGATGCCATAGCGGGCATTCAGCGCCGCGGTGCGGGTAACGCGGATGGTATCGGTGGATACAAACTCTCCATTGGGATCATTGTATTTGCGGTAGTATGTTTTTACAATATAGGGGGTAACGCCTACTGCCTGGTTAGCCGGGCATACGCTCGGGAAGTTCAGGCGCAGGTTGGCCACATCCACTGAACTGGTATCTGCGGTAGACAGCAGTGTGCCGCTGGTATCATACAATTCGGCACGCTTGAAGAGGGTGGCCCCGGAGATGGGCACAAAGCGCCAGCTCTCATTCATGCCCACCGATCCCCAGCGCGGGTCGGAAGCGCGGCGGTTGGGCGCCATGATGGCCCGGGTGCGGGAGGTATCCTGCATACCGATCATGGCACGACCATCATTCCAGGTAGTACAGATCTGTTTGCCGAACACAAACACTTCCACCACACCGGAACCTTCGTACAGCACAATCTGGTGAGTATTCTCATAGAGGCTGTTACAAGCCGCCTGGAACAGGGGTACTTTATTATAGCTCAGGATCCAGCGGCGGTTGGGAGCAATACCCGTGATGTTGTACTTGATCTGCATGGTGGGCGAAGTGGTTACCCCCGGATCAATATCATGGTAAGGACCCATGATCAGCCCCTTATCATATAATGTACTGGGCAGGTTATTGCCGGTACCCCCGGTAGCGCTCAGGAAGCCGCCGTTGTTCAGGATAGCATAGTGGCTGAACAGGGTGGCCCGGGTAATATCAAACGACAGGTAACCATTGGTGCTGGCCACCAGCGCATTGAATTCTGAACCATAGAAGGGGAAGGTAAAGGGCAGGTTGATCACACCCGTGTATACGTCATCACGACCCAGGTTGGTGGAGGGACCCACTTCCTGCGGACCTACATAGGGGCGGAAGCAGTTACCCGGGCCACTGATCGGATTCACGACATAGTCGGCCGTGGATTCGTGAATGTTCGGCACAATGGTAGACAGCGAGAAGCAGTTATCGCAGTTCACCGTGGTGTCTTTCGGACAGCTGAACGACATGGTAGCCGGCTGCGGGGGCGGAATGGTGACGCAGATTTCGAATGTACCCTGCGGGGTGGTGCCCTTCGACCACATGCGGATCCAGGCGGTGGTACCCGGTACCAGGCCGGTGGCATAGATGGTGGGCATTTCGCCATTCACGCTGTTGTTGTCATCGCAGCTTACCAGGGTAAGGTTGCCGCAGGTACCGGTATACAGGGCCATACCGCCATCGGTCATACCACCGGGACGGCTGTCTACAATCACACCGCCTTCAGCGGGTACCGTTACCTGGAACCATACGTCATTACCCGGATAATTCAGGTAATTGGCGCAACCCGGGTCGGGCGCGCCGGTAGTATTGGTGGCACCGGCATTGGAATAAGTCTGATAGTTGCAGGTATACCCCGGCGTGAGTACAATGGCGCCGCAGGTATTATCGTTGGCGGGTCCGGTGGCAGCAGGGATGGTTACACAGATGCCAAAGGTACCGTTGTTGTTGTTGCCATTTTCCCAGAAACGCACCCAGATGGTGTCGCCCGGAGTGAGGCCACCGGCATAGATGGCCGGCATCAGGCCGTTGGGACTGTCATCCGCATCGCATTCCAGCAGGGTAAGGTTACCGCAGCTGCCTTTATAAATGGCCATACCGCCATCAGTCATCACACCGGTCTGCGAATCAAACAGCAATGTACCACCGGCAGGCACCACCACTTTGAACCACACATCACCGCCCGAATAGCCACCACAGCCCGGGGCGGGAACGCCCTGCGTGCCGCTGGCATTTTCGTTGGAGAAAGTCTGGTAGTTGCAGGTAGCCGAAGCCGTGAGTTCAATCGCGTTACAGGGATTGTCGTTGGAAGGCGGCGGGGGCGGGATGCGCACGCAGATACCGAAGGTACCGTTGTTGTCGCCGCCATACTCCCAGAAACGCACCCAGAGGGTATCGCCGGGGTTGAAGCCACCCACGCTGATGAAGGGCATCAGGCCGTTGTTGCTGTCATCGTCATCGCATTCCACCAGGGTAAGGTTACCGCAGGTACCGCGGTAAATAGCCATACCCCCATCGGTGATTACACCGGTCTGGGTGTCAAAAATCAGTCCGCCTTCCTGGGGCACCACCACTTTGAACCACACATCGCCACCCTGGTAGTTGGCACAGCCGGGGGCGGTGACACCGGGAGTATTGGTGGCGTTTTCGTTGGTAAAGTTCTGGTAGTTGCAGGTTTGCGACGGAATCAGTTCGGTCGCGCTGCAGGGATTATCGTTTACCGGCGGGGGCGGCGGGATGGTGGCACATATGCCGAAGGTGCTGTTATTGTTGTTGCCATTTTCCCAGATCCTTACCCACAGGGTATCGCCGGGGTTCTGTCCGCCGAGGATGATGCGGGGCATGAGACCGTTGGGGCTGTCGTCGTTGTTGCACTCAATCAGGGAGAGGTTGCCGCAGTTGCCGCTGTAGATAGCCATGCCGCCATCGGTCATACCGATATCATCGGTGTCGATGGTAATGGCTCCGCCGGCGGGTACCACCACTTTAAACCATACATCACCGCCCGCATAACCGGCACATCCCGGATCGGGAACGTTCAGTGAGCCGGTAGCGTCAGCATTGGTGAATGTCTGGTAGGTGCAGGTAGGCCCTACCGTAAGTTCGATGGCATTGCAGGGATTATCGTTGGCCGGGGGCGGAGGCGGCAGCGTTACGCAGATGCCGAAAGTTCCGTTATTGTTGTTGCCGTTCTCCCAGAAACGCACCCAGAGGGTATCGCCGGGGTTGAGGCCGGAGAGATTGATCTGCGGCATCAGGCCGTTGGGGCTGTCGTCGGCATCACATTCAATGAGGGTGAGGCCGGAGCAGGAGCCGGAGTACACGGCCATGCCGCCGTCCAGCATCACGCCGGTCTGGCTGTCGAAACGCAGGGCGCCGCCGGCAGGTACCACTACCTTGAACCAAACATCACCGCCGGTATAACCGCCGCAGCCCGGGTTGGGTACTGTGCTGGTGCCGGTGGCATTTTCATTGGTGAAGGTCTGATAGTTGCAGGTAGCCCCCACCGTAAGTTCAAAAGCATTACAGGGTTCATCATTGGCGGGCGGCGGAGGCGGTATACGTACGCAGATGCCGAAGGTGCCGTTGTTGTCGCCACCATATTCCCAAACGCGGATCCAGATGGTATCACCGGGGTTGAAGCCGCCGGCATTGATCAGCGACATGGCGCCGTTCGGGCTGTCGTCATCATCACATTCAATCAGGGTGAGGTTACCGCAGCTACCGCGGTAGATGGCCATACCGGCGTCGGTGATCTGGCCGGTTTGGGTATCAAAGATGAGGGAATTGGTACCGGCAGGCACCACTGCCCTGAACCACACGTCGCCCCCCTGGTAGTTGGCGCAACCGGGCGCCGGCACACCGGCGGTGCTGGTAGCGTTTTCGTTGGTAAAGGTTTGATAGGTACAGGTTAAAGAAGGCGTAAGCTCAGTGGCATTACAGGGGTCGTCGTTGGCGGGCGCCGGCGGTGGAATGCTGGCGCAGATGCCGAAAGTACCATTGTTGTTGTTGCCCTCTTCCCACACCCGTACCCATACGGTATCACCGGGGGTGAGGCCGCCGAGGGTGAGCTTCGGCATCAGGCCGTTGCCGCTGGCATCTTCATCGCATCCCAGCAGGAAAAGGTTGTTGCAGGTGCCGCGGTACACCGCGAGGGCGCCATCCGTCATCACCCCGTCATCGGTATCAATGGTGAGGGCGCCGCCATCGGGCACTACTACCTTGAACCATACATCGCCGCCCAGGTAGTTGCCGCAGCCCGGGTCGCCGGGACCGGTTGTACCGGTGGCATCCGTATTCGTAAAGGTCTGGTAGGTACAGGTGGCGCCGGCTACCAGCTCGATGGCGTTACAGGGCTCATCGTTGGCCGGCGGCGGCGGCGGCAGCGTTACGCAGATGCCGAATGTGCCGTTGTTGTCGTTGCCATTCTCCCAGAAACGCACCCAAACGGTGTCGCCGGGAGTAAGGCCGCCCACCGTCATGGCGGGCATATTGCCGTTCACACTGCTGTTGTCGTCGCAGTTCACAAAGGTCATGTTTTCACAGTTGGAGCCGGTATAAATGGCCATGCCGCCATCGGTGATCACGCCTTCCTGGGTATCGAACACCAGGGCCGAGGTGCCGGCAGGCACCACCACTTTAAACCAAACATCACCACCCAGGAAGCCGGCACAAACCGGGCCCGGCGGGTTGAGTGAGTTGGAAGCACTGGCTGTGGTGAAGGTCTGGTAGTTGCAGGTGGCCTGCGGCACCAGTTCGGTGGCCGTGCAGGGTTCATCATTCACCGGTGCGGGAGGCGGGATGGTGGCACAGATGCCAAAGGTGCCGTTATTGACATTGTTCTTGGCCCAAACCCTTACATAAACGGTGCTGCCCGGGTTCAAACCGGTAACCGTGAGTCTCGGCATGTTGGGGTTGGTACTGCTGTTGTCATCGCAGGCAATGAATGAAATGGCCACGCAGGTATTACCCCGGTAAACCGCCAGGGCACCATCGGTCATGGTGCCGGCCTGCATTTCAAACCTGATGGCACCGCCGGGGGGCACTACGGCCCTGAACCACACGTCGCCGCCGGCATAACCGCCGCAGGTAGGCGCAGCCACACCCGTGGAGTTGGTGGCATTGAGGTTGGTACCCTGCACATAGGTACAGGTTTCGGATGCCGTCAGCAGGGTAGCCTGACAGGCATTGTCATTGGCCGGCGCCTGCGCATGGATCAGGGCAGGCAGCACTGCCAGCAGGGTAAGCAACAGGGCCCTGAAAGCAGGATGGCCGGTAAAAAAATCTTGATTTTTCTTTTCCTGTTTGGTCGTCAGATTCATGACAATAATTTATTACAGTAACGAAATGCCGGGAATATTTGGATAGCTGATAATGATCCGGAGAGATTACTTCTTCTTGAAATCAAAACGCATCCCGATTTCATGGGCATTGTTGCCCGTGTTGAAATCAGAGAAGGGTTCATTATAGTAATCGTAAGCGTAGGTAAGACTCAGCCGGTCAAATACCTTGAAGCCTGCCTGCAGGCTCCAGAAATGACGCACCCTCCAGGAAAGTGCCCACCAGAGCCTTTCTTCATAATCCACGCGGGCGCCGAAATCATATTCCAGCGGAGCATTGGGGATATAACGGATCAGGGTAAAGGGGGTGAGCTGGGTACCACCGCCGGTGGGAATCACATAATTGGCGGTAAAATTGAAATGCCGGTAGAGCTTGGCCCTTTCGGTGGCGTTGGGTACATCATTGAATGCCAGTTTCGACTGGATCAGCTGGCTCACGGCTGCCCCGGCACTGAACTTACCATTGGTAAAATAAACCCCGGCGCCTCCATCCAGTTTGAAGGAAGTATTGCTGCCGGCCAGCACCAGGTCGCTGCCGAGGGCGTCGGTGAGTTTGGCTTTGTCGAGCGCATACTGCAGCCCGCGCAATTCAATCCCCAGGCCCAGTTTGGAGTTGGCCCCTGTTTTTACGTGATAGGAATAGGCAAACTGTACGCCGGTGCGGCTGGTGGGTCCGGTAATATCCTTATAGAGATACCCGGCAAAACCCGAGCTCTTTTTTTCCCAGTAGGCATCGCCGTACACCATGAAAGTACGGGGGTTGCCGGGGAAGGCTGACCACATGCTGCGGTAGGTGGTGCCCACTACGCCATGTCCGTTAAAACCGGCGGCAGCCGGGTTATACATGGGATTATGCTGCTGAAAGATGGAAGAAAAATGCAGCTGCTGTGCATCCGTCTGAATCACCCCAAAAAAAAGGGCTATCAGAGAAAGTAAAGGTTTCCTCATAATCAGGTCTTGGTAATTAGAAATAAGCTGTTCTGGTAACGGCCTTTAAAAGTAGGACAATTTTTTGAAAATATTCAATAGGGTGGAATTTCGGGCCGTTCTGTTGAATATATTACAATTTTGAGCAATCCACCCCCGGCATTTCCCGGAGTTTGTAGAGCACTTCTTCCAGCCGGTTTCGGGGGATGCCGGCTTCAATCACACAAAAAAGCTGGGTTTCCTGGCGGATGATGCGGCACTGGCAGGATTTCAGCAGGGTCATCACGGGGTCCATCCGGGTGTAATCAAACTGGATGCTGTAGGGCAGTTCCACCTGCTTTTCAATGACGGGGGTTACCTGCAGGGCCAGGGCCGTAACGGTTTTATAGGCGTTGATCAGTCCGGGCACCCCCAGGAGCGTGCCGCCGAAATAGCGCACCACGATCACCGCCACATTGGTCACCTGCTTGCTGTCGATCTGTCCCAGGATCGGCTTGCCGGCGGTTCCGGAAGGCTCACCATCATCGCTGACCCTGAACTGGTTGCCGTCGGTACCGATGCGGTAGGCAAAGCAGTGGTGCACCGCCTTGGGGTGTTCTTTCTTCAGTTCCTGCAGATGAACCTTGAACTCATCGGGGTGACTGATGGGGTAGGCATAAGCCAGAAACCGGCTGCCGCGGTCGCGGTACTCCGCAAAACCGGGCTTACTGATGGTATAAAAGCTATTGTCGTTGCCTGCGTGGCTGGAACGGGTGGTCATGAATGAGCGGGGTAATAAGTGGTGATGCAATCCTGCAGTATCAAGTCTTCGCGCCGTACCTGCGCCCCGCTTAACCGGGCAGCCGGGATGCCCTCCGGGAGGATGCAGTTGCCGGCGGTAATCACGCGGGCCTCATCCCAGTAACCGGCATCGATGAATGCCTGCTGCAGCCGGGCGCCGCCTTCCACCAGCACACTCTGCAGCTTTCTTTCAAAAAGCAGCTGCAGGAAGTCAGCGGGCCCAAACTGACCGGAAGGGGTACGGACATATTCCACCGCGCCGGCCCTTTCTTCGCGGCGGGCATTGATCACCAGGGTGGGCAGGCCATCGCTGAGCAGGTGGTGCGTAAGGGGCACCCGCAGTTCACGGTCAATCAGGACGCGAAGCGGCTGCGCACCGGGCCAGAGCCGGGTGGTTAAACGGGGATTATCCTGCAGCGCTGTACCGGTGCCCACGAGGATGGCCGCTTCCTCACCCCGCCACCGGTGTACGATGCGGTTGGTGAGCGGGTTGCTGATGGCCACGGGCCGGGATCCCTGCGCGGCAATACAGCCGTTGCGGCTTTCAGCCCATTTGAGCAGGACATAGGGCCGTTGCTGTTCGTGATAAGTAAAAAACCGACGGTTCAGTTCCCGGGCTTCTTTTTCCAGCACACCGGTAATGACCTCCACGCCGGCGGCCTGCAGCTGTGCGATGCCTTTGCCATTCACTTCAGTAAAGCTGTCGCGGCAACCGATCACCACCCGGGGAATGCGGTGGCGGAGGATGAGGCCGGTGCAGGGCGGGGTTTTGCCCTGGTGGGCACAGGGTTCCAGGGATACGTAGAGGGTGCTCTCTGGAATCAGGTGCCGGTCGGCCGCCGATACCGCATCCAGGCAGTTCACCTCGGCATGGGCCTGGCCATAGCGGCGGTGGTAGCCCTCGCCGATGATCCGGCCCTGGTGCACCAGCACGGCGCCCACCATCGGATTGGGCGCCACATAACCGGCGCCCAGGCGGGCCAGTTGCAGGCAATGGTGCATATACAGGTCGTGCGGCATCGGGGCGCTAAATTACAGATTGAAAATGAAGTATGTTTGCCGGCATGACGCTCAGCGCATATCAGGGGTATTTCAGCCGGCAGTTGCAGCAATGGTATCCGGCGGGAGAAGCCGAAGCCATCGCCCGCGTGATCTGGGAAGACCTGGCCGGGATGGACGCTGCCGCGCTGCGGCGGCAGGCCGATGCCCCCCTCCCCCCCACCCTGCAGCAAAACCTGGACCGGGCCCTGGAGCAGTTGCGTGTACACGTACCCGTTCAGTACGTCTGCGGGCAGGCCG
>JAYRPG010000055.1:0-4132 GCA_041911275.1 Ferruginibacter sp. | reverse complement strand
CCCCGTCTGGGCTATCGCCATCGAGCGTGAGAACTCCGGCGATAGCGTCATTTACGCTGTTATCGGAGGTTGCCTTATGGCTACGACCCTTACCCCCTCACACCCTGAATTTGTCTTTGTGTTTGCGGCTGTCCGTCGCGCAGACCGTCATCCCCGTATCTGCATGCTTCGCACCGTCGCCGGTGATGAACGCAGCGCCCGCCGTTCCCTTGTCCGTGACTATGTGCTCTCCCTTGCTGCCCGTCTGCCGGTGATGGGGGTGTCCCGTGCGTAATAAAAAAGCCCCTCAGACCGTCTCAGCGCGTCATGACGCCCGTGAACACCTCAGCATTGAGGCTTACCATAAGCTCAACCGCGCCAGCGCCGTATCCCAGTTTGTTGGGGGTGATTTGATTCACCGTGAACTCTCCGGCCTGCATCAGCTCTACATTCCGCATATTTTCAGCTACCTGAATGAAGATATTGATTTTGTGCTGAATGAGCTGAAAGCCAAAGGCCTGTGCCGCGATTTTCTCGCCCAGCAGAAAGACCGGGGAGACAGGACGCATGTTTGATTTTCCCCAGCCCGGTGAGATTTACCGTTCTGCCGGTTTTTCCGATGTGGCCGTGGTCGGCATTCTGGAAGACGGTATTCCGTGGGAAATGCCGTACCGCTGCCCGGACATTGTCTGGAATCCGTACCGCCGTAAATTCAGTATCCTTGTGCGTATCCTCGCCGACGGGCGCACCACAGACATCCCGCTGGGGCGTTTTCTGCGGGAATTTACCTGTGACCGTCCTGACCTGTTTAAACGCAGCCCCGTAAACCGGCATGCGGTACTGAAAGAAATGGCCGGAGACCCGGAATTACAGAAATGGCGGGAGAAATATCTGGATATTTACCCGCAGGATCCTGTTCCGGTCAGCCGGGCGGCACCGGTGGCGCGGGAATGGCGGGAAATCCCCCGCACGGAGCCTGACCCGGAAATCACCCCGGATAACAGTTACCGCAATTATCTGTAATTAAAAAACGACACCCGAAAAATTAAATGTGCGTATTCGCGCAGGGATACGCATGTCTTCAGGAGACGCAGATATGCCTTATCAGTTAATGCAACCGGCACGGAATGCAGTCATCTGTCACAGGGAGGAAAGCAAATGAAAACACCCTTACCGCCCGTCTTACGCGCAGCCCTTTACCGTCGTGCTGTCGCCTGTGCCTGGCTGACCGTGTGCGAACGTCAGCACCGCTACCCGCATCTCACCCTTGAATCACTGGAGGCGGCCATCGCCGCTGAGCTGGAAGGCTTTTATCTGCGCCAGCACGGTGAGGAAAAAGGGCGTCAGATAGCCTGTGCCCTGCTGGAAGATTTAATGGAATCCGGCCCCCTGAAGGCCGCGCCGTCGCTGTCCTTTCTCGGGCTGGTTGTGATGGATGAACTCTGTGCCCGTCACATAAAAGCGCCGGTACTGCACTGAAGGAGAACAACACCATGAAAATGAACGTAACCGCCACCGTCAGCCATGCGCTCGGCCACTGGCCGCGTATTCTCCCGGCGCTGGGGATTCAGGTGCTGAAAAACCGTCATCAGCCCTGTCCGGTCTGTGGCGGGAGTGACCGCTTCCGTTTTGATGACAGGGAGGGGCGCGGCACCTGGTACTGCAATCAGTGTGGTGCCGGTGACGGCCTGAAACTGGTTGAAAAGGTGTTTGGTGTCTCCCCGTCCGACGCGGCCACAAAGGTGGCTGCCGTGACCGGCAGCCTGCCCCCGGCTGACCCGGCAGTGACGGCCGCCGCCGGTGCTGAAACAGACGCTGCCCGGAAGAACGCCGCCGCACTGGCACAAACCCTGATGGCGAAAACCCGTCCCGGAACCGGTAACGCCTACCTGACCCGCAAGGGCTTTCCCGGCCGGGAATGCCGGATGCTGACCGGCACACACAGAGCCGGTGGCGTGAGCTGGCGCGCCGGTGACCTTGTGGTGCCACTGTATGACGACAGCGGCGAACTGGTTAACCTTCAGTTAATCAGTGCTGACGGCCGTAAGCGCACCCTGAAAGGCGGACAGGTCAGGGGCACCTGTCACACCCTTGAAGGACAGAATCAGGCCGGAAAACGTCTGTGGATAGCGGAGGGATACGCGACCGCACTTACCGTGCATCACCTGACCGGTGAAACGGTGATGGTGGCGCTTTCTTCCGTGAACCTCCTTTCTCTGGCCAGCCTTGCCCGGCAGAAGCATCCGGCCTGTCAGATTGTCCTTGCCGCAGACCGTGACCTCAGCGGTGACGGCCAGAAAAAAGCCGCCGCAGCCGCAGATGCGTGTGAGGGCGTTGTTGCCCTGCCGCCGGTCTTCGGTGACTGGAATGATGCCTTCACGCAGTACGGCGGGGAAGCCACCCGTAAGGCCATTTACGATGCCATCCGGCCACCGGCTGAAAGCCCGTTCGACACCATGAGCGAAGCAGAGTTTTCCGCCATGAGTACCAGCGAAAAGGCCATGCGTATCTATGAGCATTACGGCGAGGCGCTCGCGGTCGATGCCAACGGCCAGCTTCTGTCCCGCTATGAAAATGGTGTATGGAAGGTGCTGCCGCCACAGGACTTTGCCCGGGATGTGGCCGGGCTGTTTCAGCGTCTGCGCGCGCCGTTCTCCTCCGGGAAGGTGGCCTCCGTGGTGGACACCCTGAAGCTGATTATTCCTCAGCAGGAAGCCCCCTCCCGCCGCCTGATTGGCTTTCGTAACGGCGTGCTCGACACGCAGAACGGCACGTTCCACCCGCACAGTCCGTCACACTGGATGCGCACCCTGTGCGATGTGGATTTCACCCCGCCGGTGGACGGTGAAACGCTGGAAACCCACGCCCCCGCGTTCTGGCGCTGGCTTGACCGTGCTGCCGGTGGTCGTGCGGAAAAACGCGACGTAATTCTGGCCGCACTGTTTATGGTGCTGGCAAACCGCTACGACTGGCAGCTCTTTCTGGAGGTGACCGGTCCCGGCGGCAGCGGCAAAAGTATCATGGCCGAAATAGCCACCCTGCTGGCCGGGGAGGATAACGCCACGTCGGCCACCATTGAGACGCTGGAATCCCCGCGTGAACGTGCCGCGTTAACTGGCTTCTCACTGATACGCCTGCCGGACCAGGAAAAATGGAGCGGCGACGGAGCCGGACTCAAGGCCATCACCGGCGGCGATGCGGTGTCCGTGGACCCGAAATACCGGGATGCGTACTCCACGCATATCCCGGCGGTGATTCTGGCCGTGAACAATAACCCGATGCGCTTCACCGACCGCAGCGGCGGCGTGTCACGCCGGCGGGTGATTATTCACTTCCCGGAACAGATAGCCCCGCAGGAGCGCGACCCGCAGCTTAAGGACAAAATCACCCGCGAGCTGGCGGTCATCGTGCGTCACCTGATGCAGAAATTCAGCGACCCGATGCTCGCCCGGTCACTGCTTCAGTCCCAGCAGAACTCAGACGAGGCACTGAACATCAAACGGGATGCCGACCCGACGTTTGATTTTATCGGCTATCTGGAAACCCTGCCGCAGACCAGCGGCATGTATATGGGGAACGCCAGTATCATCCCGCGTAATTACCGTAAATACCTCTATCACGCCTATCTGGCCTACATGGAGGCAAACGGCTACCGGAATGTACTCAGTCTGAAAATGTTCGGGCTGGGGCTGCCGGTGATGCTGAAGGAATACGGACTGAATTACGAGAAGCGCCATACCAAACAGGGGATACAGACCAACCTGACGCTGAAAGAGGAAAGCTACGGCGACTGGCTGCCAAAATGTGACGACCCTGCGACAGCCTGACCCACCTGACCGGCATCTGCCGGTCTTTTTTTATCCCTGAATTCCCCGAAGGTGAACAATCCACTGTTCACCCTTCACCGTATATTCACCCGTTATCACACTGAAATTTAAAGAGAAAAATGAAAGGTGAACAGTGTGAACAATCAAATCAAAAAAAAACTTTTTTCTCCCTGTGTGATTTCAGTTCGGGGGATTAATCACCGGTATGAGTCACACCGGCAGAATGCCGGAGGTGAAGAATCGAATGTTCACCCTTCACCCATTATTCACCACCTATCACTCTGAAATAAAAGGAGAAAACAGAAAGGTGAACAGTGTGAACAGTT
>JAYRPG010000054.1:0-15392 GCA_041911275.1 Ferruginibacter sp. | reverse complement strand
CGTTAAACGAACGGTACTGTATATCCGCGACAGCGCCGCCACCCTGGAGCGGCTCTGGATCAAGCTGCCGGAAATCCTCGGCTTTAAACTGGATGCCGTGATCCGGAAAAACAAGATCAAGGTGGCCGGCCGGCCGATGGTATGGTACCTCTCCCGCAAGCCGCCGTATTTTTTTGAGGCGGGGATTCCGGTAGACAAAAAACCCGGGCGCCTGCCCTCCCATGTAAAAGTGCGGGAAACCGGAACCGACAGTGTTACCGTAGCCCATTTTTACGGAGGCTACGATTTGCTGCCGCAGGCTTATGAAGCCCTGGAAGATCACCTGAAAAGCCGGAAGAAAAAACTGCGGGAACGGCCCTACGAAATTTATGTAGACGATACCCGGGATAAGGAGGGCAAGATGAAAGATCCGTATAAAGTACTGACGGATGTGGTGTTTCCGTGGAAATAAAATCAAATAATTTTATAATTAATATAAATTGATTTCCTATTAATTATAATTTTTATGTCGATTTTAAAAATAGATCATTTCAAATCAGAATTAAAATGAATTTGCGATTTTTAAAATAGCAATAATGCTCATAAATAATTTTAAATCAATTATTTAAAATTCATCAGTCGAACATTTCACTGGATACATCGCCTGGTCTTCCTTGATTGAATCCTCGATATTGAATTTTCAATATTCAATTTTTAATTCCAAATAAAGACCACAACTCACGGATTCATAATACTATCCGTCAATCTTAAATAGGCTGTCCGCAGTTTCGGGTAGGCATTCAGCACCCGGAGGTGTTTATCGAGGGTGACGGTATCCTTCCGGATAGCCGGACCGGTTTGCATGGTACACGGATCGTGGTGGCGGATCCTCACGGCGGTTTCCTCGATGAGGGGCTGCAGCATGCGGAAATCAAGTTGCTCCTGTTTGCAGTAATCCGCGGCGAGGCACTATAGGTGAGTGGTAAAATTGCTGGCCACCACCCCGGCGAGGTGGAGCTTCAGGCGCTGTTCATCATCCGCCTCACTCACCAGGCTGCTGATCCCCGAGGCAAATTCCCGGATGCGTTCCCGGGCATAATCCGAGTTGCCATCCACCAGGAGGGGTATCCCCTGACCATAATCCTCCTTTTCGATCCGGAGGGTTTGAAGCGGATACAGCACCCCATAATGAGCCGACATTTCCTTCAGCACATCGCGGCTTACCGAGCCGGCCGTGTGCACCACCAGTTTGTCGCCCAGGTGGATCCGGCCGCTTAATTCGTAGAGGGCGCCGTCTGAAACAGCCACCAGCACCAGTTGTGCCGTCTTATCGAGGTCAGCCAGCTCATCGCTGTACCGGCAACCGAGCCGGTTGGCCAGCCGGGCTGCATGCTCCCGGGTGCGGCTGATGACCTGCACCAGTTCATGTCCGGCCTGTTGTGCCCTGATGCCCAGCACGGTGGCAACATTGCCGGCACCTATCATTGCAATACGCATATCACTAATTTTGCTGTGATGAAACTAACGCAAATATTAAGTATTCATTTTATAAGGGCGAAATTTTGGGTACTTTCCCGCATTTCGGTTCGTAAAACTGCGATGCTGGCTTTTGAACTGTTCTGCACCCCGCCAAAAAAGCAGGGCGCCAAACCGGGGGATGAACCGGCCGCTTTTGCCGTTGCGGAGGAGTTGTACGATTATTTTGATGACAGGCAGATCCGGGGTTACCGCTGGAACCGGGGCCATGCCCACCGGGTCCTGATCCTGCACGGCTTTTCCTCCTCCGCCCGCAAATTCCACCATTATGTGGCGCCGCTGGTGGAGAAAGGCTACGAAGTGGTGGCTTTTGATGCCCCGGCCCACGGCCTCAGTGAAGGCAAAACCCTCAACGCCGTGGACTATGCCCGGCTGGTGGAAAAACTGCACCGGGAGTATGGTCCGTTTAAAGGTTTCATGGCCCATTCTTTCGGCGGCCTGGCCCTGAGCCTGGCCCTGGAAAAGATGCCCCATGACGCCGATACCCGGGTGGTGCTGATTGCCCCCAGTACCGAAACCACCACAGCCGTAGACCAGGCCTTCAGCCTGCTGAAGCTGTCGGGCACCAAAGTGCGGGCTGCCTTTGATCAACTGATTTTATCCCGCACCGGCTACCCCGTCAGCTGGTTTTCGATCAACCGGGCCATCCGCCACTGCCAGGCCCGGGTATTGTGGATCCATGATGAAGACGATACCATCACCCCCCTGAAGGATGCCCTGGTGACCCGCGATAAACAGCTGCCGCAGGTGGAGTTCCTGATCACCCGCGGACTCGGGCATCGCCGCATTTACCGGGATCAACAGGTCCGGAACCGCATCACCGGCTTTCTGTGAGCACCGGCCCGGTACGGCACGAAAAATGCTGGTTTTTCAATTTTAGACTAATATTGCAACCGCAGAAGGCAAACTATGCCGCATTTCACCAACCCCGAAAGCCGGTTGAAATGCCCACCCGTACCGCCTGCTGCGCCAAAGAAAACCTGTAAAACACTATGCCGAAGAACCTGTTGATTGTAGAGTCTCCTGCCAAGGCTAAAACCATAGAAAATATTCTGGGGAAGGATTTTGAGGTCAAGAGCTGTTACGGTCATATCCGCGACCTGGAGAAAAACGACATGGGGATCGACATCCAGAATAATTTTGAACCCCAGTACATCGTGTCTCCCGAAAAGGTAAAGGTGGTGAACGAACTCAAATCGCTGGCCCGCAAAAGTGAAGAAGTCTGGCTGGCATCGGATGAGGACCGCGAAGGAGAAAGCATCAGCTGGCACCTCGCGGAAGTACTCCAGCTGAACCCCCGTACCACCAAACGGATCGTATTCCACGAAATCACCAAACCCGCCATCCAGGCCGCAGTAAAAAATCCGCGTACCATTAATATGGACCTGGTGAATGCCCAGCAGGCCCGCCGGGTGCTCGACCGGCTGGTGGGTTTTGAACTGAGTCCGGTACTCTGGCGCAAGATCGGCATGAAAGGCGGCCTGAGCGCCGGACGCGTGCAGAGCGTAGCCGTCAAACTCATTGTGGAGCGGGAGCGGGAAATCAACCAGTTCAATGCCAGCAGCAGTTTTAAGGTGGAAGCCCTTTTCACCGCCAAAGACATCAATGGCCGTTCGGTAACCTTCAAAGCCGAAGGGGGCAAATACGCCACGGCGGAGGAAGCGGAACGCTTCCTGCAATCCTGTGCGGGCGCGGCTTACCAGGTGAAAGACATCCAGGTAAAGCCCGGCAAACGCACGCCTGCTGCGCCTTTCACCACCTCCACCCTGCAGCAGGAAGCCAGCCGCAAACTGGGATATGGCGTAAGCAAAACCATGCTGCTGGCCCAGAAGCTGTATGAAAGCGGTAAGATCACCTACATGCGTACCGACAGCGTGAACCTGAGCGATACTGCGATGGAGAACATCAAGGCCGCCATTGTTCACAACTACGGCCCGGATTATGTGCAGGTGCGCAAATACCGCAACAAAAACGAAAGCGCCCAGGAGGCCCACGAAGCCATCCGCCCCACTTATATGGAGCATGCTTCGGTGAATGACCCCGAAACCGCCCGCCTTTATGAACTGATCTGGAAGCGCACCATTGCCAGCCAGATGAGTGATGCCGAACTGGAGAAAACCACGGCCCGCATCGGCATCAGCACCAGCAACGAGGAACTGTCTGCTACCGGAGAAGTGATCAAGTTCGATGGCTTCCTGAAAGTATATATGGAGAGCACCGATGATGAGGAAACAGAAGAAGGCGATGAAAGCCGGCTGCCCGCCCTTACCGTGGGGCAGCCGCTGGAATTCCGGCAGATGTCGGCTACCGAACGCTTCACCCGCCCGCCGGCCCGCTACACCGAAGCATCCCTGGTAAAAAAACTGGAGGAGCTGGGCATCGGCCGGCCCAGTACCTATGCGCCCACCATCTCCACCATCATCAAGCGCACTTATGTGGAGAAAAAAGACAAGGAGGGCGTAAAAAGAGACTACCGCATCCTGCAGCTGCAGGACGACCGGATCCACCGCATCACCGCCCAGGAAAATACCGGCGCGGAGAAAGGCAAACTTTTCCCGACCGACCTGGGCCTGGTGGTGACCGACTTCCTGAACCAGCATTTTGATAAGGTGATGGACTACTCCTTCACCGCGGAGATTGAAAAGGAATTTGACGAAATCGCCGAAGGCAAGATGGTGTGGAACCAGATGGTAGCCGACTTTTACAAACCTTTCCGGGAGGGCGTGCAGCATACCCTGGACACCGCTGAGCGGGCGGTGGGTGAACGGCAGCTGGGTACCGACGAAAACGGCAAGCCGGTGATTGCCCGGATGGGCCGCTATGGCCCGATGGTGCAGATCGGCAGCGCCTCGGATGAGGAAAAACCCCGTTTTGCCAAGCTGAAAGCCGGACAAAGCATTGAAACCATCAGTCTCGGCGAAGCCATGGACCTCTTCAAACTGCCCGTAACCCTGGGCACTTTCGAAGACAAGGAAGTGCAGGTCAATACCGGAAGGTTTGGTCCCTACGTGAAATTCGGCGAGCAGTTCATTTCCATCCCCCGCGGCGAAGATCCCTTTGAAGTGGATCTGCAGCGGGCCATCGAAATCATTACGGCCAAACAGATCGAAGACGCCCCCATCGGTACCTACCAGGATAAACCCATCACCAAGGGCAAGGGCCGCTTTGGTCCCTTCATCAAGTGGAACGACCTGTTCATCAACGTGCCCCGGGCCTATAATTTTGATCAGCTGAGCCAGGCCGACTGCGATGCCCTGATCGAAAAGAAACTGGAGAAAGAAGCCAACCGCTTCATCCGCCAGTGGCCGGAAGAAAAAATCGCCATCGAAAACGGCCGCTGGGGTCCCTTTATCCGTTTCGGCAAAAAGATGCTGAAGGTGCTGCCCCGGGCAGACAAAGGCAAGTACAGTGCCGAAGAACTGGCCGGCATTGACCTGGAGCTGATCAAACAAATGATTACCGAACAGGATCCCGGCGCCTTTCAGAAGAAAGCCGCCGCCCGGAAATCCGCGCCCAAAAAAGCGGCTCCGAAAAAAGCCTCCGCGAAAAAGGCAACGAAGAAATAAAGCTGCGAACTGTATACCACCTGCCGCCTCCGGGCGGCAGGTGGCTTTTCATCTCCTTTTAATCCGCTGAAAACGGCTTCATGTCCCTTTCCGTTTATTTTTGCAGCAACCCGGTTAGGGCTTGAACATGAAAATCACCAAACTCTTTAAATCCTTTTTCGAGAGCGAGCAATCAGCGGGCCTGATCCTGATTGGCTGTACCCTGCTTTCGTTGCTGATCACCAATTCCGGAGCGGGAGCCGGGTACCTGGCCATCTGGGAAACCCCGGTGGCAGGGCACCGGCTGGATCACTGGATCAATGATGGCCTCATGGCCGTGTTCTTCCTGCTCATCGGGCTCGAACTGGAGAGAGAGGTATACATCGGCGAACTCTCGAAGCTCAGAGACGCCCTGTTGCCGGTGGCCGCCGCCCTGGGCGGGATGCTGGTACCCGCCGGCATTTATCTGCTGCTGAACCAGGGCACCCCGGGACAATCCGGCGCAGGGATTCCGATGGCCACCGATATCGCCTTTGCCCTCGGCATCCTCTCGCTGCTGGGCAACCGGGTTCCCAGCTCCCTGAAAGTATTTTTAACCGCGCTGGCGGTGATCGACGACCTCGGCGCCATCCTCGTGATTGCCCTCTTCTATACCCACTCCCTGCACCCGGGCTACCTGCTGGCGGCCGGGGGCATCTTCGCCCTGCTGCTGGTCCTCAACCGGCTGCGGGTGCACCGCCTCTGGCCTTACCTGCTGGGCGGCCTGCTGATGTGGTACTGCATGCTGCATTCCGGCGTTCATGCCACCATCACCGGTGTGCTGGTGGCTTTTGCCATCCCCTTCGGCGACGGCTCGGAGAAAACCGTATCCAGCCAACTCCAGCATTTGCTGCACAAACCGGTGGCCTTCATCATCCTGCCCCTCTTTGCGCTGGCCAATACGGCCATTGTGATCCGGCCCGACTGGGGCTATCTCTTCGCCCAAACCTACAGCATGGGCATTGCCGCCGGTTTGCTCCTGGGCAAACCCCTGGGTATCCTGAGTTTTGTGTGGCTATCGGTAAAAAGCGGAATCGCCGGCCTTCCCCGCGACCTGAACCTGAAAGCGGTACTGGGTACCGGCTTCCTGGGCGGCATCGGTTTCACCATGTCGATCTTCATTACCCTGCTCGCTTTCAGCGATGCGGAGATGATCAGCCGGGCCAAACTGATGATCCTCCTCTCCTCCTTCGCGGCGGGACTCGTTGGATACCTGGTGCTGAAGAATGTACTGAAAAATGAGGTGGAGGAAGAAGAACAGGGAACGGGGAACAGGGAACAAGGAATGATGAATAGGGAATGATGAACAGGGAACGTTACAACAAAAAATTTTCAATATTCAATGTGCAATTTTCAATGCTCAATGCCAGGCCCACGGATGAAATGGCTGAATAAGGTTACCCATTCCTTAACCTCCCTAAACTTCCCTAAACCTGCCTAAACATTTCTTAAATCCTCAACCTTAAACTTTAGCCCTTAAACCAAGGCATTGAACGTTTTGCCCCAGTCCCCGACCCGCCTCAGTCTTCAAGTTCCTCCAGCGCGCCCTGCAATTCACTGTAAGCATGCCGGTCGTTGATGGCCCGGGTGGCTTCCATGCCCTTTCGGTAAATTTCCATGGCCGCCGCACAGTGGCCCTGCCGCTCGAGGAGTTTGCCGAGGTGATAATAAGAGCCTACATAACCCGGCTCCCGCTGCAGCAGCGCTTCAAAAAGTGCCCGGGCTTCCGCATCATTGCCCAGTTTGATGTATTCCAGCGCCAGGGCATGTTGTAAAAAGGAATCATCCGGAGTACCGGCCAGGAATGCTTTCAGTTGATCAATTCTGCTCATCCGGAAAAATTTTTCAAACGTTTGCGTTCGGAATGACTCTATCCATTACCTTTGCTTTAGTTGCATAAACAACTAATATACGGTTGCCGGTGAACATTCCTTCTGCATCAATAAACTCCAGCATATGAAGATTTTAGTCTGCATCAGCAAGACCCCCGACACCACCGCAAAAATAGCCTTCAGCGACAACAACACGAAATTCAGTGGCGAGGGCGTGCAGTGGATCATCAACCCCTATGACGAATGGTACGCCCTGGTGCGGGCCATTGAACTCAAAGAAGCCGGTACGGCCAGCCTGATCCACCTGGTAACGGTGGGCGGCGCCGATACCGAGCCTATCATCCGCAAGGCACTGGCGCTGGGCGGTGATGAAGCCATCCGGGTGAATGCGGACAGTCATGACAGTTATTACATTGCTGCCCAGATTGCCGAAGTGGCCCGGCAGGGTAATTATGACCTGATCCTCACCGGTAAGGAAACCATTGACTACAACGGCGCCTCCATCGGCGGCATGCTGGCCGAACTGCTGAACATGCCTTTTGTATCCCTGGCCACCTCCCTCAAGGCGGAGGGTGGCATCCTTGAACTGGAGCGGGAAGTGGACGGTGGTGCCGAAACCAACCAAACCTCCCTGCCGGCCGTGATCAGTTGCCAGAAAGGGATGGCAGAACAGCGCATCCCCAACATGAAAGGCATCATGGGCGCCCGCACCAAACCCCTGAAAGTACTGGAGCCCGTGGCGGCCGACCTGCTCACCAGCGTGGTGGCATTCGAGCTGCCGCCTGCCAAAGCCGGTGTGAAACTGGTGCCGGCCGATCAGCCCGAAGAACTGGTGCGGCTGCTGCAGGAAGAGGCAAAAGCCATCGGCTGAGGCCTGGTTGATCATCCATTTTTTAACACTAATCCCGATAACAGTTATGGTACTCATCTATATTGACCACGATAACGGACACCTCCGCAAAGCCTCCCTCGAAGCCGCCTGCTATGGCGCGCAGATTGCCCGCCAGCTGGGCACGGCAGCCGAAGCCCTGGTGCTGGGCGAGGTGCAGGACGACCTCAGCAGCCTGGGCAAATACGGCGTGCAGAAAGTGCATCACCTGAAAAGCCCGAACCTGGGCAGTTTCTACGCCCAGGTGTACAGCGCGGTGATTGCCGATGCTGCCGCCGGCGCCAGCGTGCTGGTGTTCTCCAACAATGTGGCCGGAAAGGCCCTGGCCCCGCGGCTGAGCGCCCGCCTGAAAGCCGGCCTGGTAGCCGGAGCCGTTGCCCTGCCCGACACCAGCAATGGCTTTGTGGTGCGGAAAAATGTATTCAGCGGAAAAGCCTTTGCCCAGGTAGCCATCAACACCGCTCAGAAAATTGTATCGCTCAACCCCAATGCCTATGGCATCAGCGCCGGTGAAGGCACCGCGGCCGTAGAAGTACGGGACGTAACCGCGCCTGCACCCAACATCAAAGTAACGGGAACCAGTAAGGTGGAAGGCGATGTGCCCCTGACCGAAGCGGAAATTGTGGTGAGTGGCGGACGCGGACTGAAGGGCCCTGAAAACTGGGGACTGGTGACCGACCTTGCCAAAGTGCTGGGCGCCGCCACGGCCTGCAGCCGTCCGGTGGCCGATGTGCACTGGCGGCCGCATCATGAACACGTGGGCCAGACCGGTATTGCCATTGCGCCCAACCTGTACATCGCCATTGGTATCTCGGGCGCCATCCAGCACCTGGCCGGGGTGAACCGCAGCAAAACCATCGTGGTGATCAACAAGGATCCCGAAGCCCCCTTCTTTAAGGCCGCCGATTACGGCATCGTGGGCGACGCCTTCGAAGTGGTGCCGAAAATCACCGAAGCCATCCGTAAACTCAAGGGGCTTTAACGGCCTGTCATTTTATTGACCCATCAGCCACGGACAAGCCCCGTGGCTGATTTGTTTGGGCCAAAAAGCCGGAGTCACATAATCAAAAATGATGTAGTTTCGTAGCCAGAATATGAAAAAGATAGAACTGGAAATCGTGGCGCTATCCCACAGCATTACACAAACCCATTCCTATGCCGTGGTGCTGGGTGAAGTGAATGGTTTACGCCGCCTGCCCATCGTGATCGGCGGTTTTGAGGCGCAGGCCATTGCAGTAGCCCTGGAGCGCATGAACCCCAGCCGGCCCCTGACCCATGACCTGATGAAAAATTTCATGCTGGCCTTCAATGTTGATCTGCACGAAGTGGTTATCAACGACCTGCAGGAAGGTATTTTCTACAGCAAGCTGGTTTGCAGCAGCGAAAACGATACCGTTGAAATCGACTCCCGCACTTCCGATGCCCTGGCCCTGGCCGTGCGCTTCGGTTGCCCGATCTACACCTACGAAAACATCCTCGACAGCGCCGGCATCCTGATGGAAGATGACGAAAAGAAAAAAGCCGCTGCGGCCCGCCAGCCGGTAACCAGTGAATCCGGCAGCAAGGAAGACCTCAAATCCCTTTCCCTGCAGGAGCTCAACAGCCTGCTGAATGAAGTGCTGGAACAGGAAGATTACATCAAGGCCATCGCCATCCGCGATGAAATCAATACCCGGAAAAGCAGCGAATGAGCCTGCACCGGAACATCCGTTAACAGCCTCCATTCCTGAATCCCCCGCGTATGGTTGTGTTTCCCAACTGTAAAATCAACCTGGGCCTGCAGATCCTGGATCAGCGCCCGGATGGTTATCACAACCTGGAAACCGTATTTTACCCGGTACCGCTGAAAGATGCGCTGGAAGCCATCCGCAACCCGGATCCCCATCCAACAGAAGCCCTGCTCTTCTCCCAGTCAGGCTTACCCGTTAGCGGTGATGCCGCTGCCAACCTCTGCGTAAAAGCCTGGCACCTGCTCAAAAAAGATTTTCCGGATCTTCCGCCCCTGCGGCTGCACCTGCACAAACTGATCCCGATGGGAGCCGGACTGGGCGGCGGTTCTGCCGACGGCGCCTTCACCCTTAACTTGCTCAACCAGCTCTTTGGCCTGCAGCTTTCAGCGGAGCAACGCATCGGGTATGCCTTACAGTTAGGCAGCGATTGTCCTTTCTTTATCCTCAACCGCCCCTGCTTTGCCCGGGGACGGGGCGAGCTCCTCGATCCCCTGCCCCTCAGCCTCCGCGGCTGGCACCTGGTATTGGTGAATCCGGGCATCCACATCTCCACGGCCTGGGCCTTCACTGCCCTCAAACAGTCCCGGACCGCCGGCCGTTCCCTGCAGCTGCGGGAAGCCATCCTGCAGCCCCCCGATCAATGGCGCGGGCTGATCCGGAACGATTTTGAACCGCTGGTGCTGCAGGCCCACCCGGAACTGAACCACCTGCTGAACAGTCTCTATGATGCCGGCGCCGTTTACGCGGCCATGAGCGGCAGCGGCAGCACATTTTTCGGGCTTTTCCGCACGGCCCCCGACCGGCTGCCCGGATTCCCCCCGCACTGGATGCTGAAAATCCTGGCAGCCGAATTCTAAAAAGCTTGCTAAAAATATGCCGGTACCCGGCTGAACCGGCCGTATTGCACCCTTTATGGTTATCTTGCGCGCTAAACCATTTGTTTCCATGATCAGAACATTTTACTTACTCTGTGCCACCCTCCTCACCGGCACCCTGATGGGGCAAACCAAGGAAGAGGTACCCCAGGACTGGCACCTGCTTGACCAGAGCGCTTCCGGTTATTACGGCATCAGCCTGGACAAAGCCTATGATTTCCTGAAAACCAAAAAGCTCAAAAGCAAGCAGGTACTGGTGGCCGTGATTGACAGCGGCATCGATACCCTGCACGAAGACCTGAAGCCCGTGCTCTGGAAGAACCCCAAAGAAATTCCGGGCAACGGCATTGATGATGACAAGAACGGATATGTGGATGATATTTACGGCTGGAACTTCCTCGGCGGCAAAGACGGCCGGAATGTGAAGGAAGACAGTTATGAAGCCGCCCGCGTTTACCACCAGCTGAAAAACAAATTCGGCACGATGGTGCCGGATGAATCTTCGGTGAAGGCGGAAGAAAAAACAGAACTGGAAATGTACCGGAAAGCCCGCGCCAAGGTGGTAGACGAAGTGAATCCGGCAGAAATCGGGTTCATCAAAAAACTGCTGCCGGGATTCCTGAAAGGCGATTCCGTGATTGTGAAAGACCTCGGCAAAACGGAATACAGTTGTGCCGACCTCGAGAACTATACGCCCACCCAGGCCGATGCCCGCAAAACCAAGGGCTTCCTTACCCAGCTCTGCAAAGGCAACGGCACCAATGACCTCACCAACAAACAGATCATTGAAGAACTGGAAGGCTCCCTGCGCAAGGCCGATGCCGCGGAGAATGCCCCGAAAAATTACCGGAAAGATATTGTGCAGGATAATGAAGACGACATCAACGACCGCCATTATGGCAACAACGATGTGATGGCTTCCACCCCCCTGCACGGCACCCACTGCGCCGGCATCATCGCCGCAGCCCGCAACAACGGCAAGGGCGGCGACGGCGTGGCCGACAATGTACGCATCATGATGCTGCGTGCCGTACCCGACGGGGATGAACATGATAAAGACATCGCCCTCGCCATCCGCTATGCAGTGGATAACGGCGCCCAGATCATCAGCATGAGTTTCGGCAAAGATTTCTCCCCGCAGAAACAGTGGGTGGATGAAGCTGTACGGTATGCCGAACAAAAAGGTGTACTGCTGGTGCATGCCGCCGGCAACGACTCCAAAAATATTGACAGCGCCGACAACTTCCCCACGGTGAACTATCTGGACGGCAAAAGAGCCTCCAACTGGATTACAGTTGGCGCAAGCGGCGATCCCAAAAACGGCGGCATCACGGCCCGCTTCAGCAATTATGGCAAAAAAGACGTGGACGTTTTTGCTCCTGGCGTACAGATTTATTCCACCATCCCCGGCGGCAATACCTATGGCCGCCTCTCCGGCACCAGCATGGCCTGCCCCGTGGTAGCCGGTACCGCCGCCCTGATGCTGAGCTATTTCCCCAACCTGAGCGCCCGGCAGCTGAAATATGCCATTGAATCGTCCACCACACCGCTTGATGAAGAGGTGAACATTCCCGGAACAGATGAAAAGGTGAAACTGAGCGACCTCAGCAAAACCGGCGGCCTCCTGAATGCCTATGCCGCAGTGAAACTGGCCAGCACCCTGAAGGGGGAACGCGTGGCAAAACCGCAGCCCCTTCCCAAACCCAAACTGGTGAAAAAGAAAAAAGGCTAAGCCATACATCCTTAAAAAATGCCGGTGATGATCACCGGCATTTTTTTGTCTGGCACCAGCCGTACCTTGCCGCTTCAAACCCACACACGATGTCACAGCCTTCCCCCACCAATGAACCCGGCTACTTCGAACGCTATACCCGCCTGGTTCCCGAAAACGACCTGGCCCGGGCTTTTGCCCGACAGCAGGAAGCAGCCCTGCCTTTCCTGCAGCAGATCACGGAAACACAGGCAGCCTTCCGGTATGCGCCGGGAAAATGGTCGGTGAAGGAAATGCTGCAGCACATCACCGATGCAGAAAGGATTTTCAGCTACCGGGCACTTTGCTTTGCCCGCGGCGAACAGCAGTCGCTGCCCGGCTTTGATGAAAATGAATACGCGGCCGCCTCCGGGGCCGACCAGCGCAGCTGGCAGCAGCTTGTGGAAGAGTTTTTGGCTGTGCGCCAGGCCACCCGCCTGCTGTTTGAAAGTTTTACTCCCGACATGCTCATCCGTAAAGGTACCGCCAACGGCAACCTGATGGATGCCGCCACCATCGGTTTTGTGCTGCTCGGCCATTATGAACATCACGTTAATGTGCTCCGGGAAAGATACCTGAACGGGAACGGTTAAACGAAGCGCCCTGGGCTGTCACCCCCATCCTGCTTACAACTAAGACATAAAAAAGCGGCTGTCTCATCAGGACAGCCGCTTTTCTGTTGGCATACCGGCTCAGTTCTTTTTGTCGGCTTCCTTACCCTGCGCATTCAGGGCCAGGTTATTCTGCTGGATCATTTTGCTGATCACTTTAACGGTTTCATCGATGTAAATATCTGCTTTCACCCGGTTCAGGAACTGCTTGTTTTTGTCGGCCTTCTCTTTGTTACCGGCCAGTGCCGCTGCATCGTTGCTGGTGTTGCTGACCTTGAGTTCGGTATTGACTTTAAAGAGACTGTCGAGTGATTGATAAGCTGCCTTCATCTCCTTCTGATCGGCCTTGTAGCGCACCAGGCTGAGGGGGATGGCGCGTTCATTCCGGGCGCTGATCCATTCCACCTTGCTTTTCAGGGCGGAGAATACCGTACTGGATTGCACCTGCTGGTTGGCAGCGGCAATCACGGCATCTGTACTGAAGGTAGAGGTCCAGGGCTGGTACTGGGCTTTGCTGATCTCATCCCAGCTGAGGGCATTGTTGTTGTCTTTCTCACGGCTCTTGGTAAACTCGTAGCGGTTGGGCACCACGATATCCGGCACCACGCCTTTGAGTTGTGTGGCGCCGCCGTTAACGCGGTAAAATTTCTGGATGGTCAGCTTAATGGTGCCGAGGTCTTCGGGCTGCTTGTTGCCAAAGCTGAAGGCCGACTCCGTGGGCGTGAGGGGAATGGTGCGCTGCACGGTACCCTTTCCGTAAGTGGAGCTGCTGCCCACCACAATACCCCGTTTGTAATCCTGGATGGCCGCCGCGAAAATCTCGGAAGCGGAGGCGCTGTATTCATCCACCATTACTGTGAGGGGGCCGGTGTAGAGTACCGATTTGTCGCGGTCTTTCAGCTGCATGGGCTGCTGCTGATCGCGGGATTTTACCTGCACTACCGGACCGTCTTCGATGAACAGGCCCACCATCTTCACCACTTCGGGCAGGGAACCACCCCCGTTACCGCGGAGGTCCATGATGATGCCATCCACATGCTCTGCTTTCAGTTTCTCGATTTCACGGGCCACATCCTCGCTGCAGCGCGGGCCATTGGGATTTTCAAAATCCATGTAAAACTCGGGCAGGTAGATATATCCGATTTTTTGCGGTCCGTTGATCACGGCGCTCTTCGCGAAAGTATCATCCAGCTTGATCTCATCCCGCTTCAGGCTCACCACTTTCACGCTGCCGTCGGGTTTGCGGATGGTGAGGCGTACCTCGGTGCCGGGCTGTGCGCCGCGGATCAGTTTCACCGCATCGCTCACGGCATAGCCGGTTACATCCACCGGTTCGGCCGCCCCCTGACCAATTTTAACGATCTCATCATTCACGCCCAGTTCGCCGCTTTTCCAGGCAGGTCCGCCGGTAACGAGGCTGGCCACCTTGATCTTGCTTTCCTCTTCCTTGAGCTGGGCGCCTATACCGTAGAACCTTCCGCTCATCATTTCATTGAAGCCGCGGCTGTCAACGGGGGCCATGTAATTGGTATGGGGATCCATCTCCGACGTAACAGCATTCACGAAAGCGCTGAAGAGCTCATCGGTGGTATTGTGATTTTTGAGGGTGGTGAAGTAGCGGTCGAGCTGACGGCGCACCTGGTCGCGGGCTTCGCGTTCCAGCGTGCTGTCGGCCTTGTACACAAAACTGCGGATATCCGCTGCCGTGGCACTGTCGGTTTCTGCAGTGATTTTGCGGTTGCTGTTCTTTTCCCGGTCTTCCAGCATATCGGCATAACGGCTGAGCACCAGGTACTTCACCCGCTTGCGCCACACTTCCCGGCGGGCATCGGCGGTTTTGGAAAAAGGCAGCTTATCCCCATCCATCACTACCGACTCTTCCCTGCCGAAATCAAAAGGCTTCGAGAGCAGGTCGCCGTAAATGCGGGCCGTTTCACCCAGGCGGCGTGAGTAGGATTCGCTGATGAAATAAAATGACTCCAGCCGGGCGCCATGAATCTCGTCATCGATGCGCTGGGCAAAGCGCTGGAAGCTGTCGATGTCGGCCTGCAGGAAAATGGTTTTATCGTCGTCCAGGTCCTTGATGAAGCGGTTCAGCACATTCCGCGAAAAGGCGTCATCAATCTTCTTGGGACTGTAATGCCCCTCTTCGAGAATCAGCCCGATATTGCGCAGAATTTTTTCATAGCGGGATTTGGGAAGATCACTGTCCCCGTTACGCGAAAAAGCGATGAAAAAACTGGCCAGGGACAAGACCAGCAAAACCGGTAGGATTTTTTTATTCATAAGTATCTGCCTTAAGTTCAGCATAAAGTAAAATTAACGGAAAAAAGCCGATCCATATTTCAGGCGGCAGGGCCCGGGCTAATAATGTTTTCCTAAAAATTGATGAATGCGCAGGCTGCGGGGTTAAACGGTGAGAACCCATGAGCATGAAGCGATGAGGGCAAAAAAAAAGTTCTTCCAAGCGGAAGAACCCTGGGTAGCTAACCGGGCTCGAACCGGCGACCCTCAGAACCACAATCTGATGCTCTAACCAACTGAGCTACAGCTACCGTTTTGCAGTTTGCAAAGGTAAAGAAAAAATACGGCTGCTTCCAAATGCT
>JAYRPG010000053.1:0-10928 GCA_041911275.1 Ferruginibacter sp. | reverse complement strand
CGCGGGCCACGTCTTCACTTTCCTTGTAGCCATCCACACCCCAGTTTTTCAGTCCCTTGTTCAGGATGATTTCCCAGCTTTCTTCTCCGGGAATGGCATAGAGTACATAAGTGCCGGAATCAATTTTTTTACCGCCAAATTCAACGGGGTCGCTGAACACAATTTTAGTGGCGGCATTGGCACCGGTACGCCAGAGTTTGCCGTAGGGAACGAGGTCGCCGAACACCATGCGGCCTTTTGAACTGGGGCGCGAATAGGTGAGTTCAATGGCGCCCATGCCAAAGTCCTGACGCAGGTTTTGTACCGGCGAGGGCGCAGGCATTTTTACCTGGGCGAGCGCGTCGGAAGATATCAGTGCAGACAGCATGCCTGCAGCGAGTAAAAGCTTTTTCATTGTTTTCTGATTTAGGGCGCAAAAATAAAAATTGCCGGTCAGAAACCCGGGTTTATTTGATGAAAGGCGGCTCAGAAGGGTATGGCCAGCCGGAGTGTTGCCGGAGCTTTGTGCCTGAGTCTCCAGGCCGGACCTTCTTTCACGAGGCGAAGGGCTTCGGCATCTGCCTCCGCCTGCAGGGAGCGGATCACGAGCACCCGGGTGATTTGCCCATCCGCACTGAACACCAGTTCAAGGATCACCTCGCCGGCGGGGTACGCGCCCGAAGCCGGGCTTTTTTTGGCGGTCTGCAGGTAGGTTTCATAAGCTTTCCAGCCGATAACGGGCTCTGCGGCAGGCAGGTTGGCTGAGCCTTCGGGAGCGGCCGATTCTTTTGTGGCGCTGGCTTCCGGGATGGCCATGGTTACCCCGGCGTTGCTTTCTTTTTTGCTGCGGCTGGTTACTGCATTGCGGGGAGCGTAGGCGGCATTCACCTGGGCGGGCATGGCTTCACTGAGCGCTGCTGTTTCTTCCGCTGCTGCCACGGCAGGCTTTTCGTCGTTGGTGGGGAGCTGATTTGTTTCGGTAACTGGCGGCCCGGGTGTTGCCCCGGCCGGATGTGGGCGGTACACAAAATCATCTGCGGGCTTAGCTGCAGGCGTGTTGCGGCCAGCGGTGCCGGTTTGCCCGACGACGGTTACGGATGGCCGGGTATCCATAGTGGCAGGCTTCTCGGGAGCGGGTACGGCAGGCCGGGCCCCGGTTGCCGGAACCGTAGGTGCGATTGTTGGGGGCTGGTGCTGGGCAATCAGATCCGGTGCAGACCGCTCTTCCCGGCGGGTAAACAGGTAGGCGGCGGCGATGGTAAGCGCCAGCAGGCCGATGCCCGCTGCCATCCGCAGGGGGGCTAAATACCTGCGGCGGGGGAGGGACACCACCAGGGTGGGGTGCGCCTGCGCAAACTGCTCATGCAGCGCGGCCAGCGGGGCAGACCAGTTTTCGGGGGGCAGGCTTTCATAACCCTCCAGGGCTTCGGCCAGGAAGGGGTCGCGGGCTGCGGCCTGCTCGAGGGCATGCATTTCCGCCGGGGTCATCCCGCCCTGGTAGTAGCGTTGAAAGTCGGCTGCCGTATATTCCCGTTCAGGCATTTTGCGCATTGTTTTGTTGTTCCATGCATTGCCGCAGGTTACGGCGGCCGTTCTGGATATGGCTTCTCACTTTATTCCATTCCTGCCCGGTGATGGCGGCAATTTCCTGGTAGCATTTTTTCTCCAGGTAGAACAGCGTGATGCTCCTTTTTTGCTCAGCGGCCAGCTGCCCGATGCAGTCTTCCAGCCGGTTCAGCTGCAACTCTTTCTCCAGCCATTCCTGGTCAGGATGCGGATTTTCGCCGGATTGCACAAAGCCGGCCGGATCGGCCTCCGTGAACTTCATCTTTTGGCCGGTACGCAGTTTCATCAGGCAATGATTGCGGGTGAGTACGTGCAGCCATCCCCTGAAATGACTGACGTTATGGTGCCGGAGTTTTTCGCAGAGGATGCTGTAGATTTCCATGACCGCGTCGCGGGCATTTTCGGGGTCTTTGAGGTATTTGAGGCAAACGCCGTACATCAGGTCCAGGTAGCGCTGGAAAAGCATGCTCACCAGCTGCGCATCACCGCTCTGCCGGTAGGCGCTGACGAGTTCATCATCCGCCGCTGTGGAACCTGATATGTTTTTCAGAAACTGCAATAGGCTGAAACGGGGAATCTGCCCGCTTATTCAAAATATACCCGAACCGTCTGGTAAAGCAGGCGGTTGCTCACAAACTGCTGATGTCCCTGCATCTGTCTTTCAGAAAAGCCCTGCAGGCCCAGCAGGCCGGCGGCATTGCCTTTGTTGATGGCAATCTCCAGGTAGGCGGCTGAGTTGAAGAGCGCCAGTTTTTCCCCTTCCGGCACATCCGCATAGGTGTCACTGATCCGGTCAATCACTTCATCGCGTTTGAAAACAATTTTAAAGCTGCGGCCGCGGCGCTGGGCTTCGAACTCTTCTTTGGTGATGTTGACGATTACATTCTCAAACTGGTCGATGAAAATAATCTGGCCTTCTATCCAGTTATTGCCCACCATGGGGCGCAGGGCATTGCGTACGTTGATGGATACATCCGGATTGCCGATCTCACGCAGCGCTTTGCCGGCCGCCAGTTCACCGAAGGCACGGGCAAAGATCGTGGTGCAGTAGAGGGCGTTTTTGGGATGCGTGGGATCCAGCGGCAGGGCCACCACCTGCTGGGGCAGTTCCTCCAGGATCATGGTGAGCAAGCCGTTATCGCCGCACCCGATGAACTGGCCGTTGTGTTCGGCCACCAGCAGGTGTTCAGGTCTCTCGTCGAACAGGTTCACGAGCACCAGGTGCATGCTGCCTGGCGGGAAACTGCGCAGCGCATTTCGGCATACGTAGGCCGCCTGGGGGTAATTGAAGGGAGAGAGCTGATGGGTGATGTCCACCACCTGGAAGCCGGGATTGGCCTGCAGCAGCACACCTTTGATACTGCCGGCCAGAAAGTCTCTCTGACCCATATCTGATGTGAGCGTTACCAGCGGCATGAGGTGGTTTTGAAGCAGCAAAAATAATGGTTGCAGCCGGCGTGAAAAAGCTTACTTCAGCAGCCGGCCATCTTTGTAGAAAAAATTCCTGACCAGGCGATCGGCCAGGGCCGGGAAAAAGCGGTTGACCAGCACCGTTTGTTTACCCTGAAAGGTGAGCACTTCGGTGCGTTTCTTTTTCTCGATCGCTTTGAGGATGCGGCGGGCACAGTCTTCTGCACTCATCAGGCTGTTTTCATCCAGCGGACTTTCTCCCTGTACCTGCCCCAGTTCGTTCAGGGCCGTGTTGCGGATCTTGCTGGCGGTAAAGCCCGGGCTGATCCACATTACATGCACGCCATCGTCCAGCAGTTCGGTACGGAGGGCTTCCAGCCAGCCGTTCAGGGCAAATTTGGAAGCCGAGTAGCCGCTTCGGCCGGGCAGCCCCCGGTAACCGGCTATGGAGGAGATGCCTACAATAATGCCCTTGTTCTCGATAATGGATTGCAGGGCCAGTTTGGTGCAGTTCACCACCCCGAAAAAGTTAACGTCCATCACCCGGCGGATCACGTCTACTTCAGCGTCTTTCATCTGCGCCCGCATAGATACCCCCGCATTGTTGATCAGGATGTCAATCCGGCCGTAGGTTTGCAGGGTAGACTGGATGAAATGCCGGCAATCGTCGTACCGGCTCACATCCGCCACCACGGTATGCAGCAGGTGGTTGGAGTACTGCACCTGCAGATTGTACAGCTTGTCCTGGTTGCGTCCGCAGGTGGCAATTTTAGCGCCCAGCGGAATCAGGGCATCAATCAGGGCCTTGCCGATGCCTTCGCTGCCACCGGTAATGACCACTACTTTATTGTTGAAGAATGCGCTCATAGAGGGGTATATATACAAAAATAAGTGAGTTCGGTCAGCCCCTTTCCAAACCCTGTGGAAATATTGCTGCCGGCTGCAGAATAAAAAGTTTTGGAAAAATGTTGGAGTGAAACTGTTTTTGTTTATTTTTGCACTCCATTTTTAAAGGGTTGATCTGGTAGCTCAGTTGGTAGAGCAATACACTTTTAATGTATGGGTCCTGGGTTCGAGTCCCAGCCAGATCACAGGGAGTCCTTACGGACTCCTTTTTTTATGCCCGTCCATAAAAAAACCGTACCAGCAAGTTCCGGTTTATCGGCTTCCTTCCCATCCTGGCAGGATCGGGAAGGCGCGGGTGCCGGAAGGCTGATACGGTAGAGGTATAAGGCTGAACTCAGAGTGCCGTAACCGAAGACTGAACGGTTACCTTGGTATTCATGGGAATGGACTGGCCCATCACTTCGGTAGAGCCGGTGCCTTCCATGGTAAGGGTACGCTGCCGGATCAGTCCGGTTCCGGTATCGCTGGTGATTTCACCGTTCATTTTGTTCTCCAGGTTCACATTTGCTTCCATGCCCTGGTTTTCCACGGTTTTGCTGATGCTCTGGGTGCCGGTAAAGCTGATCAGGGCATCTGTGCCATTCACCGATTTAACGGTGAAATTGCGGTAGGTTTTGGTGCCGTTGCTGATGATGGAGTCCATCCAGCTGTCACCCGCCTTGCAGTTCTCGGGCAGGGGCAGGAAAAGATCGCCCAGGCCGTTGGTTTCATCTTCGCCGCCGCCCATCATGGCCATCATGGGGTTGGCCGCTGCGGCGGCTGAGGCGTTGTCTGATTTCTGTACCGTAACCTTGCCTTCAGGCGTAAGCGTGGCATTGGAGGGCTGGTTGATTTTGTCACTCATCAGTTTGCCGATTTCCGATTCACGGTCTTCGGGTTTGTCGGAGTCGTAGTTCACCGTCTGGCCCATCATATTGGCTGCGGTAACCATCCGGGTCACTTTGGTGACCAGTTTATAGCCCTCGGCTGTTTTCTCCGCCACATCCACCTGGGAATGGAGGTTAACATCTGCCGTGATTTCCATGGACTGTCCCATCATTTCCATGGTATTGGTGCTTTTCATCACGTTCTCCACCTTGTATTTACTGCCTGCGGAGAGATTGATTTTTTTGAAACTGAGGGAGGCGGCACTGTTGGCGGCCGCCGGCTGTGCATGGGCGGATGCACTGATCAGCAAGGCGCCCAGGAGAAGCGGGTTGAAAATTTTCATGCAATGGATGATTAGGTGACAAAACTAAGGATTAAACATATTGCCGGCTGAAAGGTTGGATGCCGCGTGCCCGATGGGTGCTGTGCCGGCAAAAAAGAAGCCGTATCGACCGTCATTGTCCGTTCGGTCGCAGACAGAACAGATCCGGCAGGGGCGTCGTTCATGACGCAGGCCGGAGACAAAGACAGGGAGATACGGCGGCGCTGTATACCGGTTGATCAGCTCAGCAGTTTTACATTAACGGCATTGGGACCTTTACGGCCTTCCTGTACTTCAAACTGCACCCGGTCGCCTTCTTTTACCGGATTCAGCAAACCGCTGACGTGTACAAAAGTTTCAGTGGCAGAGTCGTCGTGCCGGATGAATCCGAATCCTTTTTCAGTATTGAAAAACTTGACGGTGCCTGCGATTAAGTTCATTTTCTTTGAATTTGATGAATACCGAAGATAGGCTTTTCCGGCGGGAACGGCGATCTGAAATTCCTGCAGGGATGCGGAGCCGGGACACAAATCACAATGTATTCAGCAGCAGGTCGTTAAAATTCTGCAGCGAAGAAATTTTGAGGTCGGCCGCATGGAACCGGGGCCGGGCGCTGTCGTGTGCTGCCGGCACCACCACGCATTTCATGCCCGCGGCTTTGGCAGCGATGAGGCCGTTGAATGAATCCTCAAAACAGAGGCAGGCATGCGGATTGGCCTCCAGGGCTGCTGCACAATCGAGGTATACCTGCGGATGCGGCTTGCCGTATGGCAGGTGGGCCGCCGAGCAAATGGCCTGCAGATGACTGCGGATACCGAGGCGGTCTACCACCACGTCAATCAGGCTCATGGGTGAGGAGGAGGCCAGCCCCAGTTTGAACTGCCGATCGATAAAAAAATTGAAGATGTGCTCCAGCCCGGGCTTGGGCATGCCTTTCTGCCCCACCTTGGCAATCACCCGCTCAATAATCTCGGCTTCTGCGCCAGCCGCATGGGCAGCCGGAACCTGGTTGCGTCCAAACCAGTACAGCACAAATTCCTTTACCCGCATACCGGTGGTGGTGGCATATTCCTCCTCACTGAGCCGGAGGCCATACTGGGCGAAAATTTCATCAGCTGCTTCATGCCAGAGGGGTTCGGAATCAATCAGCAGCCCGTCCATATCAAATATTACCGTATTCAGTTGCATGGGGCAAAGATACCTCAATCCCGCCCTGTTTCCTGAAACCCGCTGATGCTGCGGATAATCAGGTTTCTGTATATTGCGTGACTGATTGCTGAAAATCCAATTGAATGGCTGCTATCTGGGAGAAAATCAAAGAAACCAAGCTGGTCAAGGGAACCGTCTATGCCCTGGTGGGCGCCCTCTCATACCCCGGCATCACCTGGGTGAACCGGCTGCGGATCCAGGGCATGGAGCACCTTCAGGCCATGCCCAAACGCAATGTGCTTTTTGTAAGTAACCACCAGACA
Source organism: Ferruginibacter sp. (assembly GCA_041911275.1). Taxonomy (GTDB): domain Bacteria; phylum Bacteroidota; class Bacteroidia; order Chitinophagales; family Chitinophagaceae; genus Ferruginibacter. The sequence goes on along the minus strand of JAYRPG010000053.1, from coordinate 4,406 downwards.
TATTTCGCGGATGTGATCACGTTTCTGCACATTTTCTGTGCGGTGAGCTGGCGCAAGAAAAACAAACTGGGCATCCCGTATTACCTGCTCTGGCCCTTTACCCGGGTGAAATATGTGGCCGCTGAAGAAACCATGAAGAGCAGTTTCATCAGCAAGCTGTTTTCCCTGGCCGGCGCCGTAACGGTGAAGCGTACCTGGCGTTCGGAGGGTACGGAGGTGCGGCGCACGCTCGATCCCAGCGATACCCGCAAGATCGAACGGGCACTGCGCAACAACTGGGTGATCACCTTCCCGCAGGGTACCACCAAGCCTTTTGCCCCCGGCCGTAAGGGCACTGCTTTCATCATCAAGCAGCACCAACCCATCGTGATTCCGGTGGTGATCAGCGGATTCTGGCGGGCTTTCAATAAAAAGGGGCTGAAGTTCAAGAAAAAAGGATCCCTGCTTTCCGTGACCTTCAAGGAGCCGCTGCAGATCAATTATGACGACCCCGTGGATAAAATCCTCGAACAGGTGATGGATGCCATCGAGCAGAGCAAACAGTATATGCTCCGCGGCAAGCATCACCTGATGAGCAAACTGGATAAATAAGCCTTACGAAAGTCTCCTTTTAACGTTGCCGGGTATCCGAACAGGCAGGTTTTCCTGCCGGCCGGATTCCATTCGCGTTTTCCCGCGTCATTCCCGCATGAACAGGGCTTTGAGTTCCTGTGCTTCTTCGGGTTTCATTTTGCCGGCCAGGATCAGCCGCAGCTGGCGCCGGCGCAAAGCACCATCATAAAGTTTTTTCTCTTCTTCGGTTTCCGGCAGCACCGGGGGCACGGGGCGAGGTTTGCGGTTGGGATCGAGGGCCACGAAGGTGAAATAGGCTTCGTTGCTTTCGTAACGGTACTGGTGTAAGCTGTCTTCGCCCCATACCCGGATATGGATTTCCATGGAGGTATTGAAGGCCCGGGTTACCTGCGCTTCAATGTTCACCACGTTGCCCAGTTTGATGGGGTTTTTGAATGAGAGGTTGTCTACCGACGCGGTCATGCAGGGGGCATTGCAGTGCCTGCTGGCCGCGATGCCTGCGGCGATATCCATCCAGTACATCAGCCTTCCGCCCATCAGGTTGCCAAACACATTGGTGTCGTTGGGCAGTACCAGTTCATTCATCTCCACTTTGCTTTCGCTGGCTTTCTTTCCTTGCATAGTTGCATTTTTTTCAAAGATAGGTGCGGGGTTGCAGATCCGCTGTTTAATTGTGAAGGCGCAGTGCATCTTCCAGTGCCTTGAGGTGCCGGCTGCATTGTTTCCAGTAGGCGGAGAAGGAGGGAAAGTAGCCGCTTACCTCCGGGAACAGCCATTCCGGGGGCTCGGCACAGCCCTGGTAATGCCGGAAGGCAGGATGCCTCTTGAAACGCAGCTCCGTATCCGGCGGCAGCTGCTGAACGAGTTCGGCAAATTCACCGGTAAATACCTGCAGGCCCGGGATATTGCGCCTGAGGTCAAGGATGAACTGCAGCACTTTTTCACTCACCGGGTATTGCCGGTAATGCGAAGGCTCCAGCAGCAGGATGCGTTGGGCTGCTGTATCCGCGTGCCAGCGGGGATCCAGCTGGTATGCATTGTACAGGAGTACGGGCAGTCCCGGCCGGATTTGCAGCGGAGCTGTCGCCGGCAATGTCGTAACCGCCGAAAAGGGCTGGTGCGCTTCCAGTTGGGGAGGCAGGTCCATGCCCGCCAGAGATGCCACATCCCGGTCGAGACAGGTGCCGGTTTGCCGGCTGCCGCTGTGGTAGTTGATGTTGTGCTGGTTGCAGTAGTATTTTTTTGCGGAAAAGCTGCCCGCCACCCATTGCCAGCTCAGGCTGTTGCTGGCGAGGTCGCCGTCGAGCAGGTGATAGTACATCCACCGGGAAGGGGTAAGCCAGTGTGCCCCGGCGATGTTGCAGGCCAGGCTGGCGATGTAGAGCCGCAGGTGATTGTGCAGGTAGCCCGATTGATAAAACGCCTCAATGCCATTGTCAATTACGGTAATGCCTGTACGCGTTTCTTCCAGCGCGGTCACCATTTCCCTGTGCCGTACACCTGCCTGCGGCTGGCGGAGATCGGTGAATATCTCTGTGTCCCGGGCTTCCCATACCCGTTGCCAGTATTCGCGCCAGGCCAGTTCCTGGATGAATTTCTCTGCTTCGTACAGGCGGCACCGTTGTAAAGCCGCTGCCGCGGCCTGTCTTAAGCTGATGACGCCCCGCGAGATATAGGGGGAGAGCCGCGAAACGGCGCCATTGAGGTGATTGCGGGTGGCCGCGTATTGCCGGGGTTCCAGGGCATCCAGTTTCCCGAGGATGCCCGCGTAGTCTGTGCAAAATGTTTCCTGTGGCATGGGCTGATGGGGTTCAGATGCGGATGAGGCCCCGATTGCGGAGCTCGTCGAGGGTGAGGGGATGGCCGGCCTGCTGGTTCACCGCGGCCAGTACTTCACAAAGAAAACAATGGTGATCCCCGCCGGGCAGTTCTGCGATTACCCGAAGGTGCATGAGGGCCAGGGCATCGCCAAGCACGGTAAAGCCCCGCCAGTGTTGAAGGGGCACTTTTCGTTTGTGCAGCCGGCTGATCTTATCCACCTCGTTGCCGGAGGTTTTGCCCAGCAGCCTCACCAGCGGATACTGTGCTTCGGCCAGCAGTTGGAGCACAAACTCCCGCTCCCGGCGAATGTTCTGCAGGGTGCAGGTGCCTTCGTAAACCGCACAGAGCATGCGTTTGGGTTGCATGCTCACGGCGCTTACATAGGTGATGATGTGCATGTTCTCCCGGCTGCCGCGGCTGCTGATGCTGTACACCGGCAGGTTCACGCGGTTCCAGGGGCGGGGCAGCTTCTTCCTGGGCTGCGCGGCAGGGTTTGTTTTTTTCATCCGTTGGCAGGTTGGTTTTGATGATCCAGTTGCTGCAGGTATGCCTCTGCTGTGGTCAGCAGCAGCTGCTGTTTTGCGGCGGGCATTTTGTCGAAGGTTTTCAGCAGCATGCCCAGGCGGGGGTTGGTGCTGAAGAAAAACCGGTGGCGGTGCAGGAAACGCCAGAAGAGGGCATCCCAGGTTTCGCACCAGGGGCCCTTCGGGTAGTCGCTCATCCTGAGCAGGTAGTTGCTGCCGCTGAGATAGGGTTTGGTGGTCATCAGTCCGCCATCCGCAAACTGCGACATCCCGTACACATTGGGCACCATCACCCAGTCATAGGCATCGATGAACAGCTCCATGAACCAGCGGTACACTTCATCGGGATCAAACTCGCAGAGCAGCATGAAATTCCCGAGCACCATCAGTCTTTCAATATGATGGCAGTAGCCGGTTGCCAGCACTTTCCGGATGACATTATCCAGCGGCAGCAGCCCGGTTTGCCCGCTGTAAAAGGCCGGCGGAATTTTCCGGCTGAACTGCCAGAAGTTGGAGGTGCGCTGGCGACGCCCTTCCCGGTCGTACACCAGGCGGATGAATTCCCGCCAGCCGGTGATCTGCCGCACAAAGCCTTCCAGGGAGGCAAGGGGTATCCGGGCCAGGTTTTCAGCCTGCAGCACCTGCTCCAGCACCGCTGCCGGGGTCAGCAGTCCGGTGTTGATCAGCGGGGAGAGCAGTGAATGGTGCAGGTAATGGGCGCCGGCCACGATGGCGTCTTCATAGGGGCCAAAGCCTTCCAGGCGGTGCCGGATAAAATCATTCAGCCAGTGATGGGCCTCCGCATGGGTCACCGGGTAACGGAAAGGAGTATCCGAACCGGGGTTGGCCGCAAAATGGGTGTTCACATATTCGCGGGCTTCCTGCACATATTCATTTTCGGCAGGGAAACTGATCAGCGGAGGCTGCTGGTTCCGGGGAAATTTCAGGCGGTTGTCCTGGTCAAACGACCAGCGGCCACCCAGGGGTTTACCCGAGGGATCCAGCAGGAGGCGTCGTTGCCTGCGTTGTTCCATGTAAAAGCGGGTCTGGAAATAGCCGGGGTGCCGGTGGCAGTAGTCATCCCGTTCCGCGGCCTGGTTCAGGAATCCCGGACCGGGGAGGAGTGCCAGTTGAATATTGTTTTCCCCGCAGGCCCGCATCAGCCGACGCTGCAGCCAGTCGTCGGCAGGATCGGCCACCCATAATTTTTGAATCCCTTTCTCTGCCATCCGGCGGATGCATTGCCGCACTTCCTGTTCCGGGGCTGTGCTGTGGATGTATTCCACCGTGTAACCGCCAGCCTGCAGCCAGTTAGCATAATACCGCATGGAAGCCCGGTGCAGCATGAGCTTTTGCCGGTGAAACCGGTACTGCCGGAAAAAGAGATACTCTTCCAGCAGGTAAACCGGGCGTTGGGGCGCCAGGCCCGGGTGCTCCCGGAAAAGCTGGTGCGGAAAAATCAAGGTGGCTTCCGTCAATAACCTGGTT
>JAYRPG010000052.1:0-32170 GCA_041911275.1 Ferruginibacter sp. | reverse complement strand
CGCATCATCCTTGAAGACAGTTCAGGCTGCCGGGTACCGGTATCCGGCAGGGATAGCCTCATGAATATTGAGGCAGCCGCTGCCATCCGCGTCAGCGACACCCTGGTTTGCGCCGGTGAAGCCCTGCAATTGTATAACAGCAGCCAAAGCAATGACCTGCTGGTGGCTAGTGTATGGAGCCTGGGCGATGGCAACAGCCTGCAGGCAAAGGATACGGCTTATACGTATACCCGGCCGGGCCGCTATGCCCTGCAACTCAGCATCACCACAGCTGCCGGCTGCAGCAGTGTGTCAAATCCCGTGATGGTGCAGGTGGCAGAACAGCCGGTTTTCCGTTTATCGGTTCCCGATTCGGGCTGCGCCCCTCTGAGCGTACAGTACCAGGTGGATGCGCCGGCAGATGCGGCAGGCTGGCAATGGGCATGGCAATGGCCCGAAGGGCAGCCCTTGCTGCAGATGATTCCGCCGCCGCGGCTCCTGGAAACACCCGGCATTTATCCCGTTACCGTAACGGCAACCAATGCTAACGGTTGCAGCTACACGCAAATAAGCGAAACCCGGGTGCTCAGTACGCCTGCATTACGCATCATCGGCAGGCGTTCCCTCTGCAGCGGGGAAGAAAGTGTACTGGAAGCCACCGGGGCACATGCTTACCAGTGGCTGCCCGACAGCACGCTGAAGCCGCAGGAAACCAACGCGGCTATAGCCCGTATCCGGCCATTCGGTAACCATACCTACCGGGTGCGGGGCAGCAATGCCACCGGCTGTCACACCACAGATACGGCTCAGATACTGGTTCATCCGCCCGTCAGGCTCCGCTACCCGGAACGGGTATCCCTTTGTGAGGGCGGGCAACGCATCGTGGAACTGAGCGGAGCAGATCAGTACAGCTGGTTTCCGTCAACCGGGCTCAGTCATCCCTTGTCGGGTAAAACCCTGGTCTATCCCGCTCAGAGCACCCGTTACCGCGTAACCGGAACGGATGCGGCCGGCTGCTTCCGGGATACTGCATATGTGGATGTGCAGGTTATCGGAAATCCCCGGGTGGATGCGGGCCCCGACCGGCAGGTGCTCAGCGGGCAGGAACTGCAGCTGGATGCCCGGTATTCCAGGGATGTAACAGAAGTGTTCTGGTCGCCAACAGAAGGTGCATCCAGGAACAACCCGGGCAGCATCATCGTACAACCCCGGGTTACCACCCGCTTTACGGTGGAAGTGCGTAACGAAGCGGGATGTACCGCAAAAGATGAAATGTGGGTAAAGGTGAGCTGTTCGGCTGAAAATATTTTCATGCCCAACCTGTTTTCGCCCAATGGCGACGGCATCAATGATGTTTTTTACCCACGCGCAGCTACACAGCTCCGCATCCGGATGCTGCGGATATACAGCCGTTGGGGTGAGCAGATTTTTGAACGCCTGAATTTTGAAGCCAACCTCCCGGAACAGGGATGGGATGGTCGTTTCAAAGGCCATGCCCTGCCGCCCGATACCTTTGTATACATCATGGAGGTGGAATGCGGAAACGGATCGGTGATCCCGGTGAATGGCAACCTCACCCTGGCGAGATAGTCGCTGCAGCTGCAGAAATGTAAGAGAGCAGGAACCTGTCCTCACAATCATTCAGGCTGATGATAACCGTCATGCCCGAAGCGTTGTGCCTGTGCTAACTTTCGGAAAAACTGAGGTATGGACAAGCATCTTCGTCGCCGTTTCAGCCTGATGGCGCTGACCGCACTGCTGCTGAGTTCCTGTGACAGCTATTATTTTTCTCATCCCCAGCCCGTAGATGCCGTTGCCCTCCCGGCATTCCCGGAATCTTTCCGGGGTACCTGGTACAGCGATGACCGGCAGGAAATCTGGGTTGAACCGGCTTCCATCGGGATCATCCGGCAGGATACCCTTCGGCTGATGAAAGGCGCCTGGCCCCGGAGGGTAAAGGGCAAATGGCTGTTTCCCGATAACGGTTTCAGTGGCTTCAGCACCATCCGCTATAATGCGCAGCAAAAACCCATGGATACCACCGCCAACTACCTGATCAACGGCCGGCATCTCTACGCATTCCGCGATTCCACAGAACTGGAGCAGGGATTTCATTTCCGGGAAAGCGGAGACAGCCTCTTTGTATTCCAGACCGATACCCTGGCGGTTGACCTGGGCAACAATGCCCAGTTGCGGCAGGTGGGGGAAGGCCTTTACCTGTTCAACCTCAGGAACCATATCCTGGGTGAAGACAACCGATGGTGGCAGTTGTTTGTGCTGGAACAAACCACACCCGACACCCTTAAAATCTGGTATTGCGCGCAGGGGCTCACTCATGACCCCTCCATGTTTTACGCATCCGATCATACCTGGTATTTCAACAGTGCATGGACGAAAGCTGATCTGCTCCGGCTGATCCGCGCCGGCTATTTTGAAATGTGCACCCTGATGACCCGTTACCGCAGCCAATAATCTAATATCGCTTATGGATATCCGAGAATGGAAAGGCCTCAGCCCGGCAGAAGTGCAACAGAACCGTGAACAGCATGGCAGCAATGCCATCCGGAAAAACGGCGACCGGGTACTGCTGCAGGTGCTGAAGGAAGTGGTGAGTGAACCCATGTTCATCCTGCTGCTCCTGGCCTGTACCCTGTATTTCGCAACCGGTGAAATCAAGGAAGCACTGATCATGCTGGTTTCCCTCTTCCTGGTGGCCGGCATTTCAATTTTCCAGGACTACCGCAGCCGCAATGCCGTGAATGCCCTTAACCGCCTTTCGGCTACCCGGGCCCTGGTGATCCGCGACGGTCAATCGCAGCGGATCGAGGCCGATGAGGTGGTGCAGAACGACCTGCTGCTGCTGGAAGAAGGGGAGATTGTGCCCGCCGACGGTTTACTCCTCAATGCCAACGATTTTTCAGTGAATGAATCTCTCCTCACCGGTGAAGCGTATGCCGTGTTCAAATCGCCGCAGGATAATGCCAACGTGTACCGGGGCACCCTGGTGACCAGCGGCAGTGCCGTGCTGCAGGTTACTGCGGTAGGCACGAAGACCCTGTTTGGCAAAATCGGGGGCTCACTGGAAGCCATCACGGTGGTGAAAACCCCGCTGCAGCTGCAGATCCGCACCTTCGTAAAAAATATGGTATGGATCGGCGCCCTCGCCTTCGTGATAGTGGTGGCCTGGCACTACCTGCGCTCAGGTGAGTTTATTGCTTCCTTCATGCAGGGACTTACGTTGGCCATGAGCATCCTGCCTGAAGAGATCCCGGTGGCCTTCAGCACCTTCCAGGCCCTCGGCGCCTTTCGCCTGCTGCGCAATCAGCTGATCGTGAAGCAGCCGCAGTATGTGGAAACACTGGGCTCAGCCACCGTGATCTGCACCGATAAAACCGGCACCATCACCCAGAACCGGATGGAGATTGCCCTGCTGTATGATGCAGATACCGGCCGCACCATTGATCCGGGCAGTGGTGAGCCGCTGCCGGAAAAATTGCTGGAATATGCCATGTGGAGCAGCGAAACACAGCCCTTCGATCCCATGGAAAAAGCGATTCATGCGCTGTATGCAAAAAACTGCAGCACCGATCTCAGGCCACTGTTTAAACAGGTGCACGAATATCCCATCAGCGGCAAGCCCCCCATGATGACCCACATCTTCAGCGATGCCGGAGGCCGGGAAATTATCGCAGCCAAAGGCGCGCCAGAGGCCATCCTCCGGCATTCAGACCTGGGGATTGCCGCCATGAAAAAAGTGGAAGAGCAGGCCCTGGCTTTTGCCGGACAGGGCTACCGGGTGCTCGGGGTGGGCGAGGGGAACTGGCCCGGAAAACAATGGCCCCTGGCACAGGAAGAATTCAGTTTCCGTTTCCTCGGGCTGGTGGTGTTCAACGACCCGCCCAAGGAAAGAATCAGTGAAACCCTGCAGCAGTTTAATGCCGCCGGCATCCGTATTAAAATGATTACGGGCGATTATGCCTCCACTGCAGTGGCCATCGCCGGGCGGGTGGGCATGAACCATGACCACGCGGTGCTCACCGGCGATGAAGTGGTGCACATGCCCATGCCTGAACTGCAGCAGAAAGTGCGGGAGGTGGACATCTATGCCCGCATGTATCCCGAAGCCAAACTACGGGTGGTGGATGCCCTGAAGGAAAACGGTGAGGTGGTGGCCATGACCGGCGACGGCGTTAACGACGGGCCGGCACTCAAAGCTGCCCATATCGGCATCGCTATGGGTAAAAGAGGCAGTGAAGTGGCCCGCAGCGCGGCCTCACTGGTGCTTACCGACGACGATCTCAGTCATATGGTCGACGCCGTGGCCCTGGGCCGGAAAATTTATGACAACCTGAAAAAAGCCATCCGCTACATCGTTTCCATACATATTCCCATCATCCTGGTTGTGATGCTGCCCCTCCTGATGGGCTGGCCCTTCACGGCCATCTTTTCACCGGTGCACGTCATCTTTATGGAACTGATCATGGGGCCCACCTGTTCCATCATCTATGAAAATGAACCCATGGAAGCCGGTACCATGCAAAGGCCGCCACGTAAGCCGGGCGCGAATTTTCTTTCCCTCCGGCAGCTTTCGCTCAGCATGGTGCAGGGCTTGTTCATCACCGCCGGATGCCTGGGTACCGGTTATGCTTACCTGCAAACCGGTCACGATGAAGGCCAGGTAAGAACGGTCATTTTTATTACCCTGCTGTTCTCCAATGTGTTCCTCACCCTCGTGAACCGGTCGTTCCGGTACACCCTTTTTACCACCCTGCGTTACCCGAACCCATTGGTGCCCCTGATCATTGGCATTACCCTCGGCTTTATTGCCATCGTGCTTTTCGTGCCTCCGGTTCGTGGCCTGTTCGGATTAACCGTGCTGCCGCTGCACGACCTGCTGGTTTGTCTGCTGGTGGCCATCATCGCCACCTGCTGGCTGGAACCCCTGAAGCGATTCCTGCCTGCAGACTGACCGGTGGTGCATCATTCCCGGGTGGAGAGGTAATTGTAATCCTCGAGGATTTTTTCGAGGAAGCTGATGTTATCGCGTTGAGGCTGGAGGTGCAGCACTTCCTGCAGTTTCCAGGCCACCCGGTTACACAATTCGTCGTTTCCGGTACGGCGGGCACGGCTGAGCACCTGGTGCACGGTGTTGATGTCGCGGTCACTCAGCCGCATCACTTCCGGGAAATGCACCACATAACGGTCGGTCTCCACCTTTTTGAAAATGGTATCCCTCACCGTTAGCCGGGTACGGGTATTCACCACCACCGTTCCCGCAAGCAGATCGCCCAGCCGCTGCTGGCGGGGATTGAGCACCATCACCACCACGGCGAGCAGGCCTCCGAAAAGGGCAATCATCATGCCGTTCACCGGGCTGTGCCAGAAAAATAAAAAAAGCAGGCTGCCCCATTCATAGAAGCGGGCAAACCAGCGCAGCAGGGTTTGCGACAGCGCAGGTTCACCCCCTTCGAGGCTGATGACCCGGATGTGGAGCAATGCCTTGCCCAGGGTTTGTCCGCCGCTGAGCATCTCGGTGAGCCAGCTGTACAGCAATAGCGGCAGGAGCAGCAGCAGGGTGCTGAGTCCTTCATAGGTCTCCAGGATACCCAGTCCGCGGTCCAGCAGGTTGTACATGCTGATCCAGTAGGCCAGCATCAGGGCCACATCGATCAGCGCTGCCAGCAGGCGGCGGTGAAACTCAGCCGGTTCAAACTCAATGCTGATGTTGAACGGGGTGGGGATGGAGATGCGGGACATGATGACAAGTTAAAGTTTAAAAGATTAAGCTGTATCGTCAACCCTGGAAAGACAAGGGAAGAAGCGGGTACTCCGGGCAGCTGCTGCATGGGTGAACCGGTTGAAACAACCAGCGGCGCCATTGCCCGGTCGCGCAAACCCGTACCGACGCACCGGGTCATTTTAGCCCCCGGCTTTCCCCAACATTTTCTATATTTAATCTATGAGGGAAGGCATGTTCATCAAAAAGAATGTGGAGCGCTGGAAGCAATACCAGGAGGTCCAGGAATCTGATCCGGATGCGCTGGCCGACCGCTTCACCCGACTGCTTGACGATCTTTCCTATGCCAAAACCTTCTACCCCGGCAGCCAGGTAACCCGCTGGCTGAACGGACTCGCGGCGGGCAGCTACATGGAGCTCTACCGCCGGCGCCGGGATAAGTACCGGCGGTTCTTCCGGTTCTGGACCTTTGATCTGCCTTACCTGTTCAGGCAGTACCACCGGTTGCTGCTTTTCAGCTTTCTGCTGTTTGCCGTATTTACCGCCATCGGGGCCTTCAGTGCGGCGCATGATGAAGATTTTATCCGGAGTATCCTGGGCGATCAGTATGTAGACCAGACCCACCGGAACATCGAAAAGAACGACCCCTTCGGCGTGTACCGGGAAGACAGTCCCTTTGCCTCCTTTGTATTCATCGCCATTCACAACACGGGCATTGCGTTTACCATGGCGATCGGCGGGCTCACCCTGGGCCTGCTCACCTTCAGCTACCTGATGCAGAACGGATTAATGCTGGGCAGCTTTCACTATCTTTTTTTTGAAAAAGGACTGGGCGCCGAATCGCTGATGGTGGTGTGGATCCATGGCACCGTGGAAATCCTCTCCCTGATCCTGGCGGCCACTGCCGGCTTCATCATCGCCGGCGGCATCCTCTTTCCGGGCACACATACCCGCCTCCGTTCGCTGCGCTACAGCGCCGGCAACGCCCTGCGCATCATGGTGGTGCTGGTGCCCCTGTTCATCCTGGCTTCATTGCTGGAAAATTATGTTACTTACCTCGTGGGGGCTGCTGCCGTGCAAACCGGATCACCCGGCATACCATTCTGGATCAACCTGGCCATCCTGCTGCTTTCACTGGCAGGCCTGTGCTGGTATTTTATCTTATTGCCCATCCTCCTGCACCGCAGGTATCCCTCAATCCCTACCTGATGCGCCGCTGCCTGCTGCTTGGTTTATTCATGGGAGCGCTGCAGCTCACGGCGCAACCCCCGGTTGCCGATACGGTGATCCACTCCGTGCGCACCGCACCGGCCGGTCAGCAACCCATTGAGCCCGGTGACGCCATACCCCCGCAGCCCGCCCCGGAACCCTGGATACGCAACGGCCATCAACTGGATCCGGACAGCATCTCCGCTTTTCAGCGCACGGCCGATCTCGCTTACCTGCAATCATTCGACAGCCTGCTGCGGGCTCTTAAAAACCAGCAGCAGGCGGTTTACCACCAGGAGCCAAACGGGGGCACACCTTCCTGGCTCGAAAAGTTTTTTAATGCGCGCCTCACCCTGCTGCTGTTCTGGGGTACAGCCCTGCTTTTTGCCGGTTACATCATTTACCAGTTGCTCATGTCAGGACTGTTCAGGCGGAAAACGCGCCAGTCGGTTGCGGTTCCCCACCTGCCCGGCGGGAGCGGAGATAACCACCCGCCCAACTGGCAGCAGCAAGCTGTCCGGCTGGCGGAGCAGGGAGCGTACCGGATGGCCGTACGTGCCCTCTACCTGTTCATCCTCCAAGACCTGAACGAACGGGGCGCCATCAGCATCACGGCGGATAAAACCAATGCCCGCTTCCTCAGCGAACTTTCAGGAACAGCACTTCACGGACCGGTGGCGGAGATATTCCGGTATTATGAATACAGCTGGTATGGCGACTTCCGCACCGATGCATTGATTTTTCAAAAAGTAAACCGCCTGGTGAGCCAGGTACTCAGGGAAAAATGAAAACACGGCAGCTCCTATACCTGTTTGCGGTTATCGTGGCCGGCTGTGCTTCCTGCAACCGGCCAGCGACACTGCCATCCCTGGAGGAGAGCTATCAACGCCATCTTCCGGATCCCTTCGCGGCCAGGGTAGCGTGGAAAGCGCTGGGGGCCCTGTTTTACCAGAACGAAATCACGGTGATGCATACCCCCTTTGCCCGGGGCCTGGAGCAGCGACCCGATACCGGCTCGGTGCTGTTCAGCCTGAGCCAGTCGCTTTACCTCACCGACGCAGACCGAAGCGCCCTGCTGCAGTTCCTGAGCCGGGGGAACAGCGTTTTTCTCGCCGCCACCCATATCGACTCAGGGCTGCTGCATGCCTTTGCCCTCCCACCGCTGCAGTCGGAAAAACTCATGGGGCAATGGGCAGACAACCTGCAGCAAACAGCGGTGCAACTGCATCCGCCGCATTATACAGACGATACGCGTTACCGCTATTATTACCTGCCCTTTCTTCGGCATTTTGGCGCGGCACTGCCCCCGCAGGCCGTGGTACTGGGCACCAATGCCAGCGGCATGCCCAACTTCATCCGCCTCCGTTATGGCCGGGGCATTTGTTACCTGCATGCAGAGCCAAGGGTATTCTCCAACTACTTTCTGGTGCAGGGGCAGAACCTGCACTATTTCCAGTCCCTGTTTGCCTGGCTGCCGGAGTTTCCGGAACATGTGTACTGGAATGAATACTACACCCGCCGCAACCGGCCACCGGTGGCAGAAAGCGGCAGCGGGCTCTCGGTGCTCTTCCGTTACCCGGCCCTTTCGTCGGCTGCATGGCTGGTGATGCTGGCCGCTGCGCTGTACCTGTATTCGGGCAGCAAACGCCGGCAGCGGGCGATTCCTGAGCGCAGCCCCAACCGCAACAGCACCGTGGAATATGTGGAGGCGCTGAGCCTGTTGTACCTGCAACGGAAAGACAACCGCGCCATGGCGGATAAAATGATCCAGCAGTTTTTTGAACATATCCGGCACCGTTACCACCTGCAGCCGCAGCAGGCCGGGTCGGGATTCACGGTACTGCTGAGTCAGAAAGCGGGTGTGCCGGCAGCCCGAACGGCCACGCTCTGGGAACAGATCCGGCAGATCCGTGCCGCAAAGAGCCTGAGTGATGCACAGTTACTGGAACTGAACCGGCAATTGGAGTACTTTTATCAAAATCACGCATAATGGAAGATCAGTTTTTTCAGCAGCGCACCGGCCCCGAAGAAATCCGCAGGGGAATGGATGCCGTAAAGAAAGAAGTGAATAAGGTATTAGTGGGGCAGGACCGTATGATTGAACTCATCCTCATCGGTTTGCTCTGCGATGGTCACCTGCTCATTGAAGGCGTACCCGGCGTGGCCAAAACCCTCACGGCCAAGCTCATGGCCCGGGTGGTGGATGCAGGCTTTTCCCGCATCCAGTTCACACCCGACCTCATGCCCAGCGATGTGGTCGGCACTTCGGTATTCAATGCCGCCAGCGGGGCATTTCAGTTCCGGCAGGGACCGGTGTTCAGCAACATCATCCTGATTGATGAAATCAACCGGGCGCCCGCCAAAACCCAGGCTGCCCTTTTTGAAGTGATGGAAGAACGGCAGGTAACGGTTGACGGCATTACCCATCCTATGCGCAGCCCCTTCCTGATCCTGGCCACCCAGAACCCGGTGGAGCAGGAGGGTACCTATCGCCTTCCCGAGGCCCAGCTCGACCGGTTTCTGTTCAAGATCGACGTACAGTATCCCAGCCTGGAAGAAGAGGTACGCATCCTGGAGGCGCAGCAGGGCCGCACGCAGGAAGCGCTGACCGACTCGGTGCAGACAGTGCTCACGCCGGCACAGCTGCAGCAGTACCGTGCAGCACTCCGGCAAATTCACGTGGATCCGAAACTGCTGCACTACATGGCAGCGGTGGTTCAGGCAACGCGGCACAATCCTGCGCTCTACCTTGGCGCTTCGCCGCGCGCCTCGCTCAGCCTGCTGAATGCCGCGCGTGCCCGTGCGGCCATGCAGGGGCGCGACTTTATAACGCCGGAGGATATCCGCGAAATGGCGCCTCCCATCCTGCGGCACCGCATCATCCTTACTCCTGAAAAAGAAATGGAAGGGCTCTCACCGGATGAAGTGGTGGAGCAGCTGCTCCGCTCGGTGGAAATACCCCGGTAAATCATGACACAGCGCACCCGATACCTTGGCGACCTCTTCATCCCCCTGCGGCTCTATGCTGCCCTGGGAGGCTGTGCCCTGCTGTTCATCGCCGCCTTTCTGTTCCCGCCGCTCCTGCTGCCGGCAAGGGTGGCCACCGGGGTGCTGGCCTTGCTGACTGTGGCAGACTATCTTTTTGTTTTTGCTGCCGGCAAGGCCCCGACGGCGCAAAGAAGCATGCCGGAACGGCTGAGTAACGGCGACGATAACACGATTACTCTCCGCATACGCAGCCGCCAGCCCTTCGCCACCCTGCTCACGGTGGTGGATGAGCTGCCCTTCCAGTTTCAGTGCCGCAACTGGCAACGCCGGGTGGCACTGGCTCCCATGGAGGAGCAGGTGATCAGCTACAGTTTGCGCCCCACGGAAAGAGGCACCTACCAGTTCGGGATGATCATTCTTTTTGTGCAGAGCAGGCTGGGACTGGTGGAACGGCGCTGCCGCTGTGCGGCTGAACAGGAGGTGGCCGTTTATCCCTCTTACCTGCAGCTCCGCAAGTATGCACTGCTGGCGCGGCATACCCTGCAGCCGGAACAGGGCAACCGGCGGATGCGCCGCATCGGGCACAGCCTCGAGTTTGAACAAATCAAGGAATATGTGCAGGGTGATGACATCCGTACCCTGAACTGGAAAGCCACCGCCCGCAGGGCCATGCCCATGGTGAATACCTACAGCGATGAGCGCAGCCAGCAGGTGTACTGTATCCTTGACCGGGGCCGGCTGATGAAAATGCCTTTCGCCGGGCTCAGTCTGCTCGACTATGCCATCAACAGCACCCTGGTGCTCAGCAGTGTGTGCCTCCGGCGGCATGACCGGGTGGGACTGATCAGTTTCGACAGCAGCATGGGCGATATGCTGCCCGCCGACCGGCGTCCACTGCAGCAGTCCATCATCGCCCAGCGTTTGTACCAGCAGCAACCCCGTTTCCAGGAAAGCGATTTTGAGCTGCTTTATCAGCAGATCCGCGCCCGGGTGCGCCAGCGCAGCCTGCTCATCCTCTTCAGCAACTTCGAAACCCTCACCGGTATGCGCCGGCAACTGCCTTCCCTGCGGGCGCTCGCCCGGCATCACCTGCTGCTCGTGGTGTTTTTCGAAAACACATCCCTCACTGCACTGGCTGCCCAAACGGCTCCTGATGTGGAAGCGGTTTACCGCAAAACCATCGCTGAAAAACTGGCTGCCGAAAAGCGGCAGATTGTAAAAGAACTCAACCAGCACGGCATCCTCGCCCTGCTCAGTCCGCCTGAGCAACTCACCCTCCATACCCTCAACAAATACCTGGAACTGAAAGCTCGGCAGGCAGGGTAGGGAAGGGGAACGGGGAACAAGGAATGATGAACAGGGAATATTGAACAGAGAACAGGGAACTATCGAATAAAAATTTTCAATATTCAATGCGCAATTTTCAATGCACAATGCCAGACCCCACGGATGAAATGACTGAGTACAATTGCCCATTCCTAAACCTTCCTAAACTTCCCTAAACCTCCCTAAACATTGCTTAAACCCTCAACCTTAAACTTTAAACCTTAAACCTTCCCCCGCCAGGCCGCCCAAGCGTCCCGGCGAAGCGCCCCACCAACCCAACCCATGGAACGCATGAAACGATTTGAACCTTCAAAACCTGTTTCCCCTTCGCCTTATTTCTTAACCTGCTTCAAGCAACGGGGAGCAGGGGCTGCTTAATTTTGCTGAAAACACACCAATATGGAATTAGGGATCAGTATGTTCGGGGATCTGCACCATGCAGCTGACGGCAGCGTGCAGCCGGCGGGGGAGCGTTTGCGTGAACTGCTGGAACAGGTAAAACTGATGGATCAGCTGGGGCTGGATTTTTTCGGGCTGGGGGAACACCACCGTCCGGATTACTCGGTGTCGGCGCCCGAAATCGTGCTGGCTGCCGCAGCTTCCGTAACCCGTAACATCCGGCTGGGCAGCGCGGTGACCGTGTTGAGTTCAGCCGATCCGGTGAGGGTGTACCAGCAGTTTGCCACCCTGGATCAACTGTCAGGCGGCCGGGCCGAAATCACCGCCGGCCGCGGAAGTTTTACCGAATCCTTTCCGCTGTTTGGCTATGACCTCCGCGACTACGACGCCCTTTTTGAAGAGAAACTGGATCTGCTGCTCCGGATCAATGCGTCGGAACGCATCAACTGGCAGGGCCGGTTCCGGCCTTCCCTGCAACAGCAAACTGTCGGCCCCAGGGCCTATTCCAACCAGCTGAAAATCTGGATCGCGGTGGGCGGCACTCCCGAGTCGGTGCTCCGCGCAGGACGCCTCGGGCTGCCGGTGATCTTCGCCATCATCGGCGGGAACCCCGCTCATTTCCGGCCACTTTTTGATTATTACCGCAAGGCATACACGCATTTTGGCCACCCGGCCGAAGGCCTGCAAACGGGCGTACACATGCACGCATTTTTTGGCGACGCCAGCGAAGCCACCGCAGCGGCTTATTATCCCCATTATGCCGGGCAGATGAACCGCGTAGGCAGCACCCGGGGCTGGCCGCCCTACCAGCGTGCGCAATACGATGCCGGCCGCTCCAAAGAAGGGGCGCTCCTGATCAGTGATGCAGCGGAAGCCATCGACAAAATCCTCTCCCTGCACGATATGCTGGGCCTCACCCGCTTTGCCGCACATATGGACGTGGGTGGCCCCAGGCACGCCGACCTGATGAAATCCATTGAAATTTTCGGCGACCGCATTGCACCCGCGGTGAGGAAAGCGCTGGGGCAATCACCGGTAAGCGGTACAGTTGCCCGTCCGGATGCTGACTAGGGGCCTCCGCACCTGCGTTTCGGATTGCGTGAAAGGTAATGAACAGCAGTACTTTACCCAAAGTGCAAGGCCAGGCACCTTATGCAGACATGACAGGACAGCACCATGTCGTTTATCCTTTAAAGTTATTTCAGCAAAATAATGTAAACAAAGCAGCGTTAAGGTCTTGACGGGCAACCTGCCTGTCTGCATACCATGACCCAACCTACAACTGGCCCTTCCAGACCGGCAGTTGCCGTATTCAACTATAATCCCCAGTTTGATGGGCTGCGCTGCATAGCGGTAATACTGGTGGCCAGTTACCACTGGGTGCCCCTGGTTTCCAAATCCACACATGGTCATTTTTTGGGAGGGTTAGTGAATTTCTTCTTCGTGCTCAGCAGTTTTCTGATCACCCGTATTCTCTTCCGGGCCCGTGAAAAAAGCAGTCAACTGAATGTGCCCTGGTATCAATTCATGGGGGTATTCCTCATTCGCCGAACCATCCGGATTTTTCCGGCCTACTATCTTTTCCTTCTCCTGGTGCTGGTGATTCCCGGTATCGGTCAACCGGTAAAGGATCATCCCGGCATGTATTTTTCTTATCTGGCCAATTTTCAGATGTACTATTCCGGAGACTTTCCCTCGGTGGCCGCGCATATCTGGACACTTGCGGTGGAGGAACAGTTTTACCTGATCTGGCCGCTCCTGATTTTCCTGGTGCCGCGGAAAATGCTGCCCTCCGTAATCCTCTTCCTCATTGCAGCGGCAATTACCTGCCGGGTAGCAGGTTATGACGAAAGAGCGGGTTCGCTGCAGGTGGTGCTGACCCTGTACAATGTGGATGCATTTGCCCTGGGCGCTTTGCTGGCCTGGAAAACAACCACAGATGAGCATACCGCAGGCATCATCAGCCGGATAATGAATCTGCTGGTTGTTGCGGGTGTACCCGTTGCGGTAGCCATCATCGTTTTCCGGTCTGAATACTGGTCATTTGTGGCTAACCGTTTTCTGTTTTCTGTATTCGCATTCAAGCTGATTGAAGGTGCGGCAAAAGGCTATCAAAACGGATTGGGCCGTTTTCTGGAAAACCGCCGCGTGGTGTATTTGGGCAAGATCAGTTATGGCATTTATCTGTACCACCTTTTCGTTCCTGTGGTGTTCTGGCGACTGTACAGGTTGATCAAACACCTGGGCATGGATCATTTCCCTGAGTTCTATCTCCGAAACCGCCGGTATATTTCCAAGATGGAAAAGTTGCTGGTATCGCCCGGTGGCAGCTACCTGCTTTATGCCGTTCTCACCCTGCTGGTGGCCCGCTTGTCGTGGAAATACCTCGAACTTCCGCTGTCACGTTTCAAAGTGAATTACGCTTCTGCTACGTCTGCACCCGTCAGCAATAAAGTGGCTGCCTGACAATACCCAACCTGCTGCATGAATCTGACAAAAAAACACTGGCCTGCCCAGGCAGCCTTTTATTGATACTGGATATAAACCGGAGCAGGCGTGAGTTTGAGGATTTCGGCATGCGTCATCATTCGGGTTTTGTTGCGGTCATTTTTGTAGAAAAGTTTCAGTCCGGTAAACTGCACCGGCTCGCGGAAAATATACTGTGTATATGAATTCCGCTTCAGGGGCGGCGCCCCGAATCCATCCATATCCATCACGATCTGTACTTCCGGACGGGTGCGGATTTGCCGGTAATTCGTTACCATCCCGGCTGTGAACCGGTGTACGACCAGTACTTTGGGAGGCAGCTGGAGGGTGCGTACCAGCTCTGCCAGGCGATCTGCCGCATAGTTGATATCCGCGGCATCCATGGTACCGATCACGCTGCCGGGTGTTTTGCCGCTTTTCATGGAAAATTCCGGATCAATTGCCAGGTGCACATTGGGCAGGGCCAGGTATTTCTCCAGCAGGGGCAGTTCTTCCTGGAGGTTGCTCTGTCCCACCTGTATATCCAGGAAAACAATGCCGCGGATGCTGTCGCCCAGGGCAAGGGCTTTCCGGATTTCTTTTTCGGGCATACGTAACCGGTACTTGCTGCCCTCACCCGGGCTCCCCTGTGCCGTTACCGCGATGTAATGAATAGCCGGCATCACGGGCGTGAGGCTGTCGGCAGCTGCCCATCCCCGGGCTTCTTCCCGCAGCATGTTCAACATCTGCGTGGCGGGGTATTCTCCGAGTACCCCCATGCGTTTGGAATAAAAATTTCCATAATAGGCCACAATGCGGTGATAAGGCAGCAGGGCACCGGGAAGGGGATAGGCCGCCTTTGCGGGCCAGCGCCCCGTATGATCGTGGTTGGCCAGCCGCCTTACCCGCTGGTTATAATCAGCGGTATCCAGGCCCTCCGGAGGAATGGTATCCGTAAAAACAGCCACCGTACCGGTGTCGGTTAAACGCACGGAATCCTGTTTCGCGGGCCGGGCCGGCACCGGTGTGGTGTCGGCAACGGCGCCGGTGGCATCTGCATCGCGGGGATGGGTGGAGCCGGTGCTGCAGGCTGCCATCAGAAGGCTGGTGAGAAGGCCGCAGGCGAGGAGGGGGTAACGGGAGATCATCATTTTGTAAATATGTGCCTTTTTGCGCAAAATCATCCATCCGGCTGATGCAGGCCTGTTGAGCAGCGTTTTTCCAAGGCCGCCTGCAGGCATGAACATTCGGTTGATCCCAGGAAGATTTGTCGTAATTTCCCCACCTTATGCGTAGGAAAATGCTTTGGCTCGCCCTGCCGGTATGGGCATACATGACAGCCTGTAATGAAAAAGCCCAATCTGATGAGGGCTATATCCCCCTTCCCGGCGACACCACCGCTGTGCAGGCAAAGCCGGCACCGGCCGGTCAGTTGAAGCTGAACCCTCCGCATGGCCAGCCCGGGCATTCCTGTGATATCCCCGAAGGGGCTCCCATCAATCCCACGGCCCCGGCCCTGACGCCCAAACTGGTGCAAACGGCCGCCCCGCAGCCCTTGCCCAGCGCTGCCACAACACCGGCTTCCGCTGTTGCCCCTGCCCAGGCTCAGCCTGCCACCGCAGCAGGCATGAATCCGCCGCACGGGCAGCCCGGCCATCGCTGTGATATTGCCGTGGGCGCACCCCTCAACAGCAAGCCTGCCGCACCGGCAACGGCCACACCCGTTGCCAAAAACCTGACGCCGGCTGTTCCGGCCACCGCTCCGGGCATGAATCCGCCCCACGGGCAACCCGGCCATCGCTGCGATATTGCCGTAGGTGCTCCCCTGGACAGCAAACCGGCAGCCGCCACTACCATAACACCGGCGGTGGCAACCCCTGAAAAAAAGGACTCAGCCTCGCTTTGATATAAAAATGCCGCCAACCCCTAAAAGATGGCGGCCATTTGCAACTTACCTGCCCGCGGTTGCTTCAACCGCGGTGATGCATCTTATGTTCTTCGCTCAGAATGCATGATCCCGGAATGCCATCATACCGGTGCCGGTTCTTTTTGCCACACCGGTTTTGAGGTCAACACTGCCACGGACCGATAACGAGCCGGTGGCGCCGCTGAAACGTCCGGTTCCGCCGCTGATGGTCAGGGTACCGGCAAGGGTACCGCTGATGAGGCTCACGCGTTCTTCAGCGATCAGGATCAATTGATCACCGGTGAGGGTATTCAATTCCCACCGGCCCTGCGTGCTGAAACTGGATACACCGGCCCCCATATTGCATTGCTTGATGTACAAGCGGCTCCGTGGCTGCATTTCACCCACATAGGTCATGGTTCCCGCCAGCGTGGCTTCACTGAGCAGCCGGATACCGTATTCTGTCGGCAGGCATTGGAGCGGCAGACTGAATTTATCGGGTTCGGAACGGCTGTTGAGCACAACGGGGTATTCCAGCCTCACTTTCTGCACCATTTCAGGATCCTGGGAAACTGTGGCGGAAAGCGGTTCCGGCAAGGCTTCCTTCCGGCACCCGGAAAGCAGCAGGAGCGCGGTTACTGCGATGACTAGGTTTTTCATAACACCGTTTTTGAAGGTTTGAAATGAGTGGCTTTCGTGCCCAAGTTACTGTGGCAGGAGAGGGCAATGCAATGACAGCCGTCAAACCGGCGGGGCAATGCGCAGCAAAGATTACAGGGAGAAACCAGGGGGATGAGGCTGCGGTGGAGCAGCATGGGCCTTCAATCCAGCCTGGCGGGCGCAACCGGATGAATCCTTACACATCCTCTTCCCGGAAGGAAAGCTGGATGCCATCGCGGCTGGTATGTACCTTCCGGTAACGGATACCCGCTTTTTCCATCATGATCCGGGAAGCCCGGAATACATCGGCGCCCTCATATTTGTCAGACAGGTAGATCACTTCGGTGATGCCGGCCTGGATGATGGCCTTCGTGCATTCATTGCAGGGAAAGAGGGCTGTGTAAATCCTGCAGCCTTTGAGGTCCATGCCGATATTGTTGAGGATGGCATTGAGCTCGGCATGGCAGACATAGGGGTACTTGGTTTCAAGAAATGCCCCTTCCTTCTGCCAGGGAAACTCATCATCATCGCATCCGATCGGCAGGCCATTGTAGCCGGCACCCACAATTTTGTTCTTTTCGTTGACGATACAGGCGCCCACCTGGGTGCTGGGGTCCTTGCTGCGTCGGGCGCTGAGCAGGGCTACGCCCATGAAATATTCATCCCAGGAAATATAGTCTGATCTTTTCTGAGGCCGCTCCGGCATGCTGGTGCTTTTTGATGCAGCACGAATGTAAGTTTTTTCAGCATGACCGGTCCGGTCATTGTTTAACGAATTCCACCCGGCGGTTAAGCGCTTTATTGGATGGGTTATCATTGGGCGCCACGGGCTGTGATTCCCCTTTGCCGTCGGTATTCATCCTTGCCGCATCAATGCCAAAGGTTTTCACCAGCTGCTCCTTCACCGCTGCGGCCCGGCGCCTGGACAAATCCAGGTTGGCGGCGTCATTTCCATCCGCATCCGTGTGTCCGATGATGGTGATCTTAACATCGGGATTTTCCGTGAGCACCTCCGCAATGCTTTTGAGCGTTCCGTAGGATTCTGGTTTCACTTCATCCCTGTTTACATCAAAGTAAATACCATAAGTCACCAGTTTGCCTTCGGTGATGAGTTTGCTGCGCGTATCGGGTGTGCCTACGGCAATACGAACATTACCGATCATGGCTGCGCCGTATTCAAACCGCAGGCGGTCTGGCTTCACACATCCTGCCGGAAAAGCCCTCGGCAAATCGATGATCTTACTGGCATCCTGGTAAACCCTGATCCGGGTTTTCTGCACCCAGAGGGCAATATGATACTTCTGGTTGATTTTCTCTTTCATTTTTTCATCTCCCACATATCCGCCCAGTTTGGCCGGAGCACATTCATCACCATACAGCCAGGTGCTGTAACCGGGGCGTCCGAAATATTCTACCTGGAGTTTAAATCCGCCCTTCCCGGGAGAGGAGCCGCCATCCCAGGCTTTGACATTTCTGGCCTGCATGAGCCGCATCTGCCAGCCCGACATGCCCGGACCTTCCAGTCCGCCCAGCGGCACAATATCAAACTCAATCGTATAATTATCGGGCAGATTCAGCAACTGATCCGTCCACACACATTCACTCATCACATACTTCATCCACTTGCCGGGATAGAGGTTGGAGGTCACCACTTCGGCGGTACCATTGGTGTTCCAGGCAGCGGGAAAATCGCCTACGTTTTCCTGGCTGAAATCATCATAAAAAATCACCTGGCTGCCGGGGATGAAATCATATTTCGAGTAGGTTTCCATCACCGGCGTAACCGGAGCAGGCTGGGCATTGCCGGGAGCCGGGGCGGGGGCCTGCTCAAGCTTCCGGGCCGGTTCCTTCCGTTCCGGTGCAAAGGCACTGTCTACCACCTGGCCGGCTTTCTGATCAATGCTGCGGTTGATTTTCTGGGTCACTTTGCGTTCCAGTACTTTTCCGGGGTTGATGATCTGGCTGTACGTGCCTGCCGGAAGCAACAGGAATGCATACAGGCAAAAGGGGAGAACCTGTTTCATAACATCAGATTTGCGTGTAAGTTATCCCGCAACGGCCGCCAGCCGCAATGACCCAGCGCAAGGAAACCGATGATGCCCATCACGGTAAAGGAACCGGGGTGTGGAAAGCGATCCGGTAGAGGCTGGCTCGGTGGTTTCAGCAATATGGACTAAATTGACGCTTTAAATTTTCGACCATGAACCGTATTGCCTTTTGCTGTATTGCTGTTTTATGCCTGACCGGCATGGCTGTTGCACAGGTTGCCCCCGCACCCGATACCAGCAACCCGCAGGAACTGTTTCAGCCCATGAAGTGGCGCTGTGTCGGGCCTTTCCGGGGCGGACGTTCGGTCTGCGCCACCGGCGTGACCGGCAATCCCATGCTGTATTATATGGGCACTACGGGTGGGGGCGTCTGGAAAACGGATGACATGGGCCTTTCCTGGAGCAATATTTCCGACGGTTTCTTCAAAAGCGGCTCTGTGGGCGCAATTGCGGTGGCCGAATCGGATCCCAATGTGATTTTTGTGGGCATGGGGGAGCATGCGGTAAGGGGCGTGATGACGCATCACGGGGACGGGGTCTACAAATCCACCGATGCGGGCAAAACCTGGAAAAAGGTGGGGCTGGAGCAGAGCCAGCATATTGCCCGGATTGTGATTCATCCCCGGAATCCCGATATCGTGTATGTGGCGGTGCAGGGTGCACTCTATGGACCCTCCGTACAACGCGGGCTGTATAAGAGCACCGATGGGGGCGCCACCTGGAAACAGGTACTCTATGTGAACGACCGCACCGGATGTGCCGAACTCTCGATGGACATGAGCAATCCGCGCATCCTCTATGCTGCGCTGTGGGAGCATGGCCGCAAGCCCTGGCAGGTGATCAGCGGCGGCCCGGGCAGTGGTTTGTATAAGAGTACGGATGGGGGTGAGCAGTGGGAAAAGATTGAAGAGGGTTTACCGGAGGAGAAGGGAAAGATGGCGGTGGCGGTCTGCCGCTCCAACCCCGATAAAGTGTATGCCCTGCTGGAAAGTGATTTCAGCAAGGAGGCCGGCGGTTTGTATGTATCGCAAAACGGCGGCAAAAGCTGGAGCCAGGTGAGCAGCGACCACCGCCTGATCCAGCGGGCCTGGTATTATATCGAACTCTTTCCCGATCCCCAGAACGATCAAACACTCTATGTACTCAGTGCCCCGGCGCTCAAATCCACCGACGGCGGCAAGACCTGGGAGGATTTTTCGGGCACCCACGGCGATTATCATAACCTCTGGATCAATCCCGCCAACCCGGCCAACATGATCATTTCCGACGACGGGGGCAGTGCCATCACCTTTAATGGCGGCAAATCCTGGAGTTCGCAGAACAACCAGTCCACGGCCCAGCTGTACCGCCTCAATACCGATCAGCTTTTTCCATACAATATTTATACCGCGCAGCAGGACAACAGCTCCCTGCGTATCCCCAGCCGTGTTCCCGGGGGCGGCAGCATCGGGCCTGAAAACTGGACCTATTCGGCCGGCGGCGAAAGTGCCTTCCTCGCATTTGACCCTAATGCTCCCCGTTATGTGATGGGCGGCAGCTACCAGGGCACCATCGAAGTGCTCGACATGCAGTCGAAGGCCGGCACCAATATCATGCCTTCTCCCATCCAGTACCTGGGCATGGATGCCAAAGACATGAAGTACCGGTACAACTGGAATGCGCCGATTATACACAGCCAGCACGAACCCGGCGTGTTTTATCACGGGGCGCAGTACCTGCTGCGCACCCGCGATACAGGCCGGAGCTGGCAACGCGTTTCGCCCGACCTTACCCGTAACGACAGCAGCAAGCAGGGCCGGCCGGGCGTACCCTACACCAATGAAGCGGTGGGGGCCGAGAACTACGGCACCCTGGCCTATGTGCAGGAGTCGCCGCATGAAAAAGGCGTGATCTACACCGGCAGCGACGATGGCCTGGTACACCTGACGCGGGATAACGGTGCCACCTGGACGAACATCACCCCCAGGGGCCTCGCGGAATGCCTGGTGAACGCCATTGAAGTATCACCGCACGACCCGGCCACCGCCTATATCGCCACCACCCGGTACAAATTCAACGATCACACACCCGCCCTGTACAAAACAAGCGATTACGGCAAAACCTGGACAAATATCTCCAGGGGCATACCCCAGGGAGCCTTTACCCGGGTGGTACGGGAAGATCCCGTTCGTCCGGGATTGTTGTATGCGGGCACGGAATCGGGCCTCTATCTTTCCTGGGATGGGGGTAAGAACTGGCGTTCCTTCCAGCTCAACCTGCCCGTTACCGCCATCACCGATCTGCGGGTGCAGGGCGAAAACCTGATTGCCTCCACCTCCGGTCGTTCGGTTTGGATACTGGATGAACTCGCACCACTCAGGCAGTACAACCCCGCTGCCCGGGGCCTGCAACTGGTTACACCTGCGCCGGTAACCCTGATCAGCGGCTACAGTGAACTGGATGAGTCGAATCCCGACTTCAGCGGCCTGAACCGCTTCAGGGGCGTGAATGCGCCCACCGGCCTGGCCATTTATTACCGCCTGCCCGAACTCAGCGAGCAGGATAGCCTCCGCCTGGAAATCAGGGATGCTGCAGGGAAACTGATCCGCAGCTTCAGTTCGGTGGCCGACAGCACTTATAAGCGTTATGACGGAGGACCTCCGGCCGAACCCGTACTGCCCCGTAAGGCGGGCCTGAACCGTTTTGTGTGGAACCTGCGCCATGCCACCCTGCCCGGCGTGCCGGATGTGTACATCGAAGCCAATTACCGCGGCCACCGGGCCATACCCGGAGCATACCAGGTTACCCTAATAGCCGGCAAACTGCAGGCTGCTGTTCAGGCGAAGCTCCTGCCCAATCCCCTGTATCAGGTCAGCGGACCCGTTTACCGGGAGTGGGACCAGCTGATGAGCGGCATGGAATCGGCGGTCACCACCATGCACCAGCTGGTAAACCGGCTCCGGAAGGCCAGCCTGCAACTGGAAGCCCTGCTGCCACAGCTGAAATCACCCGCCTTGCGCCGGCAGGCCGACAGTTTGCTTGGTCAGCTGAAGCACTGGGATGATGCCATGGTACAGCGTAAAACAACGGCTTATGATGACGTGGAGAACTTCCCCAACCGCTTCAGCGCTGAGTACATGTTTCTCCTGAACCAGGCCGACAGCGAACAGCCGGGGGTAACCGAGGCGGTGAAAGAAGAACTCGACAAACTCAACCGCCGCTGGAGCGCCCTTCACAACCAAGGCCGGGATCTGCTGGAGAAAAAATTACCCGCCATGAACCGTTTGCTCTGGGAAAACAGGATTGGCGCCATTCAACCCGATTAAGCGGAACGCGAGCCTTGACCACCGTCAATTTTCAGTTTAACGACTGTCATTCGCTGCCTCAGGGGTTATGCCGTGCTTTGCGGTATGATCAAAACCATTTGTACCGTTTGCCTGCTGGGCTGGATGGCCCTGCAGCCGGCCTTTGCCCAGCAAGGGGTGAGCATCGACCTCGCCGCTATCCGGAATACCCACACCGGACTGAACGGCATCAACTTCAGCTGCTTCAATCATTTCGCAGAAAAATTTGCAGCAGGGATTGAGATCAACCGCTTTCCCCGCGTGCATCGCATGGAGGGGATCGAGCTGAGTGAACTCTCTGCTCTCGACATCGACCTGAACCTGCATTACCTGATCCCGATGTATGGCAAATGGAGCAGCTATCCCATCGTCGGCATCAGCCATACCCATGAAAAAGAGGTGATTCCCGAACACGAAAAAATGGTGCTGGAGCAGGACTTCTGGTCGTTCAACACCGGATGGGGCGTGCAGTATAATATGGGCAGATGGATACCCCATGCCGAGTACCTGTTCACCTGGGGCCGGGAGCATCAGCAATTCCTGCTGGCCGGCATCGGATTCGAGCTGAAACGGGGGCATGCCGGGCATTCCCACCACCCGCTGCACCCCAAACCCTGAGCCCCAAGCCCGTTTTCAGGTAATTATTTACGGATAAGGTTATACGAAAGGGATGATCGGATACGTTAACCACCCTGTATCCAAATCGTCCAGTAATGAAACAACTGTACCCGCATGTCCGGCAGTGGCTTGCTGCCGGGTGCACAGGGCAACGGAATACTGCATACCTGCAACTTCTTTCCAAATGTTGCTTACGCATCCTCCCCATTATTTTAACGGCACTCCCTGTATGGCTGAAAGCACAAACAGCCGGAGATTATCGCTCCGCAGGCACCCCGCTCAACTGGGGCACTGCAGCAGGCTGGCAGAAATACAACGGTACCGCCTGGGTGGCCTCCGCCGATTTTCCCGGTCAAACGGCCTGCGGAAGCTGTAAGGTAACCATCCAGAACGGCCATACGGTTACCCTGAATGTGAGTCCGGCAAACGCCATCGGCTCACTGGAGGTGGGCGGGGGAGCCAATGGCACCCTCACCCTCAGCAATACCCTTACCGTATCGGGTAACCTTGCTGTTTTAACCGGTGCCACGCTCAACCTCTCCACGGGCAATCTCACGGTACAGGGTACCAGCAATCTGGCAGGAACAGTATCCGACAACAGCAATACCGGAATGGTTTCATTTGCCGGGCTGGTGACCAAAACCGGCGGCACCTGGAATTCCACCGCCGTTACCACGGCGGCTAACCTGGTATTCCAGAACGGACTCACCAACAATACCGGTGCTTTTTCAGCCGGCGCAGCCACCATTGGCGATAATAAAACCCTGACCGGCACTGCGAACATCAGTTTTGCCAATGGCCTCGTGGTTTCCGGGAACGGCGACCTCACGGTTGCCGGCACAGCTAACAACGGGGTCACTTTCGGCGGAACAGGTATTCATTATTTGGTCCGCAACCTCAATCTCACCGGCCGGCTCTCTGTTACCACCACCGGTAACCTCACGGTGAGCGGTGCTACCAGCATGACCGGCGCGGGATCATTTGTAGACAACAACAATACCGGCATCACCAGTTTTACCGGTGCGGTAGTTCACAATTCAACCGGTGCATGGTCCACCACCTCGGTGACCACACCAGCCAACCTGGTTTTCAACAGCGGGTTCAGCAATGTAGCCGGAACCTTTAACGCCGGCGGCGCCACCCTCAGCAGCGGCCAGGTACTGAACGGGAATGTACTGATGACCTTTAACCGCCCGGTGGTGATCACCGGGGCAGGTCACCTCACCATCACCGGTACGGCAGGGGTGCGGTTTGCCGGCACGGCGGCCGACTATGTGATTCCCGGTAACCTGGTCCTCACCGGCAGGCTGCAGGTAACCACAACGGGCAATTTCACCGTATCCGGCACCACGCAGATTACAGGAGCCGGAGATTTCAGCGACAACAACAACACCGGCATCTCCACCTTTACCGGACATGTTACGCACAACTCCACCGGACGGTGGGTGAGTACCTCGGTGACCAACCCGGCAAATATGATTTTCATGAGTGGCTTCACCAATACGGCCGGCAGTTTCAGTGCCGGTGGCGCAACGGTGGGCAACCTGCAGACCCTCACCGGTACGGTGAACATGAGTTTTACCCGTGGCCTGGTGGTGTTGGGCAACGGCGACATCAGCATAGCGGGCACGGCCACCACCGGGGTTACCCTGGGCGGTACCGGTATCCATTACAGTTTCCGTAACCTCACCGTATCCGGTCTGCTCACTGTGAGCACCAGCGGCAACCTTACGGTAACGGGTACCAGCACCATCAGCGGCGGACTGGTGGATAACAACAACTCCGGTACCAGCACCTTTTCCGGCGCGGTAAACCTCAGCAGCACCGGTCAGTTTACCGCCACGTCGGTGACCACCATGGGCCGCCTGGTTTTTGGCGGCGGCCTCAGTCAGCAAAACACCACGGCACTGGCCTTCAATGTGGGCACCGTTCGCACCAACGGCACACAAACCTGGTCGGGTGCCGGCAATATCCGCTGCGCCGGCGAATTCAACGTTGCCAGCGGCACGCTGCAGAATAATGTGACCGGCCCCTTTACCATCGCGGGCACGCTTTCGGGCACAACCTTTACGCAGGGCACATCCGCCCAGCTCTTTTTATCGGGCGCCACACCGCTCTCGCTCACCACGCTCAATGCCGTGGCTGCCGGCAATACCGTTACGTACAACGGCGGATCGGTAACCCTGCGCGGACAAACCTACCATCATCTCACCATTGCCGGTTCGGGCACCAAAACCATGCCCGCTACCGACATCACCGTAAATGGCAACCTCACCCTGGCGGCAGGGGTGCTCAGCAACAGCACCAATAACCGAAACATCTACCTGGCCGGCAGCTGGCTGAACAACAGTTCGGCCACCGCCTTCACGGCAGGTACCGGAACCGTGTTCATGAACGGCAGTGCGCTGCAGACCCTGGGAGGCAGTTTCAGCACCAGTTTCCGCAACCTGCACCTGAACAATACCGCGGGCTTTACCCAGGCGGTAAACAACACGGTGACGGGTATCCTCACGCTGGCCAGCGGTATCCTCAGCACCGGCAGCACGCTGATGATCATCAACAATACCGGCGGCGTCAGCCGCACTTCCGGACATATCAACGGGAACCTGCAACGCTATGTGGCCACCGGCGCCAATGTGAGCCGGGTATTCGATATCGGCGATGCCGGCCGCTACGGACCGGTTACCCTCACCTTTGCCTCGGTAACCACCGGGGGCTATGTAACCGCCCGCACCACCGGCACAGATCATCCCTCTGTCACCAGTGGCCTGCTCAACAGCAGCAGGTCGGTGAACCGCTACTGGACACTGAGCAACAGCGGTACCGTATTCAATCAATACAATGCCGTACTGCAATTCAGCAGTGCAGACCTCGATGCGGGGGTGAGAACCGACAGCCTGAAAGGGGGGCGGTTCAGCGGTAACTGGACCTATCCTGCCAACGGAACCCGCACCGCCACCAGCACGCAACTGACCGGCCTGACAGCCTGGGGCGACCTGGCCGTTGCGGAACACCTGGTCTGTCTGAATCCCACTGTGGTGATCACCAACCCGGCGCCCTTCTGTTCACCGGCTTCGGTTAATCTCACCGCCCCCGCGGTGACAGCCGGCTCTACGCCCGGTTGCAGCTTTACCTACTGGCAGGATGCCGCAGCCACGCTGAGCCTGGCCACACCGGCAGCGGTGGGCACGGGCGGCACCTACTACATCAAAGGCACCGTTAGCGGAGGCTGTGCAGATATTGAGCCGGTGCTGGTTACCCGCAACAACCCCACAGCAGCCATTTCGGGCACCTCAACCATCTGTACCGGCGCTTCCGCTGCACTGAGTGTATCCGTTACCGGTAGTGGCCCCTGGACGGTCACGCTGTCAGACGGCACACCCGTTTCCGGCAATACCAGTCCGCTGACCGTGTCAGTGTCTCCTGCTGCTGCCACCACCTATACCGTGGCCAGTCTCAGTGATGCAGCCTGCAGCGCCCAGTCCGCAGACCTGAGCGGCAGCGCCGTGATCAGCATTGCCCCGCTGCCCACGCCGGCAAATGCCGGGGCAGATCAGAGCATCTGCGGATCCGCCGCAGTGCTGGCAGCCAATGTGCCCGCAGTGGGTACCGGTAACTGGAGCGTGGTGAGCGGAACAGGCGGCAGTTTCAGTAATGCCTCCAGTGCCGGCAGCACCTTTAACGGCGTGTCTGGGAACAGCTATGTACTGCGCTGGAGCATCAGCAATGCCAGCTGCCCCGTCAACAGCAATGATGTACACATCAACTTCAGCAGCGGCGTATGGACCGGTGCGGCAGATGACAACTGGAACAATCCCGCCAACTGGTGCGGCGGCGTGATTCCTTCCGCAGCTTTTGACCTCGTGCTCACTTCCGGTTTGCCTCATTATCCGCGTATCGATGAAAACATCAATCTGGATAACCTCACGGTGCACAGCGGCGCCTCGTTGCTGATTACCAAAAACGGCACCCTGAGCATCCGGGGCGATTATGCCTATGCGGGTACCCTCACCAACAACGGCAGCATCATTTTAAACGGACTGGCCACGCAATCCTTCCCGGGCAGTACGGCCACGGTTACCGCGATGAATGAGCTGGAAATCGATAATGAATCCGGTGTGCAGATCGATCAGTCGTTCAGCATCAGCGGTGTGCTCACCTCCACCCAGGGCACCCTCTACCTGAATGACAAAACCATCACCCTGGCTTCCGGACCTGCCGGCACGGCCCGCGTGGCGCCGGTGGGCGGGGAGTTTGATTACAGTGGTGGCGGTCAGTTTGCCGTACAGCGCTATGTTCCGGCCCGCCGGGCCTGGCACCTGATCACCACGCCGCTTACCCAAACCGGTTCCATCTACGCCAACTGGCAGAACGGTGGCGTGTATACGCCGGGCGCCGGTACCCTTATCACGGGTGCCTCCACCACGGGCACCGGTTTCGATGCGATATCCGGCAGCTCCCTTAAAATCTGGGATGTAAACAGTCAAACACTCGCCGAAGCCACCAGTACCCTGGGTAATCTCTCGCCCGGCAGCGCCGGCAGCGCAGACAATATGGCCTATTTTCTGTTTGTGCGGGGCGACCGCCATACGGCCAATCTCAGTCAGCCCAACACCAACAATACCACCCTCACCAGCCGCGGACAGCTGCAAACGGGGCCACAGGTGTTCAATGCCAGCAACCAGGCCGGACGGTTCACCCTGGTGGGGAATCCCTATGCCTCACCGGTGAACTTCAACCTGATGGCCAGAACCAACCTCGTTAAACGTTTTTATGTATGGGATCCCACCCTGAACACGGTTGGGGGATATGTTACGATGGATGATGTGGACAATGATGGCGAGTTCAGTAAATCGGTGAGCGGCAGCAGCCAGACTGAAGAGATCCTCAGCCAGCAGTCATTCTTTGTGGAAACACTAACCAACGGCGCAGCCGGCCTCAGCTTCGACGAAGACAGTAAATCAGACGGCAGCACGTACCTCATCAGCCGGCCATCATCCGCCGGCATGCGCCAGCGCCTGCAGATCAACCTGCGCAAACCCGAAGCCAGCGGATCGGTACTGGCCGACGGGGTAGTGGCAGAGCTGGGAGCAGACTGGGCCAATACCTACGGTGCGGAAGACGCCCTGAAATTTGCCAACATCAATGAAACCTTTGCCCTGATGCGCGACAACCGGGCACTGGCCATTGAGCGCAAACAAATGCCGCAAACTACGGATACCCTTTTCCTCCGCCTGAGCCGGCACACGCAGCGCCGGTACGAACTGGAATTCATTCCCGGTGGATTGGCAGCACAACCCTTCAGCCTCTCGCTCAAAGATGAATGGCTGGGTACCGAGACGCCTCTATCAGCCACCGACACCACCCGCATTGCGTTTGACGTTACCGCGGATGCAGCGGCGCAGCCCGGCAACCGTTTCCGGGTGATCCTGCGGCCCTATAGTGTACTGCCGGTCAAATTCAGTTATATCCAGGCCGAGCAGGCCGGCCAGCAGGCAGCGGTGCAATGGACTGTGGAAGCGGAATCCGGTATCCGGAATTATACGGTGGAAGTGTCGGCCGACGGAAGGCATTTCAATCCGGCAGCCACGGTACCGGCCCGCAGCAACGGATCATCCCGGCAAAGCTACCGCAGCGCTGCCGGTGCGGTGAGCAGCCAGCTGATGTTCTTCAGGGTGCGGGCAAACGGAATGGATGGCGCGGCAATCTACAGTGCAGTGGTCAGGCTGCAGCCCGGCCATGAAACCGGCGGCATCCGGGTATATCCCAATCCCGTGGTACAGCGCAACATCCAGGTACAACTCACGGGTATGCCTCAGGGCAACTGGCAGGCCCGCCTGCTGAATGATGCCGGTCAGCCCCTGCTGATCAGCCGCTTCCAGCTCAGCGGTACCGCCGCCCTCCATAGCCTCAAAGCACCTGAATCCCTGCCTGCAGGCATTTACCATCTTGAACTCACCGGGCCGGATCAGCAGCTGCAGTTCCGCCAGGTAGTGATCCCGTAAATCACCGATATGCATCAAAAAAGCGGCTTCCTCCGGGAGCCGCTTTTTTATTCGCCGCCGTACCGCCGCCGGTGGGTGTACATTTTCCGGGCTTTGCGGATCAGCTGGAGGATCTCATTTTCGAGGTAATGCTGCCGGTCGAAGCAGGCGCCGGCCAGTTTCTGCAATAACCGCCAGCTGATGGACTTTGCAAACTCGGAATCCTTGAGCTTGATGCCGAACATCACCACGGCAGCGGCTTTCCGGATGGCCGGCGCTGCATTGCGCAGGGGCTGAACAGTGTTGACGCAGGTATAACGGATTTCCTCGGGCTGGTTCTTCAGCGGCTGCTGGTAATGCACCTGCAGCTGGCCAACCACGCTGTCGCGCAGGGAGTCGGGCTGCACTGCCGGCACCAGTTCAAATACGGCCATCAGCGAGTGACCCGAACCGATTTCGCCCCCCCGCAAACGCAGCACGGAATCACGCAGCACGGTGTTTTCATTTTCAAACCCCAGGAGCCGGAATGATTGCACCCTGCCCGGATTGAAATTCATGGTAACGTATACATTATCCGCTACCGTAAACAGGGTTTTGGTAAGATCGGTAACCAGTACCCGTTCAGCCTCCTGTTCATTATCGATGTAGGAAAAATTGCCGTTGCCTTTCTGGGCCAGCAGGGACAACCGGGAATCCTTGTAGTTGCCCGATCCTACGCCAAGGCAGGTGAGATAGATGCCCTGCTGCCGTTCCTGTTCAATGAGGGTCACCAGTTCTTTTTCGGTTGACATGCCCACATTG
Organism: Ferruginibacter sp.; assembly: GCA_041911275.1. Classification (GTDB taxonomy): domain Bacteria; phylum Bacteroidota; class Bacteroidia; order Chitinophagales; family Chitinophagaceae; genus Ferruginibacter. Next base: position 2,726 of record JAYRPG010000052.1, on the reverse strand, counting down.
AAATCGCCGTCGGCGGCCAGGATAATGCGGTTGTTGCCTTCCCGGAGAAAATGCCGGCGGGCAGTGTTGAAGGCAAGCCGGATCGCGGATTCACCGGGTGTGGGGCCATCGGCGGTAAGGTTATCCAGCACCCGGATGATACGCTCTTTGTCGTTGCCGGAAACACCCTCCAGCAGCAGGTTGACGCGGTCGCCAAAGGTGACCACCGACACCGTATCGATGGCCCGCAGATTTCTCACCATCTTGGTAAACCCGCTTTTCAGGAGGGGCAGCTTGTTGGGCATGTCCATGGAACCCGACACATCGATCAGGAAAACCAGGTTATTCGCCGGGATACTGTCCATCGAGATCCGCCGGGCACTGGTGTTGATGAAAAAAAGTTCATGCTCCCGGTCCCAGGGGCAGTCGGTGAGCCAGCTCTCGCAGTGAAACATATTCCCCGCTGCCGGTTCCGTATAGCTGAAGTTGAAATAGTTCAGCATTTCTTCCACCCGAACAGCCATGGGCGGCAGCAGACATTCCATTTCATTGATCAGGCGGCGCACATTGCTGTATGAAGCGCGGTTGATGTTGGCGGAAAAAGCGATACCCGACGATTGCCGGGTGGAAATGAAGGCATACTCATCCGTGTGGCGGTAGGTTTCATCCCTCAGGCTGCGGTTGTGCTCCGGCCCATCCTGCTGAATCACCACCGTTTGGTTGCGGTCGCGGGTAAACACCACCGAGTAGGGCAGGGGCCTGAGCATCACCCCGGCGTATTCATCCACCCGCACCACTTTACCCAGGGTGTCATAACCATCACAGGAAAAAACCAGCGAATCCTGCTGCAGGGGGGAGGAGAATCCGAAATTGCCGTACATGTCGGATTTGTAGACTTGTCGGGTACCCGTTGCCGTTATTTTTACGGATGGCAGCCATTGCCCGGCACTGCTCATCACTTTGCCCCGCAGGTAATACTGGGCCTTCACGGGAAGAGCCGTGGCAAGCAGCAATCCTATCAGCCAGGCGGGTTTCAATCTCTGTAATTTTCTCAATGTCAGTTGCTCCGGGGTCTGAACAATGGTTTAAAGTTACTGTTTTACGGTTCTCCGGGGCCAGCCAGCGGCACAAAAAACAGGAAGACAGGCCGGCCGCAGATTTGTTTTTCCGGAAAAATTGCTATTTTAATCCCTGCTTCACGCCAAAAACGATTGTTATGTCATACACTGCAACGGCAACGGTTGACCAAACCGTGGTCCGTGAATGGATTGCCGCCAGGCTCGAACCCCATACGGTAGAAGAACAGCTGCGGTCACGCGGACTGGATGCGGAACAGATCCGGCAATACCTGCAGGAGTTCCGCCGGCTGAAATACGCCCGCCAGCAATTCATCGGCTTTATCTGTATGGGAGTGGGGGCCTTTCTCGGTTTCCTGAGCTGTGTGCTCAGCATTGCCAATCCCTGGCCTGACCTGTACAATCTGATTCTTTTCGGCCTCACCTCCGTAGCCATCCTCATCATCTGCCTGGGCCTCTATTTTGTATTTGAATAAGCAGCCGGTTTTTACCGGTGTTCGGCGGTATCATTTAACGATCCGTTTACAACCTGCAAAGGGGGCCGCGGGGAAGGGTATTTCTTTTAATCCTATCTTTCGCCCCTCATGACCAGGCACTGTACTCCTGTAGGATTATTCCTCACTTTACTGATCTGCCTGCTGGGCAACACCCGGGCAGGGGCCCAGGCGGAAACCTGGCCCGGCACCTGGACGGCCCGCGACCTCAGCGGCACGGAACTGGAACTCTGCATCGGTGAACCGGAGAAAGGGCTGCTGTTCCCGGCCGCACTGCGCATCCGCCGCGACAGCTTCCGGGCTGTATATGATTTCCTGCTGGTGAAAAAGAACATCCGCACCCTGGCCATCAGCCGCAACAAGTTCAGTGCTTCCGAATTTCCATTTTCACTGGGCACCCAGCCCCAGTTGTTCAACGGACTGCTGGATATGAGCCGCGATCTCAGGGGGCAGCCTCAGCTTACCCTCGTCCGGCCCCTGCTGAAACCCGTACCGGGCAGGATGCCGGACTCCCTGAAAAAATTCTCCGCCTGTTATCAGCAACTGGTGTCCCTCCTGGGCGAAACCGCACTGCGGTTTAACAAAACCAGTCCGGTACCTTACAAAGATTTGTACAGCGACCGCATCCTGGAGCCCTCCGTATCTCCGGCCTATTTCGGGCTGAGCGACACCCTGTTTGTACCCGTACGCGATGGGGTGTTCCGCATCAGTACCCTCAACCGCAATGATGTGGTTTCGGCCTCGGTGAATGGCCGGCTGTTCATGGATCAGCAATGGGCCGGTAAAAAAGGCCGCGATGAAGAACTGCTGCTGGATACCGGACTGAATATCCTCATCCTTTTTGCCGAAGAGGAAATCGGCAACTTGCCCAACCGTACCCGTATGGAACTGGAGCTGGGCAAAAAGAAGTTCAAACTGGATTTTGCGCGCAAGGATGACAGTGCCGCCCGGTTCATTGCCGTAAAACTGTATTACGAACCCGACAAAAACCGGGAGAACAGTTTCCAGGATTTCAATTACCCGGGCAAAGGCGATCCGGCCCTGCAGCAGCATGAAAAACTGGTGGGGAGTGTGATGGCCGTATCCCGGCAACTCACCCTCGCCGTTTGGGACGATGCGGTGGAAGACGGCGACAGCATCTCCATCAACATCAACGGACAATGGGTGGCCCGCGGTT
>JAYRPG010000051.1:0-7161 GCA_041911275.1 Ferruginibacter sp. | reverse complement strand
CTTTGTGCGGTAAAAGCCAGGATAATATGAAAAAACGACTCTTCTTCGCCCTCCTTCTGCTCTCGGGTGTCATGCTGTTCAGCTCCTGCGGCCCCAGCCGCAAAGGCACCGGCTGCCCCATGTCTGACAACATCATCCACTGATCCCGTCGCTATGCAATGGCAGGCCCTCACCGACCCTGAACAACTGGATGCCCTGATCGAACAATCCCGGGTTAGCCCCCAGGTGATCTTCAAGCACAGTACCCGCTGCTCCATCAGCAGCATGGCCCTGCACCGGCTGGAACGCAGTGAAACCCCGGCCGGCGCCGTGTTCCACCTCCTCGACCTGCTCCGTTACCGCCCTCTCTCCCAGGCCATCGCCGAACGCTTCGCCGTTCACCACGAATCCCCGCAGGTACTCATTATCCGCCACGGCGAATGCGTGTACGACGAAAGCCATTCCGGCATCAATATGGATGAAATCCGGGAAATGATCGCGCAGTAACCGAAAGGGCGACTTCTCTATCGTTGATCGTTCATACGATAGTCAGCTGAACCCTAAACTTCCCTAAACCTCTCTAAACCCTAAACCCCTAAACCCTAAACGCTCCTACGGTCCTTCCCCCGGCTCCGGCACTTCATAAGGCGGGTTTTCAAAAGGATCTTCATCGGGAACGATATCCGGATCTTCCGGCGGAGGCAGGGGTTCCTCAGGATCAAGGGGAGGAATGATCTCCGGTTTTTTGGCCGGCTCGAGAACGATTCCCGGAGGCAGCGGCTGGTTTCTGCCAGGCATAGTCATTGCATTTGAGGATGGAATAAAAACCGGCCCTTCACCCGCAGGCAGTTTCGAGTGCCCTTTCCTGTGAGTGCGGGCCGGTGAGGTACAGCAGCGGCTCAGCGTTTCCTGAACAGGCTGCCCAGGCGCAGGCCGGTGGTATCCACCAGTTTGTGCGCCAGCAAACCAAGACCATATTCAAGGGTTTCCCGGAGTACGCCGCGGCCTTCCGCAGGGCGCATCAGGCTGCCCAAAGCAACTCCGGCAATGCTGGCTGGTCTCAGTTCCTGTTTCAGTTCCTGCCATTGACGGCGGATCCGGATTTCCAGATCCTCCCGCCGCTGCCGTAAACGACGCTTTTCATCCCTGATCTGCGATCTGTTTTTAATCGTCTTCATCATCGTAATCAATACGGGTAAACAATTGCCGGATCATGGCGTTCATCACCGGCAGCCGGATCAGCCGGCCCCGGGCCAGCCAGGTGATCAAACCCAGCAGCAGGTAAAGGCCCGCCACCGTGAGAAAACCCAGCCACCAAGCGCCCATCCAGTGCCCCAGCAGGAGCGCCAGGGCGATGCTGCCAAACAGCAGAAAAAATACCAGGAGCACCGCCACCACCAGTCCGGCCACCACATTTGCCACCACGGCTGAAGTTTTTTCAGCCACCGACAGCTTCACCGCATCCAGCCGCACATCCACATACTCTTTTACGGCTGATGCCAGTTCCTCTGCTTTTGCAAATGCTTTTTCCATAACCCTGTTTTTTCCGGATGAATAAAACGCCGTCAGGATGCAAACTCATCAGCGGTTTCCCTGAATTTTTTGCTGATCTCTTCTTTCATGTCATTGAACTCATCCCGCGATTTGCGGAAACGGTTCTTCAGGTTGTCCGCCATCTTACGACCGCCATCATTGATTTTCCGGCGGGTTTCGGAACCTTTGTCGGGGGCAAACAAAATCCCCAGAATGGCACCTGCCACGGCACCTGCCGCAACAGCCGTCAGAATTTTACCTGTGTTATTCATGGTATGATGTTTTGTTGCAGCTGTAAGGTACAACCCACCCCGCCGGGATTGAATGATGGCACTCATCGGCCGGGCTGACGCTGATCACCGGCGCCGCACTGACCGGGATCAGCGGCCCCGCTTACCCACCTCATGAAAAGGCCGCTGATAATGCAGGAAATTGTGGACACAAGCAGGCATCATGAAAAGCAGGACCCTTTATGAATATGGCATCACCGGCGCCCTGGCGCTGGCGGCCCTGTATTACGGACAAACCCTGTTCATCCCGCTTTGCTACGGACTCTTTGTGGCCGTGGTGCTGTATCCCCTCTGCCGCCGGCTCGAAAATAAGGGCTGGCCCCGCAGCCTGGCCATCACGGCGGGCCTCAGCATCGTGGTTATCCTTTTTGCCGCCCTGCTGCTGCTGGCCGAACTGCAGATCAATGCCTTCCGCAAGGACCTGCCCGAACTGCGGGCCAAAATCACGCCCAGCCTGGCCGCGCTCCAGCAATGGATCCATGAAACCTTCAACATCAGCCTGGCCAGCCAGGACCACTGGTGGCAGCAGAGCCTGCAAAAACTCAGCGACCAGTCCGGCAACCTCATCTCCGGCACCATCAGCAAAACCCTGTCCACCTTCTTCACCCTCTTCATGGTACCGGTGTTTGCCGCGCTCTTCCTCTACAACCGCGGAGATTTTGCCCGCTTTGTGGAAAAGGCCGCCGGGCATGATCAGTTGCCCCGCACGAGGGCCATCCTGCAGCAAACCATCCAAACCTATTACCATTTTATCCGGGGCATGCTGATGGTGTACCTGCTGGTGGGCATCCTCAACAGCCTGGGGCTGCTGGCCCTCGGCATCCGGCACGCCATCCTGTTTGGATTCCTCACCGCCATCATGACGATCATCCCCTATGTAGGCCTGATGGTGAGCGCCCTCCTGCCCATTACGGTGGCCTGGATCACCCACGACAGCGTCTGGTACCCCCTGGGCGTGGTGGCGGTATTCTCCTTTGTGCAGTACCTCGAAGCGAATGTAATTTTTCCCCGGGTGGTGGCAGCCCAGCTCAATGTAAGCACCTGGGCAACCCTGGTGGCCCTGCTGGCCGGCGGTATCCTCTGGGGCATCAGCGGCATGATCCTCTTCATCCCGCTGGTGGGGATCGCCAAAATTGTAACCGACCATGTTCCGGAATGGGAAGCCGTGAACATCCTGCTGAGCCGGCGTAGCAAAAACTAACGGAAAAGCATAAACGATGAAAGCCGGTCATCCGGCATACTGCAGGAGGGCGTGCAGTGCAGCGTGTACCTGTGCAAATCCAAAGCCGCTGCAAACCGCATCAAAAGCTGCTTTCACCTCTTTGTTGCAGAGATTCCCCAGCGAGCCCTCGTGGGTGTGCTGCAATTGCGTGCTGTACTGATAAGATCCGTTCTCGATCGCGAGCCCCACCTGGCGGTAAGCATCGCGGAAGGGCACGCCCTGCAGCACGAGGCGGTTCACGGCTTCCACACTGAACAGGTAACGGTAACGCTCATCGTCCAGCAGGTCCGGCTGAACGGAAATATGCGACAGCATCAGTACGGTCATGGCCAGGCAGTCGCGCAGTTCTCCAAAGGCCGGAAACAGGTGTTCCTTCAGCAACTGCAGGTCGCGGTGATAACCGGAGGGCAGGTTGGCGGTGATGAGGGAGATTTCATGGGGAAGCGCCTGCATACGGTTGCAGCGGGCACGGATCAGTTCAAACACATCCGGATTCTTTTTGTGCGGCATGATGCTGCTGCCGGTGGTGAGTTCATCCGGGAAGCTGATGAAGCCAAACTGCGGGTTGAGGTAGAGACAGGCATCCATCGCCAGGCGGGCCAGGGTGGCGGCAATGCCCGAAAGGGCGCCGGCCACCTGCTTCTCAGTTTTTCCCCGCGTCATCTGCGCATACACCACGTTGTAATGCAGGTCATCGAAGCCCAGCAGTGTGGTGGTGAGGGTGCGGTTGATGGGGAACGAAGAGCCATAACCTGCGGCCGAGCCCAGGGGGTTTTTGTTCACCAGCTTCCAGGCGGCCTGCACCGCAATGAGATCGTCGGACAAGGCTTCGGCATAAGCCCCGAACCAGAGGCCGAAAGAGGAGGGCATGGCCAGCTGCAGGTGCGTATAGCCCGGCAGCAGCTGATCCCGGTGGGTTTCGCTGAGCTGCTGCAGCAGCGCAAACAGTTGCTGCACGGATTGCACCAGTTGCTCCAGTTCAGCGCGCAGGTACAGCTTGATGTCTACCAGCACCTGGTCGTTGCGGCTGCGGGCGCTGTGGATCTTTTTGCCGGCATCACCCAGCATGCGGGTGAGCAGCAGCTCTACCTGCGAATGAATATCCTCCACGCCTTCCTCCAGCCGGAAAGCCGGCTGCTGCACCTCCTCATAAATTTTCCGTAACCCAGCCAGCAGCGCCACCGCCTCAGCCTCCTCCAGCAAACCCACGGTGGCGAGCATGCGCACATGGGCCATCGAACCCAGCACATCATAAGGCGCCAGCCGGAGATCAAAGTCCCGGTCGTTCCCCACCGTGAAGCGTTCTACTTCAGCGAGGGCGGTGGTGTTTTTTTGCCAGAGTTTCATGGAAATGGTATAAGTTGAATGTTGAATACTGAAAGACAGTGACGCCGCTTCTGCAGCTGCGCAATGGCGCAATGGCACAATGACGTATTGGCGCAATGACTCATTTGCCCATTTACACATTTTTACAATGGCTCATTTGCACATTTGCACATTGGCTAATTGGCTCATTTGCACATTAGCTCATTGGCTCATTTACTCCTCACAAAATCTGTTCCACCAGCCGGATATACGTATCAATGCCTTCCTCAATTTCCGAAAGATAAATGTATTCATCCGCGGTATGGCTGCGGGCGCTGTCGCCGGGCCCCATCTTCAGCGTGGGGAAGGGCATCAGCGCTTTATCGGAGGTGGTGGGCGAACCGTAATATCCGCGGCCCAGCCGGGCGCCGGCCTGCACCAGCGGGTGGTCCAGCGGAATGGATGAAGGCTTCATCCGCGTGGTGCGGGGCTTGAAATCGCTTTGCAGATTTGCCTTCAGGTCGGCCAGGATCTCCTCAAAACTGTACAGCTCGTTCACCCGCACATCAATCACAAAGCGGCACTGGGGCGGCACAACATTGTGCTGCCGGTTTTCGGTGTCGATAACGGTAACGGTCATCCGCGATTCGCCCAGCAGGCTGCTGACCCGGTCAAACTTCCGGCTGCGGATCCACTGGATATCGTCCAGCGCCTTGTACAGGGCGTTCTCGCCTTCATTGCGGGCGGCATGGCCGGCACGTCCGAGAGCGGTGCAGTCAATCACCATGAGTCCGCGTTCGGCCACGGCCATCTCCAGCCGGGTGGGTTCGCCCACGATGCCGTAATGGAGCTGGCCCAGGAAAGGCAGCACCAGCTCAATCCCGTTCACGCCGCTGATTTCTTCCTCCGCGCTGGCGGCAAACACCACGTTGTGCCGGCCGCAGGGCTGGTCGTAAAAATGCAGGAAGGTGGCGATCAGCGATACCAGGCAGCCGCCGGCGTCATTGCTGCCCAGCCCGTAAAGCTTCCCGTCTTTCTCCAGCGGAGTAAAGGGGTCAAGGGTATAACCCTTGTTGGGCTTCACGGTATCGAGATGGGAGTTCAGCAGCACCGAGGGCCGGGCGGGATCATAGTGCCGGTTGCGCGCATAAACATTATTGCCCACCCGCGAGCAGGGGATATTCCGCGCTTCAAAAAAACGCACCAGCAGTTCGGCCGTGTCGTTTTCTTCCTTCGAAAACGAGGGGGTGGCAATCAGCTGCTTCAGCAGTTGCACGGCATCGGTAAACAGTCGGGAATGGTCACTCATACAATCAGGGTTCCTGGGGTTGATGTTCCAAAATGCTGCGGCAGGTCGGCCGCATCGCCGATCAGCACTTCCTTCACGCCCTGCCCGATGGCCGCAAAGGCATTCTCGATTTTGGGCAGGATGCCGTCAAAAAGTTGCTTTTCAGCCAGCAGCTTCCGGTATAGGTCCCGGTCAAGCCGACTGATCACGGTCTGCGGATTGTTGACATCCGTGAGGATGCCCTTCTTCTCAAAACAATAGATCAGGCGCACGGCATACCGGGCCGAGAGGGCTACAGCCAGGGCCGAGGCAATCGTATCGGCATTGGTATTGAGCAGGTGCCCTTCGCCGTCGTGCGTGAGTGGCGCGAATACCGGCGTCAGTCCCTGTTCGAGCAGGGAAACCAGCAAACCGGTGTGAACGGCTCCGGCGGGGATATCCCCCACCCAGCCATAGTCGAGCGGGCCCTCAGCCGTTTGCTGAATCGGCCGTTTCTGTGCCGGGATGCTGTTGCCATCCGCGCCCGTGAGGCCGATGGCACGGCAGTCCAGCGCCTGCAGCCGGGCTACCAGCTGCCGGTTCACCAGTCCGCCATACACCATGGTCACCAGATCGCGTGTAGCCGTATCCGTGATGCGGCGACCGTTCACATAGGCCGACTCAATGCCCAGCTGCGTGCCGATGCGGGTGGCAATTTTGCCGCCGCCGTGCACGAGTATCCTGTGCCCGGGCACGGCAGCAAAATGCTGCAGGAAATGGGCCAGCGCCGCCTCATCGTCGAGCACATTGCCGCCTATTTTGATGATGTACAGTTTATCCATTTTTCAGTATTTGCGACAGCACCGCCTGCGCTGCCCATACCCGGTTGGCGGCCTGCCGGGTAACGATGCTGTGGGGTCCGTCGAGCACCTCATCACTCAGCTCCACATTGCGGCGCACCGGCAGGCAGTGCATCACGCGGGCATTGCGGGTGGTGCGCAGTTTTTCAGCCGTGAGCATCCAGGAAGGATCGTTGCTGTAAATGCGTCCGTAATCGCGGTAGGTACTCCAGTTTTTCACATACACAAAATCGGCGCCCTCCAGGGCTTCATCCTGGCGGTGGGTGATGGTGGCGCCGGCGGTAAACTGTTCATCCAGCTCATAATGTTCCGGATGGGTGATCACAAAATCCGCTTCGCCCCAGGCATTGATCCACTGGGCGGTGGAATTGGGCACACATTGCGGCAGGGCCCGGATATGCGGCGCCCAGGTGAGTACGATTCGGGGTTTGCGGCCCTGCTCTTTCCAGTGTTCGCGGATGGTGAGCAGGTCGGTGAGCGACTGCAGGGGATGCAGGGTGGCACTCTCGAGGCTCACAATGGGCACGCCGGCATAACGCATGAAAGCCTGCAGCACTTCTTCGCTGTAGTCATCCTCCCGGTTTTTCAGCGAAGGAAAGGCCCGGATGCAGAGGATATCGAAATAATGCCCCAGGATGGGCGCGGCATCCTTCACATGCTCCACGGTGGTGCCGCTCATGATGGCCCCTTCTTCAAATTCCATCG
>JAYRPG010000050.1:0-32091 GCA_041911275.1 Ferruginibacter sp. | reverse complement strand
GCCTGAACTACCCCACAGCGCTAAAGGGTTACGGCCCCGAGCTCTCCTGCACAGCGCTTTGCACTGTGACAGAATATAACGCCCCGCTGGGGCTGGGAGGCGTTACCTTCTCCCTCGTACCGTGCCCGGCGCCAGGGGTTACGCGCCTGAACTACCCCACAGCGCTAAAGGGTTACGGCCCCGAGCTCTCCTGCACAGCGCTTTGCACTGTGACAGAATATAACGCCCCTACGGGGCTGGGAGGCGTTACCTTCTCCCTCGTGCCGTGCCCGGCGCCTGGTGTTACGCTCTCTGATCTACCCCACCGCGTTAAGGGGTAACGCCCCTTTGAGCTCTCCTCCTCCACAGCGCTTTGCACTGTGACAGAATATAACGCCCCGCTGGGGCTGGGAGACGTTACCTTCTCCCTCGTACCGTGCCCGGCGCCAGGGGTTACGCGCCTGAACTATCCCACCGCGCTAAGGGGTTACGCCCCTCCGGGGCTGGGTGACGATCCAGCGGTTAAGGAGGTTGTGCGGCATTTCGATCACCACTTTATAAAATGCAGCCGGCTTCTCCTCCAGCCTGATCCGCGCTTTGCCGGCAGCAACCGGAACCGTCCGCAGGTATTCATAGCTATCCGGCCGGCCCTCCCGGAATTCATTCGTCCGGCTCAGGTAAATCCTGGCCGCTCCGGCAGGGTCGAGTACCGTCCAGCGCAGTTCCAGGTCATGGCCCTTCAGTTCTGCTTCGGGCCGGATGGCCGAGATTTTCCCCGTAAGGGGTACGCCGTCGATTTCATAAGCCTGTGCAGGGGGAAACTGCACCCCGAGGTGCCGAGCCAGCGAGGGCATGATGTCGACAATGCCGGGGTTCCGGCGGAAAGCGCTGTTGAGGCCGCGGGCATTGGTAACGATCCAGGTGGTGCGCTCGCGGGGCGACTGTCCCCCGTGATGGTAGCCATTGTCTTCGCGGCCGTGATCGGTGGTGATCCAGATCTGCCAGCGTTCCCCGTGCTGCTGCTCACGGTAACGGATAGCCGACCAAATCCTTTCCAGCTGGCGGTCGAGCCGTTCAACGGCACGGGTGAGCTGCGGGCTGTTGCCATGCCGGTGGCCCATTTCGTCGGGATACTCCAGGTAAACCCAGGAAAGATCAGGCGCCTGGGTGCGGATGGCCGCTGCCGCTTTTTCGGACACTTCTTCATCAATCGGAAAGAAATATTCGCCCTGGTCGTCGTGGGGAAAGCGCACCGTATCGAGCTCCATCCCATCCACCACGATATCGGGCTGCAGGTTGCCGGCCGCGGCAGCTTCACTGCCGATGAGTTTGGTGCGGTTGTCGATCCAGGTGGAGAAGATGGCTGTTTTCCTGCCAGGGTACTGGGTTTTAAAAAACCGGAAGATGTTCCAGTACCGGTAATTGGGTTCGGCAATATCATTATCCCACACATTGTGCTTGTTGACCCAGGTGCCGGTGAGCAGGCTGTTGTAGCCCACGGCGGAGATGGTGGGGGTTTGGGAGTAGCCCTCTTTTTCACCGCCCACATAAGCCCGGGTATAGCCGCCTTGCCGGGCAATGGCTTTGAGCGTGGGCATGGGCAGCTGCTCGATCAGGTCGGCAGGGATGCCGTCGGCGATGATGAATACGGCCTTTTGCTGCAGCTGCGGCTGCGCCTGTATATACAGCACGCCCACCACGGCAAACAGGAGGAGCAAAAGTTTTTTTGTTTTCATGCTTTCTTCTTTAACAACCGGCCAGTCACCGGATCAGCACCGTGGTTCCCCGGAACTGCAGCCATGTACCGGCCTCGTTGCGGTATCGCAGCGTCCAGGTGTACACTCCGGGATCCTGGGGCTCACCCCGCCAGGTGCCATCCCATTTCTGCTGCCAGTTCCGGGTTTCAAATACCCGTATTCCCTTGCGGTTGTAGATCCTGAACTCCAGGTCAGTTACTTTGTAGGCATTCAGCGGGCCCAGTTCATCATTCAGTCCATCCCCGTTGGGCGTAAAGGCGCCCGGCACAGCAATATAACAATTGCTCACCACCTGCACCCGGTATGCTGCCGTATCGCTGCAGCCGGCAGAATCGGTAACCAGGAGTTGAACCAGGTAGTTGTTTCGTGTATCCGGTATCGTTAAATACTGTACCGGAGGCTGAAAGGCTCGGGACACCGTACCATTTCCGAAATCCCATAGGCTGCTGAGGCCTTCCCCTGTACTGGCATTGAACAACAGCAGGGAGTCGTAGGGCCGGCACAGATATGGGAGGCCATTGGTCAGTGCTTTTACCTCCGCGGCATTGCGCACCCTGATCTGCACGGAGGCAGTATCGCGGCAACCACTTTCATCCGTAACCGTTACCGTATACAGGACCGGTCCGGATACTGTGGCTACCGGGTTTCGGACGGCAGGAGACGACAGGCCCGCAGCCGGAGACCACTGCCAGCTTTTCCCCGGAACCGTGAACAGGTCAACCTGATCGCCCGTACAAACCAGGGTATCCGGACCCGCAACAGCTTCGACCCCGTGAACCTGTACATACACACTGTCAAAACCCGGGCATCCCCCGGCAGAACTGATGGTAACCGAATACATACCACTGTGCGCTGCGGTAGCCCGGTAAATCCTCGGCCGCGGTATGTTGTTGTAATAACCGTTGGGGCCATACCAGGTGTAATACTGGCCCCCGGAAGCTTCCAGCTCAAGTGTTCCGCCGGCACACAGGGGGGCGTTACTGCTGACCGAAATGTTTTCGGGCGGGCCGTCCACCTCCACGCGCAGGCTGTTGGAGGCCACGCGGCAGAAAACATTGCTGATCCTGTCTCCCTCGGCCGCAGTGAGCCGGATCAGGAATGTATCCGGTTCTGTAAACCGGCGGGATAAATCAGGGTTAACCGCCCCGGGGATGTCGTGCCAGCTTGACCCACTGTCGGTGCTCTGCTGCCACTGGTAACGGGTAGGATTATAGGCATAACTCAGGCTACCGAGAAAAGTAAGGGTGACACTGTCGCGAAAACAGACATGGCGTGTGGTTTCAAGGGCCCCGGCATCCGCAAAACGGATACCCGCATCGGGCCCGGTGGTGACCAGTTGAATATCATCCAGCGCAACCGGAAAGGAACATTGGGCACCCCCGGTGGATACGTTGCGGATACTCAGCACCAGATCAACGGTACCGGGCGGTATGGTGAAGTCAACCGAAAATTTTTTGAACTGTGGGGTACGGTCCATATTATAGGCATAGCGCAACTGACCGGTGACCGTTTCGCCCAGCAACCGGCCATCTGTAGTGGCAGCGGTAAGGGAAAAGGAAGGGAAAAGGGGTTCCGGCAGGGAACAGTTTGCCGGCACCGCTGCGTTCAGAAAGTAAGCGGAAAACCGATAGCCTGATCCCGGACAAAAGTCTGCGTGCAGGGTATCTGAAAAAACCAGTCGGCTGTTGTCGCCGGCAGTATTGAACAGCATCATGTACCCGTTCCGGCTGTTGGGGGTATTGTCTAGTGAACGACCCATGCGGGTAGCCGGACAGCGGTATAAATTATTGGTAAGGGTATACTGCCCATATGCCGGACAGGAATCGGGTGTAAACTGAAATGCCGTATAGGCGCCGGTAAGGAGATAGCCGGGGTTGGAGCTGCCCTCCCCGAAACTGATGTTCAGCAGGGAAATACCCGTTCCCTGACCCGCCAGCTGGAAGGGGGAAAGCCCGGAGATCCATATGAACCAATGACAGATGCGCATCCCTGCAATGAGTTCTGTTTTTCAAAACTTTTATTCTCCATTGAGCCGTCAATCCGCTTAACTTCCTTGTCTGTTTGCCTCAGCCGCGGACAGCCACCACCGTTTACCAGCCCGTGCGCCACTTATTTTTCACGCAGAGGGCTGCTGAAGCCCAGCTTCTTCAACCCTTCCTGTATCTCGGGGCAGCTCATGAAAAGCTTCCACAACAATCCGGTGCGGTAATTTTCGATCATCACCGGTACCGGGCCCTGGTCGATCGCCAGGTACTTTTTCGGAAACCAGTTTTCGCTTTCACTGAAGGCATCATAAAAGCCAAAGGGGCCCCAGAGTTGATCATGCAGTGAATAATACCAGTGTTTCAGTGCCGCCATCGACTGCTCCGGTGTATAAGGAAAGGAGGAGAGCGCCGCGGTGGGCGAAATCACGCCATGATCATCCTGCGGATTGGGCGCATGGGCTGCATAAAATTTCACCGAATAGCTGGCGGTAAGGCCCCAGTTGTTTTTTCCATATCCCTTGTATCCTTTCGGGTTGTTCACACACCAGGTATAATTGATCAGCGACTGGTTCCTGTTTTCCTGCCAGTAATCGGCATAGCGGTCTTTGAGGTGACGGGGATCGAGCCCGAGATAGGAATAGTGCGACCAGAACAGCGGTGCGCCGTTGGGGGGATTGCCCTGGTAGCGCAACTGTAAGGGATACCCGAAAACGGTATGGGGTTGCTGAATACTGCCGCCTTCCGCCCAGCCCTCATGATATACTTCGGCGGGCACACCGTGGGTGGGTGATGAGGCCGCGAGGATGTACATGATCAGGCACTCGTTGTAGCCGCGCACCGGGAAGTTCATGCGCCAGGCATGCTGCGGACTCCAGTGCCAGTAAAGTACATTCTGCCCGTTGCGGTACCAGTCGAACTCCACCTCCCTCCACAAACGGTCGATGCGCCGGGCCAGGTGCTGCTCCGCCGGACTGCCTTCGCGGTAATACTGCCGCACGCAGAGCAATCCCTGCAGCAGGAAGGAGGTTTCCACCAGATCGCCGCCATCATCATATTTTGAAAAAGGCTTCACCTTTCCGGTTTCCCCGTTCCACCAGTGCGGCCAGGCGCCATGAAAACGGTCGGCGGTTTCCAGGAACCGAACAATTTTTTCCAGCCGCTGCAGGCCTTCGTACCGGCTGATGAATTTTCTTTCCATGGCCACAATCAGTCCCATCACCCCAAAGCCCGTGCCCCCGCTGGTTACAATATGCGCATCCTGTTCCGGGTAGTTGCCATCAACATGATAGCGTTCGCGTGCCAGCCCGCTCAGGGGTTCAGCACCTTCTGTGAAATACCGGATGGTTTGCTGCTGTACCCGGTCGAGCAGTGCAGAGTCTGACAGCCGGGCCGGAGGCTGATGGGCGGGTTGTGCGCAGGCACTGATCAGCAGGGCCGGCAGGAGGATGGCGGCAAGCAGGCTGAACGGATAGGCAACAGTGTTGTTCATCGCTTCTGGTTTAACTGCAGGGTGGCCATCACCGGGAAGTGATCTGAGGGATATTTTTGCGCATACGAATCGGTGAGGGTGGCAAATTTCAGCACCTTCCATTGGCCGGGTGAAATGAAAATATAATCGATGCAGCCCTCAGGCCGGGCGTCAAAGCGGAATGCATTCCAGGTGTCTGCAGGTCCGTATGCCGGCATCACACTCCGCGGCCTGCTGTTCCGGAGGGTTTTGCTGATGAGTTGCACGGGCTCTTCTTCCGGCCGGGCATTGAAATCGCCGGTGAGCACCACCGGGTAACCCCGGGTATTGAGCTGGCGGATCTTTTCGCTGATAAGCCGGGCCGATGATGCCCGGGCAACGGTGCCCAGGTGATCGAGATGGGTATTGAACACCCAGATGAGCTGTCCCGTTGCCCTGATCCTGAACAGGCCATAGGTACAAACGCGGTGGCAGGCTGCATCCCAGCCACGGGAAACCGAGTCAGGTGTTTCAGAAAGCCAGAACGTGGATTGGCGGAGAGGCTCCACGCGCTGATGGTTATAAAAAATACAGGAATATTCCCCGCCGGTTTTGCCATCATCCCGGCCCACGCCAATGGATCGGTAAGCCGGCAGTGCGCTGAGCAGGTATTGCAGCTGATGGTGCTGCACCTCCTGGGTGCCGATAAAATCCGGTTCGTAATAAGCCATCAGCGCTGCCACTTTTTCTTTCCGCAGGTCCCATCGGTTTTCCCCGTCTGATTCCACATCGAGGCGGATGTTGTACGACATCACCCGGAGGGCAGACTGACCCCGGGCGGCCGTTACCATCGCGCAGGCAGGAATCAGCAGGATCAGCAGTAAGCGCAGTTGTTTTTTCATATGCTCAGCCTTTCGTTTGCAGGATCAGTGTGTCAGAGATAGGGGGCGGTGAAGCCCAGGGCCCGCATGCCGGTTTTGATTTCGGGGCAGCTGGTGAGCAACTGCCATACCAGGCCGCTCCGGTAATTCTCAATCATCACAATCACCGGTCCCTGGTCGATGGCGAGGTGCGAAGAAGCCTCCCAGGTTTCCCGGAGGGAAAAGGCATCCACAAATCCATAATCCTTCCAGAGCCGGTCGCCCAGCACATAGTAAAAGAATTTCAGGGCCCGCAGCGATTCGGCGGGGGTATAGGGAAAGGAAGACAGGGCTGCGGTGGGTGCTATTACCCCCACATCATTGGAGGGCGAGCTGGCCGTGTAACCGTTTTTAATGTCGCTGGCCGTGAGTCCCCAGCAATCAGCACTGTAACCGAAATAGCGGTTGGGGTTGGAGACACAGTGACTGTAATTGATCAGGCTGTGATTCCGCACCTGCACCTGGTAATCAGCGTAGCTGTCGCGCAGGCCGTTGGGGTCGATGCCCAGGAAGCTGTAATGCGCCAGGAAGAGGGGGCCGCCCCGCTCCGGACCTAACGGCAAGGTGTAACCGTAATAACTGTTCCCGTTGCGGAATCCGGCCGAGCCGGCCCAGCCGTTCTGGTAAACCGAGGCCGGAATGGCATGTGCCGGTGAAGACGCTGCCAGGATGTAGGTGACCAGGCATTCATTCCATCCGCGTACCGGCAGGTTCATGTCCCAGTTGAAATTGGGGCTCCAGTGCCAGTAAAGCACGTCTTCATTGTTGCGCCGGAACCAGCTCCATTCCACATTGTTCCAGAGCGTATTGATATCCGCCCGCAGGGTGGCTTCGGCCGGATCAGCTCCGTCAAAATACTGGCGGGCGGTGAGCAACCCTGCCATCAGGAAGGAGGTTTCCACCAGGTCGGCGCCGTTGTCTTTGGTACTGAAGGGCACCACAAAGCCGGTGGAGCCGTTCAACCAGTGGGGAAAAGCGCCATGAAAGGTCTGCGCCGTATTCTTCAGAAAGCCCACGATGCGCTGCATTCTTTCCAGCCCCTGCGCACGGGTGATGAAGTTGCGGTGCACGGCCACCGGGATGGCCATGATGCCAAAACCGCTTCCGCCGGTGGTGACCACATTGTTGTCGCCATTGCTGCGCTCACGGGCCATCCCGCTCACCGGATGACCAAAATCCCAGAAATAACGGAAGGTTTGCTGCTGCACTTTGGTGAGCAGGTCTTCATCGCTGAGCAGGGGAAACTTGGCCGTGGAATCGATGGCCGTCACCAGGGTTCTGCTGATGGCCGCATTCAGATTGGTTTGTGCCGCCGAGCGCAGGGTGTTGCTGATGCTGAGTTCGTAGCGGGTGAGGTGTTCAAGGGGGGCCTGCGGCTGGATGATGAGCTGGCTGTCGCCTGCGGCATAACTGAAGTTCAGCGATACCGGTGTGCCGCCGGAGCGGGTGAGGCTCACCGCCGAGGCCACCGAAGCCCGGTCTACCGGCATATTGAGCCACAACCTCACGGCAGGGTTTACCCTAATATCATATTTAATCTGTGCAACCTGGATAGCCGCCCCGTCGATCCGGAGATCATTTACATAGAGATTACCTGCGGGCGTGGGCTTGGGAGCCGGATCTGATTTGCCGCACCCGGAGAGGAAAGCAGCGACCGGCAGCAGGAACATGAATATGGAGCGGAGGGTTTGCATCGTCAGAAGATTAAGGTGGAGATAGAACGGGCCGGCGCTTTCAGCGCGGCTGCCTGGCCATTGATCCAGCAGTAATAGGGCGTTTCTTTATCACTCTGGTTCATCAGCACCACCACCACTTTGCCATCGGGATTCTGAAATGCGGTGGCCAGGAACTGGCTGCGGCTCACGCTGCAGGCTATGCGTTTGGCGCCCGGCTGGATAAACTTCGAAAAATGACCGATGTAATAGTAAGCATTGGTGTATACGAGTTTTCCGCTGGGGAGATCGGCATGCACCGGGGCGAAACAGAAATTCTTCACATGGTTGGGGCCGCCGGTTTCATCCAGCAGGATGTTCCAGTCGGTGAAACCCACCATGCCGTTGTTGAAATCATTGATCATGTTGCGGCCGTATTTTTCACCCAGCTTCCAGTCGGTATAGCGTTCGGGGTTAAAACTTTCCGCGCAACCCTCGGTGAAAAAGATGTGTTTGCCCGGAAAGGCTTCATTAACCAGTTTAACATTGTCGAACATGGGTTCGCCGCCGCTCCAGGGTTCGTACCAGTGGAAGCCGATGCCCCAGGCATACCTGGAGGCCACAGGATCATTGAAATAGGTTTGGGCGCGCTGGTACATGAGATCGCGGTTGTGATCCCATACAATGATTTTCCGCGAACCCAGTCCTGCTTTGGCCATCACCGGGCCCAGGTGGTATTTCAGGAAATCACGTTCTTCTTCAGCGCTGAAGATGCAGCTTTCCCAGATCTGGGTGGCCATGGGCTCGTTCTGCACGCTCACTCCCCATACCGGCACACCTTCTTTTTCATAGGCCTTGATGAATTTCGTGAAATAGCGGGCCCATACCGGGTAGTATTCCTTTTTCAGTTTGCCGCCATGCAGCATGTCGTTGTTGGTTTTCATCCAGGCCGGAGGGCTCCAGGGACTGCCGAAGAGCTGCAGTTTGCCGCCCGCAGCTGCCATGGCTTCTTTGATAAAGGGAATCTTGTATTTGCGGTCGTGAGCGATATCAAAAGTTTTCAGTTCCTTGTCACCGTCCTGTACATAGGTGTACATATCGCTTGAAAAATCACAGCTGTTGATGTTGGTGCGGGCCACTGTGTAGCCGATGCCCTCCTGCTTATCGAAATAGGCTTTCAGCAGTTCCTGCTGCGTGGGTTTGGGCAGTTTGTAAAAGGTTTCGGCAGACGCGTCGGTGAGGGCGGCACCGATGCCAAAGTAGGTCTGGAACTTGCGGGCCGGATCCACAAATACACAGATCTGCGATTCCAGCGGCTGGTTAAGCGGTTCAAATACGGCGCTGCCATTGGCGGAGAGGCGCAGATCAGTATTGAAAGCCGTGCTGTACACCTGCAGTTTTTTTCCGTTCACGGAAGCGGTGGCCGCGGGGCGGGCAGTCTGGGCCTGTGCCCCCATTACGGCGAGCAGGGCGGCAGCGATTAAAAGGGACGATTTCATAAAGCGTTGTATTGAGATGAATAAAATTATTGCCAGGTATAGGTGGCCACAGCGTTGCCGGGCAGATTGGCCGCGGCCTGCAGTCCTTTGTAGCGGATATTGAAAGTGGCCGCCGCTGCGTCTTCATTCAGCACGATCAGCACTTTGTTTCCCGCGGGGGTAACAAAGGCCACGGAAGCCAGTTTGCCCACTTCGGTGGAGGCGATGCGAACAGAGCCTTTGGGCACAAAGCGGGAGGCGTGCGCAATGATGTAATACGCCACGTTGCGGCTGATGCTGGCACCGTTCACCGTGAGCGCACCCTTGCACTCGGTACAGCCGCCGGGGGTATGCGGATCGTAGTTGGGGTCGTTGGCGAGATTCCATTCCAGGGCAATCCGGCTGTAATTGCGCATGGAGCCGATGATCACGTTTTTGATGTGCCACTGCAGATCGCCGGAAAAGCTGCCATTGGCGCCGGTCCACTGCTCGGTGAAATAGAGGTTGCGGTCGGGATGCGCATTGCGCACGGTGCTGAGTGCGCTGATGTCGCCCTCATACAGGTGAAAAGCAGAACCATCAATAAATGCTTTAGCGGCGGGATCGTTTAGGATGCTGATGGGATAGCCCGGGTTGTTGCAATTGTGATCCCAGATGATGATGCGGGTGCTGATACCGGCATCCCGGAAAGCAGGCCCCAGGTGATTCCTGATAAATTCTGCCTGCTGGGAGGCCGACATCACCATGCTGGGGTTGTTGCCGCCGTGCTGGGGTTCATTCTGAATGGTCACCGCATGAATGCGGATGCCCTGGGCCTGCATGGCCTGGATATATTTCACAAAGTACCGGGCGTAGGCGCCGTAATACTGCGGCAGCAGGCTGCCCCCGATGCTGCTGTTGTTGTCTTTCATCCATACCGGCGGACTCCAGGGGGAGCCCAGCAGCGTGATGCCCGGGTTGATGTTGAGAATCTGTTTCAGCAGGGGGATGAGGTCTACCGTATCTTCTGATAAACTGAAGCGGGTAAGATCGGGATCTGTTTCGCCAGCCGGCAGGTCGTTGTAGCTGAACACGGAAGGGCTCAGGTCAGAAGCCCCGATGCCCAGGCGCAGGTAACTTACGCCGATGCTGCCGGCACCGGTGCCGAAGAGTTCCTGCAGGAGTGCGGCCTTTGCAGCTGCCGGCAGGCGGTTGATGAGCAGGGCGCTTCCTCCCGTTAACGTGTACCCGAAGCCTTCCACCTCCTGGAAACGCTGCGCACTGTCAACCGTAAGCGTGGTTCGGTTTTCGGTTGCCGAACTGAACTGCAGCGCCGTGCTTTGCTGTTGCAGGAGCATCGACTGGTTGGCCGTGGTGATCCAGCTGCTGATCACGGGGCCTTTCTGCGGATCAGCCGGCGTTGGCGGTGCAGCATTTTTGGAGCAGTAGCAGTTCACAAACAGAATAGCCGTCAGCAGGATGAAGCGGACGGTACGGGCGATGGAAGCCCCGGGGCGGTGTGTGGAAAACAGCATAACGTTTACTTGGGTGTTGTACGCCACTGCAGTACCTGCAGGGCCTGGTTATTCTTTCCGGCCAGCAGCCATTGCTGTCCGCCGGCGTTTTTGATCCATTTCAGGTCACGCACTTCGCCGCTGTTGCCGCCGGCAATGCGTCCTTCAAATACCAGCCCGCCGCTGCGGGCATCATAACGGAACAGGGAAGGCTCCAGGGCATCATAGCGGCCCTCATAGGGGATGGTGCCGGTGAAATTACCCGCTCCCACAAAGCCAGCACCGGGAACCTCACTGAATGCAAACAGCGGTGCCCACTGCAGTTCCGCGGGCAGGTCGAGGCGCTTAAAGCCCCCCTTGCCGTCATTCAGAAAACAACTGGAGGCCAGCTGCTCCGCTTTCAGTTCGGTATAGCCATTAAACAGATCATAGAACATGTACTGCACGGTTTTGCCCGCCACCTCGCTGTAGGTGAGATAGGCTTTCTTCAGCACGGGCAGTGAACGCTCCAGTTCGTCCTTGGCGAGGAACGGATACTCTTTGCCATCGATGCTGTAGCACATGATCTGTTCGATGAAGCCATTGTTGTCAAAATCTTTTACATAGAGTTTCAGCGGGCCGTTCTTCCCTGCCCAGAGCTTGGTGTTGTGTCCCCAGTTGCCGGCCAGCAGATCCGTAAACCCGTCACCGTTTACATCGGCGGGCCAGAGTTTCTGCCAGAGGCCGGTGGAAGCCGGAAGATCCGCCGCGGTAAAGGACCCTTTCTGGTTGAGGTAAATTTTAACGGGCATCCACTCCCCTGCTACGGCAAGATCGGGCCACCCATCGCGGTTAAAGTCAGCAAAGCAGGCCGTCGTTACCATCCCGATATTGAGCAGGTTGATGCGGCTGGAGGGCGCGATGGAAAACTTGCCTTTTCCGTCGTTGAGGTAGAAGTATGAACTCATCGGTTGCCCGTAGCGGGTTTGCTCGGTGAGGTGCCCGATGAATACATCCATATCCCCGTCTTTGTCCACATCCGCAGCGGCGATGCAGGACTTGTTGTAAAACTGGTTCTGGAACGCATCCTGCGCCAGCATGAAATGGCCGCGTCCGTCGTTCAGGAAGAGCCGGTCGCGGTAAGCAATGGCATTGGACGGCACCTCGTTGCCACCGCTCACCACCCACAAATCCGGGTACCCATCACCGTTGGCATCAAAGAAGAGGGCATCCACATCTTCACAAACCGTGAACTGCCGGAACAGGGCCGTATCTGTTGCGACCCATTTGCCGCCGGCCTGCTGCACCAGCAACTGACCGGGCTGCCCTTTGGCGCCGCAGAGGTACACATCATCCAGCCCGTCTTTGTTCACATCGCCCACGGCTATGCGCGGGCCCATCATCGACAGCTGATGCGGAATGAGGTACTGGGTGTTGTAATCCAGGAAGGGATTTTCGGTGTGGCGCCAGTTTAAACCTGACTGTTCAGTGATGTCATCAAAAAGCGGGGCGGGCGCCGGAAAATAGCTGTTGTAATCAAAAGTACCGCCGGCAGCTTTACGGGATACCTGCACGGCTTTGCCCGCCGGCAGGTTCCGCAGCACCTGGAACGACTGATCGGGCCAAACCACCAGCAGGCTGTCGGCCCGGGTCAGGCTGTCGAGGCCAAAATGGAGGCGGTAATCCACCGATGACTGAAAGCCGCGGACAGGCATGAGCTGCTGATACTGCATCCCCTTGGCGGTAAACAGGTAAGCCTTTGCGCCCACCCCAAAATGGTTGGCGCCCTCACCGCTGAACTGCACACTGATCCATCCCGCCTGCGGGCCTTTGTTGCGCAGCAGCACGGCCGGAGCATTGAGGGCATTGATGACCATATCCAGCCGGCCGTCATTATCCAGATCCGCATAGGCGGCACCGTTATAATATCCCTTCATCTCGCCCGTGCCCCAGGCGGCGCTGAGGTCCTGAAAATTACCCCGGCCGTTGCCGCGGAAGAAAAAGGGATGTGAGGCGCCGTCGGGCATGGCGTTGATGGCTTCGTCGTCGTAGGCATCGGTGCGGTCCATTCCCTTCATTTTCAGATCCGATACAAACTTCACATAGTCGAGGTCAACGGGCCGCTTTACAATGCCGCTGGAGATGAAGAGGTCTTTGTTGCCGTCGTTGTCAAAATCGGCAAAGAGCGGACTCCAGCTCCAGTCGGTGGCCGATACGCCGCTGATGAGGCCGGTTTCGCTGAAGCTGCGGCCGTTGCCGTTGTTGTGCTGCAGGCAGTTGCGGGAGCTCTGGTGCTGGTAGCCTTTCGAGGTGAGTTTAACCGTGTAGATATCAGGGTTTTCATCACTGCCGTAGGTTTTCAGGGTTTTCTCATCCGGCGGCAGCATGTCTACTGTGATCAGGTCAAGCTGACCATCGTTGTCATAATCGGCCGCGTCGTTGCCCATGCTGAAACGGCTGTAATGCCGGAAGTGCCTGGCTCCTTCTTCCCGGAAACTGCCGTTGCCGTTGTTCAGGTAGTAGTAATCATTTTCATGAAAATCGTTGCCGATGTACACATCATCCCATCCGTCGTTGTTGAAATCGGCTACAGCGATGCCCAGCCCATAACCCAGGTTGCTCCTGTAGAGACCGGCCGTGGCCGACACATCGGTGAAGCGGCCGGTGGTGGCCAGGTCATTGCGGTAGAGACGGTCGCCCGACATGGAATCGTAGCGGTTGCGGAATGACGTATCCACGATGTTGGCGTGCGGGTGATGCGACTGGTTCAGGATAAAACAATCCAGGTCGCCATCCCGGTCGTAATCAAAAAAAGCCGACTGCGTGGTGAAGCAGCGGGTATCGAGTCCGTATTCAGCCGAACGTTCGGTGAAGCTGTTGTTGCCATTGTTGATGTAGAGTTCGTTGTGCCCGGTGAGCTTGTATTTGCCGCTCACTGTGGAAACATAAATATCCAGCCGGCCATCGCCGTTCACGTCCGCCATGGTTACCCCGCTGCACCAGTCTGCTTTTCCCTGTACGCCGGCCTTGTCAGTAATGTCTTCAAATTCAAAATTGCCCTTGTTGAGATAGAGTTTGTTGTGGCCCCGGCTGTTGGCGGTGAAAAACAGATCGGTAAGCCCGTCGTTGTTGATATCCCCTGCAGCCACGCCGCCCCCGTTGTAATAATAGAGGTAATAGAGAATGCTGAAGAGGGGTTTCTTTTCAAGCTGGTTGGCAAAGCGGATGCCGGTAGATGAAGCCGGCAGACTTTCAAACAGGGTTTCATTCCTGCGGCAGCCCTGGACCAGGAGCAGCAGTAAAGACACATAAACAATCAGGTTCTTTTTCATCATTTCTTTTTCTGGTTGGCTTTTGAGGATTGCAGTATCTGCAGGCTGATGTCTTTATAAATCCCGATGTGGTGCGATCGCATGTAGGCGGAGATGGGAACGGTGGCGCCCTGCTGCAGCACCATGATGGATTTGGAAGCCTGTTCGGGCATATGGCAGTTGATGCACTGCGATTGAATCAGGGCTTCAGGTTCGGAGGCCGACAGCCGGCACAGCTTCTCATGCCCGGTGGCATGGCAGGCCATACACTTTGCGGCAAAGAGCTGCGGCTGACCCGATTCGTTCTGGTGGGGATGGTGACAGCTGTTGCAGGTCATGCTGCTGCCCTGGAAACATTTGCTGGAAGCCAGCATGCCATACTGGTTGCCGTGCACATCCATTTCTTCCACCGGGGTAAGCGTTGTATCCAGGCTGAAAAAATCTGCGAGCCTGTCGCCGGGCCGGTAGCTGAAGGACGGCCGGGTTTTGGTGAGCCTGCCCCCATGGCAAAGCCTGCACATATCCAGTTGCTGTACCCGGCTGAAGCTGGCGAAGGAAGCCATGCCATGGGCCTTTTTTTCCTCCGGGTGCAGGCGGTGGTACTGGCTGTGCTCCAGGGCCGGGCCATGGCATTTCTCGCATTCCACGCCCAGGATCATCCCCTGGCGCGAAAACACATCTGCCCGGGCATCGGGCTGTTCCTCCTGCTGTATCCAGGTGCTGTGACACTCCATACAACGGGCCGTGATGGGCCGGTTGAACTGCACTTTGTTCGAGTAACCGGGACTGTTGGTCCATTCCCGCGTGGCGGTGAAATAGCTGATGGGCAACTGGAACAGGTTCTGGTTGTGCCAGTAGAGATAGGTCTGGCCCCGCTTGCCCGATCCGATCACCAGGTCAAAGGGACGGGCCAGCTGCTCCTTGCCGTTCTGCCAGGCCACCTGGAAAAAACGGTCATCCCTTTTTTCCAGGGAAATGTACAGACCGGGGTGATAATAAAACCGGTTGGCGCTGTCGTGAAAACTGCCGAGGATGGAGGAATCAGCTGCCGGAGCAGACGTGAGGTGGTGAAAATGCTGAAGATGCGCTTCGTAGGCCTGCCGGTGGCAGTCTTTACAGGCTGCCGATCCCGCATAAGCCGTCACCGTCTTTGGCTCCTGGAGAGTACCCCGTTGGGTATGATCCATGCAACGGCTGAAAACGGCCACTCCCGTGAGCAGGGCCAGGCTGATCAGCCACCGTTGGTCATATACTTTGCCTTTCAGCATGGAGGGGGATACTTAGCAGATCAGAAGAAGCGGTTGGTCAGCGGATCTACCCGCGCAAAATACATCAGCACAAAGAATAATGTGTCGTAAAAAACGGAGAGGGCTGAATGCGATTTCAGCCCTGCTCCGGATTTCTCAAATTATGTTCAGCAGCGTCAGAGCTTGCTGGTGTACAGATCCTGTACTTCAGCAGCTGAAAGCGCTTTGTTGTACATCCTGAACTGGTCCAGGCTGCCCCCCCATTCGGCACCCCATCCGGAAACGCATTTTCCGCCGAGGAGGAAGGAGGTAACCTTGCTGTCGTCAATACGGATGGCGCCGTGGCTGCCCCAGTTTTTGGTGGCATGGAGAACGCCATCGCGATAGAACTTCATGCTTGAACTGGTTTCGTCATACACGAAGGCCAGGTGGTGCCATTCGTTGTCGTAGATATTGGGCATACGATCAGCGCCTGTCAGTTCAAACCAGTTCTCGCCGCTGGCATCCAGTACAAAGAACTTGATCACGGCCTGGTCAGTAGTGGCCCCTGAGCCCGGATGGTCGAAGAGCAGGAACATGGTACCGCCGCTCCAGTGACCGACTGAGGAAGGAATGCTGAATGCAAACTGGGCTTCACCCGTGGGTACCCCGTCTTTCTTTTCCCAGAAGGCCACGCTGAAACTCGTAGACTTGGCAAAGTCGTTGGAGTTGTAGTAGGTGAGGCTCTTGCTGGTGTTGCCCACATAGCAGGTGCCGCGAACGCCCGGACCATACTTGATGGAGGCATCCGGGAAGAAGCTGGGATAGCCGGAGATGCTGTCCTTAAAGCGGATATTGATCTGGTTGTCTGCAGCAGAGCTGGAGTCAAAATTCAGGTAAAAACGCAGGGGGGTGGAAGGCGTTACGGTAACGTCTTCAGGATAATCACCGAGTGCCGGCTGCTTCATTTTCTGGCAGCTGAACAGTCCGCTGATCATCAGCACCGCAGCGAGTTTGAATAAATTACTTTTCATATTCATAGCAAAGTATTTTAGGAATGAAGATTGGTTAATGGATTACCATTCGGGGTTCTGTACCAGCACACCGCCCGACAGATCGATGGCTTTCTGCGGGATGGGATAGAACCGGCAGCGGTTGGTATAACCGAGTGATCCCAGTTCAGCCACGGCGTCGCCCCAGCGTACGAGGTCATAGAAGCGGTAGCCTTCCATGGCAAACTCCCAGCGGCGCTCGTTCTTGATGGCCTGACGCATAGCGGCCTGGGTGGTAAAGGGAATGTAAGGCAGAATGGCGCTGTTGCCTCCCCGTGCGCGGGCACGAATCAGTTCCAGCATTTCTGCGGCAGTGGCGCCATCGCCAAGTTCATTGGCGGCTTCAGCCTTCATCAGGATCACGTCGGCATAACGCAGGGCACGGCGGTTGATCCAAGCGGGATAGCCGGAAGTAACCGTACCGGTGAACTGACGCATGGCAGGATCAGAATACACTTTTTTGTTCCAGAATTTCTGATCAAGGCCAGAGCCCGGACCATAAGGAGGCAGGGTGGCTCCATAACCGCCCTGATCAGGACCGCCGTCAAACTGACCGGAGTACAGGATGGTCTGGCGCTTGCGCGGATCGCTGTTGTCCCACTGGGTTTCGAGTTTGTCGGTAGGCGTATTCCAGCCCCAGCCGAGGTTCCATTCGGGACCAGCACCGCCCTGGCGCACGTTCTGGGAAACGGCCCAGAAAGAACCATAATCGGGGGTACCGCCGGCGCCGAGATAGCACTGGGTTTCGAGGATGGATTCGGGGCCGTTTTTACCGGCGCCGCCCAAACCGTCTTTCCATACATCGGTGAATTTGGGAGCAAGGGAGTATTTGCCCAAACCCATCACCTGATTGCAGTAAGCCAGCACCTGGCTCCAGTTGCTGCGCATCAGGTGTGCCTGGGCAGCCAGCGTGAGGGCCGCACCTTTGGAGAGGCGGCCGGGGAAGGGATTCTGGCCGGTGGTGGCATTGAACCAGTCTACCGGCAGGTACTGAATGGCTTTTTCGAGATCAGCATCAATCAGGTTGTAAATTTCTGTAACCGAAGCTTTGGGACGCACACCGTCTGAGGCTTTTTCATAGTAGAAGTCAATCTTCGGCACTTCGCCATAAGCCTTCACCAGTTCAAAGAAAGAATAAGCGCGGAAGAAATACGCTTCACCCACATTGCGGAGCGAGTTTGCGTCGGTGAGTTTCAGCGAATCCGCGAAGTAAAGAATCTGGTTACACTTGTTGATCATGTAGTAATGATCGTTCCAATAGGTGTTGGTAGCCCAGTCGTCCTTGGTGTACTGGAAGGTTTCGAACTCCGTTACGATTTCCGCACCGTCGGTAGCGCTACTGCCCTTCTGGGCATCATCGTCACGGATGCTGTTGAAGTCGATCCAGGGGAGGGTTGTATACCCTGCCCAGGTGTTGAAAATGTTGTACAGACCCAGCGCCTGCCCGTCAACCACACTGCCGTAATCGCTGAGGGTGGCTGAAAGCGGCTGCCGGTCGAGGAACTTTTTACAGCCCGTAACGGAAGCGATGGCCACCGCTACGATAAACAGCTTCACAATGGTTTTATTATGTCTTTTCATATCCAGTTCTTTTATTGATTTATCAGAAAGTTACATTCAGGCCAAAGGTGGTTACGCGGGGGATGGCACCGCCGGCGTTATCGAAACCAAATCCGGTGGCATCGCCGCCGTATTCAGCTGTATAACCTTTGTTCTTCTTCCAGGTCTTCAGGTTCTGAATGTTGGCAAAGAGCCGCAGGTTGCGGATTTTGGCTTTCGCGAGCATTTTGCTGTCGAAGTCATAACCCAGCTGCAGGTTCCGGATCCTGAAGTAGCTTCCGTCTTCAATATTATACGTAGAACCGTTGTAGTTGAAACGGTGGGCCTGGCTGATGATGGGCTCCCAGTTGGAGGTACCGGGTCCGTTCCAGCGATCGGCTTTGAAAGCCGGGTAGTTCACCCGCTGGAAGGGGGATTCCAGTGAACCCCAGGTGCGGAAGATCTCATTGCCGTATACACCACCGAAATCAACATTCAGGTTAAAGCGCTTAAAGGTAACCCCTACGGAACCGCCATAGATAAAGTCGGGCGTAGGATTGCCGATGAAGGTACGGTCGTTGGCGTCAATCACACCATCACCATTGATATCCTTGAATTTGAAATCGCCGGGGCCATAGCTTCCAAGCGAAGAGGCCAGGGGCGACTGCAGGATATCAAGTTTGCTCTGGTACAGGCCTTCCACCACATATCCGTAGAATGAGCCAATGGGCTGACCGGGCGCTGTGCGGGCTTCCGCGCTGCCATTGTTCTGGAAGCCGCGGATGATCACTCCACCAGGCAGGCTTTCGGCCACACTCAGCACCTTGTTCTTCATGAAGGTGATGTTGCCGCTGAAATTCAGACTCAGGTCTTTGTTGATCCGCTGCGTCCAGGTGGCAGAGAATTCATGACCCCAGTTTTTGATTTCACCGCCATTCTCCAGCTGATCATCCAGACCCAGTGAACCTAAAGCTACATAGGTCATCATGTCCTTGGTTTTTTTGCTGAAGTAAGTGTACTCAAAATGCAGGCGGTTCTTAAACGCGTTCAGTTCGAAGCCGATGTCGGTAGCCCGTACGGTTTCCCAGCGCAGGTTGGGGTTTACCCGGTAAGCAGCCAGGGCGGCGTTTACCAGGGTAGAGCCGAAGGGCACAACGGTACCGCTGCGCAGACCGGGATAAGCGGGATAGTCGCCCACCACACCGTAGGCGCTCTGGTTACCCAGTACACCGGTAGAGGCTTTAATTTTCAGGAAGTTGATGGCCTTCACATTATCCATGAAGCTTTCGCGGCTTACTTCCCAGGCACCGCCTACTGACCAGAATTTCTGGTGGCGGTTCTTTTGAGGAATCCGGGAAGAAGCATCATCACGGAAGGAGGCGTTCAGGTAATACTTGTTTTTGTAGTTGTACAGGGCACGGGCCAGGAGAGAAACCGTGGTGTATTCACTCTGGCTGGAAGTAGCTGCACCCTGGAGTACATAACCAAAGCCGTTGTTCAGGTACCAGAGACGCGGATCGTTGGGAATGGGCAGGTCGGTTACCGCTGTTCCCTGAACGGAAGTACCGCTCTGTCCGAAGGTTCCGAAATAATAAGTGGTGAAACCACCCATCGCCGTGAGGTTGTGGTCACCGAACGACTTCTTGTACGTGAGGATATAATCCTGCTGGTACTTTTTCCAGTCGCGGGTGCTCTGGTTAACACTGGTCCGGGGGTTGTAGAGATATGGTGAGTTGTTCATCGGGTTATAGGCATAGTACAGGGGGGCATAGGTGCGGGTATCCACTTTGCTGATATCGGCATACCAGGTGGAGCGGAAATTGAAGTTCTTCAGGAAGTTCACTTCAGCGTAGATGCTGCCCACATAGCGGTTTTCATAGCTGATGGTTTTGTCCCAGGTGTTTTCCACTTCCAGCAGCGGGTTGATCACCCCGGAGTTCTGCAGGGCGCGGTTCACATCGGAGTAGATAGGCATGTTGATGCTATCGGCGGAGTAGGGATCCTTCACGCGGAAGGTTTTGGTTCCCGGCTCGATGTGCGGCATGGTTTTACGGGCATTGTCGAGCACAGCCGTAGCGTTGTAGGGATTCTTCTGACGGGAGGTGTTGAAGTTGATGCCCACTTTGATGTTGCTGTTGAGCTTGAACTCATCTCCGAAAGAGAGGGTCATCCTTTCCAGCTTCTCGTGCTTGATGAGGCCCTCATCCGTCATATAACCCAGGCCGAGGTTGAATTTGTTCTTGTCGGTACCGCCGGCAATGCTCAGGTTGTTGGTGTTGAACTTGCCGGTACGGGTAACGGCATCAATCCAGTTGGTATTTCCTTTGAGCGCGGAATAGTCGGGGGTATTCACGCCGTTGTTGGCATTTTCTTCCGCGAAGAGCTGATCGAACAGCTTGGCGTCAGCCATCTGAATTTTGTCTACCAGGGTTTTGAAACCATAAGTGCTGTTGAAGTTCACGATCGTCTGACCCGCCTTGGCCCGCTTGGTGGTGATGGCGATGGCGCCGGTAGCACCGCGTACCCCGAAGATGGCCAGCGAGGAAGGATCTTTCATCACTTCGATGGATTCAATGTCGTTGGGGTTGAGGTAGTCAATATTGTCGTTGAGGATACCGTCTACAATATAGAGAGGGTTTACCTGGCCGATACTTACGGTACCGCGGATACGAATATCGGGGGCGGCGCCGGGGGTGCCGTTATTCACCACATATAAACCGGCCACCTTGCTCTGCAGGGAGGCCACCGGGTTGGTATTGGGCTTGTCGGCCACTTCTTTACCCGACACTTTAACGATGGAACCGGTAAGGTCGCGCTTGCTGGCCTGGCCATAACCGATCACCACCACTTCGTTGATGTCTTTGGCGGCTACCTGCATCACCACATTGATTTCGTTGCGTCCGCTCACGGCTACTTCCACAGTTTGATAACCCACGGAAGAAAACACCAGGGTGGCGCCTTCCGGAGCGGAGATGGAGTAGCTGCCGCTGGCATCGGTGGTGGTACCCACGTTGGAGCCCTTGATGCGCACGGAAACCGCAGCGATGGGCTGGCCTTCCGCGTCACGCACTTTACCGCTCACTTTAACGTCCTGCGGCACGGTGGCTTTTTCGGCAATCACAATCAGTTTGTTGTCGAGCATTTTGTAAGTCAGCGGGGTTTCGCTGAAAATGCCGTCGAGCACATCGGTAACCAGGGCATTGTTGGCATCGATGCTCACTTTGCGGGTGGCCGTTACCACGGCGTCGTTGTACAGAAAGCGGTAGTCGCTTTTCTTTTCAATCTGACGCAGGGCGGTTTTCAGTTCGGCCGACTGCAGTTTAAGGGTGATCCGTTCCTGTGAGAAGGAGCGGGCGGAAACATGCAGCGATACAAACAGCAGCAGGGCAATGGTGCATTTCATCATCAGCAGCAGTTTGTAAATGCTTTTCCGGTTGGTCGTTCCAAGCATTCGTTTGGCTTTTTTCATATTTGAGCGTTTTGGTAGACAGGGGTGAATAGAAAACAGTAATCTTGGATTATGTAAAAGCAGACAACCGGCAATGACCGGTTTACCGCCAGGTATTTCAGGAACTGTTGATCGGCAAGGCTTTCATCGTTTTATTGGTGACTGTTTGATGGATTAATCGAAATCAGGTCATTTTTCAGGGTATAACTGAAGGGCGCCACCAGTTGCAGCGCGGTAAGCGCCTCTGCCAGGGTTTCCTTTTCAAAATTGCCGGTGAGCACCGCGTCTTTCAGCTTTTCGTCGGTGAAAACGATCCGCACATTATACCAGCGCTCCATCTTCAGGGCAACTTCTTCAAAGGTTTCGCTGCTGAACACCAGGCGGTTTTGAACCCAGGCCGTTTCAATGATCGTGTTGTCGGCCGGCAGCAGGGTGAGGTTGCCCAGTGAAATCAGGGGACGTTTGTCGCGGGCTGCTTTGCGGGCGCCGCTCTGCAATCCCTGTTCCCGGTCTTCCGGCGCAGCTGCAGCATCGCTGATCACCAGCTTTTCATTGGGTTTCAACCGTATTTTTTCCTGCCGGTCTTTGAGCGTCACTTCGATGCTGCCCCGCAGCAAACTGGTTTCGGTGGTTTTTTCGCCGGGGTAGCACTTTACATTGAAGGCGGTTCCCAGTACCCGGATGTCCATTTTGCTGGTGTGGATCACAAAGGGGAGATCGGGATTCTTCACCACATCAAAATAGGCCTCCCCGATCAGCGACACTTCCCGCAGTTTCGTTCCAAAGTGCTTGTCGTACCGCAGCTGGCTGCCTGAATTGAGCCAAACCTTGCTGCCATCAGGCAGCACGAGGCTGGTTTTGGAGCCGTTGCGGGTATTGATTTCATTCACGGAGGCCGTGGCAACCCCTTCGGCCTGCTGGTGGCGGTTCCACTGCCAGGCCGAAAAACCGGTTACCAGCAGGAGCACTACCCCTGCGAGCAGGAGCAGGCGGTTTTTGCGTTGACCATTCTTGATAAGAACTTCTGATTCGGGATTGATAAAATGATCATCCTCCCTGAATTTTCCCTCGTCAATGCCCAGCGAGCGCATCTGCTGCACCAGTTCCTTGTACCGGTTTTCCGCGTATTGCGGATCGCCGGCGGGCTGGTTCTGCCAGTAATCGTGCAGCATTTCCTTGAAGTATCCGGCATCCGGATGCTCCCTGAGCAGGGTTTCCAGCTCCTGGAGTTCCTGTTCACCCGCTTCACCGGAAAGTTTGCGTGCAATCAGCAGCCAGATATGGTCGGGCGTTTGGTCCATCCGGGTTAAGGACATTCCGGAAATAAAAATCTACTAAAATGTTAAAAAAAATATTTGCCGGACATCCCCGGGGATTTCAGGCTTTCCGCAGGTCGAAATTAATGGCCCCGCTGATTTTCTTTAACGCTATAGCCATCTGATTATCAATCGTTTTAACGGAAATATTCAGCAGCCGGGCGATTTCGTTGTAGCGGAGCTTGTCTTCTTTCACCAGTTTAAAAATGAGCCGGCACCGGGGGGGTAGTTTCTGGATTTCCAGGTTGATCTTTTTAACCGCCTCGGAGGTGATCAGCAGTTGCTCGGGATTATAGGGGCTCATGGAAATGTTCAGGGACATTTCCTCGAGGGAGATGATTTCTTTGCGGAAGTGGCGCGACAGGTAATTGAGGGCCGTGTTCTTGGTGCTGACGTAGAGATAAAGTTTGAAATTTTCCACCCTGGCCAGGTCGGCCCGGTTCTGCCAGATCTTGATAAACACATCAGAAACAATCTCTTCTGCCAGTTCGTGGTTCTTGATGATGGTTTGGGCAAAGCGCAGCAGGTAGGGCATATAAGCAATGTACAGTTGCCCGTAGGCCTGTTCATCGCCGTGCTGGCTGATGCGCAATTGGAGTTCCCTGACTTCGTTGGCAGCAATCATTCTGGTAATTTGCAAACGTTTGCGTGCTGCAAATTAACAAATCAGATCAATCATCAAAATATGCCGGCCTGATTTTTCGGGCCGGCAGGGCTGTTGAAAACTGATTTTCGTCAGTTCAGGGGGAAAAAGACCCGTCAGCTGTAGTAAGGCTGGATCATGAGGTACACCAGCACCCCGGTAACGGCAACATACAACCAAACGGGCCAAACCCATTTTACCAGCCGGCGGTGCTGCGCATACTCCCCGGTAAGGGCACGGTAGGCGGCAAAGAGGATGAAGGGCAGGGCCAGGCCGGCCAGCGGGATATGCGTGAGCAGAATAACCAGGTAGAGCGTGCGGGTACTGCCAACAGCTGCTTTTTCCGCCTCGCTCAGGCCGGGCAGGCCATCGGTTTCGCCGAACTGCGTTTCGCCCGCCAGCAGGTGATGGCCGATGTACGAAACCAGGAAAAGCACGGAAAGCACCATCGCGGTCATCATGATGCGCTTGTGCAGCAGGTATTTTTTCCGGCGGATGGTGAGCAGCCCGGCTACCAGCAGGAGGCTTACCGTGGCATTGATCACCGCGTTGGTGGCGGCAAAAAGGTGCACATCAAAGGGCAGCTCCACCCGGCCGGCCAGGTTGTAACGGCCCAGTACCGTTACCACGGCAAAAACAATCACTGAAAAAATACCAATCAGCCATTTGGCGCGGGTGTCGTTCGGGGTAAGGACTGGGGTAAGCATGGGAAGCAGGTTGAAAGATGAACATTTCAGGTTCAGCTGCGGCTGAACAATTCCTTTAAAAACTGTCCGAAACTGCGCTTGCGCGGCTTTTCCAGCAGCAGCAGCGGGATGTCGCGAACCAGTTTGGCCTGTTTGGCCGAATCAAATCCGTTGTACCATCCCCTCACCACGCGGTCGCGGTCGAGCAGGAAGAAATTCTCCGTGTGGATGAAGGCCGTATCCACTTCGGTGTCGGCAATACTGGCCTTGAGTTCCTGCAGGGCAAAATCATAGATCTCCTGTTTGTTGCCGGTTACAAACCACCAGCTGTCGTGGTTGCTGGTGAAGCGGTCGGCAAACTTGCGCAGTTCAGGCACCGAGTCGCGCTCCGGATCCACGCTGATGGAGATGAACTGCACGATGCTGTCGCGGCTGTTGCTGTACGACTGCTGCAGCTTGCGCATCGAGTTGGCCAGTCCGGGACAGATGCTCGGGCAGCGGGTAAAGAAGAAATCAATCACCAGGATTTTGCCTTTCAGCGAATCGAAGGTTACGGTTTTGCCCAGCTGGTTGGTGAACTGTATGTTTTTGACATGGTGCCAAACCGTGTCAATCTGGATCCTGCCGTCATGGTTAACGGTATCCACCCGGTCATAAAAATACCGGGCAGGCATGTGCACGGCATCCCCGCCGTACCATTTCACCAGCAAAAAACCGGCAAGGGGCAGGAGGATGGCCAGCATCAGACCGAGAATGGCAGATTTATTCATACCGGGCAAAATTGAGTGGCTGCAAAATTATTCCCTCTCCGGCAATTGCCGTTAACGGAAGGCGGAAAGAAATAAAAAAGCCACCAGGCAAAACAGCCCGGTGGCAGTATGGTTCGTTGGAGAGGTTTATTTCTTCTCGCCTTTCTCCATGGCCGGCATCACCTGTTCGGTTTGTTTGCCGTGGCCCATGTAGCGGTTGCGAAGGTCACGCCAGCTGTCGCCGTCCCAGAGGAAGGCGGCAATGAACCAGATGAAGAGCATCAGGGGCACTACAATCGTCATGATGAAGTTGCGGATTTCATCGCCCAGGTGCATGAACACCGATACAATGTAGTAGGCCTTGGCCAGGGAGAGGATGCAGATGGCGCCCTTTACAAAAAGGATCATGCCATGACTGCCGTACCAATGACGGGCCAGTCCGTAGCCCAGCACGAGTTCGATGATGGTAACCACCGAAAGCAGCCAGAATACTTTCCAGATCCTGCCGGTACCCTGGGCCGGTTCGTGTGCAAACGTAATTTCGGGTGAGGAGAGGTTATGATGTTGTTCGCTCATAATCTTGTTTTATACAGTGTTCAGTGTTGAATGCCGGTGATCAGATGAGGTAGAAGCAAAGGAATACAAATACCCAAACCAGGTCTACAAAGTGCCAGTACAGACCGGCCTTCTCAATCATTTCATAATGGCCTCGCTGGTCGAAGTGCCCGAGGCGGGTTTTGATGTACATGATCACATTGATCACCACCCCGCTGAATACGTGGAAACCATGGAAGCCGGTGATGCCGAAGAAGTATCCGCCGAAGGCGATGGGTCCGGTATGGTTCACGTGCAGGCCTGCGCCCTTGATGGTATCGACCAGCTGGGCGTGCGTCATGGTGCTCACATCCGCGTGTGTCCCGCCCTGGTGCAGGGTGGAAGCAATGGCCGCCAGTTGTTCGTGGGGCGTTTTCTCGAGGGCGGCCAGCATGGCTTCATGACTGGCAGCAGCGCCCCAGGGATTCATTTTCACCGTGGTAGGTACCACATCCAGGGTGCCGTTCTGCAGGATGGCCACATGCTCGCCGGTGAGCAGGTGCGTCCATTCCCAGGCCTGGCAGGCCAGGAAGGCGAAACCGCCGAGGATGGTGAGGATCATGTATTTTTCAACGCCCTTGCGGTTCATTTTATGACCCTCATGCACGGCCAGTACCATCGTTACCGAACTGAAGATGAGGATGAACGTCATCAGGCTCACAAAGGCCAGGGGCAGATCCTGGTGACCGAAGCCGGGGAAGGCATTGAACACATGGTTCGGGTCGGCCCAGAAGTTCTGGCTGAAGCGGATGGTACCGTAGCTGATCAGGAAGGCGCCGAAGGTAAAGGCATCACTCATCAGGAAGTACCACATCATCACCTTGCCATAGCTGGCGTTAAAGGGACTGCGGCCGCCGGCCCACCATTTCGTTTCCTTGTGCAAAGCTGCTGTTGACATTAACTGTTCGCTTATATGGTTAAAAAATTATCGGATCGACAATAAAAAAATCAATAAATAAATCCAAAGGGCATCTACAAAGTGCCAGTAGGTGGCCATTACCTCCACCGGTACCGGATTGTAGCTGCGCACCTTGCTGCTGAAGGCCTTGCGGAACATCACCAGCAGCGCCACCACGCCACCCAGCACGTGCAGGGCATGCAGGCCCACGATCACATACAGAAACGAAACCGATACGTTTTTCTGCATATTCAGTCCGTTCTGTGCCAGGGTACTGAACCCCATCACCTGCAGGATCACAAAGAGCAGGCCCAGCACCAGGGTAGCCGTGATGAAACCCCGGTATTCAGCCATCATCCGCTTGCGGAAGCGCAGCTGCGCCATCCGGATGGTTACACTGCTGGCCAGGATGGCTGCGGTGCTGTACCAGAAAGCCAGCGGGAGCTCGAATGAGAGCCAGTTGGCCTGGTTGCGCTTAACGATGTAGGCGCTGGTGAGCCCCGCAAACATCATCACCACACTCGCGATGGCTACCCAGAGGGTGAACTTATGCGGATGAATTTTTTTTCTTTGTTGCATGGCCACGGTACTCATAACCTCTTCTTCCCTTCCGGGATATTTTTGTAACCGGACTTACAGGCCCGGCAAATAGTTTCTGTCGGCAAACAGCGCCAGCAGAACAATCATCAGGTAAAAATAAGAACTGAACATCACCATCCTGGCACTCTTTGCATCCATCTTCAGGAACAACTTCACACTCACCAGCACCATCCACAGGTTGCAAAAGGTGATGATCAGCATGCTTACCCATCCGCTCATCGGCAACTTGTTACCGTACTCCGACAGGGTAACGAAGTAAGGCAGGAGGCCGAATGGAATCATCAGGGCGCTGTAAATCACGGTTTGCAAAGCCGTGAATTTGGTAGGCCCCTTGTCGCCGGGCAGCAGCTTGAATCCCGCCGCACTGTAATCGTGGTGCGCTATCCAGGCGATGGCCCAGAAATGCGGGAACTGCCAGAGAAACTGGATGCCAAAAAGGATCCAGCCGCCTGCGCTGAAATTACCGGTGGCGGCCACCCAGCCGATCAGGCAGGGAATGGCACCGGGGATCGCGCCGATGAGTACGGCGATGGAGTTCACCTTTTTGAGCGGGGTATAAATGTACCCGTACAAAAAAAGACTGAACAGGCCGGTCAGTGCTGCCTGCCAGTTGAACCAGTACCAGAGGATAAATACCCCGAGCAGGCCGGCAACATAGGCGAAGGCAGAGGCCTCTCCCACCGACATGCGGCCACTGGCCACCGGCCGGCTGGCCGTACGTTTCATCACCGCATCGGTGTCTTTCTCCGCAATCTGGTTGATGGCATTGGCGGACCCAGTAACCAGCATGCCGCCTGCAAAAAGCAGCAGCACCGATACCAGTTTCGGACGTTCATAGAACTTTTCGTTCGGGGCGATCAGAAAACTCACCACCGTACTGAACACCACCATAAAACTCAGCGTGAACTTGATCAGCTGAAGGTAATCCTTCAGTTTGGCGGCCAGCGTAACGGAGTGCTTTGTGGTGTGTTGTGACTGCATAATCCGTTCCTCCTTCCGTTGGCCTTACCGGCTTTTGCCGGCAGCCCACCTGAACTGCTTTATCAATTAATGACCCTTGCTTTCATGCTCGCCTACCGGCTCGGTTTGCGGGATGAACTCACGGCCATCTTTACCGTATTCGTAAGCGCCGCGGTGCACTTCGGGAATCTCTCCCGGCCAGTTGCCGTGACCCGGACGGATCGGGGTCGTCCACTCCAGGGTGGAAGCACCCCAGGGGTTGAGGCTGGTTACCTTACGGCCTTTGAAAATGCTGTAAATAAAGTTGAACACAAACAGGATCTGTACGGCAAATACGATCATCGTTACAAAACTGATGAACTCGTTCAGCCCGCCGAACTGCTTGAAGGATTCCCACATGGAGAAATCATAATACCGGCGCGGCATACCTGCCAGCCCTTCGTAGTGCATGGGCCAGAAGATGAGGTAAGCGCCGATGATGGTTACCCAGAAGTGGATGTAGCCGAGCGTATTGTTGAGGTAACGGCCGTACATCTTGGGGAACCAGTGGTAAACCCCGGCAAACATGCCGAAGAAGGAGGCTACACCCATCACGATATGGAAGTGAGCAATTACAAAGTACGTATCGTGCAGGTGAATGTCCAGGGCTGAGTTACCGAGGAAGATACCGGTTAAGCCGCCGCTGATGAACAGGCTCACAAAACCGATGGCAAAGAGCATGGCCGGGGTGAACCGGAGGCTGCCCTTCCAGAGGGTGGTGAGCCAGTTGAACACCTTGATGGCCGAGGGTACCGCAATCAGCAGGGTGAGCAGTACAAAGAAGGCGCCCAGGAAGGGATTCAGACCGGTTACAAACATATGGTGCGCCCATACCAGGAAGGCCAGGATACAGATGGCAAACATGGAAGCCACCATGGCCATATAACCGAAGATGGGTTTGCGGCTGTTCACACTGATGATCTCAGACGACATGCCCATCGCCGGGAGCAGGATGATGTACACTTCAGGATGGCCCAGGAACCAGAACAGGTGCTGGAACAGGATGGCGCTGCCGCCCTCGTTGGGCAGGATTTTGCCGGCCACTACGATATCACTCAGGAAGAAGCTGGTGCCCAGGTTGCGGTCGAACAGCAGCAGGATGGCGCCCGACAGCAGCACGGGGAAAGACAGTACACCCAGCACAGCGGTGAAGAACAGGGCCCATACGGTAAGGGGCATCCGCGTCATGCTCATGCCCTTGGTGCGCAGGTTGAGGATGGTGGAGATGTAGTTCAGGCCACCGAGCAGGGAGCTCACAATGAACATAGCCATGCTCACCAGCCACAGATCCATCCCGATCTTGGAACCGCTGGAAGCATCACCCAGTGCGCTGAGCGGGGGATAGATGGTCCAGCCGCCACTGGCAGGTCCTGTTTGTACAAACAGGGAAGAGAACATGATGATGGAAGCCAGGAAGAAGAACCAGTAGCTCAGCATATTGAGCATCGGCGATGCCATATCCCGGGCGCCGATCTGCAGCGGAATCAGGAAGTTGGCAAAGGTACCGCTGAGGCCGGCCGTGAGCACGAAGAACACCAGGATGGTGCCGTGCATGGTAACCAGGGCATAGTAAAACTCGGGGTTGAGTTTACCGCCCTTGGCCCAGTGACCCAGGAAGTCTTCCAGCCAGGGGAAGGTGGATTCGGGATAGCCCAGCTGCAGCCGGAAGATCACAGAAAACAAACCCCCGATGATGGCCCAGATCATACCGGTGATCAGGAATTGCTTCGCGATCATTTTATGATCCTGGCTGAAAACATACTTCGAGATGAATGTTTCGTGGTGGTGATGGCCGTGATCATCATGTCCGTGCGCATGGGCGGCATGGAGATCGGCCGGGGATAAGGTTGCTGAGGTACTCATGTGTTCCGTTATTTTCAATTACGTTGTTTCAGAATCAGTTTTTCATCAGGGCGGCTACCGGTGTGCCGGTGGCCTTGGCGGAATCGGCAGCGGCCGGAGCAGCTTCCTTGGGCTGGGTTTCAGGACGAACGGTCCAGATTTCAGGCTTCTGCTGAGACAGCCATTTGTTGTAGTCTTCTTCCGACTCTACAATGATGACACCGCGCATGGAGAAGTGACCTTTTCCGCACATCTGGTCGCAGCTGATTTCGTACGTGAAGTTGGGGTTACCCGTTTTCTCCTTCATCTGCTCGGTGGTATACAGCGGCGTGAACCAGAGGGTGGTGGGGATGCCCGGCACCGCGTCCATCTTGAGGCGGAAGTGCGGGAGGCCCACGTCATGAATCACATCCTGGGCATTGATCACAAATTTAACCGGTTTGCCCACAGGCAGGTGCATGGTGGCGCCCACATGGATATCGTCGTGGCTGGCGGGATCATCAAAATCCACCCCGAGGTTGTTGGCGCCCTTGGTGAGTTTATAGTCCTTGCGGCCCAGCACCTTGTCAGCTCCGGGGTAACGGAATTCCCAGCCAAACTGGTGGCCGGTTACTTCCACCACGATGGCATCTTTCGGCGCCTCGCCGGTCATTTTGAACCAGTACTTCAGGCCGAATACCACGAGCACGGTCAGGAAGATGGCCGGTACGGTGGTCCAGATGAGCTCCAGCTTGTTGTTGTGGGGATAATAAAAAGCCTTGCGCCGGTCGCTTTCCTGGTACTTGTAGGCAAACCAGAACAGCAGCACCTGGGTGATGATGAACACCACGCCGGTAACGGCCAGGGTGATGTACAGCATGGTGTCGATTTTTTCGCCATGGTCAGAAGCGGCGGGCTGAACGAGCAGGGTTTTGCCGATGAACAGTTCGTTGCACCACCAAACCCCGATCAGGCCGAGCACCAGGAAGGAGATCAGCAGAAAAGCGTTGATTTTATTGTTTTGCTTGCGGGCTTTTTCCTCCCCCTTCAGCACGCTTACATATTCACTGGCTTTCGCAATCTGGAAGATGACTACGAAAATCATTACTACAATGGCTGTCAGCAAAAAACCTGTCATGATGCGAAATTATTTACATTAAAAACTTTCAGTCTTGTTTGTTGAACCCTCTGCCCTTCATCAGGTATGATGGATGATACTTTCCTTGAGGAAGGGGTGATTTTTCGGGGTGAGCGGATGACTGGTCAGGTAAACGCCCACTCGCCACATGATGATGCCAATGAACAGGGCAGCAATGCCAAACTCAAAAGGCATCAGCTGAGCCTGGTCTTTCAGGGTGCCGGGCATTACCATTTGCCAGAAGTCGATCCAGTGGCCGAAGATAATCAATATGGCCATAAAGCTCAGCAGCGTATAGTTGCGCTTGGAGCCTTTGCGCATGAGGATCAGCAGCGGACAAACGAAGTTCAGGATCAGGTTCAGGAAGAAGATGCCGCGGTAGGGACCCTGCACACGGATCTTGAAGTAACCGGTTTCTTCCGGAATATTGGCGTACCAGATCAGCATGTACTGCGAGAACCAGAGATAGGTCCAGAACACGGAGAAAGCGAACATGAACTTACCGATATCATGGATGTGCTCATCCGTTACATATTCCAGTTGTCCGCGGTTCTTCAGGAAAACAATGTAGAGGGCAATCAGCGACATGCCGGCCACGAAGGTGGAGGCAAAAGTGTACCAGCTGTACATGGTGCTGTACCAGTGGGCATCGATGCTCATGAGCCAGAGCCAGGGCAGTACAGAACCCACAGAAAGACCAAACACCACGATGAATACAGAAGCATAAACGATGTTCTTTTTGATCCAGCGGTCGCCGGTTTCATAATCCATGGTTCCGGCTTCATCGCTCTGCAGGCTGAGGCTGCGCATTTTCTGGCCGAGGAAATGCCAGAGTGCTACGGTAATGAGGCTGAATACAGAATAAAATACGGGGTTGAGGAATCCTTTTTTCCCGCGCAGGATCTTGTCGCCTTCCACGGCTTCCTTGTTCACCCAGTGATAGATGTCATCACGGCCGCCCCAAACGATGCTCATCAGGATGGCCAGGGCGATGATGCCCAGTACCGGCACCACGCTGGAGATGGCTTCGGGCACGCGGCGCAGGGCTACCTGCCAGCCGCCCATGGCCAGGGTGGTTACGCCGATGAAGAACATGCTGGCATTCACCACCAGGAGCCAGAACACGCTGTTCTGCAGCAGCACCGCCCAGAAGCGGGTGCTTTCAGGATGCTCGCCATGACCACCGTGGGTAAAGGGATGATACATGATGAAGCCGTACAGCAGGGCGATGATGCCCACGCCGATGAGGCCCATGGTCCACTTTTTATAACTGCCCGGTAACTCAAATGAATGATTCATCTAAAATGGTATTTTGAATGACTTGCCCGGAGGGCCGAACTGTTTCTTTATACTGACCGGCCAGGCCGGCGGATGTGTTATT
>JAYRPG010000049.1:0-16308 GCA_041911275.1 Ferruginibacter sp. | reverse complement strand
TTTCAAGGTGGTGATCGAGGCGCATGCCGATGAAATCAGCTGGTTTGTGAACTACATCACCCCCGAAGGATTGATTTACC
This sequence comes from Ferruginibacter sp., assembly GCA_041911275.1. Classification (GTDB taxonomy): domain Bacteria; phylum Bacteroidota; class Bacteroidia; order Chitinophagales; family Chitinophagaceae; genus Ferruginibacter. The sequence continues at coordinate 16,228 of JAYRPG010000049.1, read as the reverse complement.
TGAAGCGCAATGGCGGTGTTGATCACCAGATCGCCCCCTCCATGCGGGTGCTGATCCATGGTAACAAGGGACCGGTGAAAGCGGTGTTTGGCTGGCCGGCCATTCATACCCGTATGAATAACGGGGATAAGGAAACCCAGCCCAAGGTGGAGAACCTGTTTCTGGATTGCGGGGCCTCTTCCAAAAAAGAGGTGGAAGAACTGGGCGTGCACATTGGCGCTGTGGTAACCTATGAAAGCGGGTATGATCAGCTGGCTTACGACTTCCTCATCGGCCGTGCATTCGATAACCGGATCGGCGGTTTCATGATTGCCGAAGTGGCCCGCCTGCTGCAGCAAAACCGTAAAAAACTGCCTTATGCCCTGTATGTGGTGAATGCGGTGCAGGAAGAAATTGGCCTGCGCGGTGCCGAAATGATTGCCCGCCGCATCAAGCCCGATGTGGCCATCATCACCGATGTTACCCATGATACCACCACGCCGATGATCAGTAAAATTATTCAGGGCGAAACCGCCTGTGGTAAGGGGCCCTCGCTCACCTACGGCCCGGCGGTACACAATAAGCTGCTGAACCTGGTGCAGGATGTGGCCGCGAAAAATAAAATTCCGGTGCAGCTGCATACTGTGAGCCGCAGCACGGGTACGGATACCGATTCGTTTGCGTATGCCAACGACGGCTGTCCCTCCGTGCTGATTTCCATCCCGCTGCGGTACATGCACACCACGGTGGAGATGCTGCACAAGCGGGATGTGGAAGACACCATCCGGCTGATGTATGAAACCCTGCTGACCCTTACCCCCCGCACCAACCTGAGTTATTTTGCCTGATTAAAATGGAATTCGATCCGGAACAGTGCTGCCCCGGCAGCACTGTTTTTTTATGTCTTTTCCGTACAGGCCTTCCCGTTACCTGGCTTTACCTGATCAGCACCACCGTGCCTTTCTCCTGCACCTGTCGGCCGGAATAGGTACTGCCTGCCGCCACCCATACATATACGCCGGTTGCGGCGGGTTTTCCGCCGAAGCGGCCATCCCATCCCACCGCCTGGTCAGCTGTGCTGAAAAGCAGCTGCCCCCAGCGGTTGTATACCCTGAAATAATAGAGCCGGCTGAAACCCGCGGCCCGGATGCGGAGCTGGTCGTTGAGTCCGTTCTGGTCGGGGGTAAACGCACTGGGTACATAAAAGCGGGGGCCGTTGTAAGCCTGTATGGAAATGGTATCGGTTGCCCGGCATCCTTCCGGTGTGGCGGCTTCCACGGTGTATTGCACCGGGCCGGTTTCAAGCCGCGCGGTTACCTCCTGGCGGTCTGCCGCATCCAGTCCGGCTGCAGGCTGCCAGCTGAACCGGGTGAATCCGCTCTGGTACACATCACGGGCAACCAGCCGCAGGGGCTGGCGCAGCGCCACGAGGGTGTCGGGACCGATATCCACGGCCGGCCGGTTCCTTACGGTAACGAATACACTATCGGGCTGCAGCGATGCGCAGCCATTGCTGCCCGTGGTTTCGAGGCTGAACCAGGTGCTTGCAGTAAGGGCGGTACTCACCGGGGTGGCCGTAAGGGGATCTGTAAGGAGGCTGGCGGGTTGCCAGGAAAACTGCCCGCCCCCGCTACCCTGCAGCTGCAGGCTGTCCAGGTAGCAAAGGGTGGTATCCCGGCCGGCAAAGGGCCGTGGGGCCGGTAAAACCGTAAGGGTAAGGGTGTCGCTGCCGGCACAGATGCCTTTGCTGCCCCGCACCACATAGGTAACGGTTTGGCCCGCGGTAAAAACCGGGCTGGCCAGGGTGTCGCTGCTCAGCTGGGCGGCCGGCAGCCATTGCACTTGTTCGGCTGAGGCGGCATCCGTTTGCAGCAGCAGCCGGCTTCCTTCACAGAGGCTGGTATCGGCGATGGTCTTTACCCGAAGCACGGTACTGAAGGGAATGATGAAGCCGCGGGCCCTTGATGCGCAGCCCAGGCTGTCTTTCATGTACAGGGTATAAGTGCCCCGGTACAGGAGCAGGGAGTCCGGATAAAAATCCACATCGTTGACGGAGAAAAGATAAGGGGGTACGCCGCCTTCGCCCACCGGGCGGGCAATGCCATCGGGCAACCCGCTGCAGGTGGCGGCACTCGTGCGGATGTCGGCGATGCGCGGGGTAGGGTATTGCTGAAGGAGCGGATAAAGCAGGCTGTCGCTGCATCCGGCGGCATCCCGGATCACCAGCAGGTAACGTCCGGTGTCGAGGTTCGTGTATACGCTGTCGTTATTAAGCGGGCCGCCGTTGAAAGCGAACTGCACCGGCCGGGTCCATTCGGGTCCCGCGGTAAGGGTGATCGCGCCGTCGCTGCGGTTATGGCAGCTGGTGCGTTGCTCAGTGGCCACCCTCACGGCTTTCCGGATCAGCAGGGCTGAGTCCATAGCGGTGCAGGCGCCGGAGGATGCTGTACAATAGTACCGGTTAATTCCCGCAACGGGGCGGGCGAAGGGATCGCGGATCCGGGTATTGCTCAGCGTGGGATTCGCCTCCCAGCGATATTGGTTGTAGCCGATGCCGGCTGTAAGCCGGATGGGGTCATCGGTGCAAACGATCAGGGAGTCAGGACTGATGGGCAGGGGTGCATGATCGCGCAGTTCGATCTCCAGGCTGTTGCCGAATACGGGATCCTGTTGTGCGCAGTTGATGAAGGCATTCACCACGAGGGTTTCTGTTCCTTCCGGCAGCTGGTCTGCCAGTGCGCTCAGGGAGATGAATGCTTCTGTTTGTCCGGCCGGGATACTGATGCTGGCTGGCAGTGCAGGCAGATCGCCGGGCGTAGTCGCCGTGCCGGCGTATTGCAGCTGGATGAGCAGCGGACTGGGCGTGGGCGCATTTCTCCGGATCCGGATGCGGCCTCCCGTGCAGCCTTCAGCGAGGTAGTGCACCCCGTTGCGGTCAGTGGGCGTGAGGGCCTCCAGTTGAATGCTTTCTGACTGCAGGCTGCCTGCTTCCAGGAATACCCCGCTGTCGTACAGTTCGTCCACCGCATCGGTGATCACCAGTTTGAGGTGGTAAGTGCTGCAGGGGATCACCGGGTGCCGGGCGGTGAGCACGGTGGTATACCCGTTGTGGGTGAGGAGGGTGCCGCTGCGGTTGTCTACATAGTAAGCGGTGTTTTGATTACAGTCTGCCCCCTCCACATTGTTGACATTAAAAATGGAAACCGGGGTGCCCGATACCGGTAGTAAGGCGATGTTCCGGTTTGCCGGAATGCCGGGGCCGCTGATGTAAAAGGCAAAGGCATCATTGAAGCTGCAGACAAAATTGGTATCGTATTCTTCTGAACTGAAAACATAGCGAAAGCGGATGCTGTCACCGGTGGGGATGAAGTCGAACTCAAGCACGCAGGCATCGTTCAGGTTGGCGGTATCCACACCAAGGTCGCGGGCAATGTCGGCATCGCCGGGTAATCCCCAGGCATTGCTGGCCAGTACGGTGTCGGCCCGGCTGACCCCGTCATTATCCAGCCCCAGGTTGTTGCGCGCAGTGGCTGCCCGGCCGGTGGTGAGCAGGATACCGCTTTCAATCCCGAAATGTATATCGGTGCTGTTCCCGAAACTGCCCGACATCTCCGCGGCGCCGGTATAGCGAACGTTGAATACGCTGACTCCCCGGCCACTGAGGCGCTGCGCCAGTTCCTCCGGGCTGGCCGGCTGAATCAGGATTTGTGCCGCAGCCGGCGTAAGGGCAGTACCCAGCAATAATATGAACAGGGAAATGCGCATGAACAGGAGCATTAAAGATAACCAAATCTCCCGCTGCGGCGGCTTACCGGGGTGGCTGAATATTCCAGATGCCGGGTATCAGCAAGTGCTGGGCGGGCTGGAGGTCCAGGAAGGAATCGGGACTGAATCCCACGGGCTGGTCGAGCAGGCAATGGCCGTTTGCTGACTGGATCACCACCCGGTTTCCGGCCGGCAGCCGGGCAGGCGGGTTGAGCTGGTAGGCCCAGTTGGCAGGATCGCTCCAGGCACCGGATCCGGTAAAGCGGTAGGTGCTGTAGAAATCGCCGGTCCATTGCTGGAGGCTGAAACGCCGGAGCTGCTGGGGCACGGTAAGGGTGATGGGCCCGATGCTGCGGCTGAAGCGCTCATTGCTGATGAATCCATATTTCCCCCGGAAGAAACAGATGCCTTCGGCCTGACCCATCAGGGTGGCATCCGGCAATTGGATCAGTCTTTTGTTGCCGGAAAAAAAGCGGTCGCCCGTGTAATCCGAAAGGATATACATGAAGTGCCGCCCGGTGCCGCTGTTCTGGTAACCCAGCAGCACGAGGCAGTTCTGGCCCTCCACCCGGGCCGCATCGGACACCAGGAACCCCGTCTCCAGGGAGTCCTGCGGCATCGCCGTATAGTTGCCGGGTGTTTTACCTGCGATCACATAATGGGTGGTGCGGTTGCTGAGCCAGTTTTTGCTGAACAGGTGAATCCGCCGGTGATCCACCACCATGGCTTCACAGTCAAAGGCCGTTTGGTTGGCGGCTGCGGCTTGCGGGGGCTGCGGCTGATCGCTGTAGGTAAACCGGATCTGCCCGGTGCTGGCCACAGGCACCGCGTACACCGGGGCAGACGAGGGTTCGGGAATGCTGTCGAGCGGGATCCGCCAGATCAGCAGGTCGGTGCGGTTGCCACTGAGGTTGTTGCCGAAGTCGCCGATGTACAGGCAGGAGTCATCACTGCTGAGGGCTTCCCAGTCGTTGTTGTAGGCCGCAGGGAGGAGGATACGCTGGAGGATGAGCCCGCTGGTGTCCATCCGGTACAGGGTGGGGGAGCCGCCCTTGTCGTTGAGGGTCCAGAGTGATCCACGGGTAAAGGTAAGTCCGCTGCTTTCGTGCAGGCTGTCGGGCAGGGGATTCACCACGGTGGCCGGCGTATATTCGGCAACGTTATACAGGCAGCTTCCGTTGTTCAGTCCGGCCGCGGGATCAAAGTTAACGGCCTGCGGATCGGTGCAGCCGGGCTGCTGGGCCCGCAGCAGCAGGGGACCGTTCAGGATGAGCAGGAACAGCAGCATGAGGATGGCGGGGCACCTGTACACGGCAAAGGGGTTTACTGATCAGTATGGGCGCCCTGTTCAATCCAGCAGCGGATGAGCCTTCTTTCTTCCGGCGTGATATTCGTTTTGTTGTTCAGGGGCATGGTTTGGGTGATCACTACCCGCTGCATGATTTTGTCCTTCATTTTCACAATATCCTGCGGGGTGTCATACACCACGCCATTGGGCGGGGCTGTATAGATATTGTCGGTGGGGCGGGCGGAGTGGCAGCTGATGCAGCGTTCCCGGATCACCGACTCCACCTTGCGGAAGGAAACGGTAGCGGTACAATTATCGTCGGGCTTGGCGGGGGCCGTCAAAAAGGCTGCACTCAGCAGGATGAGCACCGATACCGGGAGGATATACACATTGTACTGTCCTTTCTCTTTCAGGTTCAGGTAGTGTTTTACGCCGGCGGTACCGAGGGAGATGATGCAGAGGATGGCCCATGACCAGGGGTGGCCGAAAGTGCTGGGGAAATGGTTGCTCACCATCACAAACAGCACGGGCAGGGTGAAGTAATTGTTGTGCAGGGATCGGGCCAGGGCTTTTTTACCGATGGCAGGATCCACCGGGCGTCCCTGTTTGGCGGCGGCCACCATGGCCTTCTGCGAGGGGATGATCACAAAAAACACATTACCCGCCATCAGCGAACCGATCATGGCCCCGAAATGGATATAAGCCGCGCGGGCGCTGAACAGGTGGGCATAACCATAAGCAAAGAGGGCCAGGAGCAGGAATCCGGTAACGGCAAACAGCACGGGCTGCCGGATGAGGGGCGATTTACAGAGCTGGTCGTAGAGTACCCAGGCCAGTACAAAGGAGCCCACCCCCAGGGTGATGCCAGCGCCGGAAGAGAGTTGCAATACGTTGGGGTCTACCAGCATGGCCTGGGCATTGAAATAATACACCACAAAGAGCAGGCTGAAACCGGAAACCCAGGTGAAATAGGCTTCGTATTTGAACCAGTGCAGGTGTTTGGGAATGGTTTTGGGGGCCACCTTGTATTTCTCCAGGTAATAAAATCCACCGCCATGCACCGCCCAAAGGTTGCCGGCCAGTTCATCCCGTACATTTTCCGTGCGGTTGAGCGCATTTTCCAGGAACACAAAATAGAAGGAGGCGCCGATCCAGGCAATGCCGAAAGTGATGTGCATCAGGCGTACCACGATGTTCAGCCATTCCAGCAGGTGGCCTTCCCAGGGCGTGCCTTTTACCACGGCCCAGGTATAGCCCACACCGGCCAGGATCACCATGACCAGCGAAGCATATACCCATCCCTGTGACAGCGAAAGGTGTTCCTTTTTTTCTTCAGGCTGATCCGCATGGGTACGCTGCAGCTGCTGCAGTTGGTAAGTCAGCACGGTGAGCGCAGTGAGGGCAAATAACAACACGCCGTAAACAATCACATGCATCATAAGCATACTGCATTTTCTGCTTTTCTAAAAGCTGTAATTTAAAATTTTGTTTTGTAATTTTAGCTTTACTAAAAATTTTTCAGTGAAAGCGTTTCACAGTACACGGGTGGTGGGATCCGGCGGCATCACAGAAGCCACGGTGATGGTGCAGCACGGCCGGATTACCGGGGTGTTGCCGGGCCGGCATCAGCCCTCCGATCATCAGTTCATCAGTTTCGGTGATCTGCTGCTGATGCCGGGCCTGGTGGATACCCATGTTCACATCAATGAACCGGGCCGAACGGAGTGGGAGGGTTTTGATACCGCAACCCGTGCTGCGCTGGCAGGCGGCATTACCACCCTGGTGGAGATGCCGCTGAATGCCTATCCGGTTACCACTACGGTGCATGCGCTGGAACTGAAGAAATCCGCTGCCAGGGGCAAGTTGCATACCCATACCGGTTTCTGGGGTGGGGTGGTGCCCGGTAACGGTGCGGAACTGGAATGGCTGATTAAAAATGGCGTACTGGGTTTCAAAGCCTTCATGACGCATTCCGGCATTGATGAATTTCCGGAGGTGGGGGAAGCCGAACTGAAAGCGGCGATGACGGTTTGCTGCAAATATGGACTGCCCCTGCTGGCGCATGCGGAGCTATCCCGGCCGGTGCCGCAGCAGGCGGGTGATCCCCGGTCGTACCAGTATTACCTCGATAGCCGTCCGCATGAATGGGAGGATGAAGCCATCGCCCTGCTGATCCGCCTGTGTGAAGCTACCGGATGCCGGGTGCATATTGTGCACCTCTCCTCGGCCCATTCCATCCAGCCCATCCGGGAGGCCCGTGAACGGGGGTTGCCCCTCACGGTGGAAACCTGTCCGCATTACCTCTGTTTCAACGCCGAGTATATACCTGACGGGCAAACGCAGTTCAAGTGTGCGCCGCCCATCCGGGGCAAACACAATAATGATCAGCTCTGGAAAGCCCTCGAAGAAGGGGTGCTGGACATGGTGGTTACGGATCATTCGCCCGCACCCCCAGCCCTGAAGGAAACGGGCTCCGGTAACTTCATGAAAGCCTGGGGCGGGATTGCTTCCCTGCAGTTTTCCTTCCCCGCGATGTGGACCGCAGCCCGGCAGCGGCAGATCCCGATCGGGCAGCTGCTGCAGTGGATGAGCCGGGCCCCCGCAAAGCTGGCGGGGCTGGCGCACCGCAAAGGCATGATTGCAACCGGGTACGACGCCGACTTTGCCGTGGTGGATGATCGGGCATCCTTTACCGTGAGTGAGGAAAAAATCCTGCACCGGCACCCCCTCACGCCCTACCTGGGTCAAACGCTTTACGGGGTGGTGAAATGCACCTACCTTCACGGCGTTAAGGTTTACGGGGATGACGGATTTTTTGCCCCCGGCCGCGGTGAACTGATCCTCGGCGAAAACTGAATACTTACTTTCTAATCCATCAAGCTTTATCAAAACATGAGCACAACCACTTTCAGTAATCTCACTGATCTCGCCTCCGAAAGGCTGGGGGGAAAGGCCCTCTGGTGCACGGATGATTTTTTCGCGGAAATGGAAAACCTGCTTAAGCCCGGCCGCGGTATTTTCATTGCCGATAAATATACCGACCGCGGTAAGTGGATGGATGGCTGGGAAAGCCGCCGCAAACGCGTGCCGGGACATGACTCCTGCATCATCCAGCTGGCCACTTCGGGCATCATTCATGAGGTAGACATTGATACCAATCACTTTCTGGGCAATCATCCGCCCTTCGCTTCCGTGGAGGCGGCTTATATTCCCAACGGGCAGTACGATGCGCCCGGTGTGGTGTGGAAGGAAATCCTGCCCAGGGTGCCCCTGCAGCCCGGCTCCCAGAATATTTTTGAGATTGAAGACCGCAGCATTTATACCCATATCCAGCTGCATATTTACCCGGACGGCGGCGTTGCCCGGTTGAAAGTGTATGGCGAAGTGTTCCGCGACTGGTCGCTGGTACAGGCTGATGAATGGGTTGACCTGGCTGCTGCCGTGAACGGCGCCCGTTCGGTGTTGTGCAACGATATGTTTTTTTCCCACATGGAAAACCTGATCATGCCCGGCAGGGGCGTGAATATGGGGGATGGCTGGGAAACCAAGCGCAACCGCACCCCGGGTAACCGCGACTGGGTGATTGTACGCCTGGCCCATCCGGGCCGGATCCGGAAGACCCTGATTGATACCTGTCATTTCAAAGGCAATTATCCCGACAGCTGTATGGTGGAGGGTTGTTATATTGAACCGGGTAAAAAGGTGGATTTCACGGCCGGGGATATTGCCTGGAAAACCATCCTGCCCCAGTCGAAGCTGCAGGCCCACCATGAACATTTTTTTGAAACGGAACTGGAGCACACGGATGAGGTGTTCACCTATGCGCGGCTCACGATTTTCCCGGATGGCGGGGTGAGCCGGATGCGTTTATGGGGTACCGTTGCCCGCAGCTGATGCCGGTACTGAATGTTTAAATGAAATCCATGACCATTGATGTATTGAACGGTCTTCCGGAAGCAGAACGCCGGCAGGCCTTATTGAATTGCTGCGGCAGCCGGCGCTGGGTGGAACTGATGCAGGCTGCATTTCCCGTATCCGCTGAAGCCGATTTGTTCCGCCACGCAGATCAGGCCTGGGCCCAATGCGGGGAGCCCGACTGGCTCGAAGCCTTCACGCATCACCCCAAAATCGGCGACCTGGATTCGCTGAAAAAGAAATTTGCCGCAACGGCCCAATGGGCGGGCAGTGAACAGGGAGCAGTAGCCGCCGCAGCAGAGGAAATCCTGAAAGCCCTGGCTGAAGGCAACAACGCCTATGAAGAAAAATTCGGCTTTATCTTCATCGTGTGCGCCACCGGTAAATCCGCAGAAGAGATGCTTGCCCTGCTCCGGCAGCGCCTCCCGCGGAACCGGGATGAGGAACTGCGGACAGCCCGGGATGAACAGCACAAAATCACTTTATTACGACTCCAAAAATTACTCGCATGAGCCAGATCACCACGCATATCCTGGATACCACCCGCGGCCGGCCTGCAGCCGGCGTTACCATTGTGCTTTATGAAAAAGTGGGTTCCGAATGGCTGGAAGTGGCCAGGGGTGTCACCAATCACGATGGCCGCATCAGCAACCTGCTGAAAGACGATGTCATCCTCCCGCCGGGCATTTATAAGATGAATTTCGATGTGCAGTCGTATTTCGACATACACGGCGTGGAAGCTTTTTATCCTACGGTAGACATCATCTTTAATCTGCAGACGGCCGAGCACTATCATGTGCCCCTGCTGTTGAATCCCTTTGGCTACAGCACGTACCGGGGCAGCTGACCGGCAGCAGGCCCGGTGCAGGGCCTGAACCACAGGATCAGCCGGTTGAACTGCAGGAAGTGTGCTGCGACTCAACCTTCAACGCTCAACTCCCTGATTCCTCCATTCATCATTCACCCTTTAACATTTTAAACCTTATTTCTCCCCATGCAATTCTCCATCAGCGATCAGGAAAAAGAACAGTTACTGGGCCATCTGCAGACCGCGAACCTGCGGTTTCAGCAGGTTTATCCGGGTGATAAGCCCGACCGCCAGCCGGTGCATACGGTATATGGCGGCGCCAACCTGTTTAAAAGTGATACCACCCAGAAGATGGGTGATATTGCCCTGAAGAGTCTCCAGACTTATGCCTCCAACTTCTGTGTGCTGGCCCGGGTGCTCAACCTGGAAAATGCCCGGCACCTGCCGGAGCAGGAAAGTGATGCCCTGGCGCTTACACGTAAGCTCGACCGCATGACGGCGGATGAGCGTAAAACCGAGCCGGCCTGGCTGGCTTATTCGGTGTACAACAAGATCATTCATAAACTGAAGACGGAGCCCGTAGAGGATTTCCGGATCGACTTTGAAGACGGCTTCGGCAACCGTCCGAATGATGAGGAAGATGCCACCGCGGTGAATGCGGCGCGGGAACTGGCTGCCGGCATGCGGCAGAAGAGCATCTCGCCCTTTATTGGTATCCGCATCAAGCCTTTTACCGAAGATCTGAAAGCCCGCGGCGTGCGTACCCTGGATATTTTCCTCACCACCCTCCTGACCGAAACAGGCGGAAAGCTGCCGGATAATTTCGTGGTGATGTTACCGAAAGTGACCATTCCGGAACAGGTTACCACCCTGGTGCGTTTCTTTGAAATCATTGAAAAACGCTTCGGTCTGGCCCCCGGTACCCTCAAAATGGAAACGATGGTGGAGGCCACCCAGATCATCATGGACGAGGAAGGCCGTAACCCGCTGATGCGCATTGTACGGGCCGGGGAGGGCAGGCTGATTGCCGCGCATTTCGGCACTTACGATTATACGGCCAGCTGCGGCATTACCGCCAAATACCAGACGATGGCGCACAGTGTCTGCGATTTTGCCCATCACATGACCAAGGTGGCGCTGGCGCATACCGGCATCTTCCTCAGCGATGGGGCTACCAATGTCATGCCGGTGCCACCCCACCGGGGCGATCAGCTCAGCGTTGACCAGGTGCTTGAAAACCGCGAATCGGTGCACAATGCCTGGCGCACCGGTTTCAACCATACCACGCATTCGCTCATCAACGGGTTGTACCAGGGCTGGGATCTCAATCCCGCCCAGTTACCGATGCGTTACGCGGCTACCTATAATTTTTTCCTGAGCAGCTATGCGGATGCCGTGCACCGGTTGAAGACTTTTGTGGAAAGAGCGGCCATCTCCACCCTTACCGGCGATATTTTTGATGATGCCGCCACGGGCCAGGGCCTGCTCAACTTCTTCCTGAAGGCCATCAATTGCGGCGCCATCACTGAGGAGGAAGCCACCGTTACCGGCTTAACCCTCGAGGAAATCCGCAGCCGCTCGTTTTACCGGATCCTGGAAGGCAGGAGAAGGAAGCTTTAACAGGTTCGTTGCATCAACCATTCAACAAAAGGTCATCCGTGCTTATTCCGGATGACCTTTTTCATATCGGTACGCCAGCTATGCCTTTTACCGGCCTGGATTTTTACGGGAAGATTTCATCATGCCTCAATCCACATGCCGGTACAGGTCAATGACGCCGCCGCAATGTGGGCAGCGGTGTACCTTTTTGTCTTTCGTTTTCCTGATCTCTTCCAGGAATCCGGCTGTGATGATACCCGCCGGCAGCGCGAAGATGGCGAGGCCGGCAAAGGAGATGATGCCTGCCAGGGTTTTGCCCAATACCGTCACCGGCACCATATCGCCGTAGCCCACGGAAGCCACCGTAACAATCGCCCACCAGAACGTGGCCGGGATGCTGGAGAACTGTTGGGGCTGTGCCTGGTGTTCAGCAAAATAGAGGAGGGAGGAAGCGATGATGATCACAAAGATGATCAGCACCAGGCTGAGTTTGAGCTCACTGGCCCGGGTCACAAATACATTGCGGACCATCTGTGCTGATTTCATATAGGCCGTAAGCCGGAATAAACGCAGAAAGCGCAGCAGCCGGAGGATGCGCAATACCCGGAGATCGAATACAAAGGCCAGGTTCAGGTAAAAGGGGAGGATGGCCACCAGGTCGATGAGGGCATCGGCAGACAGCATGTACTTCAGCCGTCCGTACACCGGGTGCCGGTAACGGGGATCATGGTTGCTGCTCCACACCCGAAGCAGGTATTCCACGCTGAAGATGCTGACCGAAAACAGATCGAAGTAATGGAACCATTTCCCGTAGTCGCTTTGCAGGGCATGCACCGTTTCAAGCATCACTGCCGCCACATTCAGGATGATCAGGATAATGATGAAGGCATTGATCAATTTATCCCAGCGGGTTTCACCCAGTTCAGGATGGAGGAGGATATGAACATTTTTTTTCGTCCGGTGATACATATACAATTGGGATTATTCCCTAATGTAATAAAGCTGCGGCATTTCTTCCGGGCCTGTTCGTAAAATGTTTTTAACCGGTTGCCGTTCCGGATGGCGGTGACGTTTGGCGGGCTGGTCAGGGATGGCGGGAAGATTTGGGGCATCCTGCAGTTGACGCATCAATGTGCAATCCCCGGAGATGCCTGTTTCAACCGGGTCTGGTCATCCGGCCAGGCTGCCGTTCATCGATTGAAAGGCTTTATCTGCAGGGGATTGGCTAACTTCACGTTTGATAAACCTGCTGTATTTTGAAAGGTCTGAGAATACCGCTGTTGTTGTTTTTCCTGTACCTGTTGACCGGCGCCCTTCCATCGTCTGCACAACTCTGTACCGGCAGCCTGGGTGATCCCCTGGTGAACATCACGTTTGGCGCCGGCTCCAATCCCGGTGCGCCCCTCCAGGCCGCCACCACCGCGTATACTTATTACGGTGCCGATTGTCCGAACGATGGCTTTTATACCGTGCGGAACAATACGAGCAACTGCTTCGAGGCCAGCTGGTTTTCCATGTCGGTGGACCATACCGGCAATCCGGGTGGTTATTTTATGCTGGTGAATGCCTCCCTTGAGCCCAGCCCTTTTTATGTGGATACTGTTCGCGGGTTGTGTGCCAATACCCGTTTTGAATTTGCTGCCTGGGTGGCCAATGTGCTGCGTCCCACAGCCTGCAACGGTTCGGGCATTGAGCCCAATCTCACGTTTACGATTGAACGAACAAACGGTACGGTGCTGCAAACCTATTCCACCGGCCTGATCACCCAAACCGCCTCCCTGCAGTGGCGGCAGTACGGATTTTTCTTCACCACGCCGCCCGGCGTATCGGATGTGGTGCTGCGCATCTTCAATAACTCCCGGGGTGGCTGTGGCAACGACCTCGCGCTGGATGACATTACGTTCCGCCCCTGCGGCCCCCAGTTGCTCACGGCTGTTGACGGCTTCGTGAACGATACCATCAATTACTGTGAGGCGGCACCCCGCACTTTCACCCTCCGTGCCCAGCTGGCAGCGGGTTTCAACGACCCGGTTTACCAGTGGCAGCAAAGCAGTGACGGGTTGAACTGGACCGATATCGCCGGGGCTACCGGAACGGTGTACCAGGTAGATTTCGCTGCCACCGCGCCGCCGGCCCGTTATTATTACCGGGTGGCTGCCGGTGAGCGGGAAAACTTCAGTTCGGTGCGCTGCCGGGTGGTAGCGCCGCCTACCATGATTGTAAAGGGACTTAAGCCCGTGACCAATATGCAGATCAGCAGTCCGGCCTGTGAAGGCGGCCCCGTCACCTTCAGTGCTACGGGCGGCACCAGTTATCTCTGGTCGAGGGAAGGCGGGGGGCTGGGTGTTTCGGATAACCCCTTCACCCTCCCCGAGGTGCCGGGTTATTTTTCCGGGAAAATTTATGTAACGGTTACCGGTGAGGGCGGCTGCGTGGCCATCGATTCGGCCTGGCTCGTGGTACTGCCCAGGCCTGAGGCCAGGCTCAGCTTCCAGGCAGATACCCTGTGCGCCGGCAACAGCAGTTTGTTGTCTGCCACGGGCGGTATTACCTACAGCTGGACGCCGCCTGAAGGACTCAGTAATCCGGGTATCGCCAACCCGGTGGCTACCCCGCTGCAATCCACTGATTATGTGGTGCGGGTAACCGATGGCAACAGTTGCTGGGATACGGATACGGTGCAGATTAAAGTGTACAGCCGGTTGAATGCGTCGGCCGGCCCCGACCAGGTGATGCTGGCGGGGGAAACCATCGCCCTGCAGCCCGTTGTGCCGGAGGGCGGCATCCTGCAATGGTCGCCCCTGCTGTATATGGAAAACCCCGGGGCTGCCGTGCCGGTGGTGGGGCCGCCGGCCGACCAGGAATACATCCTAACGGTAACGGATCCGCGCAACTGTTTCAGCAACCGCGACACGGTGCTGGTGAAAGTGTTTAAGGATATTTTTATTCCCGGCGCCTTTACCCCGAACGGCGACGGCCGTAATGATGTATGGAATATTCCTGCCCTGGCTGCCTTTCCCGGCTTTTCGCTGCGGGTGTACAACCGCCTGGGGCAACAGGTGTACGTCTGCCGCAACCGGTGGATTCCCTGGGATGGTTATTTCAAAGGTGAGCCGCAGCCTGCGGGCACTTATATTTACCTGCTGAACCTGAACCGGCCCGGCCGTAGTTTGCTCCGCGGCACCCTGGTGCTCATCCGGTAAGCAGCCGGTTCATCCGCTGCTGCACCGGAAATTGAAAAAGGCCCGGGAAGGGCCTTTTGAAGAGCGACATAAGCTATGTGTTTGCGGCTGCACACCCAGTCCGGCTCACCCGCGGTGTTTCTAAAAACCTGCTGCCGCAGGCTCAACTGCTCTTATCCCTGGAACAGGGTGAGCACCTGGGCCATTCTTTCCTTGAGTTCTTTGCGGTGCACAATGAAATCGAGGAATCCATGTTCCAGCAGGAATTCGCTGCGCTGGAACCCTTCCGGCAAGTCTTTTTTGATGGTTTCTTTGATTACCCGCGGACCGGCAAAACCGATCAGGGCGCCGGGTTCTCCGCAGATCACATCGCCCAGCATGGCAAAGGAGGCGGTGGTGCCGCCAAAGGTGGGATCGGTGCAGAGTGAAATATACGGGATGGCGGCATCGGCCAGTTGCGACAGTTTGCCGGAGGTTTTGGCCAGCTGCATCAGCGAGAAGGCACTTTCCATCATCCGGGCGCCACCGCTTTTATTGATGATCATGAACGGAATGCGGTGTTCCAGGCAGTAATCGCAGGCGCGGGCAATCTTTTCACCCATCACGCTGCCCAGGCTGCCCCCGATGAATTCAAAATCCATACAGGCCACCACCAGGTCAAGGCCTTTTACCTTGCCGTGGGCCACGGTGATGGAGTCGTGGATATCCGTTTTGGCATAGGTTTCTTCCAGCCGCTTGCTGTAAGGTTTCAGGTCTACAAAGCCCAGGAAATCTTTGGAAAGCACATTGGCAAAGAGTTCCTGTTCGGTGCCTTCGTCAAAGAGGATGCTGAAATATTCATCACTGCCAATACGGTGGTGGTATTCGCATTTCGGACAAACTGAAAGGTTCTCTTTCAGTTCGGAGATGGTGCAGGTGTATTTGCAGCTGGGGCATTTGCTCCAGAGCCCTTCCGGGGCATCCGCTTTATCCTTGGTTTCGGTGAGGATGCCCTTTTTCTTGCGCTTGAACCATCCGGAACCACCCGACTTGGCATCAGCATTGCCGGTTTCCTGACCGCCCAGCAGGGCTTCAAAATCTTCGTTGCTGGTCATAGGCATTGTTTTTTCCATATCCCGCAATTATTGAATCAATAGAACAGGGGCTGCTTGTTGCGGCAGCCCCTGCAAATATACTTTATGCATTCCGGTTAATGCAGTTGAGGTCGTCGAAGGCGGTTTCCAGGCGCTTGCTGAACGATTCTTCACCCTTGCGCAGCCAAACCCGGGGGTCGTAGTATTTTTTGTTGGGCGCATCCGGACCTTCAGGATTGCCGAGCTGGCCCTGCAGGTAGGCTTCCATCTTTTTGTAGTTGTTGAGGATGCCTTCCCAGAAAGCCCACTGCAGATCGGTGTCGATATTCATTTTGATGGCGCCGTAGCTGATGGCTTCCCGGATCTGGTGCTGGGGTGAGCCGCTGCCGCCATGGAAAACAAAGTATACGGGTTTGGGGCCGGTTTTGAGTTCTTTCTCAATGTACTGCTGGCTGTTGCGGAGGATTTCGGGGCGCAGTTCCACGTTTCCGGGCTTGTACACGCCATGCACATTGCCGAAGGCTGCCGCCACCGTGAAGAGGTCGCCTACCTGGCCCAGTTCACGGAAAGCATAAGCCACATCTTCAGGCTGGGTATAGAGTTTGGAATTTTCCACATC
>JAYRPG010000048.1:0-1443 GCA_041911275.1 Ferruginibacter sp. | reverse complement strand
TGTGTCAGCGTCCGGTTCGCGAAGCCGAATCCCTTCGCGGGACGTGCCAGCCGTTACACCCTGTAAGGCTCAGTGGCACGCAGTTGCTGGCTGAGGACGCACAGGCCGTGGAACTGGTGCTGACGTGGCATACCCTCGACAGTCAGGCAGAGCATTACGGCATCCACCTGGGAGACGGGCTCCGGCTGTATGTGGATAACCAGGCAGGACGGCTGGTGCTTTGGCGTCACTACCCGGATGAGGGGCTGGACGGTTACCGCAGTATCGCGCTGCCTGGCGCAGAATATCTGACGCTACGGGTTTTCCTGGACCGTTCATCGGTGGAAGTGTTCGTTAACGATGGCGATGCCACCCTGTCCAGCCGTATTTACCCGCAGCCCGGAACCCGCCGGTTGTCGCTATATGCAGCTCACGGCGAGGCTGTGCTGACGGACGGCTCACTGTGGACGCTGGCCTGAAATAATTCCACTGCCGTCGGTGACGGCAGTACTTTCGGTTCACCCGTAATGAAGGAAAGCACAATGGGATTACTGGGCAGGATTAAACAACTGATAAGTGAAAATGAGAAACCGGCGGAAGTCACCCGCGTGATGGCACCGCTGTCCGGTGAAATTGTCCCTCTGGACACGGTTCCGGATGCTGTGTTTGCCGGGAAAATAGTGGGGGATGGTATTGCTATCCGTCCTTCCGGCGGCGATACCTTGATGGCTCCTGTCAGCGGCACTATCGGTAAAATACTGGAGACAAACCACGCGTTTTCCATCCGCACCGACAGTGGCACTGAACTGTTCGTGCACTTCGGTATTAACACAGTTGACCTCAGGGGAGAGGGTTTCCGGCGTATTGCCCAGGAAGGCCAGCTGATCAGCACCGGTGACCCCGTCATCGGGTTTGACCTTGCGTTACTTCAGCAGAAAGCACAGTCCACGCTGACACCGGTGATTGTGGCGGACTCTGACCGTGTCCAGGAGATAACCCTGTTCTCCGGCCCGGTCATCGCCGGAGAAACACCGGTTTTTGATATCAGCAGCCAGTAAGCGCCATGAGTGACAATATCGCCAGCGGGCAGCTGGTATCAGGGAAAGCCGCACATCTGGCCTGGTGCGGGCTGGTAGCCCTGCATCTGGCCCGCCGGGATGGCCGGATTGCGTCAAAAATCCAGGAAAACCTGTTTCTAAACCGCTGGCGGAGCACAGCACTGAAACAGCACCGTTTTCCCCGCACATATCAGAGCCCTGCAGAGTGAAAGCGGGGCGAAAGATATCCGCAGCAGGCTGGAGTATCTGTGGCAGGCCTGCTCTGGTGATGTGTCGGTACAGACTGACCTGTTCCGCCTGACATTCGCCCTGGAAACCATCAGGGAGCAGGGCTGGTGCTGGCGGATACTGAGCGACCGGAAATGGGAGGGGCGTAATGTCGTGGTTCCGAACGGGGATGCCGGCA
>JAYRPG010000047.1:0-27860 GCA_041911275.1 Ferruginibacter sp. | reverse complement strand
TCGGGTTGCAGGATCCGCAGGATGGAATGCCCTTCCCAGTTGCCTTCATCCGTGATATCATAAAAGCGGCAGAACAAATCGGCATCGCTGCCCAGCAACTGCTCCACCTCCTGGCGCGTCCACACATAATACTTCCCTTCCACGCCCTCGCTGTCGGCATCCAGCGCCGCATAAAATCCGCCTTCCGGATGGGCAAGCTCCGCGCCGGCAAAACCGATGATGCCGTATACTGCCTCCCGGTAGTGGCTGGCGCCGGTCAGCAGCCAGGCGTCGCAGAGTGCGGGCACCAGGAGGGCATTATCATAAAGCATTTTCTCAAAATGCGGGGCCAGCCATTCGGCATCCGTACTGTAACGGGCCAGGCCGCCGCCTACCTGGTCGTAGATACCGCCCTGCAGCATCCGGTCCAGCGACAGCAAAGCCTGGTTCAGCGCATCCTGCCGCCCGGTTTGAGCATGGGCCTGCATCAGCAGGCGGATACTGAAGGTCTGGGGAAACTTGGGCGCCCCGCCGAATCCGCCCCGTACCGTATCCGCCGTTTGCAGGAGCGCATCGGTGAGGGCGGAACTATGGTCAGGCACCGGTTCATGAAGCGGCGGTGGCGGGGTAAGGAAACTGTTTTTTCCGATATGCGCCGTGAGACGGGCAGCCTGTTCCTCCATCTCGCCCCGGCGGGTTTGCCAGGCTTCGGCCACGCCCTCCAGCACCTCCTTCCAGGATGCCCGGTTGAAGGCCCGCACGGGCGGAAAGTAAGTGCCGCCGTAAAAGGGCCGCCCATCCGGGGTGAGGAAAACATTGAGCGGCCATCCCCCGCTGCCGGTCATGGCCTGAACTGCGTCCATATAGATCTGATCAATATCCGGTCGCTCCTCGCGGTCAATCTTGATGTTCACAAAATGCGCATTCATGAGGGCAGCCGTGGCTTCGTCTTCAAAACTTTCGCGCTCCATCACATGACACCAGTGGCAGGCGGAATAGCCGATGCTCACCAGGATCACCTTGTCTTCAGCCTGGGCCCGCTGCAGGGCTTCAGGCCCCCAGGGCAGCCATTGCACGGGGTTATGGGCATGCTGCAAGAGGTAGGGACTGCTCTCGTGGATCAGGGCATTCGTATGCTGGGTATTCATCCCTGCAAACTTACCGGGTATTCTGCTTTCCCGGATGGTGGCCGGCTGCCGGGATACGGAAAATTCCGGCCCGGCAGCGGCAAAAACCCCAGGTATATTTTCAGGCCGCAGCACAGCAACGGGGCACAATCCTTGCTGCAACGCATCAAAATTGGCTTTGCCGCTAATTTGTAGTAATTTTCAGCCACGTTTTCCAACGAAAAACTTTACACATGAACCCGCATCGTTTACCCCGACTGCTGCTGCCCCTCTTTTTGTTGTCAGGCTTCAGCGGATACGGCCAGCTGCTGACCGAGAGTTTCGACAACCCGGCATTCCCCCCTGCAGGCTGGCGGAATGCGAATGTGAACACTGACCCCTCCTCCATTTCCAATGTGTGGATCTACGCCAGCAGTGCCGAAGAAACCCGGCCTGTTGCCAGTCCGCATACCGGCGCCGGCATGGCACTTTATGACGGATACAACTATCCCGCCGGAGATTCGGCTGAACTGGTTACCCCCGCACTCGATTTTTCCGGCGGCGGACAGATCCGGGTGAAGTTCTGGATGTACCGGGACTCCCGCTACCAGACCCTGCAGGATTCCCTGGCGGTGTATGTGAACACCAGCCAAACAGCCATCGGGGGTACCCGGCTGGGCGTGATCTACCGGCACTTCCTGAATTCCCCTGCCGTTGCTGCCACGGGCTGGTACCAGTACAGTTTTGACGTGCCGGCCGCTTTCAACGGCCCGGCCAACTACATCGCCTTCCTGGCCATGAGTGATTACGGCACCGAAATGGTGATCGACGATGTGCTGGTGGAGCAGTTATCCGGTTGTTCGGGCACACCCGATGCGGGCATCCTCAGCGGGCCTGCATCCATCTGCGCGGGTCAGTCATTTACCCTCCTCAACAGCGGCGCCACCCAGGCTTCCGGCATGCGCTATGCGTGGCAATCGGCGCCTTCGGCCTCAGGCCCCTGGAGCAACCTGCCCGCACAAACCTCGCCCACACAGGCCACCGTGTCGCAAAACAGCACCACATACTACCGCTTTACCGATACCTGCAGCAGCAGCGGCGCCAGCGCCGTTTCCAATGTACTGGCCGTAACGATGAATCCGTTTACCGACTGCTACTGCAAACCACCGGCCAATCCCCTGCACAGTTTTGTGGATGAATACATCACCGGCGTTTCCATTGCCGGCACCAGCCTCAATGCCGCCAACGGCACCGATCCGGCCACGGGCTATACCCAGGTACCCCCCACCCCCGAAACCAATACCGCCTCGCTGCTGCAGGTGAACACCTATACCATCAATGTTACGGTACCGGCCAGCCCGGCTGATCCCGCACAGGTTTCGGTTTGGATCGACTTCAACGGCAACGGCAGTTTTGATCCGGATGAATTCACCAACCTCAGCATCTCCGGCACTACGGCCAGCGGCAGCATCAGCGTTCCGGCCAATTCCGTTACCGGACCAACAGGCATGCGTATCCGCTCCCGGGCAGTGGAATTTTTTGAAGACGAAGCATGTACCTCTTTTGGCTCGGGCGAAACCGAAGACTACACCGTCACCCTGGTCTCCAGTTCGGCCCTGAACGGCGCGCTGGTGGGTGTGATTCCGCCCAATGCCAGCTGTAACCCCGTGAATACGGTACGCGTGAAACTGCGCAACAGCGGCAACCTCAATATCCCCGCCGGGGCAGCCACCGTGGCGCTCTATGTAACCGGCGCCAACCCGCAGGGCCCGCTCACCCAAAGCAACAGTAATGAGCTGGCCCCGGGTGATACCGCCACCCTGAGTTTCAACTGCAGCTTCCCCGCTGCGGGACTGAA
Organism: Ferruginibacter sp.; assembly: GCA_041911275.1. Classification (GTDB taxonomy): domain Bacteria; phylum Bacteroidota; class Bacteroidia; order Chitinophagales; family Chitinophagaceae; genus Ferruginibacter. Next base: position 24,917 of record JAYRPG010000047.1, on the reverse strand, counting down.
TGTGGACTCTGTCTTCATCCAGTCGCTGGCTGGCGATGTGAACGCCGGTGACGACACCCTGGTGGCCACACATTTTACCTTACCCCCCGCCGTTAGCGCCCCCTATGCAGAAGACTTTGAAGGAGCGGTAACGGGCTGGCTGGTACAGCAAATCAGCGGCTCGGGTAACTGGAGCCTGGCCGGCACCGTTGAATACCCGGATTACGCACCCCCCGTTTCGCTGGCCCCGAAAAGCGGCAGCACAGTGGCGCTCTTCGATTGCTACAATTACCTGGCAGGCACCGCTTCGCGGCTCACCACGCCCTGCATCAACCTGCCCGCCGATGCGGCCAGCGGATGTGGCTATGTGGCAGGATTCTACTTCACCCAGGATCCCCAGTACCTCACCCTGACCGACAGCCTGGTGATCCTGGTGAGCGCCGACGGCGGCAACAGCTTTACACCGCTGGGCGTGGTGAAAAGAGGGGATTCCACCCTGAGTACACAAAACAGTTATACCGCCACTTCCGGCAAGCCGGGCTGGACTTTATACAGCTTTAACCTGGGGCAGTATGCCGGACAATCCATTCAGCTGGCGCTGGATGCCTACGGCAACTACGGCAACCAGTTTGCCATCGACAGCTTCTTCGTAGGCCCCAAAAATGCTGCTGCGAATGTTTCCCTGGCCGGCGGCAATGAGAGCGGGGCGGCCCTCTCCCCCGTAATCAGTGCCTGCACGGATGCCGGCGGATGGACCTATTATTCCGATGGCAACAGTGCCCGCTTCCTGTTCGGCATCCAGTGGGATCCCTCCGGTTCAGGCGCCAACAGCGCCGCCCGTGCGCAGGCCACGGCACGCATCAACGTGAACCGCAAATGGTATGGCGCGGAGAACAGCGCAGAGAAAATGGCCACCTATACCCTGCAACGCTGGTGGAATGTGAACCTGAACGGCGCCACGCTTGAGAGCCCGGTCAATGTGCGCTTCTTCTATGCCCGAAGCGAATTTGATTCCATCATCGCCGCCAAGAATAATTTCATCGCCGCTAACCCCGGCGCCATCGATGAAGGCTTCCGCTGGTTCAAAACCGTGGCGGGCGATTTCAGCCCATCACCGGCTTCCGTGAATTTCGACTCGGTGGTGAATGATGTGGAGCTGATTGATGTGAATACCGGAGGCGCCACAATTAACGGTGTACTGTATGCGCAGTTCAACGGCATCAGCAGCTTCAGCGGCGGCACCGCCACCAGCGGCGTAGGCCCCACCTCGCCCCTGCCCGTTGGCCTGCTTTCTTTCAATGCCCAGCGCACCGGCCGCGTGAACAAAATCACCTGGACCACCTCGCAGGAAATCAACACCGTAAACTTTGTGGTGGAACGCAGTTCAGACGGACGCAGCTTCACCGCTATCGGTGAGCTGCCGGCTGCCGGCAACAGTGCCAGCAATGTGGGCTACAGCTTCATCGATTATACCCCGGCCCGGGGCGTGAATTTCTACCGCTTACGCGTATTCGATAACAGCGGACAAACCAAATTCAGCCCGGTGCGCAACGTGCGCAATGAAGGCACGGCCGATATTGCCCTCTACCCCAACCCGGCAAGCGACCGGCTGCTGGTGAACATCAACTCTGACCGCGCCGACAATGCCGCCGTAATCGTCAGCGACCTGAATGGACGCACCCTCATTCAGCAGCAAACCCGCATCACGGAAGGCATGAACTACCTGCCCCTGCATACCGGCAAACTGCCGGCAGGCACCTACGTGATCCGCATCCTGCTGGACCAGGACATGGTGATCCGGAAATTCAATAAACTGTAATCTGCGGCAGCCTGCATGCCGTCGATAAAAAAATGCTCTGCTAAGGCGGAGCATTTTTTATATGGTTATCCCGGCGGGCGATACCGGACAGCGCCGGTTGCCGGGAATTATTTTTTGGTTTGGGAGGAGAGGAAAAGCTCCAGCGCACTCACCATGCTGGGCGCATTGGGCACCGGGGCCTTGATATCGAGGGTGAGGCCCGCCTCTTCCACCGCTTTGAAGGTGTTGGGTCCGAAGGCGCCGATAAGGGTGCCGTTCTGCCGGTAGCCGGGGATGTTTTCGAGCAGGCTCTTCACCCCGCCCGGCGTAAAGAAGCAGATCACGTCGAACTCCTGCTCCAGCACGGCCTTTACATCCGCGCTGATGATGCGGTACAGTACCGGTGTGGCGTATTCGCAATGATGGGCCTTGAGCCAGTTGGTGATTTCGCTGTCAAAAGATTCGGAACAGGGATAAAGGAATTTCTCGTTGTCCTTGTGCTTATTGATGACGTCGAAAAGGCTTTTATTGGTGCCGTCTGCCCCGTAAAACACTTTACGCTTGCGGTAGAGGATGAACTTCTGCAGGTAGAGCGCCACGGCTTCGGTGATGCAGAAATACTTGGTGTCCTGCGACACATTCATTTTCACCTCCTCGCAGATGCGGAAGAAATGATCAATGGCATTGCGGCTGGTAAAGATCACCGCGGTATACTGGGTGAAGTCGATTTTCTGTTTGCGGAACTCCTTGGCAGGGATGCCTTCCACAATGATGAAGGGCTGAAAATGCAGTTCCAGACTATGTTTGCGGGCCAGCTCAAAGTAAGGCGAGCGGTCGCCTTCCGGCTTAGGTTGGGTGATCAGAATTTTTTTCACCGGCGCACTTTTGGATACACCGCCTTTTGCTCCTTTTTTAGTCATGCAGCTGCCTGTTTTTCAACCTTTGCGCAAAATTAGCGGAAATTGTTAAAATATACCACCACCGCTTTATAAATCAGCAGGAGGGGCAGCACTTCCACCCCGGCCATGTATACCAGAAAATGAAAACGGCTCACCCTGATTTCGCGGCGCAGCAAACCATAGGAACGCAGAAACCGCAGCAGGAAGAGCAGGGCCACCAGCATCAGCGCGGTGAGCAGGGCGGGATACTGCAGAAACGGGGCGCCGAAGGCAATCACCACCACCAGGGGCAGGAGGAGGATACCCATGATTTTGTTGATGAGGAAGATGATGAACAGGTAGGTGCCGGCTGCAGATTCAAAACCGGTTAACCACCCGGTGAAGCGCAGGCTGATCATTTTAAAAAAATAAAGCACTGCCAGTGCGAGGGCACAGAGGCCGGCGCGGGCCAGGGTATTGCCCTCAGGAAGAAAGGCATAGTGACGAAGCAGAAAGTAAACCAGCAGGCCGCCGGTGCACACAAAGAGCAGGTTGAAAAAGAGCGATACCTGCCGGGCCTGCAGCAACTGATCGGTCAGCTGGCTCTGCCGCAGGGAGGTATTGAAGAACACGCGGAAAAGATTATTGAAATAGCGCTCGTAGAAAAAACGGAGCAGGGCCAGGAAGAGTACCACCGCCAGCACTGCATAAAACAACCCATCGTTGAACCGGTCGGGCATTTCCCGGCTGATGAGGTTCACCGGCTGCTGCCGCACATTGAGCAGGGGATGCCGGGCGAGGGTGCGTTCCATCACCGACCGGTAATCCATGGTGTCGGCAGCCGGAGGCTGGCTTCGCTGCAGGGCAGCAGAATCGGCCCCGGGCAGGGTGTCGGCAACCGCCCGGGCAGGCAGTAAGCCTCCGCCGGCAGTATCCCGTTGAACGGGCTGCGCGGTGAGCAGCTGTGAAAGCCCCAGCAGAATCAGCAAACCCCAAAACTTCAATCGACCAGTTTTTGCGGGCAAAGTAAACAGAATTTGATCAGAAATAATTGATGTATCCGAAGTGGATTTTGGCGGCACGCCGCATATCAAAATCCACCCCGCTGCGTTTGCCGAGCGCAAAGCTCATGTTCAGCAAACCAAAACGGGTTTCAAACAGCATGCCTAAACCGGTACTGAGGTATTGGCTGCGGGTATTCACCTCCTGGTACCGGTTCAGTACCGTTCCGGCATCGGCAAACGTAAAGAGATAAGAGTTCAGGCCCAGCAGGTAACGGTACTCAGCCGTGAGCACCCCATAACGGGTGGCAAAGATGCTCTCCTCATCAAAGCCCCTCAACAGGCGGAAACCCCCGATCTGGAACAACTCGTTGCGGAACACCTGCGGACTGTTCAGCCAGCCCCCGCTGAAGCGGGCCATCAGTACTGCGCGTTTGCCCACCGGAAAATAATGCGCAGCCTGGGCCCTGATCCTGAACTGGTAAGTCTTCAGCTGCAGCGAATCATACAGCGAACTGAAGTTGAATGAGGGATCGGTGAGGCCCGTGATCTCAGTATTTCTTTTCACCGTGCGGATGCCCACGGTGCCGTAGAGCCGCACTTCATTGCCCGAACGGGGATTGTAGCGGTAGTTGGTATTGTTCCACTCATAATCCACGCCCGCATTCACCGAACGCACATCAATGTTCGGCGGCAGGCGCCGCGTGGTTTTCAGCAGCTGGGTATCGATGCCCCCGGCCAGCAGGGAGGTTGACTGCTGCTGGAGGAAGAGCTTGCCCGACTGCCGGGCGGAAAACAGGTACTGGATACCGGCCTGGGCATTCACCTGCAGAAAGCTGCTGTCTTTTTTAAACAACTCAAAGCCAAAATCCAGCCCAAACGGTGATTTAAACACAAAAGGATGCTGGTAGCCGATCTGCAGCCGGGGCGATTTGAGCTGCAGTTGCTGCCAGTTCAGCAGGATGGTTTCGCCGCTGCCCAGCGCATTTTTGAGGTTCAGGTTCACATCGCCGGTAAGCTGCAGTTTGCCGGTTTGTCCGTTGGCCGGCAGAAAACCCAAGAGAAAATTCACCTGGCTGCTGCGCCGGGGCTGCAGGTACAGGTTGAGTACCGATCCGGTGCCGAGCAGGGTGACATCTGCCGGCTGCTGTTCCTGCAGGTAGGGCAGATCAGCGAGGCGGCGGCCCACCTGTTCAATTTTATCCCGCGCATATAAGCTTCGGTTGGTGATGCCAAGGTAGCGCTGCAGCACATGGTTGGCAATCTTCACCCTGCCGTATACCCGAACAGAATCGATGAGGTAGAGGGGGCCTTTGTCTACCTTCAGCCGGGCCGAGATGCCCGCACCTTCCAGCTGCACACTGTCGAGCTGCACCGCTGCAAAAGGATAGCCGTTGTTCTCATAATAACGCAGCATCCGTTCCTGCATCAGCCGCACCTGGCCGAACTGCAGCGGCTGCCGGTTGAAGCGGGCAGGCAGGTATCCTGCGGCGTCCAGGGCTTTGCGGTCGATGCCCTCCACCGTCAATGCGGCCCAGGCATAGCGCTGACCGGTATAGAGGAGGGCGAGGGTGGAGTCGTCGGCCACCCGGATGCTGTCGACTGATGCCGCGGCAAATCCCTGGGCCTGCAGCTGTGCCGGCAGCTGGTTCAGGTAATCGAGGCAGGCCGTTTGAGAGGGAAAGCTGTTGCGGAATGCCGGCAGGGCGGCGCTAAACCCGCTATCTTTGCTGCTGAAACGGATGATGAGGCGGTGTTGCCCTGCCGCCACCCGCGGCCAGTGGAGTGCCGCGAGGATCAGCAGGAAGCATGTGAAACGGGATCGCATCATCGGGGGTTTTCAAAACTACCATCAAACCACATAACTACGAAATCTTTGTCGGGCATTTACATCCATATCCCTTTTTGCCGGCATGCATGCGATTACTGCAACTTTCATTTTGCCACATCGCTGCGGCAGAAGCCTGAACTGGTGGAAGCCCTGCAGCGGGAAATTGCGCTTACGCCCTTTCACAGCGGCGATGCCGCCAGCCGGCAGATCGGAACCCTCTACTTTGGCGGGGGCACCCCCAGCCTGCTCACCGATTCAGAACTGAACAGCCTGCTGGAGGCGGTGCAGGCACGCTTCAGCCTGGCCGCCGACGCCGAGATTACCCTCGAAGCCAACCCGGATGACATCCGGCCGGCGCAACTGCAAGCCTGGAGCGGAGCCGGCATCAACCGGCTGAGCATCGGCATCCAGTCTTTCAGCGATGCCGACCTGCAATGGATGCAGCGCGGACACAGCGCGGCCGATGCCCTGCGCTGCATCGAAACGGTGCGGGAGGCCGGCTATAACCGTTTCAGCATCGACCTCATTTATGGCACACCGGGTCTTACCGACGAGCAGTGGGCGCAGCACCTCGAAACCGCGATCAGGCTGCAGGTGCCCCATCTCTCCTGTTATGCCCTCACGGTGGAGCCCCGCACGCCGCTGGAAAAAAAGATCCGGCTGCAGCGCAAGGCAGACGTAGATCCTGAACAGCAGGCCCGGCAGTTTCTCCTGGCGATGGACCGGCTGCAGGAGGCAGGCTATGAGCATTACGAAATCAGCAACTGGGCATTGCCGGGTCAATACAGCCGGCACAACCGCAGCTACTGGGAAGGGGTGCCGTATTACGGTTTTGGCCCTTCGGCCCATGCCTTCGATGGCAGCCGCCGGCGCTGGAATGTGGCCAACAATGCAGCCTATATCCGCGCGCTGGCCGGCGGCGAACTGCCTTTTGAAGAGGAAGTGCTCACGGCAGAACAGCAATTCAACGAATACATCATGACGGCGCTGCGCACTGATGCCGGCATTTCACTGAGTCGTTTGGAAAAAGAGTTCGGACCGGAAAAACTCCGGCATACCGAAGCGGCAGCGGCAGCCTGGCTCAGCCATGGGCAATTGAAACAGGAGGACGGCCGGCTCATCCTGACCAGGGAGGGAAAACTGTTTGCAGATGGAATTTCGGCCGGATTATTCTGGGGCTGAGCGGAAATAACGGACCACGGTCCGCACACCCTGTGCCAGCAGCAGCAGGGCCAGCATGATCAGCAGCCCCCCCGTATCCGCAAGTGTGAAAGAAACCGGCACGTTGTTTTTTTCTTAAAGTTAAGCAGGATCTTATACCAGGGATGCTTCTATTTTGTTAAAACCCTCCGCCGCCGGCAGCTGCTCCCAGAGGATGCGGTACACCGTTTCCGCAATCGGCATTTCAGCGCCGATCTGCTGGTTGATCAGGTACATGCAACGGCTGGCATTGTAGCCTTCAGCCACCATACTCATCTCAATCTGTGCGGCCTGCACCGAATACCCTTTCCCGATCATATTGCCGAAAGTGCGGTTGCGGCTGTAGAGTGAGTAACAGGTTACCAGGAGGTCGCCGAGGTACACCGATGCAGCATAGTTGGCCTGCCCCCGGTTGCCCGATACCTGGGGGTTGTGGTGATCGATGGTGCCCACCTGGATGTTCTGCACACCGAGGCGGCGCAGGAAGCCCGCCATCTCATCGGCGCTGTTGGCAATGAGCACGCTCAAAAAGTTATCGCCATAGTCGAGACCATGGGCAATACCGGCGCCCAGGGCATAAATATTTTTCAGCACCGCCGCGTACTGAACGCCGTAGATATCGTTGTTGATGATGGTATTGATGTAAGGCGTCTTGAAAAACGCAGCGAGCTGCGCGGTATAACCCTCATCCATACCCGAAAAAGTGAGATAGGAAAGTTTTTCAGCCGCCACTTCTTCTGCATGACAGGGCCCCAGCACGGCAAAATAGCGTTCCAGGGGGAAGTCAAACTCCTGCTTGAGGAATTCATTCAGCAGCAGGTTCTGGTCGGGCAGGATGCCTTTGATGGCGCTGATCACGATTTTATCCTTCAGGCAGCTGCGGTCCAGTTTCAGCAAAGGTTCGGCCGCATAAGCCGAGGGGATGGCAATCACCAGCACCTCCGCATGGCGGATCACTTCGGCCGGGTCGGTGCTGAGGTGCAGCAGCGACGTGTCAAAATAAGCCTGGCTCAGGTACTGGGGGTTGTGCCGCCGGGCCTGGAACTGGCTGATGGCTTTTTCACTGCGGTTCCACCACCAGATGGCGTTGCCGTTGTCGGTCAGTATTTTCGCTATCGCCGTTCCCCAGCTTCCGCTTCCAAGTATTCCGAATTTCATAGAAGAAGTTTAAAGTTCAAAGTTTAACGTTTAAGGTGGGGTACTGAAGAACGGGATGTTCTTTTGAAACCTTAAACCATTAAACCTTCAAACGTTTCAGAGCCCCAGCTTATCCACCGCCAGCTGCGCGGCGATCTGGCTGGCATCTTTCTTGTTGTATCCCCTGCCTTCGGCCACCAGCTTGCCGTCAACGGTGGCGCCGATGGTAAAGAGGCGGCGGCCGTTTTCAAATTTTTCGCCGAGGGTTTCAAATTCGAGGGTTTTGCCGTTTTTATTGGCCCATCCGTAGAGTTTGTTCTTGATATTGATCTCCACAGATTCAAGATCATCCAGGAACATGTGGGTGGCGATGATGTATTTCTCCACCCATTTCTGGGTTTTGCGGTAGCCCTTGTCGAGGTAAACCGCGCCGATCAGGGCTTCGAGGGTATTGCCAAAGATCTGTGAGATTTTGAGAGAGTTATCCTGCTTATTGTAAATGGTGATTTTCTTCAGTCCCATCTTCACCCCGATGTCATTCAGCTGCTGGCGGTTCACCATTTTACTGCGCATCTCGGTGAGGAAGCCTTCGCCGCGATAGGGATATTTTTTGAAGAGATAGTGCGCCACGATGGAACTGAGTACCGCATCGCCTAAAAATTCGAGGCGCTCATTGTTCTCATCCGCGCCTTCGCGTACGGAGCGGTGGCTGAGGGCAGTGATGTACAGGCTGAGTTCACCGGGCGTAAATCCCAGCACATTGGCCAGCTGCTTTCTGAACTCCTTTTGTTTGGGAGTCTCCCGGAAAATTTTTTTCAGCAATTGCAAGGGGTGCCTGTTGGTTGATCGAAATTAGGATAATTCCTGTGAATCTGGTTCACCGGCAGGGCAGCGGAAAAGGCAGCGAAAATCAGGCAGTGTATTTTTTTACAATCACCGAAGCATTGTGGCCCCCGAAACCGAAGGTATTGCTCAGGGCTGCATTCACCTGGCGCTGCTGGGCCTGGTTGAAAGTGAAGTTGAGCTTCGGATCCAGTTCGGGATCATCCGTAAAGTGATTGATGGTGGGCGGAATGATATCCCGGGTTACCGCCAGGATACAGGCCAGGGCTTCCAGGGCGCCGGCAGCGCCGAGGCAGTGGCCGGTCATGCTCTTGGTGGAACTGATGTTCAGGTTATAGGCATGTTCGCCGAATACATTGAGGATGGCCTTGGTTTCGGCGATATCGCCCAGGGGCGTGGAGGTGCCGTGTACATTGATGTAGTCGATGTCTTCGGGCCGCATGCCGGCGTCTTTCAGGGCTGCCTTCATCACATTCTGCGCACCCAACCCTTCAGGATGGGGAGCGGTGATGTGATGGGCATCGGCCGTTGCGCCGCCGCCGGCAATCTCGCAGTAGATTTTGGCACCGCGGGCCAGGGCGTGCTCGAGACTTTCCAGGATGATGCAACCGGCACCCTCGCCCATCACAAAACCATCACGGTCTTTGTCAAAGGGGCGGCTGGCCGATTTGGGGTCATCATTGCGTTCGCTCAGGGCCTTCATGGCATTGAAACCACCCAATCCGGCTGCGCTCACCACGGCTTCAGAGCCACCGGTGATGATGATGTCGGCCTTACCGAGGCGGATGGTGTCGAAGGCATCGATCACCGCATTGGTGGATGATGCGCAGGCGCTCACCACGGCATAATTGGGCCCCCGGAAACCATGTTTCATGGAGATATGCCCTGCCGCGATGTCGAGGATCATCTTGGGGATGAAGAAGGGATTGAAACGGGGCGTACCATCGCCGGTGGCATAATTGGTGACCTCTTCCTGGAAGGTGATGAGGCCGCCGATGCCGCTGGCAAAAATAACCCCCACCCGGTCGGGGTCCACATTGTCCTTGCTGATGCCGGCATCCTTAACGGCTTCATCGCTGGCAATCAGGGCAAACTGGGCGAACCGGTCAATTTTGCGGGCCTCTTTGCGGTCGAGGTAATGGGTGGGGTCAAAGTCCTTAACCTCACAGGCAAACCGGGTCTTAAATTTAGAAGCGTCGAATTGTTTGATAAAATCACAGCCATTCGCCCCCTCTGCCAGGCCCTGCCAGTATTCAGCGAGGGACTTGCCGAGGGGGGTGATGGCACCCAACCCGGTTACAACTACTCTCTTTAATTCCATACGATTTGCCTGCGAAGATTAATTCAGATGGACGGAGGATTACTTGGCGTGTTCCTCCAGGTAAGTTACAGCCTGACCAACCGTGGTGATGGTTTCAGCCTGTTCATCGGGGATGGAGATGTTGAATTCTTTTTCAAATTCCATGATAAGCTCAACAGTGTCGAGGCTGTCGGCACCTAAATCATTAGTAAAAGAAGCTTCGTTGGTTACTTCCGCTTCGTCAACGCCTAATTTGTCAACAATGATCTTTTTTACTCTTGTTGCAATGTCTGACATGGTAGTATTTTTTAAATTTTCAGGAGCAAAAATATACTTTTTGAGATAAATACAAAGAATTATTGCCCCGTTTCAAAAGCCGCCATTTAGTTGTTTTACAATGACTAATATACAGGCACAACGCGTACTTCCCGCTACCCCTGCCGCACCCCTGCCGCACAACGCCGCCCGCTTTCCTACAGAAAATAAACCAGGTTTCCGGATTCTGGAATCCGGAGGGCCCGTATTTTTTCATAAGTACCTGTTTAACAGGCATTTGAAAAATTGGCACTGGTTTGTCAGGTATGCTTACAAATCACACCCGTATGAAAACAGAATTCAGCCCCCGTTCTTTCAACAGTGAGCGCAACAATGGAGAAAACAGCCAATCACTGGGTTTCGGCGAAGCCCTCCTCTGGTTTGCGCTGGCAGCGGTCAGCCTTTGTTTCCTCACCAACGGCAGCCTGTAAGCGTCCCCTGATCCCCACACCCCCAACCTTATGAAAAAGATTATCCTGCTTCTCGTCACTTTTTGCGCCTTCAGCCTGGCGGCCAGCGCCGGAATTGCGCCCACGGCCAAAAACATCAGCATGGCCCCCATCGTTCAGGCCAGCAACCTCCTGCCCCTTGAAGCCACCGCCGTGAACAGCGAGATAGTGATGTACACCATTGAAACCGCTCCGGCCGAAACACAGGGCACCCTTTACCTGGCCATGGCTTCGGGCCCCATGCAGGTTACAGCCGGCATGATGCTGAGTGCCGACCTGGCCGGGAGCCTGAGCTTTGAACCGAACACCGCCTTTACGGGCACCGTTACTTTTACCTACAGCGCCATCGACGCCAATATGGAGCAATCGAATATTGCCAGTTACAGCATCCCGGTAATCGCTCAGCAGCCTGTTATTCTTCCCGTTCAACTGATGGGCTTCCGGGGCAGTTTGCAGCAGCATACCGCCCGCCTGTTCTGGCAAACCAGCCAGGAGAGCGAGGGCGCTTACTATGAACTGCAGCGCAGCACCGATGGCACCCGGTTCAGCACCATCGCTACGGTAGCGGCACGCGGCGCAGCCGGTGTACAGGAATACAGCGAACTCGATGATGTATATGCCTTCAGCGGCCGCACCTTGTACTACCGCATCAAAATGGTGGAAGTAAACGGACAGGGGCGCTACTCCGCTCAAATTACCCTGCGCCCGGGCACAACCGCTAACCCGGTAAAAGCCTGGCCCCTGCCCTTCCAGTCGCAACTGCAGATCAGCTACCAGGCTACAACGGCCGGTCCGGTGCTCATCCGGGTAACCGCCGCCAATGGCATGCTGCTGCAACAGATCCGGGTACAGGCACAGCCCGGCAGTAATCAATGGCCGCTGCATCAGCTGAGCCAGCTGCCCGCCGGCAGCTATGTGCTCAGCATCACCGAAGGCACCCAAACCCATCACCTGCCCATCCTGAAAAATTAATCCCGCGGGCACCCGTTGCCTGCCAATGACCTTTCATTTTTCGTATGCGTTTTGAAACCACCCCGGCTCCGGCCGGGGTGGCTGTTTACCTATGAAAATTTCCTAAATTGCAACATGGCCCTCAAGCAGATCTATCACGGCACGCCGGAGTACGAGCAGATGGTTAAACTGCGGTACGACATCATGCGCAAGCCCCTGGGCCTCGAATTCAGTGCGGATGAACTGGCAAAAGAAAAAAGTGATATCCTGATCGGGGCCTTTGAAGACGATGAACTCATCGGTTGCTGCATCCTCAGCCAGTTAGACAGCCAGTGTACCCGCCTCCGGCAGATGGCCGTTCAAAAAAACCGCCAGGGAATGGGCTTTGGCGAATCCATGATGCATTTTGCGGAAAACCTGGCCCGCGACCGGGGCTATAAAGTGATCATGATGCATGCCCGGGAAAGTGCCCTGGGCTTTTATGAAAAACTCGGCTACCGGGTAAAAGGGGATGCCTTCACCGAAGTAAACCTCCCCCACCGCATGATGGAAAAGGAACTGTGATCAGGCATTCGGGAAGAAACCCTTTGGCAACTTGCTACGCCATCGCCTCACTTGCTCAACTTCCCCCACCGAACCCCGCTGAACCCTGAAACCCTCAGCCCTTCTTCCCGATCTTCGTTTGCAGCAGTTTCCGGGCGGCATGCACGTCATCCCCGGAGAAGGCATCCTTGGGCACGATAAAGAAGGAACGGGCATCGAAATAGAGGTGATAAAAATGCGGCGTCTCCATCGAATCACTGAACTGGTTCCAGTTCCAGCGCCGGCTGCCCTGCGCATTCTCGATCGCAAATCCTTCCTCATCCAGGGTAACCCGGAACCGGTCGCGGAAGGTAGCCGTACGCCGGTAAATCATATTGGGTAACAGGAACCAGTAGGCGATCATGAGCATGAACCAGAGCACCGAACTGATCAGAAACGAAAGCGGATGAATTTTCTTCAGATAAAACAGCGCAGCAGAGGCGATGGCAAAAAGATTCACCAGAATGATCATGAACTTGATCTCGCGCCGGCTGATGAAATGAAAGCGGAGGGCTTGAATCACTTTTCCGCGTTCATAAGTAAAAAAGGACGTGGTCATGCCGCAAAGATAACCCATCGGCCAGGCAATTCCGCCAGAAGCGGTGGCGCCGGCTTTTCCGGCACAGCTTACTGCAGCTCTTTTTCACTCACCTGCCAGCTGCCCAGTTCCTCCCCTTTCAGTCCCAGGTACCGCACCCTGAGCTGGCGGTTGCCTTTGGCGCCGCTCACCTCAACCCGTGAAAAATTCTGCGCTTCCACCAGGGTGCCCGGCACACGGGCAGGGTTATCCGCTTCGCGGCCGCGTGCCCTGCCTACCCCCGAAGTGTAGGGCGAGTGGGTGACATCGTACAAGGGATACATACCGGGGCGCTCCACCCGGATCACTTCGCTGTGATGGCGGTCGCCGGTGAAGAAAAGCACGCCGCGGATGCGGTTCTCCGCCAGGAAGTTCAGCAGTTCCCGGTGTTCGCGCTGGTATTCGCGCATGCAGTCATAATCGGAGTAAGGATTGAGGATCTGGCTGCCGCTGGCAATGATCTTGAAAGTGGCCTTGCTGTAGAGCAGGGCGTTTTTGAGCCAGTCGAGCTGCGCCTTCCCGAAATAGCTTTTCTCCGGATTGGGCTCACCATTCACGCTGTCGGGCATGGCAGCCTCACTGCGGAAATACCGGTCGTCGGTGAGGAAGAAATCCACATCACTGTAGCTGAACTGGGAAAAGATGCCCTCGCCGTTAAAACCATAGGCGGGGTTACAGGTATAATCCATGAACACCTTGCGGGAAGCTTCTTTCAGCACATACGATTTACCCATATCATTCGGTCCATAATCATGATCATCCCAGATGAAGTACTGCGGCATGCTGGCCAGGAATGCCTGCAGCACAGGCAGACTCCGGTCGCGGCTTGCCCGGTACTGGAGCCCCCAGGGGCTGCTGTAATCCACCTCACGGGTGTACCAGTTATCGCCCAGGCCCAGGTGAAAAGCCGCAGGGGTGCGGGCCATGGTTTCAAAGATGGAAGAGTCGCCGCCATAGGGTTTCCCCGGCCGGTCAAATTCCGGTTCGTTGAAATAGGCGCAGCTGCCCGTGAGGAAACTGAAATCCGGCGCCGTTTTGCGCCATTGCCAGAGTTCTTTGGTTCGGAAGCGGGTGGCGAAGGGTGTTTTCACCAGCTGCCCGTCGATCAGCAACTGGTACTGATATGAGGTATTCATCGTTAGCCCACCCAGCTCCAGCTTTACCGGGTTAAAGGCCTTGCCCAGCGGACCGGTATAGACCACAGTCTGCATGTGGCCGGGCTTCCCTTCCGGATAATACTGCACGGCCACTTTTTTCGCAGCGGGCTTCACTTCAGCCCAGATGGTGGCGGTTCGCAGTTCCACATTGCCGGCCCAGGGGCCGCTGACCAGTTTGGAGGCAGGGGATTGTGCCCAGCTGATCCGGCATACAAGCAGGCAGCTGAGAAGCAGGAGAAAGGGCGATTTCATGCTGATGGATTGAGAACACAAAAGTACCGGTTTCCGGCTCACCGGAAGTGAAGCGCCGGAGACGGTAATGAACGGGCGCTTTGCAGTCAGCGCTTTTCTTCCGGCGCAGTGGTTTCTTCCTGGTATTCCGTTTCCTCCAGTTCCTCTGTGTTGCCCCGGCCCAGTTTGATGCGGGGATTGTCCTGAGTACCGGTTACATGCATGGGAATGCCGATGATGCCCAGCGGCGGAAGCCCCAGCCGCATCCGGAGCCGCAGCCGGCCGTCGAAACTGGTCTGGCCCTCCATCCGCAGGCGGAAACCTAGCATCTTGATTTTGAAACGTTCGAGCGTAATGACGTTGTTTTTGATCACCGAGCGGATGTTCACCTTGCTGACATCCGGATTGGCAATACTGTCCTTCCCCGTCTTCCGGCTCACGGCGTTGAATAAACGAAAACCTTTCACTTTCACCTGCTTCACCGAAAGCACCCCACCACCTTCGAGGGAGGGATACACCGGGTACATATTTTCATCCAGCTTACCCTTCAGCTGGTACTGCAGGGAGATGATGCCCTGTGCATTGCCGGCAGCCGTAGCCAGCTCCCGGAACAGGCGGATGGAGTCATAGGCCCTGCGCACATCCACCTCGCGGGCGTCGATATCGAAACTGAAGCCGGCCCTGCGCGGCCCCTCGCTGGCATAACGGGCATTCATCACCGTTTCGCTGCCGATCAGGCGAAAACCGGCCTCCTTCAGTTCCAGTGCGCCGTTCTTCAACAACAGGCCGCCCCTCACCTGCTCCAGCGTCACCCCTTTAAAAGCAACGGCCGCTGCACGGGCGCGGATCTCCAGGTCGAGATCGGGCGGTACCATCAGCACCCCCGGTGCGCTGGCCTGCGGTGCCGGGGCAACGGTATGGCTGCCGGCATACACCATCCACTCATCCACGTTAAACCTATTGCTGCTGAGCTCAAAGCGGCCGGCCAGCACTGCACCTGGTGTGAGGCAGTAGGCAGGTACATTCTGCAGGTATCCGTTCAGGCTGAGATCAGACTCTCCATATTGCGCCCGGAAATGACTGAACCACATCTTGTCATCCCGGAACCGGAACCGGCCCTCGCGAATCAGAAAGGGCAGCGGGAGGTATTCGGTACGGGTAACCAGGTTCTGCACTTCCAGGCTGCCGGCATTGCGGAGCCGCTGGTAACGGCCGTTCATCGCATCACTTTGCCGGCCAGAAAACTGCAGATCGGCTTTCAGCACCCCTGCCACATCCAGCCCGCTGCGGCTGAACACCCGGTACACACGGCCCAGGTCCAGTTCCCCTTTTACCCGCACATCATAGTCGAGGTCGTTGAAATGCCGGAAGCTGCCCTCCAGCTGAATGGGCCTGCCTTCAAATACGGCGCCGGCCCGGCTGATCTGCAGTTCCTGCCCCTGCAGGCTGGCCGTAGGATTCACGGCCCTGGCCTCCACGCGGATCTGTTCCAGCGGATGGGGATACCAGGGTGTCTGCAGGCGGCCGTCGGTTAAGCGGATATCCGCTACCGTTATAGGGTACCGGTTTTGCGCCGGCTGATACTGTCCGCGCAGGGTGGCATCGGCCTGCAGGCGACCGGCAAGCTGAATGCCCTGCATGGGCCAGGCCTTTGCCAGGTCAGCCAGGTTGAGGCGGCTGTGGAGTTCGGCGTTGATGTCCATTTCCTTCAGGCTGCCGATGCTGAGGTTCCCCCGCACATACTGATCCATTATTGAAGCGGAGCAATCGCGGAGCTGCAGGTGGGTCTCCCTCCAGTCGGACCCCGGGTTCACCGCACTGAACTGAAGGCGGATATCGCTGATGGCCTGCGGCAGATCACGGAAACGGATATACCCATGATTCACTGCCGCCTGCAGGTTGAAAGCGGGCACACTGAGCAGCACCGTGTCGTTCCGGATGCTACGGGGATCCGGTCCCCTGCGGTACTGGCCGTCGGCGGTGAGCTGCAGATGGCAGGTGCCTTTCAGCTCTGCCTGCGGAATCGCGAGGGCCTGGTCGAGTTGCTGCAGGTCAAGAGCGGCACGCAGCCTTCCGCGGATCACCGGTTGCTGCAGCCCCTTCACCTGCAGCACGGCGCCGAGGTAGTCCTGGTTGCAGTTGAAGAAAAGAGAATCCACGGTAAGCTGCAAACTGTCCGCATCCGAACCGGGCATGCCGAGCTGCAGGTTGAGAAAAAGATTGGAAACCGGTACCGGTGCCTGGCGATGCTGCACAAAGCCATCACGGATCTGCAGGTCCAGTTTGAGATCCGGCATCTGCCCGGTGGAGGCAATGTAGGCGCCTTTCAGCGTGAACAGCAAACTCGCCAGTCCGTTTACCTTCACCCCTTCCTGCCATTCGGCAAAGGCCGGGGGCAGGGCGGTGAGGCAATCGGCCAGCGAACTTTTTTCGGAACGCACCGTAAAATCGAAATCATAGCCATTGCGCAGAAAGTTGAGCGCTCCCGTAAACTCCACCGGCAGGCGGTTGATGCGCAGCTCGTTGCGGGTGAAGATGAAGGCAAGGGAGTGCGTATTGATGCGGGTTACCAGTTCGGCATCCAGTTTTTTATGCTGCAGGTAGGCCTGTCCGTCGAAACTGAAGTTCAGGTCTTCGGCCTCGATATGACTGTTGAGGTCAAAAATGGCTTTGTTCAGATCGCCGTTGCCTTCATAGTTCAGTCCGCGGGCCTCCAGCAGCAGGGGCAGGGAGCGGTCGTTGTAGCGGAGGTGGCTGTTCCGGATGCTGATCTGCTCCAGGCGCAGGGCGGTGCCTGCTGTATCGGCTGATGCCGTATCTGCGGGAGACGACTGGTAGACATTGTAGTTGGCCTCGCCCTTTTCGTTCACCTGCACATTCAGGCGGGCATCATCGAGAAAAATTTTGTCGATGTGCACTTTGCTGTCGAAGAGCAGGCTGCGGAGGTTGATGCCGAATGCGATTTCATCCGCGGCCACCAGCGTATCCTGCTGAAAGGGCGCCGAGCCGCCCAGGCTGAATTCGTGGAGCGAAACCGTAAGGGAAGGAAAATGGCTGAAAAAGGAAAGCCGCACTTTGGAAAAATTCATCCTGCCGGAGAGCCGGTCATTGGCAAACTGTTTCACTTTTTCCGATACCGTTCCCGGGAAAAGGACAGGCAGGAGGAAGAGGAGCAGCAACAGGGTGCCCACCACCATGCCGGCGGTGCGGAGGAACCGAAGGATGAACTTGACCGGACGTGAGGACAACACAGCGCAAATGTACTATAATGAGGCGATTCAGGGATGCCACCGAAAACAGCCTGAACAGCATTACCGGGCTCATCCGCAACGCCTGCACGAGTTGTGCTGCGCGCCTGATGCAGATGATACCGATAAAGGGGAGCGAAAAAAAGGCTTCCCTTCTCGGGGAAGCCTTGATCAGAATTTCATACCGGTTAATCAGCTGCAGCCCATGCTGTTGCCGCAGTTGAGGCATTTGTAGCAGGTGCCGCTGCGGATGGTAATGTGTCCGCAGGTGTTACAGGCCGGTGCATCACTCTGCATGCTCTTGGCAGCAGCGTTCACCGCGTCCATGCTTCCCGCAGCGCGGGCCGGACGGGCATTGCCGGCGGGGGAAGCCGCGAGTACCCGCACTTCACTGAGCTCAGGCTTACGGTCGCCGATGGTAGGACTGTTCTCATCCCACTCCTCCTCACCGGTGTTGCCGATTTCAGGTTTGTCGAGCACATGCACGAGATCGGTGCGGCCCAGGTATTCATAAGCCAGCGAGCGGAAGATGAAATCAATAATCGAC
Organism: Ferruginibacter sp.; assembly: GCA_041911275.1. GTDB lineage: Bacteria > Bacteroidota > Bacteroidia > Chitinophagales > Chitinophagaceae > Ferruginibacter. The sequence goes on along the minus strand of JAYRPG010000047.1, from coordinate 6,893 downwards.
GTGGTGCTCTTGATATTCGGGTGATCCACCATGCCGGAGGGTTCGAAACGGGTGAACACAAACTTCTCCACATATTCATCCAGGGGAACACCGTACTGCAGGCCGATGGACACCGCGATGGCGAAGCAGTTCAGCAGGCTCCGCATGGTGGCGCCTTCCTTGGCCATATCGATGAAAATTTCACCTACAGTACCGTCGCTGTATTCGCCGGTGCGGAGGAAGAGGGCCTGGCCGTTGATCTTGGCTTTCTGGGTGAATCCGCGGCGCTTGGCAGGCAGTGATTTGCGCTCCACGATTTTGGCAAGGCGACCTTTGAGTACCGTATCCGGACTGTTCTGTACCCGCTTGCTCACTTCTTCCAGCAGCTCATCGATGGTAAGCTTGCTCATGTCAACGATCTGCGGTGTGCTGGCTGCCGGTGCTTCCGCTTCGGCTGCGGCTTCCGTTTCGTCGGTGGATTTTTTCTTCTTGTCGGATTTGTTGCTGAGGGGCTGCGAGAGTTTGGAACCATCGCGGTAGAGGGCGTTGGCTTTCAGGCCCAGCTCCCAGCTCATGCGGTAGCAGTCGGCAATTTCTTCCACCGTAGCCTCGTTGGGCAGGTTGATGGTTTTGCTGATGGCGCCGCTGAGGAAGGGCTGTGCCGCAGCCATCATCCGGATATGGCCATGGGGATGGATGTAGCGCTGGCCCTTCTGTCCGCATTTATTGGCGCAGTCGAATACGGCCAGGTGCTCTTCTTTCAGATAGGGCGCACCTTCCACAGTCATGGTGCCACACACATAGGTGTTGGCGGCTTCAATCTGCTCATCGCTGAAGCCCAGGGCCTCGAGCAGGCTCCAGCTGAAATCGTGGTACTGCTCAGGTTTGAAGCCCAGGCGCTGCAGCGTGGCCTCGCCAAAGGTGTATACATTGAATACAAAACCGATTTCAAAAGCGCTGCTGAGCGAGGCTTCCACGCGGTCGAGTTCGTCCTGAGTAAAGCCTTTGGCCAGGAGGGTCTCCGTGTTGATATAGGGCGCTCCGTTAAGGGTGGCATGGCCCTTGGCATAGTTCACGATGGCCTCAATTTCCTGCTCGCTGTATTTCAGGTGACGCAGGGCTGCGGGCACACTCTGGTTGATGATTTTGAAATACCCGCCACCGCTGAGTTTTTTGAACTTCACGAGGGCAAAGTCGGGTTCTACCCCGGTGGTATCGCAGTCCATCACCAGGCCAATGGTGCCGGTGGGGGCAATCACGGTGGTCTGTGCATTGCGGTAGCCATACTGCTCGCCCTTCTGCACGGCATCGTCCCAGGCCTTGGTGGCGGCTTTCAGCAGGTAGTCGGGGCAGTACCGGGCGTTGATACCCTGGGGTTTGATCTCCAGGCCTTCGTATGCATCCTGCGCATCATAAGCAGCGGCGCGGTGGTTGTGCATCACCCGCAGCATGTGCTTTTTGTTTTCTTCGTATTTGGCAAAGGGTCCGAGGATGGAAGCCATCTCGGCAGAGGTGCTGTAGGCTGTACCGGTCATGATGGCGGTGATGGCGCCGGCGATGCCGCGGGCCTGCTCGCTGTCGTAAGGGATACCGCTCACCATCAGCATGGAACCGAGGTTGGCATAACCCAGACCGAGGGTGCGGTAATCGTAAGAAAGCTGGGCCACTTCCCTGGAGGGGAACTGGGCCATCAGCACGGAGATTTCGAGCACCACCGTCCAGAGGCGGCAGATGTATTCAAAGCCCTTTACATCAAACTGGCAGGTATCCTCGTCGAAGAGGCGGCGCAGGTTCACCGATGCAAGGTTGCAGGCGGTGTTGTCGAGGAACATGTACTCACTGCAGGGGTTAGACGCGTTGATGCGGCCACCCTCGGGGCAGGTATGCCATTCATTGATGGTGGTATCGTACTGGGTGCCGGGGTCGGCGCATTTCCAGGCGGCATAGGTGATATCGTTCCACAGTTTGCGGGCCTTTACTTTCTTCATCACGCGGCCGTCGCTGCGGGCTTTCAGTTCCCATTCGCCGTCGGCGTCGAGGATGCGGAAAAATTCGTTGGGGATGCGAACCGAGTTGTTGCTGTTTTGTCCGCTCACCGTGCGGTAAGCCTCGCCTTCATAATCGCTGGCATAACCGGCGGCGATGAGGGCGGCCACCTTGTTCTCTTCCTCCACCTTCCAGTTTACGAACGACTCGATTTCGGGGTGGTCGAGGTCAAGGCAAACCATCTTGGCCGCACGGCGGGTGGTGCCGCCGCTCTTGATGGCGCCGGCAGCGCGGTCGCCGATTTTGAGGAAGCTCATGAGGCCGCTGGAGGAGCCGCCACCGCTGAGCTTTTCACCTTCACCGCGGATATTGCTGAAGTTGGTGCCCACGCCGCTGCCGTATTTGAAGATACGGGCTTCGCGTACCCAGAGGTCCATGATCCCCCCTTCATTCACCAGGTCATCCTCCACGCTGAGGATGAAGCAGGCATGCGGCTGGGGACGCTCGTAGGCATTTTGTGATTTTTTCAGCTGACCATCGGCGGGGTCCACATAATAGTGCCCCTGGGGTTTGCCGGTGATGCCATATACGGCATGGAGGCCGGTATTGAACCATTGCGGACTGTTGGGTACGCAGGCCTGGTCGAGGATGGAATAAACCAGCTCATCGTAGAACACCTGCGCATCCTGCTCGGAGGCGAAGTAGCCGTAGCGCTCTCCCCAGATGCGCCAGCAGTAGGCCATCCGGTGCGCCACCTGCTTTACAGAGGTTTCGCGGCCGGTGCTGCCATCAGGCTGGGGTACGCCGGCTTTACGGAAATATTTCTGGGCAAGAATATCGGTGGCAATCTGGCTCCATTGCTTGGGCACTTCCACATTGTCCATCTGGAACACCACTTTACCGCTGGGGTCTTTGATCACGGAAGTGCGGTAATCGTATTCAAACTGCTCGTAGGGCGATACGCCTTCACGGGTAAACTGCCGGCTGAACTGCAGGCCTTTGGCGGGAGAATTCTTCTTCGGCATAAGCAATATGGATGGGTTAGCTGGTTAAAAAAGAGGTTACGAAATCGTTAACAAGGCAACGAAAATATCGGCTACCCCCCATACTGCTGAGCCGGAAATTTCAACAGTTGTGGATAAGAAATGTGGAAAATCCGGGGATGCAAACGGGGGGCGGTTTTGCTGAGTTTTTCACTTTTTGTGGATATAAATTACGATTTTTTATTTGGAAATTTCCGTAACAGGGTAAATGGTGCGGCGGCATTGAATTTGAGGCATTTTTGGGCGTTCCGGCGCTATCTTTAGGGCATGAGAACGGTGATTCAACGGGTAAAAAAAGCCTCCGTCACCATCGGGGCAACGGAGCACAGCCGGATCGGTGCAGGCCTGCTGGTACTGGTGGGCGTGGAAGACGCCGACACGGCAGAAGACATTGCCTGGCTGAGCAGCAAAATCGTGCAGCTCCGCCTCTTCGACGACGAAAACCATATCCCCAACATCAGCGTGAAAGATGCGGGCGGCGACATCCTGCTCGTGAGCCAGTTCACCCTGCACGCCAGCACCAGAAAGGGCAACCGCCCTTCGTATATCCGTGCCAGTAAGCCGGCCGTTGCCATTCCGCTTTACGAACAGCTGATCGACGCGCTGGAAGCGGCGCTGGGCAAAAAAATCAGCACCGGTGTTTTCGGCGCCGACATGCAGGTGGAGCTGATTAACGACGGCCCTGTAACGATTGTGATGGATACGAAGAACAGGGAATGAAGAACAGGGAACAGGGAATGAAGAACAGGGAACAGGGAATGAAGAACGGGCAATGAAGAAGGCGATCATCCTGCTGATATCCCCCGCAACCCCTTCAACTTTAAACCCTAAACCTTAAACTTTAAACCTTAAACCTCCATCCCTCACCCCACCTTCCACCCGTTCCCCACGGGGCGGTCGGGGGTGAGCAGGATAACATCATCCCCGTTCATCACGCCGAGCACCAGGCATTCGCTGAAAAAATTCGCGATCTGTTTGGGCGGGAAGTTGATGACAGCCAGCACCTGCCGGCCCACCAGGGCTTCCGGGGTATACAAACGGGTAATCTGCGCTGAAGATTGACGGATCCCCGCTTCTCCAAAATCAATCCGGAGTTGGTACGCCGGTTTCCGGGCCCGGGGGAATGGCTCGGCCGACAGGATGGTGCCGGCACGGATATCCAGTTTGGCGAAATCGTCCCAGGTGAGGGTAGGTGCAACAGAACCGGTAGACATATAGAATGCTGGTGAAATAGGTGAATGAAACCGGAGGAGGCGCGGATGCCGCTGCTCCCCGAAGCCAGGGAATTAAACCCTTACCATACATTTTACGTGGCAAGTTCCTCTCCTCTTACCGTGCCCCCGACCCGTTCATCAATCACAAGGGTATGGGTCCAGGCATCCTGCCAGGGATTGCAGGGTGTGCCCAGGGCGCTGAATGCGGCAAAAGGCACTGCGCGGCAGAAACCGCGGGCAAAAGCTTTTTCAAGCGTCAGGGGCTGCCCGTCCTGCTGTATGGCACGGGTTTGGGTGAAGAATTTTCCGAAAGATTTGCCCCTGAACAAAGCTTCCATCCCTCCCATGTAAAGGGCATAGATCAGAAGCATCAGCAGGCGGTCGAGCAGCGGTTGCTCCTCGCTGAAAGCCTCCCAGGCCTCTCCCAGCGTAGGCATGAAGGCCGCTGCCACGATGGCCAGCAGGAAAAACAAGAGATAAAAAAACAGCAGGTCAATCAGGTAATTGCCCAGGCGCCGCCCTGTACCGGCCCTGACCATTTCGGGCTCCAGGTTAAGCAGATCGCCCGGTGTGGAAGTATCCTGTTGCATATACCAGATGATTAAGGATGAATGAAAATGAAGAAACTGAAAATACAAACAAATGCTGATCCGGTCAACGGCCGGGTGAAGTCCGGTTGCTAACGGATCTGATCAGGGATAATCCGATGGAAAAGCATGTTTTAACCGGGCTATCGCAGGGATGGAAAAGCGCAATAGATCATGAGGATGCCTTATGGATTGATTCCATCATCCTCCGCTCCGTCCGGGTTGGCCCATTCCTCCAACTGCATGTCATGGCCGGGCAGCACAAGAACCCCATTCCCGGCAACGTCTCCGGCACCGTATGCTGCGGTCATTCCTTACGGGTTGCGGCCTGCCGGCCGATGGCCCAAGTGATCAGGGTGTATCCATGCAGCCCATATTGCCTGATTCATCCTTCTCTTCTTATCAACTATTAATTTTTGATTTTTAAATAATTTTTATTGTTTTTCAATAAATTTTTTATTTTTGTCCTGCTAAAACACAACCATATGACCCTCCACATTGACAGCAAACTGATCCTGAAAGGCCTGCACCTGCTCTCCTGGATCATCTTCATCGGCCTCTGCATTGAAAGCGGCGGCATCCTGTTCAACACCGGGTATGCCCTGTACAAACCGGTGGTGGCCCGGTATTTCTGGAACGGCGCCGATCTTTCCGCGCTGTACAACCACGACAAAGGGCATTTCATCACCCAGACTTCCCTGATGCTGATTGCGGCGCTGATGAAGACCCTGATCTTCTACCTGCTGGTACGGCTGTTTTACGATAAAAAATTCAGCCTGGCCCAGCCCTTCAATGCCGGGGTAACCGATACGGTGTTTAAGATTGCCTGGCTCTGTCTCGGAGCAGGGGCCTTTTCACACTGGGGCGTGCGCTATGCCGCATGGCTGGAGACACAGGGCATTGCGATGCCGGATATCGATTCTATGCGGATAGGCGGGGCCGATGTATGGCTGTTTATGGCCGTAGTGCTCTTTGTGATCGGACAGGTATTCAAAAAAGGAATGGCCTTACAACTCGAAAACGATTTAACGGTATAACCCATGCCCATCATAGTTAACCTCGATGTGATGATGGCCCGGCGCAAAATGTCGCTGAATGAGCTGTCGGAAAAAGTGGACATCACCCTTTCCAACCTGTCGATTCTCAAAACGGGCAAGGCCAAGGCCGTGCGCTTCACTACCCTCGAAGCCATCTGCAGGGCACTGGACTGTCAGCCGGGGGATATCCTTGAATATGTGGAAAAAGGACCGAAGGGAGAGAAGGGGAATGAGGAACAGGAATGATGAATGGGGAATGGGGAATGAGGAACAGGGAACGGGGAATGAAGGAATGGGCGGGCCTCTCGCAGGGTGCCCTGCTTTTACGCCATTCAAGCGCCTGCCTGCTCAACCTTATTGCCGCAAAATTTTCTCCATCGCCTTTCCCTTCGCGAGTTCATCAATGAGTTTGTCCAGGTAACGGATCTTTTGCATCAGGGGATCCCTGATCTCTTCCACGCGGTATCCACAGATGAGTCCGGTGATCTTCACCGCGTGAGGATGTATCTGCGGTGCAGCTGCGAAAAAATGTTCGAAATCCGTACGGGCTTCAAGATGCTGCTGCAGTGCTGTGGCATCATAACCGGTAAGCCAGCAGATGATCGTATCCACCTCTTCCTGCGTGCGGCCTTTTTTGACAGCCTTCTGCACATAATGGGGATACACACTGGCAAGAGCCATCCTGAAAACGCGGGTATTGTCCATGGCGGGAAAAGTTAAGCATAAAGATAGGTCGGGCAGGGATGGAAATACAACCCGGCAGAAGGCTTTTCATTCAAAGTGTACGGCAAACCGGCTCCGGAAGGCAAAGCCTGAGAGAAAGGCGGCAAGGGCGATGAGCGCAGGGAAGGCGATGTTGCTCATGCTTGCAGCGTTTGTCATGAACGATGGAAGAAACGACGGATAGCAGCGATGAGGAAGATGATCAGGCGCCAATTATCCTCCTGATCACGCTCCGCATTCACCTCCCCCGCTTAATAAGCCCATCCGGCAAACCATCCGGCAAAAGTCTGCCAGGGCGCCGCATCGCGGAAGGCCCAGCAAAGG
>JAYRPG010000046.1:0-6709 GCA_041911275.1 Ferruginibacter sp. | reverse complement strand
CGGTCGAGCAGCAGCAGTCCGGTGCTCTTGTCAATTTCATATTTGGCCCGTGAACCCTGCGGAATCTCGATCAGGGCGTTTACAATTTCCGGCGCCTGTTTGCCATAATGGGCGCCGTGCCAGGGATGTTTAACGTACATAATAAATCAGTTTCATTTAAAGAGTTGGTAGCCCAGCCAGCTGGCCAGCAATCCGGCGGCAACGCTGCCCAGGATATAAAGCAGGCTGAGGGTGGTTTTTCCTTCCTGCAGCAGCAGCAGGTTTTCATACGAAAAAGCCGAGAACGTGGTGAAGCCTCCGCATAAACCGGTGGCCAGAAAGAGTTTCCAGTTCCCGGCCGTGGGGTTACGCAGGCTCCAGGCGATCACCATGCCGATCACCAGGCTGCCGAGGGTATTGATGAACAGGGTGGTCACCGGAAACAGCTTCGGGCTGTACAGGAGGTTGCCCCCATACCGGAGCATGGAGCCGATTGCCCCGCCTAAGCCAACGATCAGAAGCTGCTGCAGCATGCCTGTCAGAGATTACCCGAAAAAGTGTATTGCAGGTCTACCAGCCAGCGGCCGTTGATCCGCACCAGTTTCAGTTTGTTTTTTTCTGCTTTGTGAAAGCTGTTGGAATAATGCACAATGGTGATGGAGTCGGCCACATTGCTCACTTCGTTCACAATGATTTCCGCTTCACGGTAGCCGTCCTGTTCGGCCCGGGGCTGGTTTTTATAATGGGTTTCAAACTGATCCAGGAACTGAAAATTGGTGTCGCTGGCCAGCACCAGTTTGCGGGCGCTTTTGAAATCCTGCTGCTGGATATCGTGGATAAACCGGGTAGCCACTTCCAGGTCGGTGCGGGGTTCGGGTTCCTGTTCGCGGCATCCTGTAAAGAGGGCGAGCAGGAAGAGGCTGCAGAAAATGGTTGTTGTTTTCATGGTAAGTAAAACGGCTGCCCGTTGCCGGGCAGCCGGGTATCAGTTATTTCTTTTCCAGTTGCTTCAGCACTTCTTTAACGGAGTCCATCGCTTTTACGCCTTCCTGAAGGGCTGCCTTTACCGAGTCGGTATCGAGTTTCTTCAGTTCGTCGAGTGATTGGGTGAGGCTGTCGATACCGCCTTTTTCCTGCATCTTATCCGTGGCCATCTGCATGATCGAGGATTTGTCGAAAGCCACTTTCCACTGGCCCTCTTCTTTTTTCAGGGTGAAGTTGGTGGATTCGCCGCTTTTTTTGTCTTTTACCGGCACGGTGGCTTTGTCGCCTTCAATTTTGGCATCGCCGAATTCCATGCGGGATTTGTCGAACTGGTCGTCCTGCTTTTGTTCCTTGGCCATCTTCATGCCCATCTCCATCATGTCCAGCATCGACTTGCTGTCGGCTGTAGCCAGTTTACGGGCGCCTTCCATGTCTTTTTTGCCCATGGCATCAAAGAAGGCGGTGAGGGTGGCTTTGGGATCACCACTGCTGCTGCCGCAGCCGGAAAACAGGATAACAAAACAGAGCATGGCCGCAGCCGCAAAGATTTTTTTCATCTGGAGTTGTTTTTGGTTCAGGCTTCAAATGTAATTTTTCTTGCCCACTTCTCACGGGAAGCGGATTCTTTTTATTTCCCTGCAGCGGGGTTGGAGGAAGCAGTCGTCTACCCCCACAAAAACGCGGGATCCGAGGCGGCTGCTGTCGAAATGCAGCTGCTGGCGGGTGCCGGCCCGGTAGGCCTTGCTCACAAATTCGGCACAGTAGAGGCGGTCGTTGGTGGCCAGGTCGAAGTCCATGTCAAAAGGCACCCGTGCCCGGTGCAGCAGCCGGACGAGGGCCAGCAGCTGTTCCTGGTCGGTCGTGGTGAGCGGGAAGCGGAAGATGCCAAAACCGCGGTTGATGCGCGGCGAGGCAAAGCGTTCAAAACTTTCGCGGAGCAGGGCCTGGTCGGGGTTGAACTCGCCGCCCAGGGCATGGTAGACAAATACGGTATCCTGTTCAATGCTCACAATGCCGCAATGCGAGAAACTGGTGTCGCGGCGGTTCAGCCGGCGCAGGCTTTCACTGGTGAAGTCATTGCCCGCACGGGTCACCAGGTCGCCGTTGCGCAGCAGGGGAAGCGCCGCCCGGATGCTGTCCAGCCCGCGGTTTTCCCGGTCTGTTTCCGCCGTGCCTTCCTGCCGGGGTTGCTGGCAGGCACAACAAAACAGGAGGCAGCCCTGCAGCCACCTCCTGTTGAAGCGATAGAATATGCTGGTGATCATCTTTTGCGGTCCTGTTCGAGCGCCTCTTCTTTTTCCTTGTCTTTTTCGTAGGCTTTGATGATGGCTTTCACCAGGCGGTGCCTTACCACATCTTCCTCGTCGAGTTCAATATGGGCAATGCCATCCACATTGCGGAGGATGCGGATGGCTTTATCCAGTCCGCTGCGCATGTTCTTGGGCAGGTCAATCTGGGTGGGGTCGCCCGTGATGATGGCTTTGGCATTGGCGCCGATGCGGGTGAGGAACATTTTCAGCTGCCCGTCATTGGTGTTCTGGGCCTCATCGAGGATGATGAAAGCATTATCGAGCGTACGGCCACGCATATACGCAAGCGGAGCCACTTCAATGGTACGGGTGCTCATGTAGTAGCCGAGTTTGTCGGCCGGAATCATATCATCCAGCGCATCGTACAGCGGCCGCAGGTAGGGATCAATCTTTTCTTTCAGGTCGCCGGGCAGGAATCCCAGGTTTTCGCCGGCTTCCACCGCCGGACGCGTGAGGATGATTTTCTTCACAGATTTGTTCTTCAGCGCCCGCACGGCCAGGGCTACAGCGGTATAGGTTTTACCGGTACCTGCCGGGCCGATGGCAAACACGATATCATTTTTATCCACCGCATGCACCATTTTCTTCTGGTTGGCTGTACGGGCCCTCACGGTTTTGCCATTCGGACCAAACACCAGCACATCATTCGGATTGCGATCCACGAAATTGTCCACCACCTGCTGGTCATCCCCGCCCAGGATCTGCTCAAAGTAATTCTCGCTCATGTGCCCGTTGCGTTCGATGTACTGCACAATCAGGTCGATCTTTTCCTTGGCATCCACAATCTGTTCGGGTGCGCCGCTCAGTTTCACCTGGGTGCCCCGGCTCAGGATTTTCAGGAGGGGGAATTTTTTCTTGAGAATGTCGAGTTTGCCGTTGTTGACGCCGAAAAATTCAATGGGGTTAACGGTGTCGAGGTTGATGATGGTTTCTGTCAATGGAAGGGTTTTTAGTTTTACAATGGTGTGCGGCTGCTGCTAAACCTTCATGCTTTCCAAATTTAACGGAATGGATCTGAAAATGCCGGTTTCAACTTATGCACATCTTGTTAAAAAACGGGAATCATACTTCCACCCAGGTATGGTCGGCCAGCAGTTTCACGGCTGCGATGAAACGATGGTAAGGGCCCGGGCCGCCGCCGTATTCCTTCGGACTGATCAGCGAAAGCAGGTGGGTACCGTCTTTTCTTTCATAGAGGTAATAGGTATGGCCAATCACCGGTTTGAAACTCAGTTTGGCATCATAGATCAGCATGCTCAGTTCCTTCCGTGCCTGTATCTCCTGGGCCTGGATGGCCAGCAGCTCAATCTGCTTGCGGATCTGTTCCAGCTGCATGTTGGTTTGTTCCTCCATGGCCGTAAGTGCCTTGTGCCGGATCATGCCTTCTTCGTTGGCCCGGATCACCGCGCCGCTCACGGAAGCTGAATAAGGAATTACACTCAGCTGCTTGTGATAGATTTCACGGTTGGTCCAGGTACTGCCATCCGCATGATACCCCTGTTGTTGGATGCTGAGGTAACCGTTCGGCAGCAGTTCATGATCAATCTGCAGCACCGTGTTGTCGCCTTTGCGGAACGCAACGCTGAAATGCAGGGCATCCTCAAAGCGGGCCATGACCGAATCCGCCAGGTCCTGATCGCCGGAAGGGTGCGGTTCGGCATCGGCGGTGCAGGTATACTCGAACTGATAGGCCTGGTTTTCGAGGGATACCCAGCTGCTGCGGATCCGCAGTTCTTTTTTGGCGCCGGTGGCTTCAAAACTGCAGGTACCGGATTTGGGACGGTCACCTTTTTCGTAACTGCCTTTTTCGGGGAAGAGTTGCCAGGAGGCCAGGAAATTGTAGGCTTCAACCATATGTGTTATAACAGGGTGCCGGGTGAAAGGTTGCCGGCCGGGCTGCAAACATACTCAGGTTGGGGGAAAGCGCGGGGAGAAAGCAGCGGAACAGGAGGAGAAAAAATCTGCGGCAGGCGAGGGGAGATATGCCGGAATTTACATTAACTTTGAACACCTTAAAAAAAGGACCCCCGGTAGAAACCGGGGGACTTTAACGATTGCTTGCCATATGAAAATTCTTACTGAATCGAAGTAAGGCTGATCTGAGATCAGTGATACGATTACGGACTTTAACGATTGCCTGCCTTTAACGCTTGCTTGCTGTATGAAATCACTGCCGCATCGTATTGCACTACAAAAATAGGATGCGGCAGTTTTACCTGGTAATCAAATTCAGCGGGGTTTCATTATGCTTAACGAAGGAATGAAATGACAAAACCCTTGCCTGTATTGGATTACAGCTAAACCGATTAATGATGCCCAGTCGATTTACCGACGCCCTTTTTCAGCTGGTTCATACCCTGGAAAAGGCCGAAAAAAGGAATTTTAAACTCTTTATAAAGCGCAGTTCGGCTAAGGAAGACCTTAAAATCATCGAATTATTTGATGCCCTCGACAAACTGAATGAATACGATGAGCAGGCCCTGCTGAAAAAGCTCAGTTCGATCCGCAAACCCCAGCTGGCCAATGCCAAAGTGCACCTCTACAAGCAATTGCTGGCCAGTTTAAGAATCATCAAAAGCGCCGACAGTATTGACATGCAGCTGAACGAACAGCTGGATTATGCGCGGATTCTGTACAACAAGGGGCTTTACCACCAGAGCCTGAAAATCCTGGAGAAACTGCGGGAAACGGCCCGCGAACATTACAAGTACAACTTCCTGACACAGGTGCTGGCCTGGGAAAAAAAGATCGAGAGCCTGCACATCACCCGGAGCATGACCGACCGGGCCGGACTCCTTTCTGCTGAAGCGGTGGAAGTGAGTACCCGGGTGGATAAGGTGGTGCGGATGTCGAACCTGGCCCTCCAGCTGTACAGTTTTTACATCCGCAACGGGCATGCCCGGAACGAAAAGGATGAAACGGCGGTGAAAGCCTTTTTCAAAGAAAACCTCCCCCCGGATGCGCACCTGCAAACCGGTTTCTATGAGCGGCTCTACCTCTACCAGAGTTATTGCTGGTATGCGTTCATCCGGCAGGATTTTCTCATGTATTACCGGTATGCGCAGAAATGGATTGACCTTTTTCATGCCCAGCCGCTGATGATCAAGGTGGAGACCGGTTATTACATCAAGGGGCTGCACAACCTGCTGAATGCCCATTTTGACCTGCGGAACTTTGAAGGCTTTGAAATCGCCCTGCGACAGTTCCGGGAATTTGCGGCCACGGATCTGGCACAAAAGCATGATAATCACCGGGTTCAGACCTTTGTTTATATCCATGCCGCCATGATCAACCAGCATTTCATGATGGGCACCTTCGAAGAAGGGCTGGCCCTGATCCCGGAGCTGGAACAAAAACTGCAGGAATTCGCCCTCTACCTGGATAATCACCGGATCCTGGTGTTCAATTACAAAATCGCCAACCTCTACTTCGGCAGCGGCCGCTATGACGTGGCCATTGATTACCTGCAGAAAATCATCAACGAAACCCCTGACCTGCGGAATGACCTCCAGTGTTATGCCCGCCTGCTGCACCTGATGGCGCATTACGAACTGGGCAACTACGAAATCCTCGATTCCCTCACCCGGTCGGTGTACCGCTTTATGGCCCGGATGGAAAACCTCACGGTGGTGGAGGAGGCGATGTTCCGTTTCCTGCGGAAATCCTTCCAGCTCACCCGTCACCAGATGAAGGCCGAACTGAAGGATTTTCTGGACAATATCAAGGCGCTCGAAAAGAACCGTTTCCAGACCCGCACCTTCGCCTACCTCGATGTCATTTCCTGGGTGGAGAGCAAAGTGTATGGAAAACCCCTGAGCCAGGTAATCCAGGACAAGTACCGGGCACAGAAAAAAAGACACTATCCCCAGCCCTGAACGCCCGGTTCAGTCAACCGGATTTGCACCCCGCCCTTTCCGGCGGGGTTTTGTTTTGCTGAAAACCTGTCAGTCTGATCCCGGAGCCCCCGCAGGCCCGGCCGGGCTGGGGTGGAGGCTGCCCGGCATCCGCCCCGGTTAGAACAGTTCCGGATGGACAGGCTTTATGGGCCTGCATTTTCCCCGCTAATGCATTTAGCATTTAACCCTGGCAGCAGCCTGGATTACCCTTTACAAGCCATTGCTTATTTATTTAGCTGTGTTATTTATTATTTATAATTTGATTATTAATTATTTAAAATAGTCTATATGTTATTAATATAGCATAATATTTTAACTACTTCCTGCTTATTAGCCGGTTTTTGGGGTACTTCGCTCGTTTCGGATGATATTTGTGTTACAAAAGTTATAAAAATATGGTTATTAAATTATTATAATAGTTATTTTAAATTAAATAAAATTAAAAATTTTCCATTAAACCGGGTTGATATATGTTCATCGGTTTTTCGCTGGTTTTTCAGGTGGTTGTACCGGCCGAAGCCGCGCGGGATGCAATGGGCT
>JAYRPG010000045.1:0-27169 GCA_041911275.1 Ferruginibacter sp. | reverse complement strand
ATGCCATCGAAACGTTTACGATGGAATTCACCAACCTGAAAGCCGACAATTGCGACCTGGAAATCAAATGGGAAAAAACAGCCGTATCTGTGCACATCACGGCCGATATCCGCGAAAAACTCCGCAGCCAGATCGAATCCGCGCTGGCCGGTGAGAAAAAGCCCTACTGGCAGGCTGCTCAGTTTTACAATGAATACGACAAAAACCTGCCCAAGGCGCTGGAGAACATCAGCAAAGCGGTAGAAGCCAACCCCAAAGCGTTCTGGATGTGGCTCTACAAAGCCCGTATCCAGAAGGAAATGGGTGATAAAACAGGCGCCCTCGCCTCTTCGCAGCAGTCGCTTACCCTGGCCAAGGAAGCCAATAACGACGATTATGTGAAAATGAATCTCGACCTGCAGAAAGAACTGAAATAAACAGGCGCAACAACATAAACATAAAAAGGCGGTTCTGCAATGAACCGCTTTTTTATGCCCTGCCCGTCAATCCTGGTACAGGATCACCGCTGTACGACCGGGCACCGCCACCGCGCCGCGTTGCACCTCCTTCAGTCCGCCGGGAAGCGGCGCCGGCTTCCAGCGGCCCGGTGGCAGGGCAATCTCTTTCGTGTCGGCATTACCGTTATAAACCACCCGGATTTTCTTCCACGCATCTCCCACCGCGGCTCCGTTTAGGGTATACACCACGGTTCCGGCGGGCGCCTGGTCATCAAACCGCAGGTAACGGCTCACCTGCCGGGCGGTGGTCATGCGGAAGGCTGGATGCGCTTTACGCATCCTGATCAGTGCCTGCAGGTACCTGAACAAAGGCAGGTGCCTGCTTTTTTCATTCCAGTCTATGGCATTGATGCTGTCGGGCGACTGATAGGAGTTCTCCACCCCCTGTTTGCTGCGCAGCATCTCCGTACCCGCATGCAAAAAGGGGATACCCTGCGCCGTGAGCACAATGGTGAGCGCCAGGCGATGCATACTTTCCCACTCATCGGGGGAACACTGCGGATTACTGAGCTGCAGTTTATCGTACAGGGCATGGTTGTCATGACATTCGGCGTAACTCACCAGTTGTCCGGGGGCGGAGGCATAAGGATGCTGCGAATAATTCACCAGCCGGTAGTTCACCTGCGGATGCGGGCAGGCGGCCGTTACCCCGAAGCGGATACTGGCTTCTGTGCCGGCCTTGCCGCTCACAAAACCCCGGTCGTGCTCATCAAACACACTTCCCTTGATCCCGTCGCGCAGCTCATCTCCAAAAACGGCGATCCCGCCCAGCCGGCTCACCGCCTGCTTGAGGGCCCGCTGGCTTTCCGGGAGGGTGGAGGGACCGGCCGTCCAGCCCTCGCCATACAGTAACAGATCAGGCTTGAAGGCCCGAAGCCGGGCAGCCGCCTGGCGCATGGTGGTGATATCATGCACGCCCATCAGGTCGAAGCGGAAGCCGTCGAGGTGGTATTCCCGCGCCCAGAAGAGCAGGCTCTCCAGGATGAACCGCCTCATCATGGGCTGTTCGCTGGCGGTTTCATTGCCGCAGGCCGTGGCATCCGAAAGCCGGCCATCAGCCTTTCGCCTGAAATAATAGCCGGGAACGAGCTGTTCAAATGAGGAGGCGGCTGCGTTCGCAACATGGTTGTATACCACATCCATCACCACCCCCAGGCGCTGGCGGTGAAAAGCGGCAATCATGGTCTTTAACTCACGGATACGCACAACCGGTTGCGCAGGATCAGCACTGTAGCTGCCTTCCGGCGTATTGTAATGGAGGGGGTCATAGCCCCAGTTGTAGCGATTGTCCTCGGGCCTGGCCTCATCCACCGCGCGGTAATCAAAAAAAGGCAGGAGATGCACATGGGTTACCCCCAGCTCCCTAATATGCGACAACCCGGTAAAGTTGCCCTGCGGAGAGCGGGTGTGCAATTCCGTGAGGCCCATGTAGCCGCCTTTCTGCCGGATGCCTGATGCAGGATGGATGCTGGCATCGCGGAGGTGCAGTTCATAGATCACCGCATCCGTAGCGGCATGGCGGGCACTGTACCGGGGGCTGCGGTCATACGGCCAGCCGGGTGGATCTGTTTCCTTCCAGTTGATGATGGCGCCGCGGAGTCCATTGATGCCCGTAGCCTTAACGCCCGGATCCGGCACTTCGGCACTCCACTTACCCCCATGCATAGCCTGAAAACAATAGAAGCTGCCCCGGTAATCACCGGGCAATACCAGCAGCCAGGTGCCGGCGGCTGATTTTTTCAGCCCATGTACCGCATAGGGCTGCCCGCCGGCACCCTCGCGGTACAGCAGCAACTGCACTGCTTCGGCACGGGGCGACCAGATGCGGAACCGCGTGGAGGCAGGGGTGTACAGCACGCCCAGGTCGTTGCCGCGGTAAACCGGCCAGTTTTCCTGTTGATGCTGGGCAACTGCGGTATGCATAAAACCGGATATAAGCAGCAGCCCGCTGCAAAGGCTGCGGGCGGCAAGGCGGGCGATGGACCGTTTATCTTTCAAAAACTGCAAAACCCCAGGCAGGGATATCCAGCAGTTTCGCTCCTGTAAATGAGTGGGCTTCACCGGTAAAAATATTATTGTATGAACCCGTAACGGCATCATCTTTTACCTGCACCTGCAGATCGGCCTTACCCAGGTTCAGGAACACCAGCACTTCGCGGTTCCCCTTTTTTCTGCGGTATGCCAGGAGTGAAGGGGCATGATCAGTGGGGATCCACTGTACCGATGCCTCAGGATCGCCGGAGCGGAGGGCAGGATTGCTTTTGCGGAGCGCCAGCAGGGTGGCATAAAAACCAGCCATCCGGTATTGGCCGTCCCATTGAATGGGGTCTTTTTCAAAAAATTCAAGCCTTTTGTGATTGGGCAGTTCCTGGCCGCTGTAAATAAGCGGAATCCCCGGCCAGGTGAAACTGTGCACGGCCAGCGCGCGGGCCGCTTCCCCGTATTTTTCATACTCCGTACCGTTCCAGCTGTTTTCATCATGGTTGGTGGTGAACCAGAGGCGGGTTTTATCGGGAGCCGCCACCGTGTCGTACTGCATCAGCAGATCCCGGAGGGGCTGCACATCCCCACTCCCCTCCTTGTAAAAGGCCAGGGTTTTATGCATCCAGGTCCAGGAATAAGCGGCATCAAACACCTGCAGGTAATCGCGGTGATCAATACCATCGCATTCGGCCAGCCAGAAAAGTTTTTTCACGACATCCAGTTCCTTGCGGGCTTCCTTCCAGAAGTCCAGCTCAACCCAAAACGCCAGGTCGCAGCGGAATCCGTCGATATCGCATTCCCGTACCCAGAATTTCATCGCGTCGATCATGGCGCGGCGCAGGGCCGGCTTGCGGTAATCCAGTTCGATGATGTCATCCATGCCGCTGGCCACCTTGAAATCGTTGGTGGCACTGTCTTTCTCATAATATTCGGGATGCGTTTTCGTCCACACATGATCCCAACCTGTGTGGTTGGCCACCCAGTCGATGATCACCTTAAAGCCCATCTGATGGGCCCGGGCCACCAGTTCCTTGAAATCGCTGAGGGTGCCCAGTTCAGGACTGATGCTGGTATAATCACTACAAGCATAGGGACTCCCCATGGTGCCCTTTTTGTTCTTCTGGGCAATGGGGGTTACCGGCATGAACCAGAGGGTGGACACGCCCATCTCCCTGAGCCTGGGCATCTCCTTCATGAAGGCCCTGAATGTGCCTTCAGATGTGTACTGCCGTACATTTACTTCATACACATCAGTCTGGCTGATCCAGCCGGCGGGCGCATACCTGTTCATCTTCGCTGCAGAATTTTGAGTGGATTTTTCTTTTCCGGAGGCCTTTGCAGCCATAACCGGGCTGTTCACTGTTTTTTTAACCGTTGTTTTACTGTTGCGCCTCACCTGTGCCGGCAGCACCAGGCCGTTGAGCATTAAGGGCAGTAACCAGAAAAATTTCTTCATAACAAACCATTTCGGTTGCTCAAATGTAGCATGATAAATCCAAAAACGGGCCCCGGCATCCCGATGCCGTATCTTTGCCCTTCAATTGTGTGTATGAAACAATTCAACGTTCCGCTCATCTACCGCAGCCCGCTGATCAGTGCAGTGAAAAAGCGCCGCAGGGAGGCCGATAAGATGAAAAAGGACTTCAGCCCCACCTGCCTCAATTTTGGCAGCGTGGAGATTTATCTGGCCCGGCACTTCGGATTCTGCTACGGGGTGGAGAACGCGATTGACATTGCCTTCCGCACGGTGGATGAAAATCCCGGAAAGCACATCTACCTTCTCAGTGAAATGATCCACAACCCCCGCGTGAACAAAGACCTGGAGGATAGAGGCGTGCAGTTTCTGCAGGACACGTATGGCAATGAAAAGATTCCGCTGAGTAACCTCACGGCAGATGATATTGTGATCATCCCCGCCTTCGGCACCACGCTGGCCATCGAGGAAAAACTGAACCAAATCGGCATCCGTACAGAAAAATACAATACCACCTGCCCCTTCGTGGAGAAGGTGTGGAACCGCAGCCAGCAGATTGCCGAACGGCAGTACAGCATCGTGGTGCACGGCAAACCGCGGCATGAAGAAACCCGCGCCACCTTTTCTCATGCAGCCGCGCTTACACCCACCGTGGTGGTCAACGACCTGAACGAAGCCCGGGAACTGGCCCGTTTCATCACCGGGGAGCTGCCCGCCGGAAAATTCTATGAACAGTTTGCCAACCAGTATTCAGCAGGCTTTGACGCGGCAAAGGACCTGCAGCGCATCGGCGTGGTCAATCAAACCACCATGCTGGCCAGCGACACCCAGGAGATCGCTGATTACCTGAAGCAGGTGATGATGCAGCATTATGGCCTCACGGATGCGGATATCCATGAACGTTTTGCGGATACCCGCGACACGCTGTGTTATGCCACGAATGACAATCAAACGGCCGTGCAGGGGATGCTGCAAACGCCCGCCGACCTGGCCGTGGTGGTGGGTGGCTACAACAGCAGCAACACCTCGCACCTTGTGGAACTTTGTGAAGAAAAACTGCCTACTTATTTCATCAATTCGGCTGATAAAATTATTTCCGGCAACGAAATCCTGCGGTATCACTTCCGCACCAAAACCGAAGAGCATTGCCTGAGCTTTCTGCCCGCCAGGCAACCGGTCCGGATCCTGATCACCAGCGGCGCCAGCTGCCCGGATGCGATCGTGGAAGAGGTGATTGAAAAACTGCTGCAGATCACGGATGCTCCTGTCCGGATACCGGAACTCCTGCAGGAATTTACCGCAGCGGCTCAGTCCTGATCATGCCCCCAGCGGAAGGTGGGGCTATCGAGGCCGGCCAGGTCAATCACCCGGTCCACTACCGTAGCGGCAATGGCCTCCGGCGTTTGCGGACGGCTGTAAAAAGAGGGGGTAGCCGGGCAAATGATGCCGCCCGCCAGGGTTACCGCTTCCATGTTGCGGATATGCACCAGGCTATAGGGGGTTTCCCGCACCACACAAATCAGTTTGCGCCGTTCTTTCAGCATTACATCGGCAGCACGGGTAATGAGGTCGTTGCTGATACCGGTGGCAATGCGGCCCAGCGTGCCCATACTGCAGGGGATGATGATCATCGTGTTGTACCGGCCTGATCCGGAAGCAAAAGGCGCATGAAAATCCTGCTGGCTGAAGTACCGGGCAGCATATTGGCTATATTCGTGGTTGCCGAGTTCAGTGGCCCATACCGTGCGGGCATTTTCTGTTAAAACAATGGAAAGTTCCTGCCACTGCTCACGGATGGCAAACAATTTGTCCAGTAAAACACGGGCATACAGGGAACCGCTGGCACCGGTAACCGCCACAACAATTTTATGCATTCACTAACCGTTTGGTGATCAATCCGCAAAACTAAGTTACTCAACAAACCCGCATGCAAAAAGTTGCCTCCCTCCTCCTCAGCCTCCTGCTCCTGACAACAATGTCGGGGCATCAACCGGCCGCAAAGTCCAAAGTAAACTGGCTGACGCTGGAAGAAATGCACACCGCCTACGCACGCGAACCCAAACCCATCCTGGTGGATGTGTATACCGGCTGGTGCGGATGGTGCAAGGTAATGGACCGGGAAACCTACAGCAATCCGGCCGTGGCCGACTACATCAACGCACATTTCTACCCCGTTAAACTGGATGCCGAGTCGAAAACTGATTTTGTGTGGAACGGCAAAACCTATGCGTACAATAAGCCATACAAAACCAATGACCTGGCCATCTGGATGCTCTATGGCCAGATGAGTTATCCTTCCACCGTTTTTTTCTCCCGGCTCGATGCCCAGCCTGCTCCGCTGGCCGGCTACCTGAAACCTGCTGAACTGGAAGCCCCGGTAAAATATTTCGGCGAGGGCGCCTGGGCCAGTCAAAAATACCCGGATTTCATCCAAACCTTCAAAGGCTCCTGGAAATAACCATTCTGCCGCTCACCGCTCGGTGAGGACGCCTTCGGCACAAAGACTTGTCCACATCCCCTGCTCTCCTTTTAGTTTCAACGGGTTACGCATTAGGTGTAAACCTGAAGTCAACACAATTTTTAGCGGATTCCTGCGTTTTAGGGTACAGGACAATCATATGAACACCAACCGGCTGTGAAGCAGGGGGAGATTACCCAAGGGGTATCCCCGGTATTGCAGCAAGATCCTGCCATAGGGCAGGAGGTACCAGGCCAACATGAAAAATTACAGTTACAAAGGGGTTTTAAAATACACCGGTGCGGGCATCCTGCTGGGCCTGATGCTGGTGGTGAATGCCTACCTGCTCAACCGGCAGCACGGGTTCAACGGGCCCTGGTTTCACATCTTTGACTATTCCCCTGATTTCTCAATCATCATGCTGTCTCCGCTGATCCTGGGACTGCTGTTTTGCTTTATCGGCATCCGCTGGCAGCAGTTGCTGGCCTTCAACCGGCAGATCAGTCATACCCTGTCACATGAACAGATGCTGAGCTCTATGGCCGACAAGCAGCTGAAGCTCCTCGGCAAAGTGGTGGCCCAGATCAATGAGGCGGTGATTATTTCTGACAATACCGGCTGTATACTCTGGACCAATGAAGGATTCAGTGCCATCACGGGCTACAGCCTGGAGGAAGTGATCGGCCGCAAACCCGACAGTTTCCTCATCGGCCCCGAAAGCCAGGCGGAAACCCTCAGCAACATCCGGCTCAACATGTTCAAGGGCGAAGCGGTGGTGGAGGAAATGATTCATTACAAGAAAGACGGCAGCCCCTACTGGGCCATGATCAGTGTAAAGCCCATCCACAACGATATCGGCGACATCACCCACTACATTTCCATCGAAACCGATATCACCATGCGGAAAGAAAAGGAAATGGACCTGGAGGATGAAATTTCCGAAAGGAAAGAACTGGAACAGCTGTTGCTGGCCAACAAACAAAAACTGGAACAGGCCATTGAAATCGCACAGGTTGGCGCCTGGGAGGTGGATGTCAACACCCGTGCGCTTTACCTCTCCAAGGAACTGCGCACCATTTATCATATTCCCCTGCAGGCCAACGTTACCCTCGATGAACTGTTCAGCCGGATTCATCCCGACGACCTGAACCTGATGCACGAACGCATCGCTGCCTCCCCGCATGGTGAAACCCATGAAATTGAATACCGCTACTTGATCGACGGCGAAGTCAGGCACATGATTTCGAACATTGCTCCGCGGATGAATGCAGCGGGCGAAGTCACCGGCTATGTGGGCACGGTGAAAGACATCACCCAGCGCAAAAATTTTGAACTGGCTCTGCGGAAAAGCGAAGAAGAAAAGGCAGCCGTGTTCAACAATGCACAAACCGTGATCTGCCTGCACGACACCGAAGGCATCATCCTGGATGTGAACCCTGCCACGGAAAAGCATACCGGGTTTACCCGCAACGAACTCATCGGCACCAGCCTCATCAAACTGATCGCACCCGAATTCAGAAACTTCTTTGGCAACTACCTTTCTGAGCTTGCGAAAAATAAAAATGCCTCCGGGTCATTCCAGATCATCCGGAAAGACGGCAGCAAGCGGGCCTGGCTGTACCAGAATGCCCTGTACGATAATAAGGACGGCAAGCCCTACATCATTGCCAGCGCCATCGACATCACGGAAACCGTGCGGGCACAGAACCAGATTGAAAGACAGCAGCAGTTCATCAACCAGATCATTGAGAACAGCCCCAACATCATCTTTGTGATGAACGACCAGCTGCAGCTGGTGCTGCACAATAAAACCTTCAGCCAGTACTATCACTGCAATGGCAAATCCAGGCTGTCGGCGGCCGTGCTGAGCAAAGGAGAAAATGACATCTTCCTCGGGGATTATCACTCCATGCTTGAGCTGGAAGACGGGGAGATGATCCGCCTGGAAGGCAGCATGCCGGCCAACGAAAACGGGGAGAACAGCATCGTGTGGTTCAATGTGATCAAAAAATGTTTTAAAGACCGGAAAGGCAAAAAATACATCCTGGGCATCGGCATGGACATCACCGCCCGGTACCAGGTGGAAACCGACCTGATCGCCGCCAATGAAATGGTGGAGCGTTCGCTGCGGATCAAGGATCAGTTCATCGCCAACATGAGTCACGAAATCAGAACGCCGCTGAATGCGGTGATTGGTTTCACCGACCTCCTCTCCGACACCCACCTGAACCATGAACAGGATGAATATGTGGGTATCATCCGCACGGCATCCCAGAACCTGCTTTCCCTGATCAACAACATCCTCGATCTTTCCCGGATGGAAGCCGGCAGCCTGGCACTGAAATCAGAGCCCATGGATGTACAGCAGATCGTACGGGATGCGCTGAGAATCGTGGAAGCCAAAGCCAAACCGAAAGGACTGGAACTCCGCTGCCACACCGATGAACAGATACCGGCCACCCTGATGGGCGATCCGCTGCGGCTTTCGCAGATCCTCCTGAACCTCGTGGGCAATGCGGTAAAATTCACCGACGAGGGATATGTGGAAGTGAGTGCCCGGCTGGTAAAGGGACCGGATGAGAACAAGCACCATATCGCTTTCACGGTAAAGGATACGGGCATTGGTGTTCCGGCAGAGAAACAGGAGGCCATCTTTGAAAGGTTTACCCAGGCCAATACCGATACAGAACGACTCTATGGCGGCACCGGGCTGGGACTCAATATTGCCAAAGGCATTGTGGATATGCACGGCGGTACGCTCAAAATGGAAAGTACCCCCGGCAAGGGAACGAGTTTCCATTTTATCCTGCCCTTCAACCGGCAGGAATCGGCCGACAGCACGGCTCCGGCAACCCCTTCGGTGCAGACCAGGCGCTTCAAGCTGGAACCCGGCACCACAGTGAATGTACTGCTGGCTGAAGACAATGCCGTGAATGCCATGCTGGCCCGCCAGGTGCTGGAAAACGCAGGCTTTACAGTTACCCATGTCAACAACGGCATGGAAGCCATTGAGCAACTCCGCCAGGCATCCTACGACGTCATCCTCATGGACATCCAGATGCCGGTGCTTAACGGCATCAGTGCCACCGAGCAGATACGGGCCATGGATGGCCCCTGCTCGCAGGTACCGGTTGTGGCCATGACGGCGCACTCCCTGTACGGCGAAATGCAGCGTTGCTACAATGCCGGCATGAACGGTTACGTATCAAAACCTTTTAAACCCGAAGCCCTGTTCACGGCAATCCTGGAAGCCATCCGGCAACCCGATCAAACCACCCCGGCAGGATCTCCGGACTCCATCACCCAGTAAATTACGCAGCCCCTTAACATATATGGAAACGATCAGAAAAACCAGCATCAACCTCTCCTATCTCCACACCGTATCCGGCGGAGATCCGCAGTTTGAAAAAATGCTACTGAGCAGTGCAATCAGCGATATTGAAGTGAACCTCCAGCGCCTGAGATCGGCCTGGCAGCAGCAGGATGCACAGGAAGTGCGGAGCGCTGCCCACACCCTTAAATCATTGATGGTGATCGCCGGACTGCCCCAGCTGGAGCCGGCCTGCCAGTCGCTTGACAGCGGATTCAGCGATGGCGCATTCCATGCTGCGCTGCAGGGACACCTGAATTATGTGGTACAGGAATGGACCGGCGCCAGGCCTTTGCTGGATGACTGGCTGCAGGATGATTGAGCCGGAAGCGGCAACCCGGCCGTTACCGCAGGCCAGGCATGAAAGGAATCAGAACTGATTCTTCCACATCATACTTTCTACAGGACGGTTGATCTGACCGCTGTACTTGGCATTTTTCTTCTGGCTGTAACTCACCTCGATGGTGCCCTCCACCGGAAAATAGATCAGCTGCCCAACGGGCATACCGGCATATACCCTCACCGGTTGTTTTACGGATATCTCCAGCGTCCAGTGACCACAGAACCCCACATCGCCCTTGCCGGCTGTGGCGTGGATATCAATCCCCAGGCGCCCCGTAGATGATTTGCCTTCCAGGAAGGGCACATGCGCATGCGTTTCGGTGTATTCTTCGGTAACACCCAGGTAAAAAACCTGCGGCTGCAGCACATACCCCTCCGGGGGAATTTCAAAATGACGGATTGTATTGTGCTTGCGGGCATCCAGTACCTGGTCGGTATAGGTGGCCAGGTATTTACCCAGGTGTACATCATAGCTGTTGCTTCCCAGGCATTCCCGGTCGTAAGGCCGGATGATGATGGTGCCACGCTCCATTTCTTCCAGTATCCTGCTGTCGCTGAGTATCATAAACGGAATTTATCGGATGAACTGCCGCAAGGGCGTGCTAATTTGTGCATTTTAGCTGAAATTGCAGCTGGAGCCCGCCCGCTTATGCCACTGGTTTATCAACAAAATATTAACCCCTTCACCCGCCTCGGCCTCTGGCACATCGCGGAACCGGAATCCTTTTTCCTGGAGGGAGTGCCCCTGCAGCGCAGCATCACCCATCCCCACAAAAGACTGCAGCACCTCGCCGGCCGTTATCTCCTGCGGGAACTGTATCCGGATTTTCCCTACGACCTGATCCGGATCGCCTCCACCCGCAAACCCTACCTGGAAAATGAAGCCTACCACTTCAGCATTTCGCACTGCGGCGATTATGCCGCCGTAATGGTGAGCCCGCAGTTTCGTGTAGGCGTAGATGTGGAAACCATCTCCGAAAGGGTGCACCGGGTGAAACACAAGTTCCTCTCAGCGGCAGAATGCAGCATGCTGGAACAAATGGCTGCTGCCGGCACTGCGGGCATCACGCCCCTGCTTACGCTGGCCTGGAGTGTAAAAGAAACCCTGTACAAATGGTATGGGGAGGGCGAACTGGATTTCCCGGCACACCTGAACCTGCTGGACCTGCACTGGAAAAATGACCAGGGAACGGTACACTGCCGGATCAGCCGCAATCATCCTGTTGAGCTGGAGGTGCATTTTCTGCTCTTCGGGCAGCAATGCCTGAGCTGGACGCACAGTAACGGGTATGCTGGTCAGGCATCCGGCGTGGGCGGCAGGCTGCTGTCGCCATCCAGCAGCGGGATATCCGTTACCGAAGCGCCCGCAATCCCCTTCACCGATCCATAGAGGCCGCTGGTATTCAGGAGCACCTTTTCCAGCTGCTTCTCCCTTTCCTTCCAGATTTTCTCCATCTGCACCCGTTCACGGCTGATGCCGTTGCGCAGCGCGATAAATCCTTCCACGATCGACTCCATCTGCCCCCTGAACTCATTACCGGTGAGGTAATCATAGAGCATCTGCATTTTATCGCCCTTGTTTTCCTGGCTCTTCACGGCCTCGCTCACCCGGATGATGCTGCTGCGCAGGAGGGCCGCCACGCTGCCCACTTCGGCAAACCCGCAGATCCAGATCCCGTCGCGCTCCCCGAATTTTTCCATATCCTTCGGAAATACCTGCGTAACCAGGATGGCCACGTCGGCGCCACGGGTACGCATATCCGCTTTCAGCTTTTCGACCCAGCCGTTGCTCCAGTGTTTGGTGCGCTTGCTTTCATAAATGATTTTTCCGCATTCCCGGCCCGCATGGTTGCGCACCAGCTGGATGCAGTCGGCTCCTTCCACCCCCTTGCCCACTTCCTCCACCGCATCGAAGGGAAACTGCTCCCGCAGGATTTCCTCCAGCAACAGTTCCTGCACTTCCCCCTGCCGCTGCATGCTGCCCTGCTCGGCACGGCGCCGCATTTCCTCGGCCAGCTTTTTCTGCTCCTCAAGCTGCACCTGCACTTCTTTAAGCTTCAGCTGCATCTCGGTTTCCCTTAACTGGTTTTTCTCCAGCTCCTGCCTGCGGATTTGTTCAGCCAGCTGCTCCCGCTCCTGCTGCAGTTTTTTCTGCAGGGTGATCTCCATCTCGGCCTCCCGGTTGCGCAGTTCCTGTTCCTTCTTCAGAAACTCCAGTTCCTGTTGCCGGGCGGCCTTCAGCTTTTCTTCCTGCTCCCGGTTGCTGTTCTCGAGCAAACGCAGCTTGTTTTCAAAATCAGCGGAAATGGTGCGGCGCAGCTGCTCCTGCAGATCGGCTTCCAGCCGCTGTTTCTCCTGCTGCAACCGCTGGGCAAAGAGTTCGTTTTCCCTTTTCTTTTTCTCGTCAAATTCCTGCTGCTGCTGCCGGAGCTGGAGCTTTTCCGCATCAAGCTTCGCTTCAAGCGCCTGTTGCTGCTGCTGAAACTGCTGACGGTAGCGGTTTTCCAGTTCCGCCGCCATTACATTCTCCACATCGAAACTGTGTCCGCATTTCGGACACCGGATATCTGTTGCCATGTTTGCTGATTAAATTGCCGGCAGACCTTCAGGATCGCGGCAGACCCAAAAATAAAAAAGACAAACCATGCAGGGTTTGTCTTTTTTTGAATCGCCTGGCAGCGGTCAGAGTACCACGCCAAAGGACAGGAAAAAGTTTCTGCCGTCGGAGGGCAGCAGGCCCGGACCGGGATAGCCGCCGGCGCGACGGGTAAAGTACATTGTATTCCCCAGGTTATTGACCCCGGCTTTCACGTTAAACTGCTTCCAGCGGTAAGTGGCCGTGAGGTCAAACACAGTGTAGGCAGGAATCAGGCCCACCTGGGCATTGGCGGAAGGGGCCTCCGTATTGTTGGCATCTGAATAGGTGCTGCTCACATAGCTCATCTGCGGAGTAAGGCTGAAACCTTTTAGGGTCCAGGTGATGCCGGAGCGGAGGATATGCGCCGGCGCGTTCTCCACCTTTTTGTGCTTCAGGTTGCTTTCCACCAGGTCGTTGCCGCTCTTCACCACCACTTTCAGGTTATCATACTCTGCATTCGTGTAGCTGTAAGATGCAAAAGCAGTGAAGTCCAGGTCCTTGATGTGCCGGGCAAAAGCCTTGATAAAACTGATTTCTGCCAGCGCCTCCACACCCAGGCTGCGGCTGCTGCCCACATTGGTGCGGTAGTTATAAAAGCTGCCGTCCTGGCGCTGCTGGGTAAGGCTGCCCACCCGGTTGTTGTAACGCAGGTAATAACCGCTGACGTCGAAGAACAAATAATTCATCACCTTGCCCCGGTAGCCCAGATCGATGTTGTAGCCTTTGGAATCAGCGAGGTTGGGATCAATTTCATCCGTTGTGGGCGGTGCGGTAAGATCGGCAAACTGAATGGGCCGGTAGGCCTGTGTATAGTTGGCATAAATTTCGGTTTTGGCGCTTACATGATACTCGGCGCCGATGCCCGCCAGGATGAAACCCCGGCTGCGGCGCTGGTTCTGCAGCAGAATGGGGCTGCCCGTGCTGCTGAAACCATTGCGGCCGTTGGCTTCGCCGGCAACATATTCATAACGGATGCCGGGAACAAGGGCCAGCTTATTCAGCCTGAATATATTTTCGGCAAAGAGGGCCACATTCGCTGAACGGTAGCGGATGTCGCGGGGCCATACGCCGCTGAAAGCGGAGCCGGAGTACTCACTGCCCGAATTGGTGATGCCATCGCGGTACCGGCGGGTGGTGCCGCTGTACAGCCTCAAGCCTCCGGAAAATGTACTGCTGATTTTACCCAGTTGATAATCGGTGAGGTAACGGGTTTCCATGCCGTAATTCCGGTACTGATCCACATCCAGCAACCGCGGATTGTAATTGAGGAGGGAAGCGTTGATGGAATCGGCGATGGTGATGGAACGGATGTACCCCTCACTGTTGCGGTTACCCGCCATCGAAAACAGTTTTACATTCAACCGTGCATGTTCGCTGATTTCATAGTTGGTGATCAGTGCCAGGGTGGTCCATTTTACATCAAACCAGTTGCGGGCCCTGAAACTCTGGCGGGCATCTTCCTTGAACTGGGCATCGGTGAGGCCCCCGGGCTGCTGGCTGCGGATGGCAGAATGCATCACTTCAGCAGTAACTGAAAGCCGGGGGGTGAAGCGGAACGTGTAGGTGGCAAAAGCATTGTTGGTATAGTACCGGCTGTTCTGCCGCCAGCCCCCGGCATTGCGGTGATCGAAGAATGCATAATAATGGGAACGCTTGTTTTCGCCGCCAATGGCATTGTAAGTATTGAATAGACCAAAACTGCCTACGGTTTGCTGGGTTTCGAACTGGAAGGGACGGTTCACCTCACTGCCATTACGCAGGATATAGTTGACCATGCCGCCAAACTGCGGACCATACTGCAGGGAGCCCTGCCCCCGCACCACCTCAATCCGCTGCACTGCCTGCAGCTGGGGATTATAGTACGCTTCAGGATAACCGTAGGGGTCAGCGGAAATATCATACCCATTCTGCCGCACGTTGAATTCCCAGCTGCGGTTCGGACTCAGCCCACGGGCCGCTACGCCGATCTGGATGCCGCTGCCGTCGCTTTCCCAAACATGGATGCCCGGCACCTTGGCCATCACCTGCCGCATGGTGTTGGTAACCACATTCCCCTGCACGTTGTCCATCACAATCAGGGAATTTTTCTTGCCGGCATAAATGGCCGTGCCTACAATTTCGGGCAGCTGGTGGATATCGGTTTTGCTGTTGCGGCCCACAATGGTGACTGAGGGCAGATAACGGGGCTGGTTAAAATCGGGCGAGGCGGTATCGGGCTGATTGTTGCGCGCCTGGCTGAAAACAGATGCTGAAGTGAAAACCAGGGCGGCTACGGGGAGTATTTTGTTCATGAAGAAGGACGGGTTGATTTTGATTTCGGAGGCAAAATTCAACCAGCCGCCCCAATGCGCCCGCAGCAATCGGGAAAACGGCTTACGCAAAAAGAAAAAGTTGGCTGTGGAGGCCAACTTTTCCGGGACAAAAGTCATGGAATTGTCATTCCACCTTGGTAACCTTAATCACGTTGGTGGGCAGGTGCAGGGCCACCGGCGTACTGCCGGTATTCACCACTACGTCCCCGCTTTTCAGAAATCCGCGTTCCTTGAGGATGCTGATCTGATCAAAAAAGATATCATCCAGGCTTTCCTCTTCGGCATAATAGAAAGCCCTTACCCCCCAGCTTAAGCTGAGCTGGTTAATGAGGGTGCGCTCCTTGCTGAAAACGAAGAGGGGTACCTTGGGTCGGTAACTGCTCAGCATGAACGCGGTGTACCCGCTCTGCGTCATGCCCACGAGGGCATTGGCATGCACATCCCTTGCCAGCTGACAGGCACTGTAACACAGGGCATCGCTCAGCAGGGAGGGGGAATGAGCCTGGGGCGTGAGCATATCGTCACGGTCATAATTGTAGAGCGTATTCTCCACCTCCTGGATGATGCGGCTCATGGTTTCCACTACCAGGCGCGGATATGCGCCCATGGCTGTTTCACCGCTGAGCATCACGGCATCGGCGCCTTCCAGCACGGCATTGGCCACATCGGTTACTTCACTCCGGTTGGGCTTGGTACGTTCCATCATGCTCTCCATCATCTGCGTAGCCACAATCACCGGCTTGGCGCGGTGCATGCACTTCGAAATGATGTCTTTCTGGATCAGGGGCACCTGCTCCACGGGTACTTCCACCCCCAGATCGCCGCGCGCCACCATGATGCCGTCGCTTTCAATGATGATATCGCGGAGGTTTTTCAGGGCCTCCGGCATTTCAATTTTGGAAATGATCTTAATCTTGTTGTTGCGCTCCCGGATGCGGCGCTTGAGTTCACGGACATCACTGGTATGGCGCACAAACGAAAGCGCCACCCAGTCGAGGTTCTGATCCAGGATAAACTCCAGGTCAGCAATATCCTTTTCCGTGAGCGAGGGCATGGTGAGTGCCGAGTCGGGCAGGTTCACGCCTTTCTTGGGCAGCAGGGTGCCGCCCAGGGTCACCGAAATTTTCAGCTCCCGGTCATTCAGGATTTCCACCACCTTCACTTCCATCTTGCCGTCGTCCAGGAAAATACGTTCACCCGGTTTTACATCCTTGGTGAGGTTGGGATAAGACACAAATACCCTTTCGGCATTGCCCGTCATCCGCTCGGTGGTGAAGATCAGTTCCTGGCCTTCCTTCAGTTCCAGCCGGCCATTCTCCAGGTCGCCCACCCGGAGTTTGGGGCCCTGCAGGTCGCCGAGAATGGCAATATTGTAGGGTTCCTTCTGATTCAGTTCACGGATATAGTCGATGATGATTTTCTTGTCTTCGTGCGTACCATGTGAAAAGTTCAGGCGGAAACAATTCACGCCGGCTTTCACCAGTTCAAGCAGTTTTTCATAGGTTGAGCAGGCCGGACCCACCGTCGCCACAATCTTGGTGCGCTTGAGGGTATGCCGGATGCCCGCCTCCTTATCCATCTGGCGGTGCAGGTATTTTCCAATGTGTTTACTCATAATCAGAAATTGAAGCGAGGGCCGCCGCTCCGGGCAGGTTGATCAGATACCGGTACAAATGTAGGGGCCCGCAGTTAAGATGCGAGGATTTTCACGATTTTCATCCACTCTTCGCTGATCCGCTGTTTTTTCTTGACGGCTTCATTCAGGGGCATGTAGTGCATGCGGTTGTTGACAATGCCGACAAACACGTTGTGGCGTCCCTGCAGGAGGCATTCCACTGCCGAATACCCCATGCGGCTGGCAATCAGGCGGTCGAAACAACTGGGCGATCCGCCCCGCTGGATATGGCCGAGAATACTCACCCGCACTTCCAGCTGGGGCAGTTTTTCCCGGATAAAACGGGCCACTTCCTCTCCCCCGCCAAAATCATCTCCCTCAGCCACCACGATAATGTTCATCAGTTTCTTGCGGCGCTCTTTCTCAGCCAGCTGCTTCACGATATCTTCAATATCGGTTTTCTTTTCGGGGATCAGGATGTGCTCTGCGCCGGTGGCAATGCCGCTGTGCAGGGCAATATAACCGGCATCGCGCCCCATCACTTCAATGATGAAGAGGCGATCGTGTGCATCGGCCGTATCGCGGATTTTATCGATGGCTGACACCGCCGTGTTCACCGCGGTATCAAACCCGATGGTAAAGTCGGTGCCGGCAATATCCTTATCAATGGTACCCGGCAGCCCCACACAGGGGATATCGTGTTCGTTGCTGAAAATCTGGGCGCCCCTGAAGCTGCCATCCCCGCCGATGATCACCAGGCCGTTGATGCCATGCTTTTTAAGGTTGTTATAGGCTTTGAGCCGGCCTTCGGGGGTAGTGAATTCCTTTGACCGGGAGGTCTTCAGTACGGTTCCGCCACGCTGGATGATATTGGCCACGCTGCGGCTCTCCATCTTAAAAATATCGTTCTCCACCATCCCGGCGTAGCCGCGCATGATGCCATACACTTCCAGCCCGTGATACAATCCTGTACGCACCACCGCACGCACGCAGGCATTCATACCCGGCGAGTCGCCCCCGGAAGTGAGCACCCCTATTTTGGTAACTTTTTTCATCTTTCAGAATTTTGAAATCAACCCGTTGCCGTAAAGCGCGACACCCCGGCTGTATACGGGTGAAATGCACCGCTTCGGTAGCCTGCGCGACGGCATTATTGTGTCAAAAATACATATTTATGCCCAAATGCCCCGGTTGTTTGTTCCGGCTCAGCGGGGGTGTTGCTGAACGGCCTGGCAATAAGCTTCCTTCATCTGATTGAAAACCAGGTCCTTCAATGCCGTATGCGTTTGTCCCTGAACGGAAGCCGGGGGCAGAAACTGCATGGTGAGCCGGGTGGGCAGCAGGTAAAAGAAACGACTGGCCGGCATCGCTTTCCGGGTACCCGTAATGATGCAGGGAATCACATCGGTGCCGGTTTCCACGGCCAGTTTAAAAGCGCCGTCGTAAAAGGGTTTCAGGGGTTCGGCGCTGCGGTTCCGGGTACCCTCCGGGTAGAGGCACATGTGGATGCCGGCAGCCAGCACCGCTTTCATTTTTTCATAACTGCGCCGGCGGCTGCTTTCATTATTCCGGTCTACCAGCACTGATCCCCGGCTGTAAAACCAGCCAAAAACGGGCACTTTGGCAAAGGAAGATTTGGCAATGGTTTTATTGGCGCCGGGCACGTAGGGGGCGGAAAGCGGCACATCGAGCAGGGCATTGTGGTTGAACACCACAATGTACTGCCGGCCCTTGCTGAAATGCTCCCGCCCGCGGATCCGCACCGGGCAGGCAATCAGGGCCAGCCAAACGTTCATCCAAAGACGCGACACCGCGATGAAATAGGTCTGGCCTTTTTTCTCAGGCATCAGCCACGAGAGCATGGAAGGCAGGAAGATGAGGAGAAAGGTGAGGATAAACGTGAGCAAACCCCACAAGGCCCAGATGCGGGCAAAGATTTGTTCGGCAATGCCGGGCCGGTAGTCGGGCGGCACAGAGCAGGTTGGTTTCATACAGCAGTTTTTAACTTCCGTTCAGTTGCCAGTTCACGGGGGTGCGGCCATTCTTCACCAGGTAATCGTTGGCCTTGGAAAAATGCCGGCATCCGAAAAAGCCCTTATCTGCACTGTACGGAGAGGGATGGGCGGCTTTCAGCACCAGGTGCCGGGTTTCATCAATCAGCACCTGCTTTTCCTGGGCAAACTTACCCCAGAGCATGAAGACGACCCCCCTTTTTTCATCGGATATTTTCCGGATCACCGCATCGGTAAAATCCATCCAGCCGATTTTCTGGTGGCTGGCCGGCTCATTGGCCCGCACCGTAAGAATTGCGTTCAGCAGCAGAACGCCCTGCTGTGCCCAATGGATAAGGTTCCCTTTCCCCGGAGGCAGGGCCAGGCCGGTATCCGCCTGAATTTCCTTAAAAATATTGCCCAGGGAGGGAGGCGGCTTGATGCCATCGGGAACCGAAAAACTCAGGCCATGTGCCTGGCCGGGTCCGTGGTAAGGATCCTGTCCCAGGATCACCACCGATACCGCCTCAAAGGGGGTTTGGCTGAAGGCATTAAAAATCAGCGGACCGGGAGGATAGATCACCGCTCCGGCAGCCCGCTCGGTTTTGAGGTGCGTAACAATCCGCAGAAAATAAGGCTTGCTGAATTCCTCCCGCAGTACCGCCTTCCAGGAAGCTTCTATTTGAACATCCATTCCCTGTAATTGATTTGAAATTACAAAAGCCTCTGGTGAGGAGGCTTGTAAACAGTGATCCGGATTGGATTCGAACCAATGACCGCCAGCTTAGAAGGCTGATGCTCTATCCAACTGAGCTACCGGACCGAACGGCGTCTGCAAATATAGGGCAATAAACGGAACGGGCCGGTACAGCCGCGCGGGCATGTCCCTGATTTTGTGGGATAAATTTTGAGCAGACACACAAATATTCCTACATTTGAAAGAATTTATAAACCAGAACGGCATTCACCGGATGCCAACTCAACGCTTATGAAACAAAAACTTTTCCTCCTCTTCACCGCATCCATCTTAGTGGCAGGCAGTTATGCCCAGAAAACCAAGAAAAACGGGTTTGTTCCCGGCCAGAAAAAACCGGCCCTTTTTGGTGTCGCTTTTACCCTCAGTGATTTCAATGCGCCCAACAATTTCAAGAGCAGCAATGGCGTCACCATTCCCATCAAGGACATGAGTGCGGGCGTATCGGTGAGCTACTGGAAAGGTATCACCCCTTTCATCGATTTCTCTGCCAAACTGAACGGCGTATTCCATGATTACAGTTCTCTTTACCAGGGCCTGCCCGGAAAAACTGAAGTGGGCATCGAACTGGAACCGACCATTAATGTGCGCCCCCTGAAGGATGAAAACGTATGGGCGCCTTTCCTCACAGCTGGTATCGGCGCTGGTATTTACACCGGCAAAATGGGCGCCTACATTCCCCTGGGCGGTGGCATCCAGTTCAATGCCAGCAGCACCACTTACCTGTTCATCCAGGCGCAGTATAAGTGGGCGCTGACCACCAAGGTTACCCGCGACAACCTGTTCTATTCCATCGGTTTTGCCCAGAATATCAAGGGTGATTAATCCTGGAAACCAACTTCATAAAAAATACCCGGCAGCCCTCCTGCCGGGTATTTTTTTATCTTTACATACCGGCAAGCCGGCAATCAAAACACTACCATGATGAGAAGCACCCTTGTGATCCTGTCTGCCCTGCTGCTTTGCAGTGGCGTATCGGCCCAGCAAAAGAAAAAGAACGGCCTGGTGCCCGGCCAGAAAAAACCGGCCCTGTTCGGCATCGCCTTTACCCTGAGTGATTTCAATGCCCCCAAAAATTTCGGTGGCAACAGCAATGGCACCACCCTGCCCATCAAAGACATGAGTGCCGGGGTATCGGTGAGCTACTGGAAAGGCCTCACTCCCTTTATTGATTTCTCTGCCAGACTGAACGGTATTTTCCACGACTACAGTTCGCTCTACCAGGGCCTGCCCGGCAAAACCGAAATGGGTATCGAACTGGAGCCTACCGTCAACATCCGGCCGTTGAAAGATGAGAACCTCTGGGCGCCCTTCCTCACGGCCGGCCTGGGCGCCGGCATTTATACCGGCAAGATGGGAGCCTATGTACCCCTGGGCGGCGGCATCCAGTTCAATGCCAGCAATACCACCTACCTGTTTATCCAGGCCCAGTACAAATGGGCACTCACTACCCAGGTTACCCGCAACAATCTTTTTTATTCCCTGGGCTTTGCCCAGAATATCGGCGGGGATGAACCCGTGCAAACCGCCCGCCCCCTGCCCGCCCCGGTACCGGCAGTAACCGACCGTGACGGCGATGGGGTGCCGGATGAAACGGATCTCTGTCCCGATGCAAAAGGCTCGGCCAGTCACAAGGGCTGCCCCGACAGCGATGGCGATGGCCTGGCGGATAAAGACGATCAGTGTCCGAATGAAAAAGGCCTCCTGAAATATAAAGGCTGCCCGATTCCGGATACCGATAAAGACGGCATCAATGATGAAGAAGACAAGTGCCCGCAAACGCCGGGTGCCGCCCGTTACCAGGGATGCCCGGTGCCGGATACCGACCAGGATGGCATTAATGATGAAGAAGACAAATGCCCAACCGTAAAAGGGCTCGCCGCCAACCGGGGTTGTCCGGAAATTGCCCGCACTACCATTGACCGGATCAATAAAGCCGCCGCCAGTATTTTCTTTGCCACCGGCAGTGCGAAACTGCTGCCGAAATCGGCCACCGCCCTGAACAGTGTGGTGAGCATCCTGGAGGCCAATCCCGATTACCAGGTGGAGATCAATGGCTATACCGATAATAGCGGCAATCCTGAAAAAAACAGGGCCCTCAGCGAAGCCCGGGCCCAGGCTGTGAGCGATTACCTGGTGAAGAAAGGCATTGCGGCCACGCGGGTCAGTGCAGCGGGCTTTGGGGATGAAAATCCGGTAGCCGACAATAAAACTCCCGCCGGCCGTGCCAAAAACCGCCGGGTGGAAATGAAGGTGAGAAACTATTAAGTGGAAACGCTGTACGAGGCTGTATCCCCGCTGCATTCCCTGCAGGAGGATACAGCTTTTTTATGCATGCCCCGGCCCCCCTTATTCGCCGGGCTGCGGAGAGGCGATCTGTTTGCCGGAAAACCGCTCCATCATCATCTGGCTGCGGGATCTTTCGGAACGTGAGAGCAGGCTGTCGAGCACCCGCGACATCCGCCTGGGCTCCTCACTGTAATGGCGGTAACTGGCTTCAAAATCAGCCCGGGTGATCCCGTGTATACTGAAAACCTGCTGCTGCAGGCGGGCCGTCTGGCTGTTGCGGGTGAGGGTATCCTTTCGCAAAAAATTCTCGCTGAAGGCATCAGCCTGGAGCAGATCAAACAACACGGCGCCCATCTGGTCTTCCTCCAGTATACGGCCTTCTGTTTGCCGGCCGGAGCACGACATCAGCAGCACCAGCACAATCAGGCAAATCCCCCTCCGGCTGATCATTTGAGTTCGTTTTTATAGCGGGAAGCATTGGTGATGTCGAGCTTCTGCAGCAATTCAGCAGCCCTGGCCTTGTCCTGCTGGGGCGATTTGGAAAAAAGACGGATCAGTTCATTGGCCTTGCCCTGGAAGAAGAACTGGTTGATCATGGTATTCGGATTATCGGCATTATAGGCCGTAAGCAGGTTGAGGACATTCAGCATTTCGGCCCTTGCGGCATTTTCATCGTCATACATTTTATCCAGGGCGCTGCGGTAATAGTTGTAATAAATGTCGTGCATCAGGGCATACCGGCTGTTCAGCATGTTTTCGGTGAGCCAGTAACGGTTACGGATGCCATCAAATGCCTTCCAACCGCTGATGCCTCGGCCCTCCGGGGCATTGTTGATGATGTTCTGCGCCTTCTGAAAATAGGGCATGCCGCCCTTGGGTGAAAAAGAATCGTAATCAAAGCCCAGAATCATGTACACATAATAAGCGAAAACAGCCGTGAGGTTAGACGCCAGCGCGTCGTTGCCGGCCACCCGGTTTTCATTGAATTCCAGCTGCTGAAACTCCAGGTATTTAAAGGTAATGTCTTCATCCTGGTAGTTCACAAGCGGCGAAAGATAAGTGCTGTTGAACACCGGACGGGCTGCCTGGATGGTGAGCGAAGCGTTGTACACATTGGCATCCTGTGTTTGCTGCAGGTTCAGCAGGAAGTTACAGTCAATCTTTTCAGCCGGCAGGAAATCATCGCTGGTCCATTTCCGGTTGTTGAGAAACGTATTCAGGGCGTTCTGCAGGGTGGTGAATACATTCTTGTTCACGGTATTGCCCACGCGGCTGCTGTTGATGGTTACCCGGGCATTCAGTTCCTGGGCGCCGGCGGCACCAAGCAGGCCAACAGCAAGGCAGAGCAAAAAAATCTTCCGGATCATAACTGGTAGCGAATAATAGCGTTCACAATATCGGCAGCCACAGCGGCCTTTGACTTCAGTTCAAACTGCTCTTCATTTCCATGGCGGTCAAAAACCGTTACGCGGTTGGTGTCATGGCCAAAACCTGCCCCCGCATCCCGCAGGGAGTTCAGCACAAGCAGGTCGGCATTTTTCTCACTGAGTTTACGGAGGGCGTATTCCCTTTCCCGTGTTGTTTCGAGGGCAAAGCCCACCAGCAGCTGTCCCGGTTTTTTCAGGGATCCCAGGGTTTTCAGGATATCACCGGTTTTGCGAAGCCGCAGGGTGATTTCGCCCTCATCCTTTTTGATTTTTTCCGGCGCAACCGTTTCCGGGGTATAATCGGCTACGGCTGCACTCATCACGGTGATATCCATTTGCGGAAACAGGCGGGTACACACATCCATCATCTCGGCAGCCGACTGCACGCGGATGGTATCCATCCCGGCCGGAACCGGCACCGAAACGGGACCAGTTACGAGGGTAACGGCGGCGCCCCTGCTGGCCAGCTCGGTGGCCAGGGCGATGCCCATTTTCCCGGAGGAATGATTGCCGATAAAGCGCACCGGGTCAATTGCCTCAAAGGTAGGCCCTGCCGTTACCATGGCGCGCTTGCCGGCCAGGGCATCTTTGGAAGCCAGAAAATTCCGGATCCAGGCGGCGATGGTTTCGGGTTCGGCCATCCGCCCCTCCCCCTTCAGTCCGCTGGCCAGCTCGCCGCTTTCCACCGGCAGAATATGATGACCGAATGATTCGAGGGTGCGCAGGTTTTGCCGGGTGGCGGGATGATGCCACATATCCTCATCCATAGCCGGTGCAACCGCCACCGGGCAGGTGGCCGAGAGATAAACAGCCGTGAGGAGGTTATCGCAGATGCCCTGGCTCATTTTGGCCAGGGTATTGCAGCTGAGTGGCGCCAGGAGCATCAGATCAGCCCAGCGGCCCAGCATAACATGATTGGCCCAGGCATCCCCCTCACTCAGGCCGGTGAGTACAGGATTGCGGGAGAGGGTGGAGAGGGTGAGCGCGGAAACAAAATCGCGGGCAGCGGGGGTCATCAGCACCTTCACCTCAGCGCCTTCGCGAACCAGTAAGCGCACCAGCAGGGGAATTTTGTAGGCAGCGATGCTGCCGGTAACCCCGATCAGTATTTTACGGTTCTGAAGCATAAAAAAAATCCCGCTGGAAGCGGGATTAAAAATAGGATTTCCTGCCGGAAAGTCCGGCAATTAATTGCTAAAAATCAACGGAACAGGTCCTCGTCATTCCGGCGGAAATAAATCTTCTCCTCCATGAACTCCTGGGTGGCGAGCAGGGCCGGATTCGGCATGCGCTCATAAGCCTTGGAGATCTCAATCTGCTCCTTGTTCTCATGAATTTCCTCGAGGCTGTCGGTATGGCTGGCAAATTCTTCCAGCTTATTGTGCAGCTCTTCCTTCACAGAAATATTGATCTGGTTGGCCCTTTTGGCAATCACGGCGATGGACTCGTACAGGTTCCCGGTTTTCTCCTTGAGGTCATAGAGGTTTTTGGGTTCCACCACGCTGCTGGTGCTAGAGCTGTGCAGCCGTCTTAGTTTGCTCATTTTGTATGTCTTTAATATTGTTTACACTGAGATTGCGGTATTCTTCGGCTTCCTTCAGCAGTTTGCTTTCAGGGAACCGGTCACTGAAATCATCGAACTCGGCCAGCACCTTCTCATAACGTTCCAGTTGCTTATCCGCGATGCTGAGTTGCGCAAAGCGGTAGTAAGCCTTCAATGCCTGCAGTTTGTACTGATCGGCAGCAGCCGACTCCGGGTAATTGTTCAGCAGGTGATCATAGGAGATCGCAGCTGCCCGGTAATGCCCGAGTTTAAAGTACAGGTCTGCCGCCCTTAATTCCTTCTGCTCCAGCTTGGCCCGGCATTTATCCATGATGTCGGTGGCTTCCTTCACCCGCGGCGAGCCGGGATGGGTATTGATGAAAGCCTGCATCACGCCCATGGTTTTGGCCGTGTTGGTCTGTTCCAGCTCCAGTTTGGGCGATTGCTTGTAAAAGCAAAGCGCATGCATGAAGTCTACTTCTTCCGCGCGGGGGCTGTTGGGAAAAACCTCCAGGAATCCCTTGAAAAAATTCTCGGCATCCCGGTAGTTCTCCATGTAATAAAAACAGTAGGCGTCCTTATAGTAGAGCTCCTCAAACTTCGGTGTTCCCTTATAAACGGGATACAACTCTTCGTAAAGCTGCTGCGCGAAATTGTATTTCTTTTTGTCGAAATACTGGTCGGCCATGCTGAGTTTATACTCATAGTCAGTGCTCTTCAGCACTTTATTGAACTTGCTGTTGCAGGAAAGCAGCAGCAGGGTGGGAAGCAGCAACAGACTGTACAGGACGTTTCCGCGCATAGAGTGGGCAAAATTAATGGTTTTGCGGCAAAATTCACATAGAATTTCGTTGCAGGCACCATTCGGGCGTTAATGATTTGCCAATATGAAAAACCCTCCCGGAAAACCGGGAGGGTAATCATTGAGCAAAAAGTAGTACACTTAGTTGGATTTGATGTCGATGGTATTGGCATCACCACCATCGATCACCTTGTCGGTAGAAATCCGGTCTTCGCTGATTCCGAGTTTCTCTACCAGGTAGTTCTTAACGGCCTCCAGTTTTTTGTCGGCCAGAGACTGGCTGCGCTTGTCAGCTTTGGGATAAGCCGTGAGCGTGATGCTGCAGGCGGGCTTATCTTTCAGTTTGGCAGCTACAGAAGCCAGCAGGGCTTTGGCATCAGCAGTGATGGCAATACCCTTCAGGGTTACGCTGGGATAGTCAGTGGGGCAATCTGCACTGCGGCCACCAATTTCACCGGAAGCGATTTTGTCTTTGATTTCCTTGCAGCAGGCGGGCTCGGGGCACTTACCTACGCCATCAGCGTCAACAGGCTGACAGTCGGTGGGGGTGATGAGCTGCTTGTCTTTGCAATCAGGAACACCGTCGCCATCGGTATCTTTGGTAACACCATGGGTGTCAACCGGGCAACCGGCGGGCGTGTTGGGTTCGCGGTCGAGCTGGTCGGTAACACCGTCACCATCAGCATCGTCGAATACGGGCTTCGGCAGCTTCATGTGCTTGGGATTGTTCAGCTCGCTGTAAGCGTAATCCAGGGGATTCAGCCACCAGAGCGGCTCAACAGCCTTTCCACCCAGGTTGAAATTAACACCGAGAGACAGATAGTTGTAAGAATCGTAGTCGCGGGTCAGCACAGCGTCACCGAGAGCGTGCTCCTGCCACTGCTGGCCATCGAGCAGGTCAGACTTCACGAAAGTGTGACGGTCTTCCAGGGCGATGTTCACGCGCTTGCTCAGTTTGTAAGCAATACCCATGATCACGGTACCGGAAGGCTTCAGGGTATTTTTACCCATTTTCGGGAAACGGGTGCCGGCTTCAGACTCGGCAGCAGTTTCATAAGTATTATCCATACCTGCCTTCAGCTGGCTGATGATGTCTTTGCGGTTTGCACGAACAAAGTTGTTGGCATACTGCTGAACAATACCATTGAAGAGCTGGGTGTAAGGATTGCCGCTGGCATCCAGGGCGTTCACTTTGGCGTTGAACCAGGTGAAACCGATACCGGCGCCACCATACAGGGTAATACCTGTTTTATTTTTGTGGAAACGGATGTTGTTCAGAGAAACAATACCCTGAACAGACAGATCCTGTACATTGGTTTTGTAGTTGTAGAACACGGATTGCACCGTGCCACCACCCAGGCCGGTAATATTGCCCTGGGCATCCCGTACCACGGGGGTATAGCCGGCGCCACCGAGGTTGCCACCATACTGGCTGCTTACCCAGGCGTCGTTCTTGGCGTAGTTCTGGGCAGCCTGCCACTGCAGACCTTTGGCATTACCGTTCAGGTATTGCACGCGCAGTGAGAAGATGTAACCGAAGGCTTTACGCACATGAGCAGAAAAACCTAAAGTGGGGAACTGGGAAGGAACATCGCCGCTGATGGTTACGGCACCCACCGAGGCACCCACTTCCCACATATTACGGGGCTTAGCCGGGAAATTGTATGTGTTGTT
>JAYRPG010000044.1:0-1404 GCA_041911275.1 Ferruginibacter sp. | reverse complement strand
GAACTGGTATTGGGAGCGGCCGGCAGGAAGAGCGTGCGGTCGATGGCAGCCTGGCGCAAAACCAGGTGATGGACGCCTGCACCCGGCCCCAGGATCATCCGGTTGAACTGACTGCCCGCACCGGCGGGAAGCATCCCGTTGCCGGCGCCATACCCGCGCACCCACAGGTTTTCAAAACGGTTGCCGTTTTGCCAGGTGCTGTTGATGGCACGGTCGCGTACACAAACGGTATAGCGAAATTCAGGGTGCTGGTTCGGGGAACGGCTGTCGCTGGTATGCACGTAAAGCTTCTTGGGATTCTCATTCACGGTTACCGGCGTCCAGAACGAGCCCGGTGTGCGGGCACATTCCTCAAAGCTTGAAACGAAGCGCAGCAGCCTGCCCGCGCTGATGGGCTCCCGGGCTTCGCGGCGGCGGTCGTACTCGGTAAGGTACACCATGCTGTAGGATCCCACATTGTTGATGCCATAACCGGTAAAACCGGATAACGCAAACGACTGTTCGAAAACCTGCGGGTACCCGCCTACCGGCGTCCATCCGGTGTTACAGGATTCTGATCCTTCGAGCACCGCAAACCGCTGCGGCGTACCCGCCTCAAAATAGGTGGAAGCCAGCACCGGCTGGCCCGGCTCAAAACGTTCGCGGAAGGTATCCCCCGCCCGGAAACCGATTTTCAGTAAACCGGCAGTTGGACCGCCCGAGGCAGGCTGCAGGCTGAAACCCGCCAGGGTTTGTTTGGGCTGTACCATGCTGTTGCCGGGGTTCTGGTCATTACCCTGGTTGCTGAGGTACCAGTCAAAACCCGCCTGGCTGAAAACCGGGACGTAAAACAATAAGCTGATCAGCAGCAAGGCGCTGCCCTTCCGGAGGGAATGATACATGAATCCGTTACACACAGTTTTGTAGTGAGATGGCAGCAATCCGGGATTTCAATAAGGTTGGAGATCTGGATCAGCAATGTACTAAAAAATCCCGGAACCCTCAGGCCTCTACCCTGCCCATGGCGGTACGGCGCATCTTTTCAGCCAGGGAGGCGCCCAGGTATTTTTCGATCAGCGCGTGGATCCAGTAGATCACCGGGGTAAGCAGCAGGGCCACAAGGAATTTATAAAGATAATTGCCCGTGCCGGTAACCAGCACCTGCTGCAGGCTCCAGGGATCTCCCTGGCCGCTCTGTACGCGTTTGCCGATGTAAAAAGCAATGAACAGCACCACATAGCTGTCTACCAGCTGGGAGATGAGCGTGGAACCGGTGGCGCGGAGCCAGATGGCTTTTTCACCGGTGATTTTTTTGATGCGGTGAAATACCATCACATCCAGCACCTGCCCGATCAGGTGAAATACTGCCCGCCGTTGGCGGAAATCGTCGATCCGGTGATGAACCCCGCGTCGTCGGAGGCAAGG
>JAYRPG010000043.1:0-17598 GCA_041911275.1 Ferruginibacter sp. | reverse complement strand
CTGTTGTCACCGAAGTTCCAGGTCCATTGTACAATCGTGCCGCTGCTGATGGCAGACGTGTTGCTGAAGGTAAGCGCCGAATTGATGCAGGGGCTTCCGGCTACATCAAAGCCTGCCTGAGGAACACCCGAGAAACTGATGGTTTTGCTGGTATCGGCATAACAACCTTCTTCGGTGATCACGCGCAGCTTTACCGTGAAGTTGCCACCGGCAGTATAGGTGTAAGCCGGGCTCTGTACCGTTGAGGTACCGGCAGGATTGTCGCCGAAATTCCATTGCCAGGTATCAATGGTGCCCCCGTTGCCCTGCGAGGCATCGGTAAACTGCACCGTACCAAAGCAGCCACTGGTGGGCGGGAAACTGAAATCGGCCAGCGGCCCGCGGTCTACCGTTACCGGGAAGCTGAACTGGCGGATGCCGTTACAGCCATCGGGCGTAGGACTGGTAGCCGTAATCTTTACATTAAAACTGCCGAGCGCATTATAAATATAGGTGGTCGGGATCTGGTAGGTATAAAGTTGCACCCCATTGATGACAAAACTGTCTACCAGCACATCCGGGGCCGACAGGTCCACCGCCGTTTGGGTAACGGAAGCGTTCGGCACGAGGTTGGGATTGTTCTGGAAGTCCCATACAATGCTGAGGGGCTTGAAGGCCAGGGTCACTTTCATGTAAAATGCTGAACCGCGGCAGGCCACGGCAGAGGCGCCTGAGGCAAACTGATTCTGCACATTGAAACCTGAGAACAGGTCCACCAGGTTGGTGCCGGCATTGTAACCATAGCTTTCATCGCCGGCTACCCCATAGGCGATGGCATTAAAGCCACCCGGACAGGTAAGGGTATGCGAAGATTGCGCTACCGGAATCTGGGCATAGGAGTAAATCCCGCTGGGATCGTTGGTTACCGGGTTAAAAGACACCGGGCTGCCGTCGAGCCGGAAGCTGGCCGCATCGGCGGTTTTGAGCACCACATTGATGAAGTGCTGCCTTCCGGATGAATTGCCCAGCGGTGACGACACCAGGGAAACCGTATCAATGGTTTGCTGTACAGAACTCAGGTAAATCATTTCCGGATCCCCTACCGGAGAACCGGGATTGCCGCACTGTCCGTCGGTGGTCATGTACTGGGCCACCATGATGGGCTTGTCGGCTTCAATCACATCCACCGATTTCTCACTATTGAGGTATTCGTAATAACTGTTGGTGAG
Organism: Ferruginibacter sp.; assembly: GCA_041911275.1. Lineage (GTDB taxonomy): Bacteria > Bacteroidota > Bacteroidia > Chitinophagales > Chitinophagaceae > Ferruginibacter. Next base: position 16,390 of record JAYRPG010000043.1, on the reverse strand, counting down.
CCCGGTGAGGATCACGCCGTTGCGTTTCACCACTGTGGCAGGATCATCCACCAGCACCCGCACATGGCCGATGTTCATCGCCGCGGGTTCAGTAGGCACCACGATATACTTGAAGCCCCAGGCCACTTTGGGGAACATTTGCTGAAAGAGGTTATCCCCAGAACCGGAAACATTGGGATTGGTGCTGCAGTCGATCGTGATTTTACCGGCGCCGCAGAAGAAAGCAAAAGGTTTACAGCCGGAGGAGCCGCTGACCGACCGCACCACTACCCCGCTCATGTCCACACCGGTTTCAGATCCGGTGGTGGTGCCGAAGAGGTTGAGGATTTCACCGCGGTTCAGCAGTTGCGTAAACGTGCTGCCGGCGGCATGGGTTTCGGTAGCCACATCAGGAGGCAGTACCACTTCCAGGAGGGTATTATCTTCGGTGGCAATGGCAAAACAGTAAGAACGGTTGGTGGAGTTGCCGCTGTTGAAACGCTGGGTGAAATTCAGCGAAGTGTATTCCCGGCCCAGGGTATTGGTGGGAAACAGCAGGGTTGCAGCATATACCTGGGAAGCCACGTTGTGCGCATAGGCTACAATGTCCTGGTTACTCTGGATGAGGATACCGCTGTTGAACACGCCTTCTGCACGGAGCCGGGCATCGAGGGCGGGATCAACGCCTTCCGGAATCTCATTGGGATTGGTGGTGATCACCGAGTTGGCAGGTACAACATAAGTCAGCGGCGTGAAGGCCGGCAGGTTGGGCATGGAGATCGTTACCTGCGCATCCACCGCGTTGGGGTTATTGAACACAAAACGCAGGTCCTGCGCATTATTGCCCGCCATCAGTTCATGGGCGCCATAACCTACCCAGAACTCACGGCCTTTATTGGAGAAACCCTGCTGACCTTGTCCGCCCACCGGTTCCACATTGCCGGTGAGTTTCACCTGCCGGGCAGGCGCCTCCCCGCCGGAGATGGCGATGGATTTATTGTAGTTGGCCAGTGCGGTAGGATTGAAACGCACATACACGGTGGTGTTAGCCAGGGTGCCGTTGCTGTAAGGAATATGCAGGGTGCTGGCAAAACCGTTGCCGGCTGAAAGAGACATGCGGTAGCCGGGCGGCGCCACCAAAGTGATATTGCCGGAAGCAGGCTGCAGGTAATATCCGCTCACCACAAAGGCCTGGTTAGCAGAAACCGCTCCCTGCAGCACCGTACCAAAACCCAGTGAATCCGGACTTACCAGTAAAGTGGGTGTGGGAGCAAGGGTGGTAAAGCTGATTTCGTTGCCATAGGCAGTGCCGGCACTGTTGGTGGCATAAGCCCGCACAAAATAAGTGGTGGAAGCCGTGAGCACCTGGGCCGTTGCTGCATAACTGCCTGTTCCGGTGCCGTTGGTGCTGAAGGGGTCGCTGCCGATCACCGGGCTACCGGTGCTGTTCCAAACGATCCCCCGCTGGGTTACCGCAGCGCCGCCATCATCAGTGATGGTACCGCCACTAAGTGCCGAAACGGCGGTGATGCCGCTGACTGCTGTGGTGACAATATCGGGCAGTACGGCGGCATCGGTGGTGAAGGTAAGATCAGCGCCATAGCTGGTGCCCACCCCATTGATCGCATAGGCGCGGTAGTGATAGGTAGTGCCGGCGCTGAGTCCGCTCAGGTTCACTGAAAAGCTGCCGCTGCTCACCAGCGGATTGGTGGTCGCTTTGTTATCGGCAGTGGTGGGATTGGCATTGGTGCTCCAGCAGATGCCACTTTCGGTAACCGGTGAGGTAACCGGGGTAATGCTGCCGCTGGCGGTGGCACTGGTACGGGTGATGTTGGAAGAGCCGGTGGTCACCACATCCGGTGCCGGCCCAGACACCACTGAACTGCCGCCCAGGATCACCTGACCGATGGTATTGGTGCGGTTGGTGCCGGCACTGGAAGAAGAGGAAGGCCAGTACACATACACACGAAGCACATAACTGTTGCCGCTGGTAAAACTAAGGTTGAGGGTTCCGTTGTAATTGGTGCTGCTGCCGCTGAACAGGTGCGGGAATGCAGGGGATGCCGTTACCGGAATCCAGGGGCCGCTCCCGTTCACCTGGTAAGCCAGCTGTACGGCACTGTTGCCGCTGCCGCCCGATGTGCGGGAGTTAAACCGGAGACTGCTCAGGTTGAGGTCGTAACCGGCTGCCGGACTGATGGGAAGATCCAGCCGGTAATTGTCAGAAGCCGCAGTGGGCCAGTTGGCCCGGGTAGTTTGGATGCCAAATCCGTTGGTGCCATACGTACCGGTTCCCGTGGCATAGAGCGGATCCATCGTGCCCGCGTTTACATTGGCTGCCTGCGCGCCGGCCACCGCACTGTTACCATTGGCGGTCAGGGCCCAGGTTACTGTAAACTGAGCGCTGGCCTGCATACTGAAAAAAAGGCCCAGCATCAGGCTCATCAGCGTACTCAGGGTTCGGGAAAGCTTGGGGAAACTCAGCAGCAATCGCTGGCGCTTCGCGACATCCCGGCGGTTGGCACCGGAAAGCGGATGGCAAGTATTTTTCATAATAACAATCGCAAAATTTGGTTCTGAGGCCAGTACAGACACACGTATTTATATTGACACGTAAGCTACGCAATAATGATGCAGCAAGATTTTGCGGAATTTACTTTTTTTATGCAATCGTTCCCGAGAACGATATTATCCAAATCCTTGCTGATCAAGCCTTTTATAAGATTTCGGGGTCGAAGGAGGACTGATCAGGGCCGGCTCAGCCGATGAGTTTGGTCAGGCCGGAACCCCACGCATCATCCGCCGCAGTCCGGCAATGAAAAAAGGGCTGCAAATCCTGCAGCCCTTCCTTTTTGCTCAATTCAAATCCGGGAGGAAATTATTCCACCACTATCTTCTGATTATACCGGCTGGCGGCGTCGCTCACCTGTACATGGTACACACCCCGGCGGAGGGCGGCAGGCAGTTCAAGGGTAAAGCTGGCGGTACCGCCGTTATGGATGATGTTTTTGCTGTAAACTTTTTGTCCGGCTTCGTTGAAGAGCGTCACCGCATAATTACCGCGGTCGAGGTTCAGGAACTGCAGACCGGCCTGTCCATGGCGTACCGGGTTGGGGTAAACCGTGATGCCATTGCCGGAGGCCAGGATCCTTACGGTAAGCACCTGGCTGAGCTTAACCCGGCCACTGCGCTCCGTAGCCCGGATGCGGTAGAAACGGGTGCCGTTGACAGCGGCATCAAACCAGCTGTAGCTGTTGAGAGCCCCATTGTTGCTGCGGGGCTGCAGGGTAATGGCATCGGTAAAGCTGCGGCCATCGGCTGATTGCTCAATCACATAGTTCAGGATGTCTTCTTCCGTGGCATTGGCAAACTCAACCTGAACACCCTGCTGCTTCTGGAACGCCCGCACATTCACCAGGTTCACCGGCGTGGTGTTGGTGTTGGAAAGCACAAACAGACCCAGGCTTGAATAGGTAACTGAACTCTTGGCCACAAAGGGATCCGCTGCCGTACCGGTACCGGATACAGTTGCAGCCGCAAATGACCAGGCACTGCCGTCCCAGCGGCCCACAAAAACAGGGCTGCCACTGCTGAAGCCGTTGGCCACATCGGCATTGGTCCATTCAAAACGGAGGGTATCGGCGTTGCCCCCAGCCGCAGCTTCCACGATGTTCCATTCGCGGGGCAGCGTACCGGTGGGTGCCGGATGCGTGAAGGTATTTTTCAGGGATACGGTTACCACATCGCTGGCGCCGGTGGCATTGCTGATCACCACGTGGTTAATGCCGCCGTTGGCGGTAGCCACAGGATAACGGGTACGGGTACCGTCGTTGGGTACCGTGCGACGCAAGCCGGCTGCACCCCCCAGCAGGGTGAAGGAGTTCTCATTGAAATTCATCACGCTGGCCAGGTTGGCATCGATGGTTACGCCATCGGCCACATTGATGTTCCCCACACCCGGTGCTACCGGTGAAGAGTTGAAGGCGGCGCCGGTTTTGATGCTGCCGGCAGCGCCCACATTCACCGTTACCGTTCCGTCGGTGGGTGAAATGGCCGTTAGGTACTGACTGGTTTGAGTAGACGCACTCAGATCCAGGGTACCGTTGATGTTGTAAGTGTACCGGCCAAAACCAGCGCCACTGCCAATCGAGTTGTTGTTGAAATAACCGCCAGCATCAGCGATCGTTACCGTTTTTCCGGGATTGATGGTGAGCGAGTAATTGTCGGTGGCCTGGGGATTGTAAATAATCGACAGGGCGTAGTTATTGGCCTGGGTGAAGGTGATGTTCTGATCAATCGTGATGTTCACCACCCCGCCGGAAGCGGAAGCTACGCCACCGGGAACGCGCAGACGCTGAACCGTGGTGGTACCGGTACCGGTGAAGGTTACACTCTGGCAGTTGGTGCCGGGCTCGAAAAACAGGCCATCGGCAGGGCCGCCCATCACCCCGTTATTGGTGATGGTGGAAGATTGCGGATAGGTGAAACCGGTACCGCCATTCACCACCTGCAGGCGGCGTGCGGCCGGTTCGTTGGCCCAGAGTTTAGCGCCGTTCTCAATCGTCATCCCATAGCAGCTGCGGTTGCCGCCGTTCATGCTGATGGTATGACCACTGCGGATGTACACAAAGTGCGTACCGCTGGGGGTAGATACCGCCGGCGTACCGGTTCCCTGGGCACCCGGGGTATTGGTGGCGTTGCCGGTGAAGGTTTCCCAGGTGGCCGCAACATTGTAATTGCCGGATGCCACTGAGGCATAAATCGTGGGGAATTGCGCATACGACATTCCCACAAAACCAGCCAGTGCAATGAACAAGCAAAAGGATTGAGTAAGGAGTTTTTTCATAAAAACAGTTTTAAGTAGTCCGTGTGTTATCGTAGGTTGTAAACGATCCGGGATGATTGAGGGCGGGAATACAGCAAGTCATTTCCGGTAAGATCCATTGGCAGGCTGATTACATTGTTCACGTTCCGGCAAAATAAGCAGTTGTTTACAGCCAATCAATTTGCGATGAATGGATTATATCCGAAAATAGCTGCAACAAATGTAATTTATATACTCCTCAAGGAGTAAAAAAAAGGGCGGAAAGATGCTTCCGCCCCTGAATTTTCTACGCAAACGTTCCCGGCAAAATGCTTTCCCCGAAAGGATTGCATACCCCTGTATTTCAGGGGTTTTATTGCCGTACAAAAGAAATAAACTGCACGGCGCCCCGCTGGGCAAAAACAGCAGTATAACTGCCGGGCAGGAGCAGGTTCCCGTCGATCAGGGTAGACGTGCTGCCGGGTGCAGCCTGCAGCTTCATCACCCGCCGGCCGTCAGCGGTATAAATTTCAATCAAGGCTCCGCGGCCGGCTTTTTCATGAAGCAAGGTAGCCTGCGTGCTGAAGAAACTCGGCACCATTTTGAGACCACTCCCCTTTTGCAGGGTCACCCTTTGCATGGCACTGTAGCAATAACTGCCGTCAGCATTCCGGATTTTGAGCCGGTAAACGAAACTGCCGGATTCAGGCAGGAAAGAATCGGTATAACCATAGGTTTGCCGGCCGCTGCGGTTGCTGGCAGCCACCACGCCGATCTTACTGAAGTACACCCCGTCGGTGCTGCGTTCCACTTCAAAATCCCGGACTTCGTTCTCTGCTTCCGTTTCCCAGCTGAGTCTTACCTGGCGTTGCTGCGTCTCTGCCCGGAAACCCAGCAGTTTCAGGGGCACCGGCGTAAGCACCATCCCTTTGGCGGCCACATTTTTCAGCAGCGCAAAACGGGGTGTACCGGTGCTGCTGCAGGCCCAGTAAAGACGGATGGTGAGGGTTTCGCCCCCGTTGATCGTAACGCCTTCGCTGCCATTCAGGGCGAGGGCATAATAATCCACCGCGCCGCTGTTGTTCTGCGCGATGGCAAATGATTTACTGAAGTTACCGCTGCCGGCCAGCGTCAGCGCACTGCCGGAAGGTCCGATGCCGTCGGTAAACTCGGTGGAGTCGGCCGGACTTCCAAATCCGCTACGCGAGTACACGAGTGCCATTTTGGTGCCGCTCTGCGTGCCGTAAAAATTACAGTTGAAGCTGATGCTGTCTACCCGTACCGCATTACCCGCCTGCGCGGTGATGCTGAACTGCTGATAATGGGTGCGCCGAAGGGTGCCCCCCACCGCCTGCCAGTTGTTGCCGGCGGCGTTGGCGCCAAATGCCTGCCCCAGGGCGACTGAATAAGGTGCAACAGTACCTGCCGGTGCCGGTAAACTGCCATCGGTAAGCGCAAGATTTTGGAATACCGGGGTCGTGGCGGTGAGCGCCGGTGAACGACGCGTCGCGTCATCGGCATCATTGGCGGTGAATGGCCAGATCTGCAGCAGTTCCGAAACAGAGGGAGGTACCGTGCGGCCCCGCACCGGCACCAGGGTGGCATCGATACCGGTTCCGGTATGGGCAATATTGCCCGTATAGGTATCTACGGCAGCTGCATTCAGTCTTACATATACTGTAGTGTTACTCACGGTGCCGTTTACCGGCGTAATGAGCAGACTCCCTCCGGAGCTGCGGTACCAGGTAACCCGGTCCAGCGAAACTTCAAAATCACCGGAAGGCGTGATGCTCAGGGGGCTCACCAGGTTGCTGCCGCTGAGGGTATAACTCTGTGCCGGAGAGGGGGTGCCCAGTACCTGGGTAAAACCGCACAGCGAAAGGGCATCGGATGCATTCACTGCAACAGCAGGCCCGTTCGAAACCACCAGCGTATCCGTGATATGCGTTCCATGTCCGGGCAGCGAGGCCTCCAGGTAATACCGGTAGGCGCCGCCGGCGGGAGGCACATCCCCGTCTGTGAACACAAAATTGACCGTAGTGTCCGAGTCAAAGGGGCCGGAAATCATCGGCGCATAATGAAGGTTATCGGTGGAACGGTACAGGGTATACTGAATTCCCGGCAAGGGCCAGGAGATGTTCCAGCTGAACTGGCTACCGGATGCAATGCGGTTGAGCCGGAAATTGGACACCGCCACCGGTGCCGGCTGGTAGCCGCAGAAGGCGGGGGCGGTAACACAGGGATCCCAGCCTGCCAGCACGGCCTGCGGCGTGTAGGCCGCGGCTTCGGATGCGCTGAGCTGATAGCTCCAGGGTACGCGGGTGCTCACTTCCACCGCTGTGCCATCAAAGTAGCGGCTCTCATATTCTGCATAGTAAAGATTTCCCGTGAGGGTATTGCTGTTCCAAACCGACCAGCCCTCAGGGTGAATATGCCCACTCATCCGGCTGCGGATGAATACCGCCTTCTGAGCCGTCTGGGCTTCACTGGGACTGGGCCAGGGCCGGCTGAGATAGTATAAGGTGGTGCCACTGTTCAGCGGAAGCCGGGCATCCCTGAACACAAAACCATAAGCCTGCCCGGTTGGGGTATTCGGCGCCGTGATGTAGGAAGTGGCCGTGGAGGGCCGCGTTTTGGCATACAGCACACAGGAATCAAACAGCGCAACCGCACTGCCGAAAATGAAATCCACGTTGCCATCAATATAACAGCTTTTGAAATACGCACGGGGCGTACCATTGCCTTTGAGGTACAGGGTATCCTGGTTGCCCAGGAAACGGCAGTTCACAAACACAGCGCGGTCATTGTTCACCAGCACCGCAACCGCCTGCGATCCGTCGCCATAACTGTTTTCAAAACTGATATTGAAGGCGGCGAAATCGGTGGCATTCACCGTGAAACTGGCTGAGTTCTGCGTGCCCAGGGTGGCGTTGCAGGCTACCAGCCTGGCAGCATAATCATCGTAGGTGATCACGGTGCGGGCAACAGACTCTCCCACGAGGTGAATAAACGGTTTGGAGGCGGGAATGGTAACCTTCTCCCGGTAACGGCCATTGCGGATATAAATGGTGAAGGGCACCGTGCTGCCCGAAGGAGCCGCGTTGATGGCATCCTGCACGGAGGTAAAATTACCGGTACCATCTTTGGCCACCACCAGGTCGTACCCCCGGCTCACCAGGGCCGAAGAGCAACACAACAACAGCAGGAAGAAAACTTTTTGCATACAAGAAGTCAGTTCAGGGATTCAGGTTCAGTTTTTAATCAGTTTCAGCACGGCAACATTTCCGCCCCCGGCAAAACGCAGGAGATAAACACCCCTTGCCAGGCTGCCCGTGGGAATCAGCACCGACACCGCACCGGCAGGTACCGGCTGCTGCAATACAGTGCTGCCATCTGCCGTATGCACCGTAATCAGGGCCTGCTCTGCCGTGGGCGGAAAGCGCACGAGCACCTGGTCATTAACCGGGTTGGGCTGCAGCTGCAGCAAGCCGGAAATATTGCGGAGGTATTTTACCGGACTGTAAAAATAACGGCCATCGGTATCCTGTACCCTCAGCCGGTAATAAACCAGGGGAACATCCGGAAGCGCAGGATCAGTAAATTGATAACGGCCGGCCCTTCCCCGCGCACGCACCGTACCCAGCGATGTATAACGGATCCCGTTTTCACTCCGCTCAATCACAAATCCTGCATTACCGGTTTCCTGTGCCGTTTCCCAGGTGAGCAGCGCGGTGCGGTTAGCTGCGCTGACGCCAAAATCAATCAGCCGCAAAGGCACGGGAAAGGAAATTTTGCCTCCTACGAAAAAGGTGCCGGTGGCAGCGGTTTCAAATTCCAGGTAATACCCGTTGGCATAAGTGCCAAAAACCGCATGGCTGAAGGGCTCCAGCACCGTATAGGGGCCGGAGAGTGATTCCGGACAGAGCGACTGATCCGTACGCATCAGCACCAGATCAGCCGGGGTTTGCAGGGAAGGATCCGCAGCCTTGAGCTGATCGAATTGCGCACGGGTAAAAAAGATCCGCAGGCGCAGGGGGCCAGACAGCGGATTTTCTGCTGTCAGCGTAACATTGCGGCCCAGGTAAGCCCGTCCGGTAACCGGATGTATCCTCACCTGGTCTGTGCTGTAAAAAGCTAAGCCCAGGTTACCGTAAGCCGCATCATCCCGTAGCGCAGCCACCACCTGGCTGGAATCCGTGGAAGCCGTGTACACTTCTGAAAAGCAATCACTGTACGTTTTATCTCTCCACCAGATCCACTGCTGGCTGCCGGTACTCTCCAGGATTCCCGCATCCAGGCAGCGGTTGTTCCGGCCCACCGCGGCCAGGGTATCGCCGTTAAGGTAGTTTTCAATATTGCTGTAGCCACTGCTGGAGATATAGCCATTGAGGTCGGCAGCCGACAAAGGATTCAGGCCACGGGCCAGCTCCCAATTGTCGGGCATGCCATCGCGGTCAGTATCGGTCTGGCGGGTTCCCGGCTGCAACGCGGGCCAGGCCTGCTGCGATACACTGAAGGGGGTGCCGCGCGGAAAACCGCCCTGCACATCAATGAGGCGGCCGGTGCGGTTGATCACATCCTGTACAATCCGTGCATCCAGCGTATCCCGGGCCGGCAGGGAACAGCCGGCAAACTGCAGCACATCCCGGTAAGCTGCTTCCGCTGTTTGGGTGCGGATGGGCACATGCCGGAATGGCTCGGTTACCTTGGAACCGGCAGAATCGGCCAGGGATCCGCTTTCAAATGCGGCGCCCCGCCAGTTGGATGCGGAAACCGCCGTACTGTTATCAGAATAGTTGCCCTCCAGGTAGTAACGTCCGTAAGGGATGGGCGGCGAAGCCTGGCGGAACGGGTGCAGAATCATGCTGCGCCGGTTGATGCCCGCCGTACTGTTATTGGGGGTGCTGGGGCCCCACTTGTAATAATTGCCGACAATATTATAAGTGCCTCCTTCCCCGCCATTGGTATTGTATGAGGCCCAGTTGTAAATCACATTGTTTCTGAAATCGCCGGTATCGCCGGAAATATTCCGGATGCCATCAAAGCGCGGCATGCGGCCGCGGCAATGGGCGATGAGGTTGTGGTGAAAGGATGCCCGGCGGCCTCCCCAGATGCCCCCGTAACCATGGTTCTGAATGCCGCTGCCCTCATCATGAAAGGAATAATCCAGCGGCTCCGAAACGATGTTCCACTGCAGGGTGATGCTGTCGCCGCTGTAAAAGGTACAGGCCTCATCGTTACTCCAGCTGATGCTGCAATGATCAATGATGAGGTTCCGTACCCCGGTGCCGCTGAGGGCATCATCGTTGCCCAGGGTAGCGGCCTGGTACCGGTCGCCCAGCCTGAAACGCAGGTAACGGATGATGATGTTGTTTGCGCTTACCCGCACAGGATGATCCGCAATGCAGATCCCCTCACCCGGCGCGGTTTGTCCGGCCAGGGTGGTATTGGCCCGGTTCAGCGTGAGCGGGGCATAGAGGCGGATGGTACCGGAAACCCGGAATACGATGATGCGGTTATTGAATCCGCTGCGGGTACAGGCATAGCGGAGGGTGCCGGGAGTGTTGGCCGAAGCGGCATTGTCGTCCAGCGTGGTCACTTCCAGCACTGTGGGGGCAACGGCCGGCGTTCCCCTGCCGCCCCGCACAAATTTGCCGGCGCCCTCAGCAGTGGGAAAAGCGGTGAGCTGCGCCTTTGCATGAGCCGCCGCAAAAAACAGGAGGCACGTCAGCAGGGAAAGGCGTAAACATGCATTCATACCAGTATAAAATGATGGTGTGTGGGCAGCAGTATGGCAATTCGTTTCCGGGTAAAGGATCAACAGGCTACAAAATAATTCCTTTCAGGGCACAAGGCGCCCTGTGTTCAGGTAAATAGTTACGCAAACGTTGCCATACATACACACACACAAAAGCAGGAAAATCAATGCATTCCAGATAATATTGTGGATAAAAAACTAATTTTAACCTCCCTTGATTGGGATTCCTGGTTTAATCTTGCTTAACTTTAATCAAGCATACATTTAACATGTACGAAGCCATCACGATCAAAGACATCGGCAAGGCGCTCGGATTATCCACTTCCACCGTATCCCGCGCTCTGAGGGGCAGTTATGAAATCAGTTCCGAAACCAAAAAACTGGTGCTGGAATATGCTGAAAAGATTAACTACCGCCCCAACCCGGTTGCCCTCAGCCTGAAAGGCCGCCGCAACCGGTCTATCGGTGTGATCGTGAGTGAGATCGCCAACAACTTTTTCTCCCAGGCCATTAACGGCATCGAGTCCATTGCCTACAACCGGGGCTACCACATCATCATTTCCCAAAGCCACGAATCCTTTGAGCGGGAAAAGGTGAACATTGACCACCTGGCTTCCCGGTCGGTCGACGGCCTGCTGGTGTCGCTGTCGAGCGAAACCAAGGATTTGTCCAACCTGATCGGCCTGCATGAAAAGGGATTGCCCATTGTTTTTTTCGACCGGATTTCGGATGAGATCAATACCTATAAAGTGATCGTGGATAACCAGCAGGCGGCTTATGACGCCACCCTTCACCTGATCAAAAAAGGACATACCCGGATTGCACACATCACCAGCGCGGAGAACCTCTCCATCACCAAAGACAGGCTGGAGGGTTACAAGCGGGCACTGGAAGAAAACAAAATTGCCTACAACGAAAAGCTTGTGCATTACTGCAGCCATGGCGGCATGATTCAGCAGGAAATTGAAGACTCCCTGAAAAAGATGTGGGCCATTAAGCAGAAACCTGATGCCGTGGTGGCGGCAAGTGACCGCATCACAACCGGCTTCCTGATGGCCATGCGCAAAATGAACCTGAAAGTGCCTGAAAACATTGCAGTAGTGGGTTTCACCAATACCAATGTGCCGGAAATCTTCAACCCGCCGCTCACCACCATCCGGCAGCCGGCTTTTGAAATGGGGCAGGTGGCTACCGAACTGCTCATCAAGATCATTGAAAGCAAACGCCCCATCACCGAATTTGAAACCCGGGTGCTGAACACCGAACTCAACGTGCGGGAATCTGCATAAACGCATCCCCGGGCTTACCCGGATTCATTAACCCTTCATTACCCCCTACAGGATGATCAACTTTCGCACAGACCATCAACTCGCCCTGGTTACGGGTTGCAGCCGCGGCATCGGGCTGGCCATTGCCCGGGCGCTTGCTGAGAGCGGCGCCGATATCATCGGCGTAAGCCACAGCATGCCTGCTTCCGGCAGCGAAGTGGAAAAAGCAGTGACCGCTGCCGGCAGGAAATTTTATCCCTACCAGGCCGATTTCAGCAAACGGTCATCAGTATACGCATTTCTGGAACAGGTGCTGAAAGACCATCCGCGTATCGACATCCTCATCAACAACGCCGGCAACATCCTGCGCAAACCTGCCGCGGAGCATCCCGATGAATACTGGGATACCATCATCGACATCAACCTCAACACCCAGTTTGTGATAACCCGTGAAATCGGCAAGCAGATGCTCGCCAACGGATACGGCAAAATTGTGTTCACCTGTTCCCTGCTCAGTTTCCAGGGCGGCATCAATGTGCCGGGCTATGCCGCCAGTAAGGGCGCCATCAGTTCCCTGCTCAAGGCCTTTGCCAACGAATGGGCCAGCAAAGGCATCACGGTCAACGGGGTGGCGCCGGGTTATATCGCCACGGATAACACGGCCCAGCTCCGGGCCGATACCGAACGCAACAGCGCCATCCTGGCCCGTATCCCGGCCGGGCGCTGGGGCACGCCGGAAGACCTGGCCGGTGCATTTGTGTTCCTCTCCTCCCCCGCTTCGGATTATGTAAACGGCACCATCATCACCGTGGATGGCGGCTGGATGGGCCGGTAAGTCCTTTCCCGCCTGTCCTTGCCCGCAATCCTGTACTTTTGCGGCGCAAATATGATCAGGTTTTTTCCGGAATCGGCACTGCAGCAACTGGAATTTGAGAAAATCAAAGCCCTGCTCACCGGGTATTGCCGCAACCCGCTGGCCAAACAACAGGCCGAGCAACTCCGCATCCATACCAAACGGGAATTCATCGAAACGGCCCTGCAGCAAACCCAGGAATACAAGCTGCTGCAGCAAAGCGGCCAGGTGCTGCCCAATGAATTTCACCACAGCCTTTCCCGCGAACTGAAGCTGCTGTCGATCCCCGGCGCCGTACTCAACGGGGAAGAGTTTGGCCTGATCCTGAAACTCACCCGCAACACGGCTAACCTGTTCCGCTGGTTCGACAACGAACGGCGCAGCGCCTATCCCGCCCTGACACAGGTGCTGAAAGACACCTATTACGAAAAAGCGATTGCCGGATGCATCGAATCGGTGCTGGACGAAAACGGACAGGTAAAAGACAATGCCAGTGAGGAGCTGGCCGAGATCCGCCTGCGGCTCTACCGGAAGCGAAACGAACTGCGGCGGGTATTCGAAAAAATTGTGAGCCGCCTCAGCAAGCAGGGTTACCTGGCTGATATCGAGGAAAGCTTCATGAACGGGCGCCGTGTGCTGGCCGTTTTTGCCGAACAAAAGCGGATGGTGAAGGGCGTTTTGCACGGCGAAAGCGACAGCCGGCGCACCAGCTTTATCGAACCGGAGGAAACCACCGGACTCAACAATGAAATTTATTCGCTTGAGCAGGAGGAGAACCGCGAGGTGTACCGCATTCTCCGCGAACTCACCCGGCAGGTAAGCGTATATGCCTCCCTGTTACAAACCTATGCGGAGATGGCCGGCAGCTTCGATTTCATCCATGCCAAGAGCCGGCTGGCCCTCGAGATGGACGCACACCTGCCCCAGCTCCACGACCGGCCCGTGATCAGGCTGATCCGTGCCTACCACCCCCTCCTGCTGCTCTATAACCGGAAACTGCAGAAACCCACCATCCCCGTGGATCTGCACCTGCATGAAAAAAGCCGGATCCTCGTGATCAGCGGCCCCAACGCCGGCGGCAAAACCGTAACGCTTAAAACCGTGGGCCTGTTGCAGCTGATGCTGCAGAGCGGCTTGCTGGTGCCGGTGCACCCCGACAGCGAGATGGGCATTTTCAAACAGCTGATGATCCATATCGGCGACACCCAGAGCCTGGAGTTTGAACTCAGCACCTACTCCTCCCACCTGCGCAACATGAAGCATTTCATGGAGCAGGCCAATGGCCGTACCCTCTTCTTCATTGATGAGCTGGGCAGCGGCAGCGATCCCAGTCTGGGCGGGGCTTTTGCAGAAGTGATCATGGAAGAACTGGCCCACCGCCACAGTTTCGGCATTGTAACCACCCATTACCTCAACCTGAAAGTAATGGCCAACAAGGTGCCGGGCATCATCAACGGCGCCATGCAGTTTGATGAACAGCACCTGCAGCCACTCTATAAATTGGTGGTGGGCAAACCCGGCAGCTCCTACACCTTCTCCATTGCCGAACGCATCGGGCTCGACAAACGCCTGATTGAAAAGGCCCGCAAGCTGGTGGATGAAGATCATTTTACCCTCGACAAACTCCTGAACCGCACCGAACAGGATCTGCAGCGTATTGAGGCCGACAAAAAAGAACTGCAACGGCTGCTCCGCGAAAACGAGCAGCTCAGGAAGGAAATGCAGCAGGTGATGGACAAGGAACGGCACCGGCAGGAAGTGGAAAAGCTGAAACTGCAGAACCGCATCAGCGAAGAAAAACTGGCTTACCTCAAAGACATGGAACGGCGCCTGAAAGCCATGGTGATAGAATGGCGCAAAGCCGAGGACAAGGACAAGGTGGTGAAAATGATCCATGCCCTGCTCTTCAACCAGAAGGAAAAAATGGTGACGGAAAAGCACCAGAAAAAAATCGACGAGAAGTTCCTGGAAACCGGCGCTGAGGTGAAAGTAGGCGACAAAGTAAGGATGAAACAGAACCGCCAGGTAGGCACGGTCAGGGAAATCCGCGGCAAGAAAGCGATCGTGCAGCTGGGCGTGGTACCCCTCACCATCAACCTGTCTGACCTCACCGTGGTGGTGGAAAAAGAACCCGAAAAGCCGTAACCCGTCAGCCCTCCACGTTCATCCTTCCCCCTCAGGGCGCCGAGCAACCCGATCGACGGCGGGTATCCGTGATAGAGAGTACCTTCCATTCACCGGCTCTTTTGATCAGCGTAAACACATTCACCCCGCAATGGGAGAACTGCCCGTTGAAGTAAAAGAGATAGGGCGTCCATGCGATGGCCAGCGGTCCATCTGTGAGCACCGTGCAGGCCTGCAGCCTTTCATCCGTTTGTTGTCCCTTCAGCTTTTGCACCTGGGCAAGAAAGTCATGCATCGACTCCGTCACCAGCCGGGTTTCGCCGCTGCGCGTCTGCATCACCGACTGCAGGGTGCAGGCACTGTCGAGTGTGGCGCGGATCATCACCGTATCCTGTATCCGCATCCCCTCAAAGAATCGATGGATCTGCCGGCAAACTCCGGTGGTATCCTCCTGGGCCTGCAGCGATAGTGCGCAGCAGAGCATCCCGGTCAGCATTTTTATTTTCATGAGCAAACTTTGCATGTGGAATGAGGCAGAACAGCCATCAGCACTTAGTGAGATACTCTCCTGCTTACCGGTCTGCGTGAAAATGCACGGTAAACAGGGAGTCAGATAGCTGAAGGATCATCCTGCCGCACAAATGTGCAGGAAACCTGCAGCTTCGCAGCCGGGGAAGTTGCCGGCGGCGGTTGAGGTTGACCAGCGGCGAAGCGCGGATAAAAAAAAGCCCGCATGGGCGGGCCTGGCGGAGAGTCAGGGATTCGAACCCTGGATACCATTGCTGATATAACGGTTTTCGAGACCGTCCCATTCAACCTCTCTGGCAACTCTCCTGAAGGAGGGCAAAAATAAAGAACAGAATTGAAATACAGCGCCCGGCTGAGCCGGATTTTATGGATAAGCGACCGCAAATCCGCTTCAGGCAAGGCTTCTGTGATTTTTTTGGCAGTTCAGTTTTCAAACTATTATTTTGCACCCGGAGAGATGGCAGAGCGGTCGAATGCGGCGGTCTTGAAAACCGTTGACTGTAACAGGTCCGGGGGTTCGAATCCCTCTCTCTCCGCTGATGGGGACAAACAAGGTAAAACTTTGTTTGTCCCCTTTTTATTTTCCTCTGAACCCTTTGCTGCATCTGCAATCAGGGCAAAAAAGGAATTTACCTTCTCGGTTCGAAATGCCTCGTTTTTATTGGAAAAGATGATTCCCTCAGGAAAGATGAGCTTTTGCAGCTTTTCTTTTGTGCTCACGGGGCTGGAGGTCCACAGGGTAGCGAGTTTTGAAGAAAAAGCAATACCTTCTTCAATGCTCTTTTTTAGGTTCGAAATCTGAGGGGTCTGTTTTTGAAGTACTTCATTGATTTCGTCCCTTTCTTTAGCATACCTCGTGTAAGCTCCCCCATAAGTTGGCCAATTTGAATTAGAGAATATTCTCTAATGACCTCCTCCCTTATTCCGAAGCAGTCAGATGTATAGAATCCGGGCATTTGACCTCCTCCCTTATTCCGAAGCAGTCAGAAGTATAGAATCCGGGCATTTTATTAAGTTATTCTCTCTGCAGCTGAGATGATGATTGGGGTGGTCTTTTTGATCCATTATCTGGGTTT
>JAYRPG010000042.1:0-4733 GCA_041911275.1 Ferruginibacter sp. | reverse complement strand
TGTTTGCCGAAGCGGAGGCAATCCTGTGCCACCAGGTAATGCAGGGCAGGGGGCATCATGGAAATCACCAGGCTGGCCCGTTGCACCAGGGCCGCGCGGCTTTCCGCATCCGTTACGTCGAGCGCCACGGCCTCGGCCAGGGGAGAGTGCCCGGTTTTGGCCAGCACCTGGTCGCGGTTGGCATCCGCAATCACCGGGTGCCAGCGGCCTTTTGCTGCTTCAGCAAGGAGGTATTGAATCAGTACGGTGGCCGACTTGCCGGCGCCGATGAGCAATATGGTGGTCACAATCGTGGATTTAGGGCTGCAAGGTATTGTTTTACAGGTAAAAAAGGGGATTTTCCCGCCCGCGCCGGGGCCAAAAAATGTTCTCCACAGCAGCCGTCAAAATGTGCATAAAATCAGGGCTTTCAGCCGGAAATGAAGGGCCTCAAAACGGCCGTTTTTCAGTAAATTCGCAAGCCGTTTTTAACGGGCATTTTTTTATGGAAAATAACGGAGAAATCAACGAAGGGATGCAGCCTTCATTCGATGGCGATGCGGGTGGAAACCGGGGTAAAATCATCCCGGTCAATATCGAGGAGCAGATGAAAACCTCATACATCGATTACTCGATGAGTGTGATTGTCGGCAGGGCCCTGCCGGATGTACGCGACGGGCTCAAGCCGGTGCACCGCCGCATCCTGCATGCCATGAATGAACTGGGCCTGCAGTACAACAAAGCGTATAAAAAAAGCGCCAGGGTGGTGGGTGAGGTGCTGGGTAAGTACCATCCCCACGGCGACAGCTCGGTATATGATGCCATGGTGCGCATGGCCCAGGAGTGGAGCATGCGCTACACGCTGGTAGACGGGCAGGGAAACTTTGGGAACCAGGACGGAGACGGTCCGGCGGCCATGCGGTACACCGAGGTGCGCATGGAACGGCTCACCGAAGCCATGATGGACGATATTGACAAGGAAACCGTGGACTTTCAGCCCAACTTCGACGATTCGGAACGGGAACCCACGGTACTGCCTGCACGCATTCCGCAGTTGCTGGTGAACGGCTCCAGCGGCATCGCGGTGGGCATGGCCACGAACATGATGCCCCATAACCTCGGGGAAGTGATCGATGCCTGCAACGAATACATCGATAACCGGGAGGCCACGGTAGACGATCTGATGAAGCATGTGAAGGGGCCCGATTTCCCCACCGGCGGCACCATTTACGGCATCGAAGGCGTGAAGAACGCCTACCGCACAGGACGCGGCAGGGTGGTGCTGCGGGGTAAAGTGAATATCGAAACCACCAAAAACGGCCGCGAAAAGCTCATCATCCAGGAAGTGCCTTACCAGGTTAACCGGGATGCCCTCACTTCCAAAATCGGGGAGCTCATCAACGAAAAGCTGATTGAAGGCATTGCCGACGTGAACAACGAAAGCAATAACAAGGAAGGTACCCGTATTGTAGTGGATCTCAAGAAGGATGCCGTGGCCCAGGTGGTGATCAACCAGCTGTACAAGCTTACCGAACTCCAGACTTCCTACGGCATCAACAATGTGGCGCTCGTGCGTGGCAGGCCCCGGGTGCTCAACCTGCGCGACCTGGTTGTGGAATTCATCGGCTTCCGCCATGAGGTGGTGGTACGCCGCACCCAGTACGAACTCCGCAAGGCCCGCGAAAGGGCCCATATCCTGGAAGGCTACATCATTGCCCTCAATAACCTTGATGCGGTGATCAAACTGATCCGCGAATCCGCCACGCCGGCCATTGCCCAGGAAGGGCTGATCCAGGAGTTCGGAATGACGGAGATCCAGGCCAAAGCCGTCCTGGAACTGCGCCTCCAGCGCCTTACCGGTATGGAAATTGACAAGATCCGCCAGGAACATGCCGAAATCATGCAACTCATCGATCACCTGGAAGCCATCCTGGCCAACGAAGGCATGCGGTACGACATCATCAGGCAGGAGCTGGCCGAAGTGAAGGCCCGCTTTGCAGATGAACGCAAAACTGAAATTGTGTATGTGGGCGATGAAATCAACATGCTTGACCTCATCGAGGAAGAAGACGTGGTGGTGACCATCTCGCACCTGGGTTATATCAAACGCACCCCCAGTGATGAATACCGGCAGCAGCGCCGCGGTGGCCGGGGCGCCCGGGGCAGCAGTACCCGCAACGAAGACTATATCGAACACCTCTTTGTGGCCTCTACGCACCATACCCTGCTTTGCTTCACCGAAAAGGGGCGTTGCTACTGGCTGAAAGTCTATGAAATTCCGGACGGCGATAAAACCTCAAAAGGCCGGGCCATCCAGAACCTGATCCAGATTCCGCCGGATGATAAGATCCGCGCCATCATTGATGTGAAGAATCTGGACGACAAAGAATACCTGCAGCAGCACTACATCGTGCTGTGCACCAAGAAGGGGATCATTAAGAAAACCGACCTGGTGGACTTCAGCCGGCCGCGTCAGACCGGCATCAATGCCATCACGATCCTGGAAGGCGACCAGTTGCTGGAAGCCCGCCTCACCGACGGCAACTGCGAAATCATCATGGCCGTGAAAAGCGGCCGCGCCATCCGCTTCCCGGAAGAAAAAGTAAGGTCAACCGGGCGGGGCAGTATCGGGGTGAGCGGCGTGGAAGTGGACGACGAAAACGATGAAGTAGTGGGGATGGTTTGCGTGAACCGCGAAGACAAGAACCGCACCATCCTGGTGGTGAGCGAAAAGGGTTACGGGAAACGAACCTACCTCGACGACCCCGAAAGCGGCGAACCCAATTACCGCGTAACCAACCGCGGCGGCAAGGGCGTAAAAACCATCAGCGTCACCGAAAAAACCGGCTCACTGGTCGGCTTGCTGGATGTTACGGAGAAAGAAGACCTGATGATTACCTGCGTGAGCGGCATTACCATCCGCATGAAAGTGTCGGATGTGAGCGTACAGGGCCGCGCCACCCAGGGGGTTAAACTGATCCGCATTGATGAAGGCGACAATATTGCTGCCATCACCAAGCTCGACGAAGCCGAAGAAGAAACCGCGGAAGAAACCGGGAACGAAACGAGTCCGGAAGCTGGCGACAGCACCGGAGCCGCTCCTGAAGAAAATCCCGCAACAGAATAATCGAGGGGATACCCATTCGCATTATTAAGGGCCGCAGGAATGCGGCCCTTATCATTTCAGAAATCAGGTCCCATAAAAATGGGGGCAGTACAAAGGTAAGATTTTAAATTCCTTTACTTAACATAATATTAATTATAGGCAATAATTAACAATTACAATGGAAAACCAGCTGTGTACCGATATCCGCTTAACCCGCTTTAGCCATGCCGATGCAACCCTTTGGGAAACCTTACCCCCTGCAGTAAAACGGGATAATCAGCCATAGAATTTACGGCATCGAAAATGCATTCGTCATAGCTGCATCACGAGCACCTGGATCCTGGATTGTTTGCTGCCAACGGCAGTATGTAACAGTTTCTCAGCTGCGTTAAAACAGATCAGCTGTTATTTAAGATTGGCAAGGCTTTAAAATGATTACTAATTATTGATTATTAATTATTAATGGAACTCATCCTGAATTAAATTAATGATGGACTCGAGTGCTAAAGTATTGATGATCAATATGGTTCAGAAATTGGGCTTCAAAATCTAAGATTAAACATGTCTCTTTTCGTTTTCCTTGAATTTCAATGCCCAGGGCCCGTTTCCTGCAATTAAAAAATAAATGAGCAAGAGCAGGATCACGACGGACAGGAAGAGTTCATTGTAGGGTTGAAACACGTCGCTGGCCAGGTTGATGAAGATCATGGCGCCGAGCATGATGGGAATCTGGATCAGGCAGGCAAAGCGGGTAAGCACCCCGAGCATGAGCAGGATCCCTCCGACCAGGTGGGCAAATACCACATAGTGACTGAGGGCGATCACGGTGAAATTGCCAAAGGAAGTTTTATTGGAAAGCGGGCCCGTGATCAGGCTGCTGTTCCGGAGAAATTCGATTCCTTTCCAGGCCAGGAAAATGCCCAGCACAATGCGGATGATATCCAGCCATTTGGGATGGTGATGCTCTCCCCAGTCCTCCAGGCGGTCAAGCAGGGTCATAACGGTAGATTTGGGTGAATGAATAAAGATCTTTCCTAATCTACGGCGAAAAACCCCGTTTTGCAAGAGGCGGGTAAATGTTCCATTTTGGAACTATTCTGAAGCGGGAGCGGCCGGGGGAGCAACCCGGTCAGGCCGGCTGAAGGAACGGATATACGTTTCCACCCTTTGCTGAAAGGCGCCGGCTTCATCAAAGAGGAAGGCATGCCGGATGGGCAGTACATAAATGGGGTAATCGGCCAGTTCGGATTCAAATTTGAGCAGTCTTACCCCATCTTTCTCGGTGGTGAGGATCATCTTCTCCGGTGCATCCAGCTGCTCAAAGCTCTGCCGGATTTCCTTCAGGTCATCCAGGTCAAAAATATGGTGGTCGGGATACCGCAGCATTTCATAAGACTGCACCTGCTGGGTGAGCTGTTCCTTGAGGGGCCGCGGGTTGGCGATGCCGCATACGAGGAGTACCTGGGTATCGGCCTGCAGGGCTTTTTCGTCCTGCCTGAACAGGTGCACGGGCTGGCCGTAAACAATTTCGGTAAAATAAACCTGCTGGTGCGGCAAAGGATTAAGTTCCCGGATCAGCGCCTGTTTCTCTTCCACCGTAAGGCCTTTCCGGCACTTGGTCACGATGATGATGTCGGCCCGGGCCGCA
>JAYRPG010000041.1:0-5505 GCA_041911275.1 Ferruginibacter sp. | reverse complement strand
TCCCACGATGAGCGATACCTCCGACGCGGTGTTCAGCATCGCCTTGAACACCCCCATTACCGTTACGGCACCCAATGGTGGGGAGACCTTTGCGCCCAACAGCAGCCAGACCATCACCTGGACCAATACTGCCCAGGCCAGCGGCTTGTACAACATTGCCTACAGCACCAACGGCGGCGTTACCTTTACCACCATCGCCTCCAGTGTATCGGGCAATGCCTGGCAGTGGACTTCGGTACCCAATACCCCCTCCACCAACTGCCTGATCAGGGTACAGGATGCAGCCAACAGCTGTAAGAATGATGTATCGAATGAAACGTTTACGATCAGTCCGTTGACTCCCACGGTTACCTATCCCAACGGAGGCCAGTCTCTTGTATCATTAAGTACGGTCAACATCACCTGGGATGCCGCCACTTATTACGGAGGCACCGTGCGGCTGGAATATTCGCTGGACAGTGGCCGGACCTGGACCGTGATCACCACCAGCACCACCAATGATGGTACGCAGAGCTGGACCCTGCCATTTGCCAATTCAAACAAATGCCTGGTGCGGGTGAGTGATGCCAGCAACCTGAGCTGGAGTGATGTGAGCAATACGACCTTTTCCATTACACCCATCATCAAATTGACCAATCCCAATGGCGGAGATGAGTTAGGCGCCTGTACGCAAACTTCCATTACGTTCACCAAGCCTGCCAGCTATACGGCTTTCGATCTTTACTATTCCACCAACAATGGCCTCACCTGGCGAACCATCACCACCGGCTATGTGCAGTCGGGTACCACCGGCACTTATAACTGGTCAATCCCCAACGTTTCGTCCAGCCAGGCACTGGTGCGGGTAAGTCCGAACGGAAGTCCGGACTATGGAGACATCAGCGATGCCGTATTTACCATCAAACCCTCTGTAACGCTGATTCAGCCCAATTATGGAGGCACGATCGTGCCGGGCGCCGTTGTCCCGATCAGGTGGAATTCGGAAGGCATCTCCAATTTTTATGATATCGCTTATTCCACCACCGGATCAACCGGCCCCTGGACCAATATTGTGCTGGGGTATAACACGGCAACCAATACCTACAACTGGACGGTTCCGAACATCCCTTCCACCAATTGTTACATCCGGATTACGGATAATGTAAACAGTTGCAAGCAGGATATTTCCGATCTGCCTTTTACCATCAGCAATACCCCGCAACCCATCCGCATAACCGGTTCAAACGGGCTGGATACTTTATACGGCTGCCAGAACTATACCATTCAGTGGACAGAAAGCGGTGCGCCCATCGGCAATTACAACATCGATCTTTCCACCAATGGAGGCGTAAGCTGGACCAGTATCGCTGCCAATTATGCCACCACAGCCGGTTCGTATAACTGGATTGTACCCAATACTGAAACGGAGACCGCATTGATCAGGGTGAGTGCTGCGGGGAACAGTACCGTATTTGATGCAAGTGATGCGGCTTTCAGCATCAGAAGACGCAACATCCTGGCCTCCCGTGATACCACCGTTTGTTCAGCCGGTACCATTCAATTAACCGCTGCCGGTGGAACGGGCAGTTATAGCTGGTCGCCGGCAACCGGTCTCAGCAACCCCAATATCGCCAACCCGGTAGCCACTATCACCGGATCCGTGCAGTATGTGGTCAGCGCATCAAACGGCACCTGCCTCATTGCCGATACGGTAAGGGTAACATTGGCCCAACCCATACAGGTAACGGTAGAAGTTAATACGCCGGTGGTTTGCGCCGGCACGGCAGCCATCTTTACCGCACATGCAAGGGATGCGATAGCCGTAAACTACCAATGGAAGAAGAATAATATCCCAACCGGCACCAACGACAGCGTGCTGACGGTTTACAACCTTAACAGCAGCGACCTGATCACCTGTACGGTCAGCAGCGGGCTTCCCTGCCTGAGTAATGCCACCAGTGCCGGCGTAACGGCAACAGCTTATCCGGCGCTGGGCAATGATACCACGCTCACCACCGCCTGCATCAGCTGCACCACCAGTCTGGGTTCCCTGTACAACACCGCGGCCTACCCGGTGAGTACCTGGAATACCGGCAATCCTGCAGCGGTGCGGGTAGGCATATACAACCTGATCGTGAGCGGAGGACTATGCCGCGATACCACGGTGGTCAATGTAAATGCTGTGGAAGCCAATCAAATCCGGGGATGTGCAGCGGGTGTATTTTTTATCCAGTCGGATATTATGGGTACCAGCTACCAGTGGCAGGAGAATAACGGTAACGGATACATCAACATCACCAACAGTGCCGGCTATGCCGGCGCGCAGACAGCGGTGCTGCAGGTAAAAAATCCATCCTCCACCTATTATGGATACCGGTATCGCTGTCTCGTTAACGGGGGCAGTTTCAGTGCGGTGAAAACGCTGAAAATTTCCTCAGTGTGGACGGGCGCTGTGAGCAATGCCTGGAATACGGCGGGCAACTGGAGTTGCGGCAGGGTGCCGGATGCCAACACCGATGTATTTATTTACGAGGGGGTGCCCAATTATCCGGTGGTAACCTCCCCGGTGTCGTGCCGGAGCCTGACTGCCACGAACGGCACCAGCGTTTCGGTGAATGCCGGAGGTTCGGTACTCATCACCGGTAATTAGAGGATGCCGGCTTCGGGAAATCATCAAATGCCTGCTTTACAGCAGGTATTTTTTTGCCCCGGTCTGCTGTACCTTTAAGCTGAATTATAAAATACCATGATCCATGTTCAGTGATCTCATCCAGTATTTTCAAACACTGGAACAACACCCGGTTCAGCGCCTGGCCATCTTAACCGGCGGACTCCTGTTTTTCTGGATCCTGGAAGGGGCCATTCCGCTGCTGCCGCTGCACTACCGGAAAAACAAATGGCGCCATGCGGGGGTCAATTTCGCTTTTACCGCGATCCATCTCATCATCCATACCTTCCTGGCCCTGATCATTATCCGCATCAGCGATGCCTGCCGGGAACATCAGTTCGGACTGGTATACTGGCTGCAGGCAGGAACCGGGCTCACCATCCTCATCAGTTTCCTGGTGCTCGACTTCTTCGGGGGCTGGCTGGTGCACATTACGGAACATAAAGTGCCCGTGCTCTGGCGTTTTCATGTGATCCACCATGCGGATAACAATGTGGACGTTACCACCGGGCTGCGCCATCACCCGGTGGAGAGTGTGCTCCGGGGATTCTTCTTCTTCATGGGTATTGCCCTCAGCGGGGCGCCGATGTATGCGGTGATGTTTTTCCAGACCTGCCTGGTGTTTGCCACCGCCTTCACCCATGCCAATATCCGCCTGCCGGGCCGCCTGGACCAGGCCCTCAGCTGGGTGCTGGTATCGCCCAACATGCACAAGGTGCACCATCACTGGAAGCAACCTTTTACCGACAGTAATTACGGAGCGGTGCTATCCATCTGGGACCGCCTGCTGGGCACTTTTCTGAAACTGGCCCCGGGCGATATCCGCTATGGCCTCGACCGCTATTATCCCAATGAGGAAGATGAAAATTTCGGCAGGCTGATGAAGCAGCCGTTTGAAGGGAAAGTTTAGGGTTGAGGGGTTTAGGGTTTAGCGTTTAGGGAAGTTTAGAGAGGGCTATTCAACAGTCAGCACTGCTCTTCAACCTTCACAACAAGGCACTCCACAGAAACTGTTCCTTGTAACCGCTGGCATCGCTGCCACCCCAGTCTTTGGTGCGTTCAATCAGGAAGTCGCGGTAGGCGGCAATCGGTTGCTCTTTTTTGGCCGGAGCGGGCTGCAGGGATTCCGGCTTCAGGTCAGTCAGCACCACTTTGGTGGCCATCCAGGAAGTATAAAGCCGCGGAATCGTCATCCCCAGGATCATGCCGGGCAGGCCATTGATGCTGCAGGGGCCGCCACTGAGCGGGATTTCCTCGGTGTAAAAAACAAATACATACACGCTGTCGAAAATGCGGCCCATGGCTTTCCGGCAGTTGAAGCCGGCGATGTTCATGCTCTCATTGAGCAGCTTCCAGCGGATCACCGGCAGGCTGTCGCGGATAAAGAACGGCGCGCCCACCAGCACTTTTTTCAGGTGCATAGTTTGGGTGCCATAATCGCTGAACCATTCATTATCTTCATGCTGGTCGTCCAGCCATTCCGGCACTTTGTTTTTTTCATCACGGGCGCTGAGTTTGTACAGGCTCCGGTTGCCGGCAAAGCTGAGTTTGAAATAATCCGTCCGCGACTGCGGCAGGTTCTCCTGGAAATTTTCCAGCCACTTGAAGCTGGCGAATTTCTTCTTGAGATTGGTTTTTACCTCATACTCAATCGTGCCTTTCTCAATGAACTGCTGGGCCTTTACCGAAAGGGTGGCCGTCAGCAGCATCAGCCAGGTGAAAAAAGGGAACAGCTTCCTGATCATATTGCAGCTTATTTAGCGGGCGCATCGCCCTTGTTTTTAAAATTCCAGCGGAAACCCAGCAGCCAGAAGCGCTGCAGCCTTTCATTGCGCTCCTCCTTGAGCGTATTGCCGTAAAAGCTCCGGTCGATGCCCACATTCTGGTTCAGGATATCGCGAACGGTGAAGAAAACGGTGTACTCATCCTGGTGAAAATTCCGCTCCAGGATGGCGTTCCACAGGCTGTTGTTCACGGTGCGGTCGAACTCGCTGGTCTTTTGCCGGTAGTTATACTGGAAGTCGGTGCCCAGTTTCCAGTTCTTTTTGATGTACACCGACACATCCGCATTAACCGAATAGGTGTTGTAACGGATGCGGCGGTTGTACACCGTGTTGCGGTTGCTGTTGAAACCAAAATCATTGCCCACCGAAATCTCGTACTTCTTTTCACTGAATTTGCTGAGGTTAATGCCGATGGAATGCCCCGTATTGGTGTTCTGGTTGCGGATGCCGTTCACAAAATCAATGAATTTCGACATGTTCAGCTGGTAATTCAGGTTTACATAAATACCGGGCTTCTTGATCTTGGTGCCCATGCCGCTCCACACATTGGCTGAAAAATTGCCATTGGTATTCACAGGCTGGGAGAGGGTCTCGCCGGTAAGCGGGTTGATCATCACATTGTTGGTGATGGCATTCTGCGTGAAATTGAAATTGATGCCCTGGTAAGTCCACAGCTCCTTCACGAAGTTGTACATGTTGTGATTGATGCTGAAATCGTGGCGGAACGACTGCTTCAGATCGGGGTTGCCGAGGGTCTGGTACAGGGTATTGTTGTTGTTGCGGAGGCGTTGCAGCTGGTTGATGGTGGGCTGGATGGTATTGCCGTTGTAATTGATGCCCAGGTTATGGTTGGGCTTGTAGGTGTAGTTCAGTCCGGCAGAAGGAAAGAGGTTGGTGAAATTCCGCTTGTACACGGTATCGTTGGTGATATCCCGGAAATTGAAGCTGGTGAAACCCGCCGCACTGCCCAGGTTGAACTTGAATTTCTTGTTCTTGTAGCTGATCCGCACGCCCGCTTTGTTGGTGGTGATGTCCTGCCTGAAGCGGTTACTCAGCGAATCCACGAACACCTCG
>JAYRPG010000040.1:0-44790 GCA_041911275.1 Ferruginibacter sp. | reverse complement strand
GGCCGCACTTTGCCGGCTGTCGCGCAGGTTGCCGGCCGGCAACAGGAAATCCCGGGTGTACAGATCGCCGTAGTCGGTGAGTAAAATATTGAGCCCAGCTTTTACCGCGCGATGCTGAAAGGCATCGTCCAGGATAATGACTTCGGTTTCCGGCCGGTCCTGCAACAGGTGCGGGATGGCCACCAGGCGCTCCTCTCCCACCGCCACCGCCACGGCGGGAAATTTGCGGTGAAACTGCATGGGCTCATCGCCGATTTCCAGGGCCGTGGTACCGGCACCGGCCAGGCCATATCCCCTCGTTTTCCGCTTATAGCCCCGGCTGAGGGTGGCCGTTTGATACTGGTGCTGCAGCATCCTCACCAGGTATTCCACCATCGGGGTTTTGCCGGTTCCGCCCACCGCCAGGTTGCCCACACAGATCAGGGGGAAATTAAAAGGCGTTGAGCGGAGGATGAAATTCCTGTCGTACAGCCAGTTCCTGAAACGGATCAGGGCACTGTAGGCAAACGACAGCGGTATGAAGAGCAGACGAAAACTTTTGAGCAACAAGGGCAATGCGTTGAACGCTAAAGGTACAATTTATCCGGTCCATCCGGAAAAGGCATACACCTGGTCGTGGGTGACGCAATAGTCAAGCTTCACATCATGGGGCCCGGCATCCGTAATTTCCGGCACCGGCGCAAAATAACTGAACCCGATTTTGAGGCAACCGGGCCGGCATTTTTTCAGGAAACGGTCGTAATAGCCTTTCCCATAACCCACCCGGTATCCGCGCGCATCAAAACAAAGGAGGGGCACGATCACCAGGTCGATGGCTGCGGGCTCCAGGTCAATTCCGCCCACCGGTTCATCCACCCCGAACGCATTGGGGGCGAAAACGGTGTCGTCATTCACCAGGATGGGGATGATGCCTTGTTCACCGTTGATTTCATCCATCAGCGGATACATCAACTGCTGATCCGGGTTTTTAAAATAACAGTAATCGGTAACCGCCTGGGGATTGAACTCCCTGAATTTTTCCATCGGCGCATAGGTCATGATCCGGGAAGGAATCTCCAGCGGCAGCTGCTGAAACTGGATCAGCAGCAGGTCGTCCAGCACATTCACCTGCCGCGGCGTGAGGTTGAGCCGGAGCGCTTTGTAGGTTTTGCGGAGTTCCTGTTTGAGCATGGTATCAGTTCAATCCTCTGCCACCGCTGAAGCAGGTTTTTTTACAGCAACGGTCAAAAAGGGCAACGATCCTGTTCATTCCCTGAGGAGTTGCAGCATCAACCGGCGTTGGCATTGCCGGCAAAGCCCGAACGCATCAATTTTCCCGATCCCGGATAAAGATGGAGAAAATCGTGGTGCCGTACTGCCGTTCTGTTTTGTAGTGGTCAAATTTTTTATAATCGTTCCGGGGGGTATGCTCCAGCACAAACCATCCGCCCGGCATCAGCAGCCCCCGGCTGAAGATGCGGCGCGGCAGTTCATCAATGGTGCCCAGGGCATAGGGAGGGCCCGCAAAGATGAAGTCGAACTGCTCGGTGCAGCTGTCGAGGTAAGCAAACACTTCACTCTTCTGCAGCCGCAGGTTTTTGATCCCGAGGCTTTCGGAGGTGTTTTTGATAAACTGGTACATCACCGGGTCTTTCTCCACAATGGTAAGGTCTGTGGCGCCGCGGCTGGCCAGCTCATAGCTGATGCAACCGGTTCCCCCAAAGAGGTCGAGGGTTTTCAGCGAGGTGATGTCCAGGTTATTCTGGATCACATTGAACAGGCCCTCTTTGGCAATATCGGTGGTGGGCCGGGTATGCGGCATTTCCTGCGGCGGCCGGATGCGCCTGCCGCCATATATGCCACTGATTATGCGCATTGGGAAAGGGCAAAAAGATGACTGAAATAATGTTCGGGATATTGCTGAAGGCCTGCCGGCAGGCTCATGCCTTCGGGCATGCCCGCAAAAGCCACGCGGGGGAAGAAACTGTAGAGCGACTGAAACAGGGCGGAGTGTTCGTCTACCAGTCCGCCGAGGTGCAGCCAGGTATCTTCCAGCGGCGCCGCATAAGCCTGGCAAAGCTGCAGCAGGTAATAACTCACATCTTCGGGCGTCTCAAAGCTGAAGGTCTGGATGGCCTGTAACTGTCCATCGGCCGTGAGCATGGCGGTGAAGGATCCTGCTCCAAACAGGGCATTCAGGTGCCAGCCCTCAGCCCGGTACATTTCGGGCAGCACGGTATACAGGTGTCCGGTAAGGGCGGAAGCGAACAGGTAACTCACCACCGCATCCAGGGGCCGGGCAACACTGTAGAGATGCCGGATGCCCTGCCGGTACATAAAATCGGTACGGAGGAACACATCCTCCTGCTCGCCATACACCAGCTCCAGCATTTCCTTCCGGTGGGTGTCGGGCATAAATTCCTGCGGCACCAGCACCGATTCGGGGCAACCGTAAAACACCTGGATTTTTGAAAACTGCTCCTGCAGGATGTTGGCTGAGGCCACCAGCCGCTTCAGGGAATCCGGGGCATTTTTGCCATCGGCTTCACCATAAAGGGCGAGGCAGTTTTGCTGCGGGTCGAGCACCAGGGCATAAACGCCCCGCGGACTGATCTCAATGATCAGCCGGTGATCGGGTCCGATGGGGCCCGCTTCCGGGGCTGTAAATTGAATATTCAAGGCGGTGCTTTAGGCGGTCAAAAAGGATATTTTTGCAAACTTATGGAAACTGCCGCATCAATGAAAGATTTAAAAGTGGAGGTCAGCAACCGGCAGATCCTCAGCATCGCCCTGCCCGTAACCCTGGCCATCCTGATCCCGCAGATCAACCTGCTCACCAACAGCATCTTCCTCGGGCACAACGACCTGGAATCGCTGGGCAATGCCGGCATCACGGGGGTGTTCTACCTGATTTTTGCGGTGGCCGGGCACGGACTCAACAATGCCCTCCAATCGGTGCTGTCGCGTTACGCGGGCAGTGACCAGAGCGGGCTCTTTCCGGTGATCCTGAACCAGGGCATCCGGATCAGCCTGCAGCTGGCCGCCGGAGGCATCCTCCTGACCTTTTTCCTGGCGCCCCTCATCTTTCAGCAGATTGCTGACCCGGAGGCCTACCCGAAAGAGATGAGCTTCCTGCGCATCCGCATCTGGGGGCTCCCCTTCCTTTACCTGTTCCAGATGGGCAATGCCTTCCTGGTGGCTTCGCTCAACAGCCGGCTGCTGATCATCGGGTTCCTGGTGGAGGCCCTCTTTAATATTGTATTCGATTACCTGCTCATCTTCGGCAAAGCCGGCTTTCCCCGCATGGGCTTCAACGGCGCTGCCGTGGCCTCGGTAATGGCCGAAGCGGCGGGCTGCATCACCGTGCTGCTGGTGATTGTGCAAACCGGCCTGCGCCGGCGGTACGGATTGCTCCGGAACTTCGGGTACGATAAGGCCCGGACGCGGGAAATCTTCCGCATCGCCACCCCGCTGATTGCCCAGTTCATGATCAGTGTAACCACGTGGCTGGCTTTCTTCTTCCTGATCGAATCCCTGCACGACGATAATGCCAAGGCCATCAGCAATACCATGCGCAATGTGTTTGGCTTAACGGGGGTATTCGTCTGGGCATTCGCCGGCACCAGCAATACCATGGTGAGCAATCTCATGGGCCAGCGCCGTGAAGACCAGGTGCTGCCGGCCATCACCCGCATCATGTGCTGGAGCATGGCTTTCTGTGCCCTGATGGCCCTGCTGGTGAACCTGTTCCCGGCTGCGTTTTTCCGGTTGTTTGGTCAGGATGAGTCTTTTGTGGCCGAAGCCGTGCCGGTGCTGCGGGTGGTTTCTGCCGGCATGCTCATCATGAGTGCGGCCAATATCTGGCTCAACGGCGTTACCGGCACAGGGAAAACCCGGGCCAACCTGGCCATTGAAATCATCGCCATCCTGGTGTACATGGTTTACACCTGGTATTTCATGAAGTGGCATTACATCAGCCTGGCCTGGGCCTGGAGCAATGAACTCGTGTACTGGACGGCAGTGTTTCTGCTGTCTTTCGGCTTTTTAAAAAGCGGGATGTGGAAGACCAAATAGCGCCGATGCCCTGTTTAAAAAATCAACCAGCGGCAGCAGTTCAGCCGGCTATTCCCTTTTCCAGACCCGCACCCAGTCTACTTCCATTCTTTTCGGAAAAACCGATTCGTCCACGCCCTTTTGTCCGCCCCAGTCGCCGCCCACCGCCACGTTAAGCAGCAGATACATGGGCTGATCGAAGGGCCAGGCATCATAACCGCTGCGTTCATTGCCGAAACGGAAGTAGGCGTTCCCGTCGAGGGTTACCCGAATACTGTCGGCATCCCACTCGAGCCCATAAATATGAAACTGGTCAGCAAAGTCCGGCACCGGGATGGTAGCGGTTTTCTGGGTGCCGATGCTGTGGTAATATTTGCGGCAATGCACCGAAGCATGCACCGTGCCGGGGTTGTAGCCCACATGTTCCATGATGTCAATCTCCCCGTCATCCGGCCAGCGGAGCGGATCCGTTGCGCCCAGCATCCAGATGGCAGGCCAGGTACCCCGGCCTTCGGGTATCCGGGCCCGTACCTCAATTTTTCCATACTGCCAGGTGGCTTTATCCTTTGTCACCAGCCGGGCCGAAGTGTATGGCATGCCTTCCATGGGCTCCCGGCGCGCTTCAATGATCAGGTGCCCTCCCTCTACCCGGGCGTTCTCCGCCCGCCTGGCTGTATAATACTGCAGTTCATGATTGCCCCAGCCGTGTCCGCCGGTCTGGTAGCTCCAGCGGGTGCTGTCGGGCAAACCATGAACATCAAATTCATCCTGCCACAGCAGCTTCCACTGTGCCTGGGAGACAGTGAGCGTGAGCAGCAGGCTGATGAGTGTGGTTAATTTTTTCATATTCCGGGTTTCTGCCCTAAAGGTACAGCCTCCCCTTTTATCACGTATCGCTGCGCCTCTCTTCCCGCTGCCCCACCCTGATGAGCATTACCCTGCAGTTTGATGCTGCTCATTGATGCAGCGGCCAAACTGCCGGAACTTGCAGCAAAACCGGGCGCCATGCCCACACCTTCCCCAGCTTCATCCTCATTCTGGGCCATTCCGGTGGCCAGCTGGATGCAGTTTTACCAGTCCAACCCGGAAGGATTATCAACAGCACAGGTAGCGGCACGGCGCCAACAGATGCCGGTGGCCAGGCCACCCGCCCGGTGGCAGCGGGATCTCCGCCTCCTTTTCCGGCAATTCAGGAGCCCCCTACTGCTGCTCCTCGCGGGAGCGGTAGTGCTTTCTTCGTTCCTGGGAGATACTACGGATGCCCTGATCATTGCCGTGATCCTGTTGGGCACCAGTTTGCTGAGTTTTTACCAGGAACGTTCGGCGGGGCATGTGGTGGAAGAGCTCAATGCGCTGGTGGCCCGCCGCGCTGTGGTGCTGCGGGAAGGCCGTTCGGCCGATGTGCTCACCACGGAAATCGTACCGGGCGATGTGCTGCAGCTGCGGGCGGGAGACCGCATTCCTGCTGATGCCCTGCTGATCGTTGCCAACGAACTGCATGTGAATGAAGCCAGCATCACCGGCGAATCCTATCCCGTGCGCAAGATGCAGGGCACCGTGCCCGAAGCCACGGAACTGTCCAAGCGGTTCAACAGCCTCTGGGAAGGCACCCATGTGATCAGCGGCACGGCCACCGCCCTCGTGATCCACACCGGCGCCGACACCCTGTTTGGCAACATCACCCAAAGCGCCAGCATTCCGCCGGAAACGGCTTTTGAAAAAGGCATCCGCGATTTTGGTTACCTGCTGATGCGCATCACCCTGGTGCTCTCCTTTTTCATCCTGCTGGTGAACCTGCTGAACCATAAGCCGGTGATAGAATCTGCGCTCTTTGCCCTGGCCCTGGCCGTGGGGATGGCTCCTGAACTCCTGCCGGCCATCATCAGCATTTCGATGACCGCCGGGGCCCGCCGCATGCTCAAACAGAAAGTGATCGTGCAGAAACTTTCCTCCATCCAGAACCTCGGCGAAATCAACCTGCTCTGCACCGATAAAACCGGCACCCTTACGGAAGGCAGTCTGCATGTTCACGGCATCTATGATGCCCGGGGTAACCCCGACGCCTATGTGCAAAAACTGGCCTGCTGGAACGCCACGCTCGAAACGGGTTATGCCAACCCCATTGATGATGCGCTGCGCCTGCTGCCCCGGGAGCCCGGGCCCCTGCCGGAAAAAACCGGGGAGATCCCCTATGACTTTATCCGCAAACGCCTCAGCGTGGCGGTAGCCACCGGCAAAGAAAATATCCTGATCAGCAAGGGCGCATTTGCCCAGATCGTGGCCGTTTGCAACCGGGTAAGGCTGGCAAACGACCGGCTGGAGCCCATTGCGCCCCACCTGGCCAGCCTGGAAGAAAGCTATACCCGTTACGGCGAGGCAGGCATCCGCTGCATCGGCATCGGTTACCGGGAAATTCAGCCGGGTATCCTGAACAAGGATGCCGAACGCGACATGATCTTTGCCGGTTTTATCCTTTTTCACGATCCCCTGAAAGCCGGTATCCGCGATGTGGTGAACACCCTTACCGACCAGGGGGTGCAGTTGCGCATCATCACCGGCGACAACCGCAATATTGCCCGCACCACGGCTGCCGGACTGGGCATCAGCCATCCCCGGATCGTTACGGGTGACGAACTGCTGCACACCAGCACCGAGGCCCTGAACAACCTGGTGAAACACACCCCCGTGTTTGCGGAGGTGGAACCCCAGCAGAAAGAGCGGGTGATCCGGGCCCTGCGCCGGCATTATACCGTGGCCTATATGGGAGACGGCATCAATGATGTTTCGGCGCTCAATGCGGCTGATGTGGGCATTTCGGTTTCCAATGCCGTGGATGTGGCCCGCGAAGCGGCTGATTTTGTATTGCTGGAGAAAGACCTGGCGGTACTGTCGGCCGGCATCCGCGAAGGCCGCACCACTTTTGCGAATACCCTCAAATACATCTACTGCACCACGGGCGCCACTTTCGGCAATATGCTGAGTGTGGCCACAGCCTCCCTGCTCCTGCCCTTCCTGCCCATGCTGCCCAAACAGATTCTGCTGACCAATTTCCTCACCGATTTCCCTTACCTCACGGTGACCTCCGACCGCGTGGATGCAACCCAGGTGAGGCGACCGGGCCGCTGGAAGATGAAAGCCATCCGGAACTATCTCCTCGTTTTCGGGCTGCACAGTTCGGTATTTGATGTGCTTACTTTTCTCCTGCTGCTCTATGGCTTCCGATTCCGGGAAGCCTGGTTTCAAACGGGCTGGTTCATTGAATCGGTGCTCACCGAACTCTGCATCCTGCTCATCATCCGTACCCGCTTACCGCTGCTGCGCAGCCGGCCGGGCAAGTACCTGCTGGCCCTGAGCCTCGGCGCCATTGTCCTCACCCTGTGCCTGCCCTGGCTGCCCTTTGCCGGCGCCGCCGGCCTTGTACCCCTCCCCCTGCAGGCGCTGGGCATGATCCTCCTGCTGGTGCTGCTGTACATCATCACGGCGGAGGCCCTGAAACACTGGTTCTTTAAAAAATACGGGCGCTGAAGCCTGGGGATCACGCCGAAACGGTGATGTGCAGGAACAGGCCGAACCGGCAATACCCCGGAAAAATACCGGCGCCCTGATGAGGATTTGCCGGTTTTCCCTACATTTACGTAATCGATTACGCCAACCCCGGAAATCATGTCCCGGAAAATCACACTTGCCGATATCGCCGAAGCCCTGAACACCACGGCCGCAACGGTTTCCCGTGCCCTCAACGGGGATCCTTCCATCAGTGAAAACACCCGCCGGCAGATTGAGGCCATGTCGAAAAAAATGCATTATACGCCGCACCGGATCGCCGCCTCTCTGCGGCGCGGACAGAGCGGCATCAT
Organism: Ferruginibacter sp.; assembly: GCA_041911275.1. Classification (GTDB taxonomy): domain Bacteria; phylum Bacteroidota; class Bacteroidia; order Chitinophagales; family Chitinophagaceae; genus Ferruginibacter. Next base: position 36,901 of record JAYRPG010000040.1, on the reverse strand, counting down.
CGGCGTGATCATCCCGAGCGCAGCCATCAATTTCTTCGGCTCGGTGGTGCATGGTATCGAAGCCCTGGCCAATGAAAACGGCTATCATGTGATCCTGTACCAGTCCAACGAATCCTATGCCTCAGAAGTGAAAGGTATGGAAGCCCTGCAATCGGCCCGGGTGGATGGCATCCTGGTGTCCATCGCCAAGGAAACACGCCGCTACGATCATTTCCTGGCAGCCCGGCAAGCCGGCACCCCGGTGGTATTCTTCGACCGGGCCAAACCGAAGATTGGTATCCACTCCGTAGTGGTCAACGACCGCCAGGGCGCCTGTGCCGCCACGCAGCACCTGCTGCAGCAGGGCTACCGGCGCATTGCCCATATCGCCGGGCCGCAGCACCTGCACCTCTTCAAAGAAAGACAGGCGGGTTACTGCCAGGCGCTGGAAGCCGCGGGCATCCCCGTGCATCCCGAATGGATCTATCCCGGATCGGTTTCGATTGAATCCGGCCGTGCCGCCATCCGTCATTTCCTGAACCTGCGCCCAAAACCGGATGCCGTTTTTGCGGTGGAAGATTTTACAGCGCTCGGCGCCCTGAAAGAACTGAAGGACCGGGGGATAAAGGTCCCCCAACAGTTCGGCGTGGTGGGCTTTGCCAATGAAGGCTTTGGCGAACACCTGAGTCCGGCCCTCTCCTCCGTGGATCAGCAAACCATACAGATGGGCCGCAACGCGGTGGAGCTGCTGCTCGAACTCATGAAATCCGGCGCCGGCAACCGCCGTATCCGGAGCCATGTGCTGGAACCCCGGCTCGTGATCCGGGAATCCAGCTTAAGAAATACCATCACCCCTAAACGATAACACCATGAGGCACCCGATTTTTCTGCCTGTTCGCTGTCTGCTGATCTTGCTGACCCTGCTGCCCCTCGCCGGCTGTAGTGATGCCAGCAAGCCCCCGGTAACCCCGCCTCCCGCACCGGTTGCGGGCGGCTTTGTCAAAGGAGCCGACATCAGCTGGCTCACGGAGATGGAGGCCGCAGGCATCCGGTTCTATACCCGCAACGGCGCCGCCACTGACTGCATCGCCCTGCTGAAATCACTGGGCATGAACACCATCCGCCTGCGGGTATGGGTTAACCCGGCCACCAACTGGAACAAGGCGGCCGACGTGGTGGCCAAGGCCGTAAGGGCCAAAAACCTGGGCATGCGCATCCTGATCAATTTTCATTACAGCGATACCTGGGCTGATCCGGGCTCCCAGAACAAGCCCGCCCTCTGGGGCAGTCTGGGCTTTACCGAACTGCAGGATGCCCTTGCCGGCCATACCCGGGAGGTACTCACCCAGCTGAAGCAGGCCGGGGTGAATCCCGAATGGGTGCAGGTAGGCAATGAAACCAACGACGGCATGCTGTGGCCCGACGGGAAGGCCAGCAGCCGGATGGCGCAGTTTGCCCGGCTCTTTCAATCGGGTTATGCGGCCGTGAAGGCCATCTTCCCCGAAGCCAAAGTGATGGTGCACCTCTCTAACGGCTACGACAACAACCTTTACCGCTGGCTGCTCGACGGCCTCACCAATAACGGCGCCAGCTTTGATGTGATCGGCCTCTCCCTCTATCCCTCCTATTTCGGCGCCGGCTGGCAGGCTGCCAACCAGCAGTGCCTGGCCAATATGAACGACCTCGTCAGCCGCTATGGCAAACCCGTGATGGTGGTGGAAACCGGGATGCCCTGGGACCAGGCCGATACCTGCAAAGCCTTCCTCAGCGACCTGATCAGCAAGGTAAAATCGGTGAGCGGTGCAAAGGGGCTGGGCGTGCTGTACTGGGAGCCCGAGTGCCATAATAACTGGAAGGGATACACGCTGGGCGCTTTCGACAACGGCGGCCGGCCTACCGTTGCACTGGATGCCTTTGCTGATTGAATCACCCGCTTAACCATACATTATGCGATACTGGATTACCCCCTGGCTGCTGACCCTCCTGCTTACCGGCTGGGCGCATTCAGCCGCCGCGCAGGAACAGCAGCTGCTGGATGAACACTGGAAGTTTCATTTCGGACATGCCTCGCTGCCGGAAAAAGATTTTCATTACTCCCTGGCCACCGTGTTCTCCAAGAGCGGCGGCGCAGCGGGCACGGCCATTGATCCGCGCTTCAACGACAGCAGCTGGCGGACACTGAACCTGCCCCACGACTGGGCCCTGGAACTGCCCTTTGTGCAGCATCCTGCTTTTGAGGTGGAATCCCATGGCTATAAACCCGTGGGCGGCTATTTCCCCGAAACCAGCATCGGCTGGTACCGGAAAAGCTTTACCGTGCCGGCAAGCGACAGCGGCCTGCGCTTCCAGCTGCAGTTCGACGGCATCTTCCGCAATGCCTCGGTATGGCTGAACGGCTTCTACCTGGGCACCAACCAAAGCGGTTATGTGGGGGTGCAGTACGATATAGCTGATTACATCGACTTCCGTAAGCCCAACGTGATTGTGGTAAGGGTGGATGCCACCCAGTATGAGGGCTGGTTTTACGAGGGCGCCGGCATTTACCGGCATGTATGGCTGAACCGCCTGCCCGCCCTGCACATCCCTGCTGATGGCCTGTATGCCTGGAGCGAGTCAACGGATCAGCAGGCCACCGTCCATACCCAAACCACGGTAAAAAACGACGACCGGCAGGATCATAACGCCGTAGTGTATACGCGTTTACTCAGCCGAGAGGGGCAGGTGATCCGCACCGGCCCCCGCAAGTCCATCAAGGTGCAGGCAGGCGATGCCGTTACCCTGGGGCAGGACCTGAGCGTAATACGGCCCCGTCGCTGGGATACTGAAGACCCCTACCTGTACCGGCTGCAGACGGTGGTGGAAATGGATGGCCGCATCCTACACCAGCGCACCATCCGCTTTGGCATCCGCACGGTGCGCTTTGACCCGGAACGCGGATTCTTCCTGAATGACAAACCACTCAAACTCCTGGGCACCAACAACCACCAGGACCATGCGGGGGTGGGCGCAGCCCTGCCCGATTACCTGCATCATTACCGCATCCGCCTGCTGAAAAATATGGGCAGCAATGCCTATCGCTGCAGCCACCACGCGCCGGCGCCCGAACTGCTGGATGCCTGCGACAGTCTCGGTATGCTGGTGATTGATGAGCAACGCCTCCTGAACAGCAGCCCCGAATACCTCAGTCAGTTTGAGCGACTGATCAAACGCGACCGCAACCATCCCAGTGTGATCCTCTGGAGCATTGGCAACGAAGAGGGCTGGATCCAGACCAGCAGCCAGGGCCGCCGCATCGCCAGCACCCTGCTCCGCCTGCAGCAGCAGCTCGATCCTTCCCGTACCGCCACCTATGCGGCCGACCTGCCCAATGTATTCCAGGGCATCAACGAAGTGATCCCCATCCGGGGTTTCAACTACCGGCATACCGCGGTGGCCGATTACCACCGGGATCATCCCCGGCAGCCGGTGATCGGCACGGAGATGGGCAGCACCGTTACCACCCGCGGCGAATACCAAACCGACAGTGCCCGGGCCTACCTGCCCGATCATGACCTTACCGCTCCCTGGTGGGCCAGCACCGCCGAAACCTGGTGGAAACCCGCTGCGGAAAATCCGTACTGGCAGGGCGGTTTTATCTGGACGGGCTTCGACTACCGCGGCGAACCCACCCCCTTCAAATGGCCCAATATCAACAGCCACTTTGGGGTAATGGATATGTGCGGTTTTCCGAAAAACCTGTATTACTATTATCAGTCGTGGTGGACAGATAAAGATGTGCTGCACATCGCCCCCCACTGGAACTGGCCCGTTAAATGGGGCGAGCCGGCCCCGGTGATCCCGGTTTGGGTGAACAGCAATGCCGATTCGGTGGAGCTGTTCCTGAACGGGCGTTCACTCGGCCGCCAAACCATGCCCCGCAACGGCCACCTGCGCTGGGACGTAAGCTATGCACCCGGCAGGCTGGAAGCGCTGGCCTTTAAAGGAAAGCGGCAATGGCGCACCTACCGGGAAACCACGCAGGCGCCGGCGGAAGTGGTGCTCACCCCCTATAAAACCACGCTGCTGGCCGACGGCCGTGATGTGGCGGTGTGCAACATCAGCATCACCGACCGGGAAGGCCGGGAAGTGCCCGATGCCTCCAACAAGGTGCGATTCCGGCTCACCGGTCCGGGGCGTATCATCGGCGTGGGCAACGGCGACCCCAGTTGCCATGAACCCGATCAGTGCGCCGATGGCCGCTGGGAGCGCAGCGCTTTCAACGGTAAGTGCCAGGTGCTGATCCAGAGCACCGGCGAGCCCGGTCTCATCCGGGTGGAAGCCACCTCGCCCGGACTCTGGAACGGAGGCACCGAAATCATGACCGTGGCGCCGGCCAGCCTCAGCGCCGTATCTGCTGCCCCGCGCTATCCGCCGCCCGCATCAGGTGTGAAGACGGAAATGGAACCGGTGCTGGGCGCCGACATTTCCTTCCTGCCCGAGCTGGAAAATAAGGGTATGCGTTTCCGTGAGAACGGACAGGAGTACGACGCCATCCAGCTGCTGAAAAAACACGGCATCAACTATATCCGGCTGCGACTGTTTCATGAACCCGGCAGGGAGAACGGCTACGCCCCCGGCAAAGGTTTCTGCGACCTGCCCCATACCCTGGCCATGGCCCGCCGCGTGAAAGCGGCCGGCATGAAACTGCTGCTCGACTTTCATTACTCCGATTACTGGGCCGATCCCGGCAAGCAATACAAGCCCTCGGCCTGGGAGCAAGCAGATTTCAACCTGCTGGAAGATTCACTCTACCAATACACCCGCCGGGTGATGGAAGCCCTGGCCGCGCAGGGTACGTTACCGGATATGGTGCAGGTGGGCAATGAAATCAACCACGGCATGCTGTGGCCCGAAGGGAGTATCCAGCATCCTGATTCCCTGGCCCGGCTGATCCGGGCAGGATCTGCGGCAGTGAAAGCGGTGAGTCCGGGTACCCGCCTGCTGCTGCATGTGGCGCTGGGCGGACAGCAGGACGAGTCGGTTTTCTTTTTTGACGAGATGATCCGCCGCCAGGTGCCCTTCGACATCATCGGCCTCTCCTACTATCCCAAATGGCACGGCACGCCCGACGACCTGAGCGACAACATGCATGACCTGCTGCGGCGCTATGGCAAAGACATCATTGTGGTGGAATATTCGTCGCACAAGGAAGAAGTCAACCGCCGCGTGTTTGCCCTGCCCGGCGGAAAAGGAAAGGGCAGTTTTATCTGGGAGCCCCTGAATACCTGGGAAAAGATTTTTGATGAACAGGGCAATGCCAACCACTGGCTCGGCCTTTACGACAGTCTCTCCCGGCAATACCTTCAACGTCAATAACCCATAACCATATCCGAAAACATGGAGCACCCTGTTATCAACAGCTTTCAGCAACGCTTCGGCAAACCGGCCCTCGCGGTGAAGGCGCCCGGGCGCATCAACCTCATCGGCGAACACACCGATTACAACAACGGCTTTGTACTGCCGGCCGCCATCAGCAAATCGGTGACCCTCGCCATCTCCCCGCGTACCGACAACGAATGGCACCTCTATGCCACGCATTTTGATGAAACGGTGGTGATCAGCCAGGACGCCATCCGCCCCACCGGTAACTGGTCTACCTACCTGCTGGGCGTAGCCGATCAGCTGCTGCAGGCCGGCCACCCGCTGGGTGGCTGCAACATCGTGGTCAGCGGCGATATCCCCGTAGGAGCAGGCCTCTCCTCCTCAGCAGCGGTGGAGTGCGCCACCGTGTTTGCCCTCAACGAGCTGCACGGTCTGCGCCTGGATCGTTTGCAGATGGTGAAGATTGCCCAGCAGGCCGAGCACCGCTTTGCCGGCGTGCAGTGCGGCATCATGGACATGTTTGCCAGCATGATGGGCAAAAAAGACCAGGTGATCCGGCTCGATTGCCGCAGCCTGGAATACAGCTACCGCCCGCTGCAGCTGGATGGCTTTCATCTCGTGCTGCTCAACAGCCATGTGAAACATTCCCTGGCCTCCTCCGCGTACAATGAACGGCGCCAGCAGTGTGAGCAGGGAGCCGCCTGGGTACCCGGCGCACAGAGCCTGCGGGATGTTAGCCTGGCACAGCTAAAACAGTATGTGCTGCCCCGCGATACTACCGTGTACCTCCGCTGCCGTTATGTGGTGGAGGAAAATGCGCGGCTGCTTGCCGCCTGCGATGACCTGGCCGCCGGCAATATCCACGCGCTGGGACGCAAACTGTACCGCACACACGAAGGACTCAGCAAAGAATTTGAGGTGAGTTGCCCGGAGCTGGATTACCTGGTGGGCATTGCCCGGCAGCATCCGGATGTACTGGGCGCCCGCATGATGGGCGGAGGCTTCGGAGGCTGCACCCTCAACATTGTGCGGGAAAGCGCGGTGGAGAACTTTGTGGAAGATGCCACCCGGCGTTACCGGGAAGCCATGTCGCTCGACCTGAGCGCCTATATCGTGGAAACTGCCGAAGGCACGCACCTGTTGAGCTGATTCCGCTTCACCACCAAAACCGATTGCATGCAACAACTGCTTCAACCCGCTGATTTTATTGTATTCCTGATCTACTTCTTTGTGGTAGCCGCTTATGGCTGGTGGATCTACCGGAAAAAGCGTTCAGCCGCCACCGGTACCCGGGATTATTTCCTGGCCGAAGGCTCACTTACCTGGTGGGCCATCGGCGCCTCCCTGATTGCCTCGAATATTTCTGCCGAACAGTTCATCGGTATGAGCGGTGAAGGTTTTTTCAGCGGCATCGCCGTGGCGGTGTACGAATGGATCGGGGCGGTAACCCTGGTGATCATCGCCATCTGGTTCATGCCCGTGTACCTGAAGAACCGGATCTACACCATGCCCCAGTTTCTCAAGGAGCGGTATAACGAAACGGTGGCGGTGATCATGGCCGTTTTCTGGCTCTTTCTTTACGTTTTCGTCAACCTCACCTCCATCCTCTACCTCGGTTCCAAAGCCATCAGCGCCCTGGCCGGCACGCAGTATTTTCACCTGATCCTGATCCTCCTCTCCCTCTTCGCCCTGCTGATTACACTGGGCGGCATGAAAGTGATCGGGTACACGGATGTGATCCAGGTGGCGGTGCTGATCCTCGGCGGCACGGTGGCGGTGTGGCTGGCACTGGTTAAAGTGGATGAAGTGGTGAACCAGGGCGGCAGCGCCTGGCGGGGATTTCAAACCCTCATGACGGCCGCGCCGGATCATTTTCACCTCATCTTCGACAAACCGCATGCGGGCAGCTCGGCCGATTATGTTGCGAAATATGTGGCCCTGCCGGGCATCACCATGTATTTTGCCGGGCAGTGGATTGCCAACCTCAATTACTGGGGCTGCAACCAGTACATTACCCAGCGGGCGCTCGGCGCCGATTTGCAGACGGCCCGCAACGGCATCCTCTTCGCGGGTTTCATCAAAATTTTTATGCCGGTGATTGTGATGCTGCCGGGCATCGCGGCTTATGTACTGTACCGCCATGGTTATTTCAGTGCCGAAACCTTCGGAGGCAATAAAGACGGGGCCTATGGCGCCATCCTGAGTCTTTTGCCGGTAGGCATGAAAGGCCTTTCGGTGGCCGCCCTCACCGCCGCCATCGTGGCGTCGCTGGCGGGTAAGGCCAACAGCATCTCCACCATCTTTACCCTGGACATCTACCACCGCTACATCAGGCCAGAAGCCGATGAAAAGCAACTCGTATGGGTGGGCCGGCTCACCATCCTCGCCGCCATCCTGGTGGCCATCGGCTGTTGCTGGGAAGACCTGCTGGGCATTGGACGCGAAGGAGGTTTCACCTTTATTCAGAAATACACCGGCTTTATCAGCCCGGGTGTGTTTGCGTTGTTTATCCTGGGCCTGTTCTGGAAACGCACCACGGCTGCGGCTGCCGTAACCGGTTTGATTTCGGGCTTGCTGCTCGTGGTTTTGTTCAACAACTACGCACCGGCGCTATTCGGCAACGATACCTGGCTGTACACCGCCTACCCCACCGGCGACGGGCATTATGAGATTCCCTTTATGGTGAATATGGGCTGGTCGTTTGCCTTTACGGCTCTGCTGATGATGCTGGTAAGCCTGGCCGGTCCGAAACGCAATCCCAAAGCCTTCAGCACCGACCCCTCGCAATACCGGTTGAAGCCGGCAACGGTAGCGGTGGCCACCATGATCCTGCTGCTGATCCTGGCGTTGTACGTGAAGTTCTGGTAAGCAAAAGACAGGTGCTGCTTTCCGGCAGCCTCGTCAGCAGGCCGTGCCGGTTGAAGATTGCAGTTGATGAACAGCCTCAGCGGATGATTTCAGCATCGATGGCGGTTTCCACCAGTTTGCCTGCTTTCATCGATACAAAATAACTGTGATGGTCGGGGTTAAGCGTGATGGCGCGGGTGACTTTACCGTCAACAAAGAGCAGGCCCGCTTCATCATCGCAGGCATAGCCTGCCGGCAAACGGCCTTCCTCAACGGCTTTGAGGAAAAGCGGGCGGCGGCCGGGTTCGGCATGGTAATGGGGAGCATGGCTGAAGGGCAGAAAGCCAAGGCCATCCATCAGGGTCAGTTCCTTTGGCCGCGAATCGGTATAGCCTCCGCTGAACCAGCAGAGTGAACCGGCACTGCCGCCGGCCAGCACAATGCCTTTTTCGTAAGCCTTGCGCAATACGGTATCGATGCCCTGGGCCTTCCAAACGGCCAGCATGTTCAGCGTGCTGCCTCCGCCCACGATGATGGCATCATAACTGAGGATATCTTCTTCAAAAGATTTTTGTCCGGGTGAAGCATTGATAAACGTGCGCAGCACATATGGGCGCAGCGGCAGGTCGGTGCAATCCTGGTACCAGTAGGCAATTGCATAAATATTATCGGCCGAAGCAGTGGGCACAAAGCACACGCGGGGATTCGGTTTGCCGGTGAGTGCCGCCACATAGCGGATAAAGGTGCTGTTGAACCGGCCGCCGGTAATCAGGATTTTTTTTCCGGTGGGGACGTTGGGTGTTCCGGGCTTGCCGGAATCATGGGAGGACTGTGCGATGACTGCCCCGGACATCATCAGTCCGAGCAGCAGAGAAAAGATTTTCATGGCTTGCTGTTGAAGGTTAAAAAAACAAAACTAACGGACAGCCGTCAACCCGGACCTTCCTGAATCCGTCAGCGGACCTATGTGCTTTTGAACGGCAGTTACAGGCTTTCGGGGCATCAGCAAGCAGCTCGCGGGATGAAGATGCGCTGTTACCGAAGCCTATCCTGGCAGCGTTTGGCCATTGGGGTTACGCGCAGGCCGATTGTTAAAATAACATTATATTTCTATCGGTTGCCACGTTCTGTTGTAATATTGCGCACTGAATGCAGCCGGTATACCGTCATACACTGCCTCTCCCTGCAACGCTGTTCCGCAAACTGAGCAGCCGTTTCGGATTCCTGCTTTTCGCCTGCATCATCGTCTGGACACTGGTGCCCGCGTTCGGGCATGCCTTTCATCCCGACCAGGTCCATGCCCATCCGCTGAAGGCCCTGCACATCGCTGACCAGCAGGCCGGCATTGAGCTGAAAACACCGGTACCGCCACCCCAGTACCTGGTGGCATTTGAAACCGAACCCGCCGGAGAAGACACGGATGAAAGCCAACCGGATCCTGATAATGCGGCCCTTTCACCGGTTCACCTGCCGGCAAACCGGGAATATGCCCTCTCCTGCTCTCTCAAGCAATGCCTGGATCAACTGGATGCCAGCTTCCGCCAGCGCCCGGTGATTCCCCTCTTCCTGCTGCACCACGCCTGGAAGTCTGATCTCTCCTGATTCCCCCACCGCTGTTCCCTGCCGGCACCGCGCCGGCAAGCCTAACGTTGACGGGTAGCTGCCCTATGCCCGGCGCTGCCTGTTCCTGCACATTTATTGTTCAACCCTAAACTTCTTTGCATGAAGCGACACTATTTTCTTGCCGCTGTATTTCCTGTATTCATCCTGACCGCCTGCCGGCATACCAGCCATGAGGAGGCCGCCGGCGCCGTATTTCCGGTTACCCATCCGGTACAGAAAGACACCCTGATCTACCGCGAGTATGTTGGCCAGGTACATGCCATCAACCATATTGAAGTGCGTTCGCAGGAAAGAGGCTACCTGCAGCAGATTTTTGTAGACGAGGGCCAGTTTGTCAAAAAAGGCCAGCTCATGTTCCGGATCATGCCCGTGATCTACCAGGCAGAGATGGAAAAAGCGAAGGCCGAAATGAATTTCGCGGATATCGAATACCGCAACACCCGGAGCCTCGCGGATAAAAACATTGTGTCCCCCAATGAGCTGGCGCTGGCCAAAGCCAAGCTCAACAAGGCCAAAGCCGATCTGGACCTGGCCCAGGCGCACCTGGACTTCACCGAAATCCGGGCGCCCTTTGATGGCATCATGGACCGTTTGTACAAACGGACCGGCAGCCTGATTGATGAAGGGGAACTGCTGACCACCCTTTCCGACAACAGTAAAATGTGGGTGTACTTCAATGTACCGGAAGCCGAGTACCTCAACTTTATGCGGCAGGGCCGTTCCGACACGCTGCGCAGGGTAAAACTGCAGATGGCCAATAAAGAGCTGTTTGAGCAGACCGGCGTGGTGGAGACCATTGAAGCCGATTTCAACAACGAAACCGGCAATATTGCCTTCCGGGCCACCTTTCCCAATCCCCGGCGGCTGCTGCGGCATGGCGAAACCGGCAACATCCTGATGCCGGTGCCGCTGAAACAGGCGCTGATCATTCCGCAGAAAGCCAGTTTCGAAATCCTGGATAAAAAATATGTTTTCGTGATTGATGCCAACCATACGGTACAGTCGCGCCTGATCACGGTGGGCGAAGAAATGCCTCATCTGTATGTGGTGACCAGCGGACTGCAGCCCACAGACCGCATCCTGCTCGACGGGTTGCGGAAGGTGAAGAACAACGACCGGATCCGCGATGAATATGCCGATCCGGGAAAAGTGCTGGCGGAGCTGAACGAACTGCACGCCGAATAATGGTTGAATCAAATCTGAAAAAACATGTTTAATAAATTTATACAGCGCCCGGTGCTGGCCATTGTGATTTCCCTGGCCATCATCTTCCTGGGCGGGCTGGCCATTGTTACCCGGCCCATCTCCCAGTTTCCCGACATTGCCCCGCCCCGGGTAATGGTATTCATTGCCTACCCGGGCTCCAGTGCGGATGTACTGGTCAAATCCACCCTCATTCCGCTGGAGCGGGCCATCAATGGTGTGCAGGGCATGCAATACATCATCTCCGATGCCACCAGCGCAGGCGAAGCCACCATCCAGATTGTGTTTGAACCCGGCACCGATCCCAATGCCGCCGTGGTGAATGTGAAAACCCGGGTAGACCAGGTGATGAACAACCTGCCCCCGCTGGTACAGCGCGAAGGCGTGGTGATCACCCCGATACAGCCCAGCATGCTGATGTATGTGAACCTGTTCAGCAAAGACAAGCATGCGGATGAGAAGTTCCTGTACAATTATGCCAACGTGAATGTGCTGCCTGAACTGCAGCGCATCCGCGGCATGGGCCGTGCGCAGATCCTCGGCAGCCGGCAGTATGCCATGCGCATCTGGCTGAAACCCGACCGCATGCGGGCTTACAACATTTCGGCTGAAGAAGTGATGGAAGCAATGAATGAACAAAGCGTGATCGGACGGCCCGGCCGCCTCGGTCAGGCCTCAGGAAAAACGGCACAGTCGCTCGAATATGTGCTCACCTACAAAGGCCGCTTCAACCTGCCCTCGGAGTATGAAAACATCATCGTGAAAGCCAATCCCGACGGCGAGATGATCAAGATCAAAGACATCGCGGAGGTGGAGCTGGGCAGCGAGTTTTTTGACATCTATTCCAACAAAGACGGTTATCCTGCCGCCTCCATTGTGCTGAAGCAAAATTTCGGCAGCAATGCGAGCAAAGTGATTGAGCAGGTGAAGAGCAAACTCGATGAACTGAAAAAGGACTTTCCGCCCGGGATGGATTACGAGATCAATTACGATGTATCCAAGTTTGTGAATGCCTCCATCGACAAAGTGATGCACACCCTGCTGGAGGCCTTTGTGCTGGTGGCACTCGTAGTGTTTGTATTCCTGGGCGACTGGCGGTCGACCCTCATCCCCATCCTGGCCGTGCCCGTGTCGCTGATCGGGGCCTTCCTCTTCATGCAGCTCTTCGGGCTCACCATCAACCTCGTAACCCTCTTTGCCCTGGTGCTGGCCATCGGGATTGTGGTGGACAATGCCATTGTGGTGGTGGAAGCCGTGCATGCCAAGATGCATGATGAACACCTGAATCCCTACAACGCATCGAAGAAAGTGCTGGGTGAGATCAGCGGCGCCATCATCGCCATCACGCTGGTGATGACGGCTGTTTTCATCCCGGTGGCGTTCATGACCGGACCGGTGGGCATCTTCTACCGCCAGTTTTCCATCACCATGGCCAGCTCCATCGTGTTATCGGGTGTGGTGGCCCTCACCCTTACACCGGTGTTGTGTGCCATGATCCTCAAAAATCCGAACGGCAGGCCGCGGCCCAAATCGCCGGTTACCCGGATGCTGGACGCCTTCAACCGCTGGTTCGAAAAACTCACCGGCCGCTATACCGGTTTGCTGCAACGGATCGCTGACCGCCGGCTCATCACCTACGGCATCCTGCTGGCTTTTGGCGCCGGTATCTTTGCCGTGAACAAATCCCTCCCCTCCGGTTTCATCCCAAATGAAGACCAGGGCATGATCTATGCGATCATCCAGACTCCTCCCGGCGCCACCCTGGAACGCACCAATGACGTGGCCCGCAAGCTGCAGAAAATCGCTGAAGAAGTAGAGGGCATCCAGTCGGTTTCCTCCCTGGCCGGCTACGAGATCCTCACCGAAGGCCGCGGATCCAATGCGGGTACCTGCCTGATCAACCTGAAAGACTGGTCGGAGCGCCGGCAATCCGTGAAAGAGATCATCGAAGAGCTGGAAGCAAAAACCCGCGATATCGGCGCCGTGATTGAATACTTTGAGCCGCCCGCCGTTCCGGGCTATGGCTCCTCGGACGGTTTCTCCCTGCGGCTGCTCGATAAAAATCCCACCGTGGATTACCAGGATTTCGACAAAGTCAACAAGGCCTTCATGGAAGCCCTGCGGAAGCGGAAGGAACTCAGCGGCCTCTTCACCTTCTTTGCCGCCAACTATCCGCAGTATGAACTCATCATCGACAATGAGCTGGCGATGCAGAAGGGCGTTTCCATCGGCAAGGCCATGGCCAACCTCGACATCCTCTTTGGCAGCACCTATGAGCAGGGTTTCATCCGCTTTGGCAACTTCTTCAAGGTATATACACAGGCCGCCCCGGAATACCGCAAACTGCCAACGGATATCCTGAACCTGTACATCAAGAATGATCACGGCGAGATGGTGCCCTATTCGGCATTCATGACCATGAAAAAAACGCAGGGCCCCAACGAGATCACCCGTTTCAACCTGTACAACTCCTCATCCATCAAGGGCATCCCCGCCCCGGGCTATACCAGCGGCGATGCCATCCAGGCCATCCGCGTAGTGGCCAAAGCCACGCTGCCCCAGGGTTATGACATCGCCTGGGAGGGGCTTTCGTTCGATGAAGCCGGCCGCGGCAACGAAGCGCTGATCATCTTCATCGTGGTGCTGATTTTCGTGTACCTCGTGCTGGCTGCCCAGTATGAAAGCTTCATCATCCCCATCGCGGTGATCCTCTCCCTGCCTGTAGGGGTGTTCGGATCGTTCCTGCTGCTGAAGATGATGGGCCTGTCGAATGACATCTATGCCCAGATGGGCCTCATCATGCTGGTGGGCCTGCTCGGCAAGAATGCCATCCTCATTGTGGAATTTGCGGCACAGAAACACCAGCAGGGCGCCACGGTACTGCAGGCAGCCATTGAAGGCTCGAAAGTGCGGTTCCGCCCGATCCTGATGACCTCCTTTGCCTTTGTGGCCGGCCTGATACCCCTGGTGGCCGCCACCGGACCGGGTGCGGTGGGCAACCGCACCATCGGCGCCTCGGCACTGGGCGGGATGCTGTTCGGCACGGTGTTCGGCGTGATCATCGTGCCCGGCCTCTACTACATCACCGGCAAACTGGCGGAGGGCAGAAAGCTGATCCAGGAGGAAGACGAAACCCCGCTCAGCGAACATTATGTGGAAAGCCATTCCGACACCGCCCTCATCAACCGGCTGAAATTTTTACTGAAACGTAACAAAAAGAACAATGACAAGAACAATCATGAATAAATGGGTGCTCATTGCCTGCTCACTCACGGTAATGAGCAGTTGCAAAACGCCTGCCCTCACCGGGAACGCCCGGCAGCAGCCGCTGCCCGGCAGCTATGGCCAAAAGGCCGACAGCAGCAATGCAGCCACGATACCCTGGCGGCAGTTTTTTGCCGACACCGTGCTCACCGCGTTGATCGACACCGCGCTGCAAAACAACCAGGAACTGCAGATTACCCTGCAGGAAATTGCGATGCGCCGGAATGAAATCCAGGCCCGGGAAGGGGAATACCTGCCCTTTGTGAGCGCCGGGCTGGCGGCCGGCATCGAAAAAAGCGGCCGCTTTACCCGCAACGGAGCGGTGGATGAAAGCCTTGAAATCAAGCCGGGGAAAGCCTTCCCGGCCCCCCTGCCCGATCTGATGCTGGGGGCCACCGTGTCGTGGGAACTGGATGTATGGAAAAAACTGCGCAATGCCCGAAAGGCCGCTGTGATGCGTTATCTCTCTTCGGTGGAGGGCAAGAACTTCATGGTGACGCGGCTGGTGGCCGAAATTGCCGCTTCGTACTATGAACTGATGGCCCTCGACAACCTGCTGGACATCATCCAGCAGAACATCAGCATACAGGCCAATGCGCTGGACGTGATCAGGCAGGAAAAGGATGCCGCCAAAGTTTCGCAGCTGGCCGTGAACCGGTTTGAGGCGCAGCTGCTCAATACCCGGAATCTCCGCTATGATATCCAGCAGCGCATCACCGAAACCGAGAACCGGATTCATTTCCTTACGGGCCGTTATCCGCAGCCCCTGCGGCGCAATAAAAACCTGTTCAATACGCCCCTGCCCGATAGTATAGCAGCGGGCCTGCCGGCACAACTGCTGCAGAACCGGCCCGACATCCGCCAGGCCGAGCTGGAGATTGCTGCCAGTAAGCTGGATCTCCAATCGGCCAAAGCGGCTTTTTATCCTTCCTTCCGCCTTACCGCCGGCATCGGCGTGCAGGCCTACAACCCCGCCTACCTGGTGAAGCCCGAATCTGTACTGTACAACCTGGCTGGCGACATGATGGCGCCGCTGATCAACCGCAAAGCCATCAAGGCCGGTTACCTCAATGCCAATGCGCGGCAGCTGCAGGCGATGTACCAGTACGGTCAAACCCTCCTCAACGCCTGCATTGAAGTGCAGAATGAACTGTCGAAGATTCAGAATTACACGCAGAGTTACACCACCAAACAGCAGCAGGTGGAGATCCTCAGCAACTCGGTAAGCATTTCGAACAGCCTGTACCGTTCTGCCCGGGCAGATTATGTGGAAGTACTGCTCACGCAGCGGGAAGCGCTGGAATCGCGGATCGACCTCACCGAAATCAGGCTCAAACAGCTGCTGGCCAAAGTGAATGTGTACCGGGCGCTGGGGGGCGGATGGCATTAAGGGGCGGAAGTCGCGAAAAAAATAGAAAAAACCGGCTGAAAAAACACCACCCGGTGCCGAAAGCACCGGATGGTGAATAAGTGAGGACACAAGAGCCATGGGCTGATCCGGACCAGCCGGAACAATCCATTACTCAGCGGTAGTGGGATCAATCACGGTTTTGACTTCATTCACCGCATTGGCCGGGAAACCGCCCTGGCGGGCATGTTCGCGAACCACTTCCTCATTGGGAGCGATGTACACACAGTAAATTTTATCCCCGGTAACATAGCTGTGCTGCCACTGGATCTGGGGACCGAGCTGGTTCAGTACCCCGCAGGAGGTTTGTGAAATGGCTTTGAGCTGTTCGGGGGAAAGGCTGCCGGCACCGGGCACTTCCCTTTCAATCACGTACTTGGGCATGAGATACAGTTTTGAGTTGAATAAAAATGGTAACCCTGAATATACTGGTTTAAAAGCAGAAATCAAAAACCGGGCGTTTGCCGAACGCATCCTGCAGGCCGAAGCGGGTGATACCGGTGCTGTTCAGGTTGCCGGGGATACGGCTTTGAGTCCGATGATGGAACCGATTAACGTGATCAGAAACAGGATACGCAGGATACTGGCGGGCTCTTTGAACACGAAGATGCCCACCAGTACCGTGCCGGCCGCGCCGATGCCTGTCCATACCGCATAGGCAGTACCAATCGGCAGGGTTTGGGTGGCCTTGATGAGCAACAGCATACTGATCAGCAGGGCCAGGGCAAAACCGGTGTACCAGTAAAACGCTTCTTTACCGGAAGCCGCATTGGCTTTTCCGAGGCAGAAGGCAAAGAGGGTTTCAAAGCACCCGGCAATGATGAGGAGGAGCCAGTTCATAATATGAGGGTTTGCAGGCGGCGCCGGTTCAGGCTGAACCCTTTCAAGAGGGATCAGCAAACGGATGGCGACCAGCCGAAGATATAAGGTTGGGAGACCGGTGCGTGGGCAGGCGGCTCCCCTTAAACATTCACCCCGAACAAATACCCTACGCTGGCAGAAAGCACCATGGCAATGGTTCCCCAGATCACAATCCGGAGGATAGCCTTGGTAATACCCGATCCCCCTGTTTTGGCGGAAACAGCGCCGAGGATGATGAGTGAAAGTATGGTAAACCCGTAAAGAAAATACTCCATGTGCTGAACGGGCGCCAGCAGGGTAACGATGAGGGGCAGGATACCCCCGGCCGTAAATGCCGCACCGGAAGCCAGTGCTGCCTGGATGGGCTTGGCCTGGCTGATTTCATTGATGCCCAGTTCATCGCGGATATGTGCGCCAAGGGCATCCGCGGCGGTCAGTTCCTTCGCCACCTGCAGGGCCGTTTCCCGCTTTAAGCCCCGGCGTTCATAGATCTCGGCGAGGATCTGCATCTCTGCCTCCGGCATGGTTTCCAGTTCCTTTTGCTCGCGGAGGATATCGGCTTTTTCCGTATCGGTTTGGGAGCTTACAGAAACATATTCCCCCGCAGCCATGGATAAGGCACCGGCTACCAGTCCGGCTACCGTAGCCAGCAGGATCGGATCGCGGCTGGTGCTGGCTGTGGCTACGCCGATGGCTAAACTGGAGATGGAGATGATGCCGTCATTGGCCCCCAGTACAGCGGCCCGCAGCCAGTTGCTGCGATGAATAAAATGACTGTCGAGATAATTATCGATGGTGAGCATAGCGAAAGCGTGGTTTGATTAAAGATACGAAGCAGGAATAACAGCAGGCGCAAAAGCGGCCATCATCCAATCCGCATGAAACAAGCCAGAAAGCCGCGCGGGCAAACGCTGTCACGCCGCTGTTTCATGGATCAGGCGCCGCTGTCCGGGATCAGTTTTTGGTTGCATTCATTTGCTGAAACACAAAATCCTCAATGTCATCAAACAAACTGCGTTCCCTGGGCTTGCCCTTCGTAAGCGCCTCGTACTGGTTGGTTAAGGATAAAGCCAGCTGGTACTGATCTTCGGTGGCAGACTGATCCGCGGCTTCCGTAAAGTTCCGGGGCTGGAACCCCTTATGTTTATCCCGGATATAGCACAACACTTCTACTACCTCGAAATGTGTTTTTTGCCAGGAGGCAAAACCATTGGGAAAATCGGGCATATTCATGGCGAAGCAATTTTAATTACTCAATATACTGAAATATGCCTTTGCAAAAACCTTCGCGGAACTTTAATACCCGGCAGTACGAACAGCCCATACTGATCTCTAAATAACAGGAAGCCCCAAACCGTTGATGGCTCAAATGAACACAGGCTCTGTTGCATGCCGGTTTACCCTCCCCGAATTTCAGGAACCGCTACCGGTTGGTCACGGTAAGTTCCACGCCCGGAGCCACATTCAGCTGGGCACTGTAACCGGCCTTCACGGAGCGGCAGGAGCCGTTGGTGGTGAGGTTCACTGTTTTCCATGAGGGGATGATCACATCCGTATAGCCATCGGGCACCACGCCGCATGACCAGTTGGATGCCGTTGCCCAGTTGTTGTTGTCGGCGCCGCCCACCCAGGTATTTTCAAATTTGAGGGTGTAAGGCTCCGAATACACCGAATCCCCGACGCGGCAACGGAATTCATAGCGCAGCCATTCGGAAGGGGTGCCGGCAATCTGCAGGAGATCCGTACCGGTACTGCTGAAATTCGCATTGTCAAAAATATCCGCATACACGCCTCCCGGGGGTTTCATCTGCCAGCGGTAACTGGATCCGCTGATGCGGGCCCACAGGGATGCCGTTGCACCCGGGCAGAGCTTGGTTTCCTTGGGTTCGTTCATCCGGTTGCGCAACAAATGCGGCTGGCCGTAATAGGTACCGATGATATCCACTTTGTTATCCCCATCCATATCGGATGCGGTGATGGCACCATCTGTACGGTTATAGCCAAATTTCTCCGCCAGGATGATACTATCGGCTGTGCTCCTGTTTTCATAAATGAATACCCAGCCCTGGTTATTCAGCAGGATATCCGGCTTGCCATCGCCGTTAAAATCGGCCACTGACAAATTTTTCTCCACCCCGGCATTGGAGATCAGTTGCCGGGGTCCGAACCGGATCTGATTAGCTGATGAAATATTTCTGTATACCGCAAAACTGGCGGTGTTATAATTATCATGCCGTACCAGCAGATCCGGCAAACCGTCCCCGGTGAGATCAGCGCTCAATACCTGTTCCGGATTATACAGCCAGCCCAGTTCTTCCTGCCAGAGTACCTGTACGACCGTGTCGAACACCGGAACGGCGCGGGTGCCCCTGTTTGGCAGGATATAGACAGATTCCCCGTCGAACAGGGCTAGATCCGTCAGTCCGTCTGCATTGTAATCAGCCGCTTCTCCCAAATCACCGTATCCTGTCGAGTTACCGAAGTTGACAAAGAAAGAAAGGGTGTCATTAAAATAGAGTTTACCCGGAACACTGTTGTTCAGGAAGATGCGGATGTTCCCGCCGCCGTATTTGTCAATTACATCGATCTTGCCGTCGCCGTTCATATCTGCGAGGCCCGGGCTCATACTGGATGCCGTGATGGTACAAACCACATGCGGCGAATCGGGCGTACCCTGGTTGAGCATGATGCCCCCGTATGAATAGAAATAAACATCCTTCCGGCCATCCCCGTCAAAATCTGCGGTTAATGCTTCCCTGGAGGAATAATACGTGCTGCCCGGTTCACCCCGGGCAATCCAGGAGGGTTTACCGGGCACACTGGTATTGATGATGCTGTAAACGCCGCCGTATTCGGCCAGACTTACATAATCGGGTTTGGCATCCCCGTTAATATCTACAGGAATCAGCGTGCACTCATACGAGTTTGTTCCGGGACCGAGCGGATTCACCCTTTCAAAACTGCTGGTATCCAGGCGCAGGTAGGCAATAGATGGGTTGACCAGGCTGAAATCGTTTTCTGAAACGGCCGTCAGGCTGTTAACCGTTACCGAAAGCGGTGCCCATCCGCAGGACATCGGCGCCTGCACCCGGATGAGGTTATCCGTTACCGATAGTAGGGTGGCTTTCATCGGTCCGGCCATCACTTTCACCGCAGCAGGGTCGGTTCCAAAGCCCGATCCGGAAATCCGGATTTCCTGGCCCGGCTCCGCATTGCGGGGGCTGAACCCTGTTATCACGGGAGGCAGCACCCGCGTAAACAACGGAGCCGGCAACGTGTAGGTGCCGTAATAGGTGGTTACCGTAACAGCCCCGGAAGCGGCGACAGGGGTAACGACATCCAGGTTGTTGAAATCAATCTGCCGGAACTGTCGGGTGGTCACATTGCCCACTTTCACACTGAGTACCCCCCAGAGGTACTGACCCTGGATGCGCATCGTGGTGCCGGATACCGCATGCTGCGGGGAGAAACCGGTAATGACCGGGGGCGGCAGGGGCAGGAAGCTGAAACCGGCTTTCTGGCTGATGCCTGTGTTTTTCTCCACCCGTACATTGCCGGATCTTCCATGTCCGATCACGGCCTTGATGAGGGTATCTCCCACAATGGTATAAGTTACCGCCAGGGAATCTCCGAATAAAACCTTGGTGACTCCATTGAGTGCGGTGCCCCGGATATACACCGTGTCGGCAGGATAGGCGGCTGCCGGGCTAAAGGAGAGTATTTTAGGCGCCGGGATAAATGTAAATCCGGCCATCGAATCCACGCCCCCGGTATGACTCACTTTCACATAGCCACTGGCGCCTTCACCCACCGTGGCCTGGATGCTGGTGTAACTGCCGTTCACAATCACATAGGTGGCCGGTACCCCTCCGAAAGTGACGCTGGTGGTATAGCCAGGTATGCCGAGGTTCTGGCCATAAATGAAAACGGTGGATCCGGGATAGCCACTGCCCGAGAAACCGGTGATCACCGGCTTCAGCTTATAATTAAACCCGTTGAGTGAAGCCGTTCCGGAAGGGGTTTGCACGGTTACTGCCCCCGATGCCCCGCTACCCGGCACGGCCCGGATGGTGGATGCATTCACGATTGTAAACCATTGGGCAGCGACATTGCCGAATCTGACGGCAGTAGCCCTTAAGAAATTGGCGCCACTGATCACCACGGTATCATTGCTGTTGGCCAGGGTGGGTGTAAAACTGCTGATGGAAGGTTGATTATTGTAGGTAAATGACCCCCAGCGTGCCGTTCCCTGCGGGGTTTGCACCGTTATGTAGCCGGTAGAGCCGGTATCCACCACGGCATTCAGCAGTGTAGACGAAACCGGACTGAATGACCGGGCCGGCAGGTTGCCGAACTTCACCACTGCAGCGCCATTGAGCCGCCCGCCCCGGATCGTAACGGTTGCTCCCTCTCCGGCGGTGGCCGGGCTCACGCTCATGATGGAGGGCTTATTGACGCGGTTGAGGTAAAGCCGTAAACTGGTGGTACTCCCCTGTCCGCAGAGAACATCCTGCTGCCCGTCGCCATCCACATCCGCCACCGCCATCGCCATGGGAATATATCCGCCAAAATCAAAAGTGCCAGCCTTGGTAAAGGAAAACGTTGATCCGGTGGTTTGATTCTGGTGCAGCTCAAACTGTCCGTTACCGGTTGCCCGGGCCATGAGGATATCCAGCTTGCCGTCGCCATTGATGTCTGACAACCGGGGATAAAAGAACAGCGGCTGGTTGGTTACGGCACTTAACCTCACCGCTGTGGCAAAGGCTGGCGTTCCGCCGGAAGTACTGGTATTGCGTAGCATCCAGGCATGGCCATAATAATTATCGGTACTGGCTACCGCCACCACCAGGTCACTGAACCCGTCATTGTCCAGGTCGCCTGCAGCAAAGGATTGAACGTTGTACACGCCCCCGTCGGGAAAAATATTGTTGGTAATCGTGAGTGACAGATTACCCGGCGTACTGTTGTTCTGGAGGATCAGCAGATTCTTATAAGAAGCCCGGGCGAGCAGCACTTCCGGTTTGCGGTCATTATTCAGGTCGGCGGCCACTATCATCACAGGGTTGCCCGTGCTGGAAAAGTTCACCGGGCTGGCAAAACTCACGTTCCCCGTGGTACTTTGGTTACGGCGCACATCAAAGCCACCGGTAGAGGGGTTATTGTAGAGCAGGTCGGGTTTGCCATCCAGGTCAAGGTCTGCCACCGTTACCCGGTCGCCAAAAAGATTCACGGGGATCGAAACAGCGCCGGCAAATGAAATCTGTCCGCCACTGCTGGTATTCAGACACACATGGGCTACCCCGGCAGCGGAATTATTGATCACCAGGTCCTGGCGGCCATCGCCGTCGATATCTGCCACGGCCATCTCCGAATAATCATAGCTGCTGGTGGGCAAGGCCACATCCTGCAGGGTGTACTGGTAAGCCGAAGCAGTACCGGAATGCTTCAGCACCTGTACCATGGTGCGGTTCATCAGCACAAAATCCACCCGTCCGTTGCCGTCAAAATCAGCGGCCAGCAACTGGTCGGCGCCATCCGGTGTGGCCATCACGGTGTCTACCGGAAAGGTTGTACTGTCGGCATTGCCTGAAGGAGAAAATACCGGAATGAACTGGCGGGAAGAAAAACCGGACAGGCCGGACCGCGTAATGCTCAACGGCGCACAGGCGGCCCCGTTAGGCACGGTAACCTGCAGAGCGGTGGCAGAAGCTGAGGTAACCGTGCCCCTGACAGGTCCGAAATATACAAGGTGGTCAGACGGAGTGGTGCTGAATCCGGATCCCTGCAGCGTGATGGTACTCCCTGCAGCGGCACTCAGGGGCGTAAAAGACTGGATAACGGGCTGGGCCTGAACCAGCCAGCCATGCGCCACCAAGCAAATGGAGAATACCCACCGGTAAATAGCGGTATTCGGCTTCAATAAGTTCATACTTCTAAAATAAACGATTCCGCGGATCGGTGCGCAGGATAACAATTCATTTACAAATGAGGAGGGGCCTCCGGATTGACTTCCTGCTCTGGCTTCGGGCAGCACAGTCCGGAAGGCGTATGGATTATCGGATTGCCTTCTTCACCCCTCCGCCGGCAGGACCAGCAAAGGCCCGGGAAAACAGGAACTCTTCAGCAAATAATATATAACTGAAATCTTTACATTAATTTCACGCCATTGTGTATCCAACAAACTGAGTACAACATGAAAGGTATTGGTTTCCTCCTGTTGTTGGGTGTTATCCAGGTGCAGGCCCAGCAGGTAGGCATCGGCACCAGCAACCCCAGCTTTTTACTGCACCTGAACAGTGACCAGTCCAATGCCGGCATCGGACTGCAGGGCCTCAACAGTTCCATTGATTTTTACCGTAATCATGAGAATGCGGCATACATCGAAACACGGCCGCAGGAACTGGCTTTGGGGCTCCTGGGAAATACGGAAAGATTTGTTTTTTACAATACGCTGAATAATCCGCTGTTTACCATGAATGCAGATGGACTTGGCATCGGGACGACTACGCCCCTGGCCAGGCTGCATATTACAGGCGCTTCCAACGCGATCAGGATCGATGGCGTGAATCCTTATCTCACGTTGTACAATGGCGCCACCCAAAGCGGGTATATACAGGGATGGACAGATGGTTTGGCCCTGGGCAGCAATAGCGCTGAAGTGGGGCTCTGGACCGGTGGGTTGCGGCGCTTTGCGGTGAGAACGAATGGTGCGCTTCAAATCAACGGATCCGATGGGATAAACGGGCAGGTGCTCACCAGCGGGGGCAGTGCTTCAGCGGCGGGATGGGTTTATCCCACCAACAGCATTTACAACAGTGCCACGGTAAAGACTGCTGCCGGTTTTTTTACAGCGCCATCTGCCAACACGGAATACGATATCCCCGGCCTCAGCCATAGTTTTACCTTAACCGGCAATACCCTCGTTCAGGTGGCCTTAAATACGGTGGCCGGCGCACCGGCCTGCTTTGGCTGTGGCAACTCCCAGGTATTCATCAGCCTCTATGCCAACGGCACGCAGCAGTTTTACTGGAACCCGGTGATCGCGAATGGCACATCACAATCCGTGGGCGGTGTTATACAACTCAAATTACCTGCCGGCAACCATACCCTCAAGGCGGTCATCAACAGTACGTCGGGCCCCCTCGTTGCGCTGGGCAATAATGCCAACATGAGCCTGCTCTTTTTTCCACAGTAACAGCGGCAGCGTTAGCGGCGGATGCAAAATGTATTACCGGAGGGATGATGCCCGGCCGGCTTCAAAAAAAAGTTCAATGCTACTGGGTTAATGCGGCGAACCCTACTGCAACCTGAAGGTTACCGGCAACCGGTAGGCAAAGCGATCGGGTTCTCCATCCAGCTGTCCGGGCTGCCAGGCAGGCATTTTCCGGATGACCCGAATGGCTTCGGCATCCAGTTCGGGGCTCACACTCTTCTGGATGCGGATATGGTCAATACTGCCATCCTTGTTCACCACAAAACTCACTTTAACCTGCCCTTCAATTTCCTGCCGCCGGGCATTGGGCGGATATTTCAGTTCTCTGGCCAGATAACTGCGCAACTTTTCCATTCCGCCCGGGAACTCAGGAAGTTTTTCGTAAGCGAAATAAGGCAAGAGATTGCCCTCCCGGTCTGTACATTTTCCCGACGTTAAGGAATCGTGCTGATAAAAGTCCTGCCGTTTGGGATGACCATTTTCCCAGTACGTGAGCAATGCGCCATGCAGTTGTCCTTTCTTATAGTTGATTTCTTTCTGCAACTGGCCATTTTCAAACCAAACCCGGTGGCACCCATCGGGCAGTTGAGCCGCATAAACGCGTTCCGAACGGAGTTTACCCGAAGCATAATAAGTTTTCCAAAGCCGGTGGCCGCTGTCGGGTACATCCCTGGTGAGGATTTCGTAAAAGACTGCGTTAAGGCGGGTCTCCAGCTTATTCCAGCCGGCATCATAAAAACTGGTATCCTGCGCGGGCAGCAGGTTGACGGCGTGGAGAAAAAGCAAAAACAGGATGGGTTTCATGTGTTCGTTGGCTGCTGTGAAAGTAAATGATTCCGGCGTAAACCGGCAGGTTTGCCATGAGGTTTTGTTGCCGGATGCCTGTGTAAAAGAGGATACAGGGATACCCTGGTTTCACCGGCTTGTGGTTGAACAGCGGACAACGGGAAAATATGCGATGCTGTTGCAGCATTCAAATTAAGTTTTTATATTAGATTAATATCAATGGTATCCAGCATTTTGCTTTTTCACCTAACCCCAACCGGTTGCCGCATTCAGGAATCACCGCTTGCGTTCAGTCAATACATCAGGATGAAACTGATCAATTTGCATAAGCTCTCTTTTATCCGTTGTCTGTGATTTCAACCAGCATCTTCATCAGGAGCATTTGGACACAATAACCATCACTGGTAAAAATGTAACATCATGGAACGAATTTTGTCGTTAACCTGGGCATTTCTTTTCATCACCCAACTTCATGCCCAGAATGTGGGCATCGGCATCACGAACCCCACCCGTGCCAGGCTGGAAGTATCCGGAGCAATGGGCAGCACCAATGCGATTTTCGGTTCAGACGCCACCGGCATATCCCTGCAACGGAATTACCCGGCCATCGGATTCAATCAGTATAACGACGGCACTTCGAAGTACCTGGGCAATGGCTTCGCAGCCAACCAGTGGCTGCATACCGGTACAGGCTGGCTGGCCATTGATATGTTTCCGAATGGCACAGCCAATACAGCCCCTGTTGCTGTTTCAAGAGCGCTTACGCTGACTCCCGAAGGCCATATCGGTCTGGCCGGAGCCAGCCCGAACGGTTATCTGCAATTCCCCAATAATTTGAACAACCGCAAAATTGTGTTATACGAATCTGCCAACAACAATCATCAGTTTTACGGATTTGGCATTGAATCCGGTACGCTCCGGTACACAGTGGACAATCCGGGGGCGGCGCATAAGTTTTATGCAGCAGGCAGTACAAATTCGTCCAATTTCCTGATGAGTATCGGGGGCGACAAACGGGTACTGATAGGCCAGCAGGATCAGGGCTTCAAACTGGGCATCAATGCATACAATCCGATATACACAATAGAAATGGTACAAGCCGGCAATAAAGGCCTGGGGTTTATCAATCCACTGAACGGATACCATTACTGGGAAATGAAGAGCGAAATATATGGCACGGGGTCTGACTGCCTTATTTTGTACTACGACGGGGGCACTTCCCCCAAGGGATGGTTCCGGCCAACTGATGGTGGCTATACCAGTGTGTCAGACTTCCGTTTGAAAAAAGACATAAAGGCCATGGAAAGTATACTGCCAGGCCTGATGCAACTGCGGCCGAGTCGCTATCATTTTAAAGTTGATTCGCAGCAACATGAATGCATTGGCCTGATTGCCCAGGACGTCAGGAAATTATTTCCCGAACTGGTGGATATCAAAAAAACAGATGACAATCCGGAGATACCCGATTTGCATGGCATTAACTACAGCGGGCTAAGTGTTATTGCTATCAAAGCCATACAGGAACAGCAACAGCAAATTGAATCACTGAAAAATGAAATTACACAACTGAAAAAAATGCAGACCGAACTCCTGCAGCGATTAAAAGCAAACGGGAAGGGGTTGCCGGATTGATATCAGCAGTCAACCCGGGCACATCCACCTGCGGCCCATTTTCAACCGCTTCAACTGTTGGCTGCGGATCCAACAGTGTAAATTTGTAACCAACCACGCTGAATGCCCAATCCATAATGATTGCCCAGCCCGGTCTTCCGGGCAAACACAAAAAAGGGCATTATGTACCAGAGCAGGTAAGCTTTGCCGGATGGAGTAAAAGCAGATAAGATTTCCTTAGATTTCGAGTGAGATTTTTACTTTTCAAATTTGCTTTCAAGATCCAACCCATGCGTCCTGGCTGTTTCCCGGGCAATATCGTATCCCGCATCCGCATGGCGGATAACACCCATACCCGGGTCGTTGCGCAGCACACGGGCCAGGCGGGCGGCGGCGGCATCCGTGCCGTCGGCCACAATCACCATCCCTGAATGGATGGAGTAACCCATCCCTACCCCGCCGCCATGGTGCAGGCTCACCCAGCTGGCGCCGCCCGCCGTATTCACGAGGGCATTCAGGATCGGCCAGTCGGCTACGGCATCACTGCCATCCAGCATGGCTTCGGTTTCGCGGTTGGGAGAAGCTACAGAGCCGGTATCGAGGTGGTCGCGCCCAATCACGATGGGCGCTTTTACTTTTCCGGTACGCACCAGTTCATTAAAGGCGAGTCCCGCTTTTTCCCTTTCGCCCTGGCCCAGCCAGCAGATGCGGGCAGGCAGGCCCTGGAAGGCAATTTTTTCCCGGGCCATCTTCATCCAGCGCAGCATGCCTTTGTTCTCCGGGAACATGTTCATGATGAGTTCATCCGTTACCGCAATATCGGCCGGATCACCGCTGAGGGCCGCCCAGCGGAAAGGTCCCTTGCCCTCGCAGAAAAGCGGGCGGATATAGGCCGGCACAAAGCCGGGAAAATCAAAACAGCGGCCCGGCTTCGGCGCCTGGCCATTCAGGGCGGGCAGTTCAGCCGCCGCGTTCCGCTGCTCGTATTCCTGGGCACGGGCGCGGAGGTTATTGCCGTAATCAAAAGTGATGGCGCCGCGGTCCATCAGTTGCAGCATCAGCTGCACATGCAGGTACATGCTCTGGTAGCTGCATTCGAGGTATGCTTCCTTATTCTGCTCCCGCAGCACGTTGGCCTGTTCATTGGTGAGGGTATGAGGGATGTAGCCGATAAGCGGGTCGTGGGCACTGGTTTGATCAGTAAGGGTATCCGGAATCACCCCGCGTTCGAGTAAGCGTTGCAGTAAGCTCACGACGTTGCACAGCACACCGATGCTCACGGCCTTTCCTTCAGCCTTATACGCCAGGGCGGCATCGATGGCCGCGTCTATTTCTGTAAATTTCTCATCGAGGTAACGCGTTTCGAGGCGTTTGTCGATGCGCCACTCCTCTACCTCAGCCACCAGGGCCACGCCTTCATTCATGGTGATGGCCAGGGGCTGGGCGCCTCCCATTCCCCCCAGGCCGGCGGTTACATTGAGGGTACCCCGGAGCGTGCCGCCGAAGTGTTTGTCGGCTGCCGCCGCATAGGTTTCGTACGTGCCCTGCACGATGCCCTGGCTGCCGATATAGATCCAGCTGCCGGCGGTCATCTGGCCATACATCATCAGGCCTTTCTTTTCCAGCTCCTCAAAATGCTGCCAGTTGGCCCAGTTGGGCACCAGCTGCGAGTTGCTGAGGAGCACGCGGGGAGCATCCGGATGGGTCTTGAGCATAGCCACCGGTTTTCCGCTCTGGATCAGCAGGCTCTCATCATTGTCCAGCACTTTCAGGGCGGCGATGATATTGTCCAGCGCCTCAAAATTGCGGGCAGCCTTACCCCGGCCGCCATAAACGATGAGATCGTCGGGGCGCTCCGCCACCTCAGGGTTCAGGTTATTGAGGAGCATGCGGAGGGCAGCTTCCTGGATCCAGCCCTTGCAGGAAAGGGTGCTGCCGGTGGGGGTTTTGTATCTGACGGGATCGTAGTGACGGGTGGTTACTGACATAGCAATCGTTTGATAGAGAACAAAATTACAGAATTGCACAATGGCGCCCGAGTACAATTGTGTAATGGCGCCACAATCAAATTGCGGCATTTGAATTATCTTCACCGCTTCAATCCCTTCATTATGAGTGTTCATATCAGTGCCAAGCCCGGAGAAATTGCCAAAGTGGTATTGCTGCCCGGCGACCCCCTGCGAGCCAAGTACATCGCCGATACGTTCCTGCCCGGTCACCGGCTGGTGAGCAGCACCCGCAATGCCTATTATTTTACCGGCAGCTGGCAGGGTAAGGAAATCACGGTAGGCGCCAGCGGCATGGGCTGCCCCTCCATCGGCATCTATTCCTACGAACTGTACACGGAATATGCCGTGGATACCATCATGCGCATCGGCACCTGCGGCGCGTATACCACCGACCTCAAGCTGTTTGATCTCATCAATGTTGACCAGGCCGCCAGCGAATCCACCTTTGCCCAGTATGCATGGGGCATTGCCGGTAACCTGATCAGCCACCAGGGCAAGGCATTTGAAATGATTAAACAGGCAGCCGCAGATAAAAGTCTGACAATCAGGAATTGCAACATCCACTCCAGTGATATCTTTTACCGGGCGGAGAAGGGTACGCCGGCCATTGCCGAGGCGCACCAGTGCCTGGCGGTGGAGATGGAAGCCTTTGCTTTGTTTGCCAATGCGCAGCACCTCGGTAAAAATGCCGCTACCCTGCTCACGGTGTCTGACATTATCCCCACGCACGAATTCATTTCTGCCGACCAGCGGGAGAAAGCGCTGCTGCCCATGATGGAACTGGCCCTGGAAGCTGCGTCGAGAATGTAAGCGAGGATGCCGCCTGGCTGATTCCGGCTGCCGGCGTTGAGCAAACAGGCCGTAGACCACGTGATCAGCGTGAAAATATTCTGCCATGACCAAACTCTCCGTCAACATCAATAAAATCGCCACGCTGCGCAACAGCCGCGGTGGCAATAACCCCGATGTGCTGCAGTCGGCCCTCAACATCGAGCGCTACGGCGCGGATGGCATCACCGTTCACCCCCGGCCGGATGAACGGCATATCCGGTACAGCGACGTAACGGCACTGAAAAAAGTGCTCCACACCGAACTGAACATTGAAGGCAACTGCACCGAAGATAAGTTTGTGGAACTGGTGCTCGCCACGCGTCCTGCCCAGGTAACCCTGGTGCCGGATGCCATCGGCCAGCTCACCAGCAACCATGGCTGGAACACCCTGGAACACCGGGATTACCTGCTCGGGATGATCAGCCGCTTTAAAGAAGCGGGTATCCGCACCTCCATTTTTGTTGACCCGGTACCCGAAATGGTGGAAGGCGCCGTACTCACGGGCACCGACCGGATTGAACTGTACACCGAAGCATATGCGAAAGGCTATGCCGAAGGGCACAAAGAAAAAGCCATTGCCCCCTATGTAGCCGCTGCTGAAAAAGCCCTTGAGCTGGGACTGGGCATCAATGCCGGGCACGACCTCGACCTGCACAACCTCCGTTATTTTGCGGAGCGGATCCCCGGCCTCCTGGAGGTATCCATCGGGCATGCGCTGATCTGTGATGCGCTGGTGTACGGACTGGAAAATGTGGTACAGATGTACCGCAGGGAACTGGGATTCCCCTACTGAGCACGCAGGATCTCTCCCCCCTGTATGCGGTTGCCGGAAGCAAACGGCTTCCTCCCCCGCTGCGCTTTATCCTTTCATCGGCCTGATCCAGCTTCAGCCGCGGGCTGTGCCCTTCAGTGTTCTGCCGTTTCCTTCAGGTAGGCGGCCAGTTTCTCCACGGCGGCCGCCACGGTTTCAATCTGCTGCTGGGCTTCCGGGAAATTTCTTTGTTCCACCGCTTCGCGGATGCCGGGAAGGGTTTTCACACCATAACCGGTATAAAGGCCCGGCGCGTAGATGCTGTGCCGGTACCAGGGCCGGCGCGGGAGCCCGGTGTTGAGCAGGAGCTGCTGCTCGGCGCGGTAAAGCCGCTGGTTGAGGGCCGGCCAGCGGGCTTCGGGCAGGGTACCGCTGCTGAGGAGTGCCTGCAGTTGCTCCGCCTCTTTCCGGAGCCCGGCGAGGGCATTCTGCAGGGGGGCCAGGTTGAGATAGGGCACTTCCGCAGCCGGAACAGGCGGCAACAAGGGTGCGGTCACCAGGCTGGCCCGCTCATAGTGCTTGTCGCGGATCAGCAGGTTTTCCATCTCCGTGTTTTCGCGCAACGCATCGGTGTAGGCCTGCACTTCTGCAGCATAACGGCTGATGGTTTGCTGCAGATGGGTGAAATCAAAAGGCAGGATATCAGCCTGGGCAAAACGCAGCAGGGTACGCCCGCATACTTTGGCCAGCGCAACGCCATAGCTGAAGTCGGGGTCCTTGAACCGTCGGTACAGGTCATAGGTGTCGTACAGGGTATGGTATTCGCCTCCGTTATCTTCACCCCCGAATCCCAGGTTGAGACAGGGGATCCCGAGGTGCTGGAAGAAAGGCGAATAATCGGATCCCGATCCCAGCGCATCCAGTTGCAGGTCATCGCGGGACAGCAGTTCCCGGCGTGCAGCCGTGGTGCCGGCCTGCACCAGCTGCAGACTGCGCCGTCGGCTGAGCACCGAAACAGCGGTCTGGGGGTCCGTTACGGATTGCGCCACCTCGCTGAACGCGGGCTCCAGGGCATGCGATCCGCCGGCAAAAAGAAAACCCCGGCCATTGCCATCGGTATTGATGTAGAGCACGGCCTTTTGCTGCAGTTCAGCGGCATGATCTTCCACCCATTCGGTGGAGCCCATCAGGCCCGGTTCTTCCGCATCCCAGGCGCAGTACACAAGGGTGCGCCGCGGTTGATGGCCCTGCTTAGCCAGTTCGCCCACTGCCCTCGCCTCTTCCATCAGCGCGGCCAGTCCGCTGATGGGATCTGCCGCTCCATGCACCCAGGCATCGTGGTGGTTGCCGCGGAGGATCCATTCATCCGGGAATTCGGTTCCCGGAAGGCGGGCAATCACATTGCGGATGGGTTTGATCTGCCAGTCGGATTGAATTTTCAGGTGCACCTTGTTCACGGAAGGGCCGGTACGATAGGTGATCGGCAGGGCGCCGCGCCAGCTTTCCGGCGCCACCTGTCCACCCAGACTTTCCAGCAGCGGTTTTGCATCGGCCCAGCTGATGGGCAGTACCGGTATTTTCAGCAGGTTGGCCGCCTCAGCCCATTCCATCCGTTTGCCGTCGTTCGTGGAGGCATAACCGGGCGTGGAAGGATCGCCGGGGTATACGGGCATGTCCATCACCGAACCGCGCTGCGCACCCGTGGCCGGTTTAAAGGCGCCATCGGGATATACATCGCCGCGGAAATAACCGTCTTCCTTGGGATCACTGTATATCAGGCAGCCGATGGCCCCGTGTTCCTGGGCCAGCTTGGGCTTGATGCCGCGCCAGCTCTGTCCGTATTTCGCGATCACGATTTTTCCTTTCACACTCACGCCCATGCGTTCCAGCAGCTCATAATCTGCCGGCACCCCGTAATTCACATACACCAGCTCAGCGGTTACGTCGCCATCGGCGCTCCAGCAATTGTACACCGGCAGCACCCCCGCCTGCTGCGTGCTGGCGTCGGCCGTTAAGGGGGTTTCCTGCAGGGATGCCCGGAAGCTGCGGCTGCCGCTCATCTCCAGCACCCGGGTAACCGGCACGGGAAAGGGAACATGGTAGGTAACCACCGAGGTTTCATAACCCCATTGCCGGAACCGGTCGGCCACATATTGCACCACTGCCTCTCCGCCCGGCGAGCCCACATGGTGCGGCCGCGCTGATAAATCGCGGATATAGCGGCTGATGTTTCCCGCCTTCAGCTGCTGATCAAACTGCTGCTCCAGCCGGAACTGATCCGCTGCACGCCGCGGGGTAAAACCGGTAAGCGACTGCGCGGCAACCGCGGAGGGAACCAGCAGCAGGAACAGCGGGAAAATACAGGCATGCAATTTCATAAGCAGATGATTTGGCGAATGAAAAGGTACGAATGAAAAACGAATGCGATTTCAGGTATTCCCGGCTGATTTTCCGGAATCATGACAAAAGGCTTCATACTGGATATTACATCCAGTATGAAGCCAACCTTAAACTTTTAAACCGTTAAACCTTTTAAACATTTCGTTCTCAATCCTCCGCCTGGTTCTTCAGGGCCATCAGCAAGGTGTAAGCGCCCTTGGTGACCACCTGCAGTCCGTTGAGGGTATCTCCGTTCAGGATCTCGGAGAAGCTGCCTTCGGTACTGCCGATTTCCACCGGCAGCATTTCGAAGCGGTTTTCTGCGCGGCGCACAAACACGTAGTGGTGGTTTTCGAAGCGTACCACCGCCGCCTCGGGCAGGGCATAACTGTCGGCAGCGGTTACCGCGATTTCGGCATTCATGTAAGTGCCGGGGATCAGGGTTTTGTCGTACTGTTCAAAGTGGCAGTGCACTTCGGTGTTGCGCTCATTGCCCAGCTCCTTGCCGATCAGCAGGATTTCACAGGGATATTTCTTTTCGGGCCGGTTATTGGTCCAGGCCTGGAGTTTTTGCCCGATCGACAGGCGCGGCAGATCCCGTTCAAACACCCGCAGGTTGAGGTGGATATCATCGGGATTCACCATTTCGAAGAGTACATCAGTGGGGGAAACGAATTTGCCAACGTTCACGTTAACGCGGGTTACATAGCCATTGATGGGCGAACGGAGCCGGATGCTGCGGCTGATGTTGCCGGCATTGAGACCAGCCGGATGGATGCCGATCAGTTCCAGTTTTTCGCCCAGCGCTTTTAAACTGATCTCCAGCGTGCGGAGATCGGCCAGGGCGGCCTGCACGGTTTTGTCACTGCTGGCTTTGTCTTCGTTGAGGAGCCGCTGCCGTTCATAATCCTGCCGGCTGTACTGCAGTTTTTCCTTCGTCACCAGGTAATCCTGCTGCAGCTGGATGTACTGCTGATCTTCCAGTACCGCAATCTCCTCTCCCTTGTTGACGTGCATGCCGGGCAGAAGCTGGGTGGAGCTGAGGTAGCCCCCCAGGGGCACGCTCACCGACACCATGTTTTGCGGCGGTACATCCACCGTGCCGGTTACCCTGAGGATGGAGGCCATGGTACGGCGGGTAACCGAATCCGTTTGCAAACCGGCATTCTTCAGCTGCTCCGCGCTCAGCGTAAGCAGGTTGCCGGGTATCTCCGCATTGGTGGCTGCGGCGGGGGTTTTGTCGCCGCCACCGCAGGCCGCGAGGAGAAGAAGCGAAAGTGAAAGCGATATATACGTAATCTGTTTCATGAATGATGATTTAGGGGATCTGGAAATAACGGAGACGGATAGCTGCGTTGTGCAGGTTATTGAGTGCCTCGGTATAATCGTTCTGTACCATCAGGGCCTGGTTAATGATCACCGCCCACTCCAGGTACTGAATATTGCCGGCAGCCAGCTGACGGCCCGCTGTGGCCTGCAGGAGCCGCGCATTGGGCAGCCCTTCCTTTTCATAACGCTGTACCGTGGCGAGGGCTTTGCGGTATGCGGCGAGGGCCGTTTGACAGGCCGCACTGAACTGCTGCCGCTCAACCTGGTAAGCCTGCTCCGCGAGCGTGGTATTCATCCGGGCGGCCTCCACTTTTTTCCGCTGGGCCTTGCTGAATACAGGCAGCATTATGCCGGCCTGGGCCCAGGTAAAGCGGCGGGAGGAAGGGTAAAATTTATCATCGGCCCCGATGCCCCGGATGCTGGTGTTGCTGATGCCCAGGTTGAATTCGGGCAGCAGGCGGGCCTTTTCGGCCTGAACCGCTGCGGCGGCGATGGCGCGCTGCTGGCCCAGGTACTGCAGGCGGGGATGTGCTTCCATGCGGGCGATATCCGGCAGCACCACGGGCGGCGGATCATTGCCGGGAGCCGGTTCCAGGGGGGCGCTGCTGTTGAGCAGCTGACGGAAACGGATCAGCGCAATTTCGCGGTCGGCCTGTACCTGCTCCAGCTGCAGTTTGGCCTGCATCCATTGCTGCTCGGCCAGGGTTTTCTCCAGCACAGCCGCCTCGCCCCGCTCGAGGCGCAGGCGGGCACGGTCCAGGAAGCCTCGGTAAAGCGAATCCACTGATTGGAGCAACAGCAGTTTGGCATCGAGGTACCTTACGGCATAGAACGACTCCTCCACCTGGCGGCACAGCTCTTTTTCCTGCCAGCCGGCATAGAGGCTGCCGGCTTTGGCTTCTTCCTGCAGGAGGGTGCGCTGGCGGCGGTAAAAAACCGGCAGGGCAAAACCCTGCGACATCCCCAGGCGGGTATCGGTGTACACACTGTTGTACTGCCCGGCTTCCAGGTTGAAAGCCATGGCGGGCAGTTGCGTGGCCGTCTGCACCAGTGCCTGCTGGTATTTTGCGCGGCCCCGCTCCTGCTGCAGCAAACCATTACGGGCCAGGGCCGTGTCGAGCGACTGCCGGAGGGTTACCGGCTGGGCAGTGGTGGTGAGCGCGGCTGCCAGCAATCCCATGAGCAGCCAGGCGGCGGTGGGCGGCGTTTTCATACGTTGTTTTTTCTCAAAACCTTTTTCAAATAAGATATACAGCACCGGTAGTACCATCAGGGTCAGGAAGGTGGCGATGAGCAGCCCGCCGATCACCACGGTGGCCAGCGGCCGCTGCACTTCCGCGCCGGCGCCATTGCTGATGGCCATGGGCAGGAAGCCCAGTGAGGCCACCATGGCCGTCATGAGTACGGGCCTGAGCCGCACCCGGGTGCCTTTCAGCACGATGTGGCGGATATCGGTATCTCCTTCCAGTTTGAGGCGGTTGAATTCGGCAATGAGTACAATCCCATTGAGCACCGCCACGCCGAACAGGGCGATAAAGCCCACCCCTGCACTGATGCTGAACGGCATGCCCCGTAAGGCCAGGAAGAAGATGCCCCCCGTGGCGCTGAGCGGGATGGCCGAGTAAATCAGCAAACCGTGCTTGATGGAGTTAAAAGCGAAGAAGAGCAGGATGAAGATGAGCAGCAATGAGAGCGGTACCGCAATCATCAGCCGGTCCTTGGCCGCATTGAGGTTCTCAAAGGCGCCGCCATAGGTAACATAGTACCCCGCGGGCAGCTTCAGCTGCTTGTCCACTTTTTGCTGCAGTTCATGCACGATGCTT
Organism: Ferruginibacter sp.; assembly: GCA_041911275.1. Taxonomy (GTDB): domain Bacteria; phylum Bacteroidota; class Bacteroidia; order Chitinophagales; family Chitinophagaceae; genus Ferruginibacter. Next base: position 1,623 of record JAYRPG010000040.1, on the reverse strand, counting down.
TCCACATCGCGTCCCCTCACGTTAAAACCCACCACGATACGGCGTTTGGCGTCTTCGCGCTGAATCTGGTTGGGCCCGTCTTTGATCTGCACATCGGCCAGCATATACAAAGGCACCTGGTTACCCCGGGGCGTGGGCACCAGCAGCTGCTGCACATCTTTCAGGTCGCGCCGCACTTCGCCGGAGAGCCGCACCACCAGGTCGAAGCGCTTCTCTCCCTCAAAAACCATCCCGGCCTGCTGCCCGGCAAAGGCCGCATTCACCACGCGGTTGATATCCGCGATGGTCAGTCCGTACTGGGCAATGGTGGCACGGTTATAACTGATGAGGATCTGGGGCATACCCGCCACCGCTTCCACATACAGGTTTTTAGCGCCTTCCACCGAGTTGATGATGTTGCCGAGGCGGGCTGCATAGTGGGCCAGGGTGTCGAGGTGTTCGCCAAAGATCTTGCACACCACATCCTGGCGCGCGCCGGTCATGAGTTCATTGAAACGCATCTGCACCGGAAACTGAAAGCCCGTGGTGATGCCCGGCACTTCCTGCAGGGCGGCGCCCATTTTCTCGGCCAGTTCATTGAAGGTTTTGGCGGAAGTCCATTGGGATTTGTCTTTCAGGATCACCATCAGGTCACTCGCTTCCATGGGCATGGGATCGGTGGGCACTTCGCCGCTGCCGATCTTGGTCACCACTTTTTCCACTTCCGGGAACCGGGTTTTGAGGATATGTGCTGCCTGCTGGGTATGCTGAATGGTGGTGGTTAAACTGCTCCCGGTGAGCACCCGGGTATCGATGGCAAAATCGCCTTCCTCCAGCACCGGAATGAATTCCCCGCCCATACGGCTGAGGATCACGACGGCGATGAGGAACAGTCCTACCGTTAAGGCCAGCACGGTTTTGGGAATGCCCAGCGCCATTTTCAGCGAGCGCTCATACATTTCTTCCACACGCGCCATCACTTTGTCTGACCAGTTGGGTTCATGCTTGATCTTCCGGCTGAGGAAGAAGGCACTCATCATGGGGATATATGTAATCGAGAGGATGAAGGCGCCCAGCAGGGCAAAGGCCACGGTTTGCGCCATGGGTTTGAACATCTTGCCCTCAATGCCTTCCAGGGTAAAGATGGGCAGGTACACCACGAGGATGATGATCTGTCCGAAAACCGCACTGCTCATCATCTTGCCGGCCGACTTGTGAACGGTTTCGTCCATCTGTGCATGATGCAGCTTGGTGAGGTGTTTGAACTGGCGGTTGTGCGAAAGCTGGTGCATCACCGCTTCCACAATGATCACGGCGCCATCCACAATCAAACCGAAGTCGATGGCCCCGAGGCTCATCAGGTTACCGCTCACGCCGAAAATGTTCATCATGATGATGGCAAAGAGCATCGAAAGCGGGATCACCGAAGCCACCAGCAGGCCGGCGCGGAGGTTGCCCAGGAAGACCACGAGCACCAGTACCACAATCAGCGCGCCCTCGGCCAGGTTGCGTTCCACGGTGCCGATGGCATTGTTCACCATCTTGGTGCGGTCGAGGAAGGGTTCAATCACCACGCCTTCCGGCAGGGTTTTCTGGATCTGGGCGATCCGCTCTTTCACATTTTTGATGACCTCGCTGCTGTTG
>JAYRPG010000039.1:0-5808 GCA_041911275.1 Ferruginibacter sp. | reverse complement strand
TTTACCTATGCGGCGAAAGGCCTGCACAACATCATGGACCTGGGCCATTACTGGGAAACACAAACCGGCTGCCCGGTGCCGCTGGGCGGAATTGCAGTCAAACGCAGCCTGCCGGAAGCCCACAAAAAGCTGATCAACGAAGCCATCCGGGCTAGCATCCGGCAGGCCCGGAAGGCTTACCCGGCACTGAGCGCCTATATCCGTGATCATGCCCGGGAGATGGAAGAAAATGTGATGCGGCAGCACATTGACCTGTATGTGAATGATTATTCACTGTCCCTCGGCCCCGAAGGACGGGCCGCCGTAAAACGCTTGCTCGCTGCCGGGGGAAGCGGATCTGTTGCGGGGGCTGCGGTGCCCGCCGACCTCTTTACCGGGTATTAAAAAAGCCACCCGGAAGGTGGCTGAATCTTATCGCGCTAAAGGGCTCAGGTGCTTAATATTCATCTTCATTGAAGAAGAAATCTTCCTGGCTGGGGTAATCCGGCCAGATGTCTTCCAGGCTTTCATAAACTTCCCCGCCTTCGTCTTCCAGTTCCTGCAGGTTCTCGATTACTTCAATCGGCGCACCGCTCCGGATGGAATAGTCAATCAGTTCATCTTTCGTAGCCGGCCAGGGCGCATCTTCCAGGTGTGAGGCTAATTCAAGTGTCCAGAACATGTTGCTTGGGTTTAAATTTTTGCAAATGTAACAGAATGATTGAATCTACCAAATGCATTTTTTAACAGCAAAACCGGCGTTCCGCCGGGATTCCATAAATTGCTTCCTGTTTAACGAAACGTTATAAAATCCCGTTTATTATCCATGCTATCGGCCCGGAACATCCGAAAAAACTATGGCAGCCTGGAAGTGCTGAAATCGGTGGATTTCGAAATCAGCCGGGGAGAGATTGTCAGCATCGTGGGGTCATCCGGTGCCGGAAAAAGTACCCTGCTGCACATCCTGGGCACCCTCGATGCCCCCGACAGCGGCACCATCCGGCTGGAAGGCGAAGCCATTGAAAAACTCAAAGGCAAGGCGCTCGCTGCATTCCGCAACCGGCACATCGGTTTTGTATTCCAGTTTCATCATCTCCTCCCCGAGTTCACCGCCCTGGAAAATGTATGCATCCCCGGCTGGATTGCCGGCCACAGGAAAAAGGAGGTGGCCGACCGGGCCAGCGAATTGCTGGATTTGCTCGGGCTGCGGGACAGGAGCCAGCACAAGCCCGGCGAACTTTCGGGAGGCGAACAGCAAAGGGTGGCGGTTGCCCGCGCCCTGATCAACCGGCCCTCGATCATTATGGCCGATGAGCCTACGGGCAACCTCGACAGCGCCCGGGCACGCGAACTGCATGAACTGTTTATCGATCTGCGCAACCGCTATCAGCAAACCTTTCTGATTGTTACCCACAACGAAGAACTGGCCCGGCTCAGCGACCGGGTCGTGCATATGAAAGACGGAAAGATTGTGGGATGAGCAGCAAGAGGTTCAAAATGTTTCAAAGGTTCAAGAGGTTCAAAAGGTTGGCATCATAGTCATATAATCTCAACTTCCCTAAACCTCTCTAAACTCCTAAACCCTAAACTCCCCCCTACACTCTCGCTTTCCAGGGAATCTCCGGCACCTGCAGCAGCATGCCCTCATAGCGGGCAAGCACAAACAGGTAATCGCTCAGGCGGTTGAGGTAACGGATCACAAGGGGCTCCACCGGCATGGCATGTTCCAGCAGGCTTACACATAGCCGCTCGGCGCGGCGGCAGACACAGCGGGCAATATGCAGGGTGGACACAGTGGGATGTCCGCCAGGCAGTACAAAAGACTTCATTTCCGGCAACACTTCGTTCATCCGGTCGATTTCATTTTCCAGGCGTTCCACATCCGCGTCCTGCAGATCGGGAATCTTCATGCGGGGTTCCTGTTCCGGATCACAGGCCAGTGAAGAGCCGATGGTAAACAGGCGATCCTGGATTTCCCGCAGGTTTTCACGCCCCGGCGCGTCTGAGAGCAGGTCGCCCACGAGTCCGATATACGAATTGAGTTCATCCACCGTACCGTAGGATTCAATGCGGAGATGGCTTTTCAGCACTTTGGTGCCGCCGATGAGGTGGGTTGAACCCTGGTCACCGGTTTTGGTATAGATTTTAAAGGCCATGGAATTTGCAGGTTAGGCTCACTAAACAATCCCGATCCGGATTGGTTCTCCGCGCAAAGTAGGAAATTTCCCCCGTTGCCGCTGCCCTAAGCCATGGCGCCGGTCACGCTGGGATTTTCATTGATGCGGTCGGTTTCCACCAGCCCGTCTTTGAGGCGGATGATGCGGTGCGCAAAATGGGAGATGTCTTCCTCATGCGTTACCAGGATCACCGTATTGCCTTCCCGGTGGATCTGACAGAGGATGTCCATGATTTCGTAAGAGGTCCGGGAATCCAGGTTACCGGTAGGCTCATCAGCCAGGATGATGGAGGGGTTGTTGATCAGGGCCCGGGCGATGGCCACCCGCTGGCATTGACCACCGCTCAGTTCGTTGGGCTTATGATGACTCCGGTCATCCAGCTTTACGCGGGAGAGTGCATTCATGGCTCGTTCGGCCCTTTCCTTTTTGGAGATACCACTGTAAATGAGCGGCAGCGCCACATTCTCGGCGGCAGTAAGACGCGGCAATAAATTGAACTGCTGGAACACAAATCCGATTTCCTTGTTGCGCACTTCGGCCAGGTCATCATCCGGCATCCGGCTCACGTCTTTTCCGTTGAGCACATAAACGCCCCGCGTGGGCGAATCGAGGCATCCCAGGATATTCATGAGGGTTGACTTGCCCGAACCGCTGGGCCCCATCAGGGCCACAAACTCATTTTTATTGACGTCCAGATCAATGCCTTTCAGCACCGGCAGTTCGTGCTTGCCGAGGTAATAACTTTTACAGATGTTCTCGAGATGAATGATTCCGGGCATAGTACAGGTTCATCGGGGTTAAGCATGCCGGGTACCGGAATCCACACCGGATTTCCGGATCACCTTGGGCACTTTAAAAAACTGCGCGTCGTGCAGCGGGGCGTTCTTCAGTCCGGCTTCGCGGGATATACTGCCTTCCACCCTGTCGTCACGCAGCACGTTTACTTCGGGCGACATGTGCAGCAGGGGTTCCACGCCGGTGGTGTCCAGTTCATTCAGTTTCTCCACAAAGCGGATCATCCGCTGGAGGTCGGTCTGTATGCCGGCCGCTTCGGCTGCTGAAAAACGCAACCGGGCCAGCCTGGCCAGTTTTTCAACCATTTCGGGATTCACGTCCATACTACAAAAATAACGTTTCGGGCGCACTCTCCCGGATTATTGGATAAGCGGAGGCGCGCTGATTGACCGGCAGCTGCAAGGCCGGCAAACCCTTTTTTATTATCTTCGCCCCCCTTATGAGCAGTCAGAAAGAAATAGTTATGAGCGGCATCCGGCCCACCGGTTTCCTTCACCTGGGAAACTATTTCGGAGCCATCCGCAATTATGTGAAGATGCAGGATCAGTTTGAATGCTATCTTATGGTGGCCGACCTGCATTCCCTCACCACCCACCCGGACACTGCGGAACTGAAAAAAAATGTGCACCGCGTGCTGGCTGAGAACATTGCCTGCGGCCTGGACCCCGAAAAAGTGGCACTCTACTGCCAGAGCCATGTACACGAAACCGCCGAACTGTACCTCTACCTGAATATGCTCGCCTACAAGGGCGAACTGGAAAAAACCGTTACGTTCAAGGAAAAAGTGAGGCAGCATCCTGAAAATGTGAATGCCGGGCTCCTCACCTACCCGGTGCTGCAAACTGCTGACATCATCCTGCACCGGGCCCGTTATGTGCCGGTGGGAAAAGACCAGGAACAACACCTGGAGATGGCCCGCAATTTTGCCAACCGCTTCAACCACCGCTACGGCGAGGTATTTCCGGAGCCTGTTGCCTTTAACTTCAACGAAGAACTGGTAAAGGTTCCGAGCCTGGACGGCAGCGGCAAAATGAGCAAAAGCGAAAACCAGATGGCCACCCTCTACCTGGCGGATGACGACGAACTGATCCGTAAAAAGGTCATGAAAGCCAAAACCGACAGCGGCCCCACCGAACCCTATTCGCCCAAACCGGATTACATTGAAAATATATTCCAGCTGATGCGGCTGGTGAGTGAAGAAGCCACCCTCCGGAAATTTGAAGCGGATTATGACAACTGCAGCATCCGGTACGGCGACCTGAAAAAACAGCTGGCGGAGGATATGGTGCGCTTCATTGCGCCGATCCGCCAGCGAGTCAATGCCCTGCTTGATGATGAAGCCTACCTCCGGGATGTGATGCGCAAAGGCGCCGAAAAAGCCCGCGCCAGTGCCGGAGCCACCATGGCAATTGTGCGCAAGGCGATGGGACTGGACTACTGATCACCGTGACCTGAAAGGGAAAGAATTTTTATTCCGGAACCGGCTACGGGATGCAGTTTTTGAGTAATTTCAACACCCATACCGATCCGGCACCCTGCACATTGTTTATTTATAAAACCACACTGTTTCCCGGAACAGCATTTTATGGCCAAGACGAAGAAACCCAAACACATCGCTGTTGCCGGCAATATCGGGGCAGGTAAAACCACCCTCACCGAGATGCTGAGCAAGCATTATAAATGGATTCCCCAGTTCGAAGATGTGGACCACAACCCCTACCTCAATGACTTTTATGAAGACATGCCGAGGTGGAGTTTTAACCTGCAGATATTTTTCCTGAACAGCCGGCTGAACCAGCTGCTGGAGATTCACCGGGGCACGGAAACCGTGATCCAGGACCGTACCATTTATGAGGATGCCAACATCTTTGCCCCCAACCTGCATGACATGGGGTTGATGGGCAAGCGGGATTTTGATAACTACTACCGTTTTTTCGAGACGCTGAAAAGCATGGTGCAGCCCCCGGACCTGTTGATCTACCTGAAAGCATCGGTACCTACGCTGGTGGCCCAGATCCAGAAACGCGGCAGGGAATACGAGGAAAATATCCGCCTGGACTACCTCAAAAAGCTCAACGACTATTACGAGAAATTCATTGAGCATTACAAAGAAGGGCCGCTGCTGATCATCAATGCCGACAGTAATAAATTCGCGGAGAACGAGGAACATTTCGGGCAGATCATCAACAAAATTGACTCCACCCTCTTTGGACTGTTTTAACCCCCCATGCAGCCCCTGCGGTTACATCATTACGGATTCCTTACCAGCAGCACCGTGGCCTGGCTGCGCGAAAACGAGCAGCTTTTCGGCCCGCCCCATGCAGTTTCGGCCACCATCGGCATCTCGTCGCAGCAGGTGAGCGTAACCTTTGTGGAACCCTACCCGGGTGCGGTGCTCATTGAACTGGTAGAACCCTGGCCGGGTAATACGGCGCTGGAAAAAATGCTGGTCCGGGGCATCACCATGTATCACACCGGATACCTCAGTGCGGCATTTGACCGGCATATCCTCGAATGGGAAGCCGCCGGAGAGCGATTGCTGCAAACCTTTCACTCGGAGGCATTTGGCGGGAAGCGTTGTGCATTTGTGGTGACGCATCACCTGGGGCTGGTGGAACTCATTGAATGCTGAAGGACATGCAGTAAAATTGAACGCCGTCAGGCATCCCCTTACTCGATCAGCTGGTTCTTCATGGCATAGAATACGAGCCCTACAGAATTTTTCACGCCAAAACGTTCCATCAGCCGGTCTTTGATGGCCTCAACCGTACGGGCACTGATGTCCATTTTTTTGGCGATCTCCGCGGCGGTATATTCCATGCAAACGAGGGTGAGCACCTCTTTTTCGCGGTCGCTG
>JAYRPG010000038.1:0-6027 GCA_041911275.1 Ferruginibacter sp. | reverse complement strand
GCAGGCCTGCCTGCCCGATCAGCAGGGCCTCCAGGGCCAGGAGATTTCCCCGCTGCCGGAGCAGCAGGGCCAGCGGAATGGTTGCGGCCAGGTCGGCAAAAGCATCGGCGTTCACGGGTATCCCGAATCCCGAAGCGAGGAAGCGCCAGGCGGTTTCCTCCCAATGCCGGCCACTTTCCCGGAGCAGCCGGAGCACCCGCTGCGATTTGTCATGCAGCCGCTCCGCCAGCAGCCGGCTTTTCCAGTGCTCCCATTGCAGGTGATCCAGCCGGGGTTGCAACGGGCGGCAGGGCAGCACCTGCATATCGTCCATCAGCTGCCGGTAGCGGCTGATCAGCCAGCCTGGCACGAGGGGCTGCAGCTCCAGCACCGGAAAGCGCGACCGCAGGTCGGCATCATCCTGCCACACCACATGCAGCACAATATTACGGTAACGGCTGTCCGCATCATGGCCATGCCTGAGCCAGTCAGACGAGCGTACATGCAACTCGATGTTACCCGCCCAGAGCGTATCACGGATACGGATATACGCGTTCAGGAAATCGGGACCCTGGTCGTGATTGAGCTGTCCCGGCCGGATGACCCGCAGGGGATCGCCGGAAGTGGTGTGCAGGCAGGCAGCCGTATACAAACGGTACTGCCAGATGAACTGGAGCAGTCGTTCATTCATGTGTATGCTGTATAAGGGTTAAAATCAACCCTAAAATACAGCATTCGCGGGATAAAATTCCTGGAGGTGATGATAAACCCGGCTCACCGGCAGCCCCATCACATTGTAGAAATCGCCGTTGATGAACCGGATGCCCACCACGCCGATCCATTCCTGGATGGCATAGGCCCCGGCCTTGTCGTAGGGCTGGTATTTATCGGTATAAAAAAGAATCTGTTCATCCGTAAGCGGGTAAAAACCCACCTCGGTGGTATCTGCAAAACGCACTTCACGCTGTTCGCCGAGCAATACCACGCCGGTGATCACCCGGTGCGTTTGCCCGCTGAGCTGGCGGAGAATCTGCAGGGCATCCTCCCGGTTCGCCGGCTTGCCGATGATCCGGTTGCCCAGCACCACAATGGTATCGGCCGCCACAATTACCCGACCGGCCAGCGGACCTTCGGATACTTTATCCTGCACCGCCAGCGCCTTGCGGTGGGCAATATACACCGCCACCTCCTCCGGCGAAAGGTCAGGAGGATAAGACTCATCGGCATCACTTACCACCACCTCAAAGGGCACTTCAGCCCATTCGAGCAACTGACGGCGGCGGGGCGACTGTGAAGCGAGGATCACGGGGGGGAGGGTCATAAACAGTGCAGGGATTAGAGGTAATAGGAAATGGGGAGCATCGAGAGAATACCCAGGAGCATGATGCCTTTCACCCAGCTGCTCACCCGGTGATAGCCCCGGGTATCCTGGGCATGGTAAAACATCCGGAGCGTGTACAGCAGCGGGATGAGCAGGAAAAGCAGGGCATAGGCAGCGGCCAGCCACCAGCCGGAAAGCAGGGTGTACACCATCAGCACCGCTACCGCACCAGCCAGTACCACCATCCAAACCCCTGCAAATACCTTGGCCACCGGTATACCCCATACGATGGGCATGGTGCGGCAACTGTACCGTTCATCCCCCTGGATATCCTCGATGTCCTTCACCACCTCGCGAATCAGGGAGATGATGAAAGCGAAACCGGCATAGAGTACGGTATACTTGAAGATGCCCTTCAGGGCAGCGGCTTCTGCGGCCGGCTGGCGGCTGACGTTCAGGTGATCATCGTTGACTGCCACATACATCACCAGCACCACCCATGCCGTGAGGACGGAGATGATGACGTTGCCCGAAAGCAGTTTCCGCTTGTAGGTGGTGGAGTACAGCCAGAGCAGACCGGCACAGGCGGCGTTGGCGGGCAGGATGATCCAGCTGGTACCCCTGGCCGCCTGGAAACTCAGCAGCAAACCAGCCCCGGTAAGGAGGAGGTGGAGCAGGATGGCGGTACGCCGGGAAATCTGCTTTTCGATCACCATTTTTTCCGGTTTGTTTACCTGGTCGATATTCAGATCAAAATAGTCATTGATGATGTAGCCCGCAGCGGCAATCAGCAGGGAGGCGCCGGTAATCAGGGCCAGGGCTGCCAGCGGCAGCCGCTCGCGGAGTGTTGCGGAGAGGCCGCTGAAATGGGGGGTCAGCACACAAAAGTAAAAGAGGAGCTGGGTAAGCGCAATAAACAGCAGGTTGGGCCATCGGATGAGCCGGAAAAAGGGTCCTGCCAGATTCATGTTGCCTGTTTGAAACGCTAAATTAAGGAATCATCCGGTATGCCCTGATCTGCAGCAAATCCAAACTGCCTGACCCGTGCTAACCCCCTGAAAAGTAATCCACAATCACCGGCCGGAACCGTGGTAAAAAAATGGTTGAAATTGGCGGGTGAACAAGTTTTTTATTTAATTTTAGCCCTTCAAGGATTGCACCCAAACTAACTGTTTCATCTGGTTGCTATTGTAAATTCTAAAAAACTGCAAATGAATCAACGTTACCAAAACAACGCGTACAGGTCGCTCTTATGGCTTGTGGTTTTTGTCTTTTCCGGTATCTGGTCTAACTCCGTATCCGCCCAAACCACTATCTCCACTGAATCGGGCACGGATTATACCGGTGCCAACGGTGTAACAGCCAATGGCGCCGTTACCTTTGTGATCCAGAATACCACCGCCAGCCCGATCGTGCTGAAGCAGGTGGATTACTTCTGGCCGGCAACTTTCAACGGAGTGACGCCCAGTCTTTGGTACAGCACTACTTCTCTTTCCGGCACACCCAACATTACTTCGCCTACCTGGACTTCGGCTGCCGTGGGTACGCCGCTGACCGTCAGCAGTGATGGTTACCTCCCCACCCTCACCAACCTTTCAGTGGTGATTCCGGCCAATACGCAGTACCGTTTTGCCCTTCGTTCCACCGGGGGCATCGCCTACAGCGGATCAGGCGCTGTCACCCCTACTCCGAATACTTTTACCGTTGACGGCGTATCCCTCAAAGTGGGCAACGCCCAGATCAATGGCCTGAACGTTGGTTATGGCGGTGCTTTCCCGGCCCCGGCCAATAACCCCCGTTTCTTCACCGGCCGCATCGTTTTCTGTCCGGTAAGCGCCCCGGCTTCCACCCCGGTACTGTCGGCTGACACGGCAGTTTGCGCCGGCACAGCAGCCAACCTGCGGGTAACCGGCGGCTCACTCAACACCGCTACTGAATGGAAATGGTATGCCGGCAGCTGCGGCGGTACGCCTGTTGGCACCGGTACCAGCATCACCGTGAACCCCACGGCCACCACAACCTACTATGCCCGTGGTGAAGGCGGTTGCGCCCCGGCAGGCACCTGCGCTTCGGTAACTGTAACGGTTACGCCCACGCCCAATGCCCCGATCATCAACCCGGTGTCAGCCATCTGTAATGGAGGTGTGGCCCGTCTTTCCATCAACCCGCTCACTGTTACGGAGATCCGCGACAGCATCATTGTCAACTCCAGTGCCCTGTCCATCGCCGTTCCGGATAACACCACCAGCGGGGTGAGCACCAACCTTACCGTGCCTGCACTGCCCGCCGGCGCTACGGTTTCGAGCATCGATGTTACGCTGAACATGGCCCACACCTACCCGGGCGATATGATCTTCAACCTCCGTGCGCCCAATGGCGCCATTGCCAACCTGTATAAGTACAACACCGGTACCTTTACCGGAAATGCAGGCGGGCTCACCAATGCCGGCTGGTTCAATACGGTAATCAGCTCGCTCAGCAACCTTGCTTTCAGCACCGTTGCTGTGGCTCCCTTTAACTATGGCCCCGGCCCCTACGCTCCGGATCTGCTGAACAGCACCGTACAGGGCGCCACCGTTCAAAATCCCAACGGCTTTGCCTCCAGCGCCAACGCCATGTCTGAACTGTTCAGCACCCCGCAGGGTGTATGGACGCTGGCTATGGCCGACGGTGGTCCCGGCGATGTGGGTACGCTCACCGGCTGGTCCATCAAGATCCGCTACAGCACCTTCCAGCAAACCCCGGCTTCCCCTGCGGTATGGTCGCCCGCAGCCACCCTGTTTACGGATGCTGCCGCCACTACGGCTTATAACGGCACCACGCCCACGTTTGAAGTGTATGCCAAGCCTTCCGTAACCACCACGTACAGTGCAGCCTCCAGTGCCAACGGATGTAATTCCACCCCCACCACGGTCAACCTTACGGTAAATAATCCGGCTACCATTGCGGCTCAACCCCAGGCTGCCGCGGTTTGTGAATTTGGCACCATCAGCTTCACGGTACAAGCCGGCGGTACCACGCCCAGTTTCCAATGGCAGGTAAACACCGGTGAAGGATTTGTGAATGTTTCCAACGATGACAACTACAGCGGTGCCACCACCAGCACCCTCACCATCACCAATATGCCCGCCTCCTGGAACGGCAATGCTTACCGCTGTGTGGTAACCAGCCTGGCACCCTGCACCGATGTGGTGAACTCCAATGGCGCTGTGCTCACCGTTCATCCCACCCCGACGGTTAGTCTGGATCCGGGACAATACACCCGCATGCTGCCCGGCTTAACCACTATCCTGTCGGTTAGCTCACAGCCGCAGGCTGATGAATATGCCTGGTTCAAAGACGGTCTGCCCTTCGCAGCGGCTACCGGTCGTACCTATACTGCTACCATCGATGACCAGGGTACTTATACCGTGCAGGTGGTGGATATCAATGGCTGTACCAACGGCACCAATAGCGTAACCATCGCTGACTCTGCCTCCAGCAAACTGTTCATTTACCCGAACCCCAGCCGCAACAACAAGTTCAGCGTAAGCTACTACAGCATCAAAGGCAACACCCTGCCCCGCACCCTCGTGATCCACGATGCCAAAGGCGCACTGGTGCTGAACAAAACCTACACGCTGGCTAAACCTTACGACCGCATGGACGTAGACTTCAGCCACCTGGGTAAAGGCATTTACTTTATCTCCCTCCTCGATTCCAGCAAAAAACGGATTGCTACCGGTCGGGTGATTGTTGAATAAAGCACTACTTTTCTTGCATGCCAAAGAGCTCCCGTTACAACGGGAGCTCTTTTTTTATACAGTGAGACGAGCCGGGCTGGTAACAGGGACGAGGGGTTGAAAAGGCTGGCCAGGGCTGAATATGAATTCCTGATTATTGATTATTTGCGCTTTAAAAGATTAGCGTTTCCTGCTTATTGTTCCTCATTCCCGGTTCCTGTTTTGGGGAAGGTTTGTGGTTTGCGCCGGGATGCTTGTTCGGACTGGTGGTGGGATGTGGGAGGGTTTAAGGTTTAAAGTTTAAGGTTTAAGGTTGAGGCTTTAAGCAATGTTTAGGGAGGTTAAGGGAAGTTTAGGAAGGTTTAGGAATGGGTAAACGTACTCAATCATTTTATCCGTGGGTCTGGCATTGAGCATTGAAAATTGCTCATTGAATATTGAAAATTATTTGTTGTCCAGTTCCCCGCTCCCTGTTCATCATTCCCTGTTCATCATTCCTTGTTCCCATTGTTCCGGCGGGGTTTTCACAACGGAATCATTCCGGTGAGTCCAGGCATTCCGTGCAACCCCGACGACACCCGACTCTATTCGTCGGGGTTGCACGGGAGATTTCGGTCGCATCCATGACAAGGCCGGCGAAACCACCGTCGGAGCGGGAAAGCGTTTACAACGTTGGTGTCGGGGAGCTTCGCCGGGACGCTTGAGCGGCCTGGCGGGGCGGGGAAAGGTTTAATGTTTAAAGTTTAAGGTTGAGGGTTTAAGCAATGTTTAACGGGGTTTAGGGAAGTTTAGGGAGGTTTAGGAATGGGCAATCGTACTCAATCATTTTATCCGTGGGCCTGACATTGAGCATTGAAAATTGCACATTGAATATTGAAAATTTTTTATTTGTATTAGCTAAGACTTAATCTGACAGTTGGGATTAACTTTAGAGTAACTACAAACTATTGTTAACCCCAAAAGTCAGATTATGAATCAAGAATCTAAGTTAATCAAAACCAAGTT
>JAYRPG010000037.1:0-3607 GCA_041911275.1 Ferruginibacter sp. | reverse complement strand
TTTGGTAAATAATTTTAAATTTAAGGTAAAGTTATCAAATTGTTACCATGGCCGGCCTGAAACTTTGAGGGTCACGACTCGGCAAAAACCGGCTCCTGTGCCCGGCATTTTTGCTGAATCTGGCCCAGCACTTTCAGGCAGATGGCCAGCTCCTCTTCAGTAAATCCCTCTTTCAGGGAAATGTCCTTTTCGAGGAAGCATTCATGCATCCGTTCAATCACCGTTTTACCGTTCTCGGTAAGGGCAATCACATTTTTCCGGCGGTCGCCGGCAGCCGGTACGCGGCGCACAAAACCTTTCTGCTCAAGGATATCGATTGAACGGAGTACGGCGGATTTGTTTTTGTCCATGAGTTCGGCAATGTCCTGCTGAATCATGTCCTTTTTTCCGTTGTTCCGCGACAGGAAATACAGTACCCCCATCTGCTCAAAGGTGATCTCCTTACTGATACCGGCAAAAGTGCCATTGATGCTTTTCAGCAACAGCTTGCCCGTATGCACGATCTTGAACCCTAAAGTATCCGGCATTTCATTGCTCGTCATAGTGTCAATAGTTGCTTAGTGAACGGTTGCAAAGGTAACAGTTTACAATTATATAACAGCGTTTCCGGTCAATTTTCTCGGCCTGAATGTGTATTTTTTACATTTCCATGGCCATTCCGGGCGGCTGACGCCAGCAGCGTATCATCAATTTGGATGATGCACAGTAAAGGCGTTTTGTAAGGCTGCGGGATAAAAAAAAGCTCCCTGCCGGGAGCTTGATCAATGATTTTCAAGTTGTTTTACCATTTGTCCACTTCCAGTCCGCTGCCATTGTCACCGGCTGCGGGGGCATCTTCCGCGGAAGGAGCTACCTCATCCGTGATGGCGGAGGCGGCGGCAGCGGGCTCAGTTTCTGCAACACTGCTTTCGGCTGCCGGGGCACTTCCCTCCTCTCCTTCGTAGGGAGAATCGTGGTTGAAGGCGTCGAAGTCAAAGTCGGGCATCAGTTCCGTTTTCACGAAATCCACCGCATCGGTAAGGCCCTTGATGAATTTATTGAAATCTTCTTTGTACAGGAATATCTTGTGGCGATCGTATCCGTCCGATTCAAAACGCTTTCGGCTTTCCGTGATGGTCAGATAAAAATCATTCCCCCGGGTTTCCCGTACATCAAAAAAGTACGTCCTGCGTTTACCAGCCCTGATCCGTTTGCTGTAAACGCTATCCATTTTTTTGTCGTTGTTCTCGTACGCCACAGTAGTTGGTTTTAGTAAAAGTTGATTTCGGAAAAGAATATCTGCGTAAAGCCTAACAAAGATATAGCTGAAATTGAAACAGCAAAAAAAACCGGAATTTTTTGAAATATTTCAATCAATCGCCGCATTAATTTGCTTAAACCACAGTTATGGGGCGCAGCCTCATTCCCCGGCCGGATGTTCTTCCTGCTGCTGCCGGTACAGTTCGGCATAGAGGCCCTGTTTTTCCATCAGGCTTTCGTGGGTGCCCTGTTCGGCGATCCGGCCATCCTCCAGCACCACAATCTGGTCGAAACGCATCAGCGAAAATACCCGGTGGGTGATCACCACCGCCGTACGGTCGTGCAGGTACTGGTTGAGGTTGGCCATGATTTCTTTTTCCGTGCGGGCATCCACGGCGCTGAGGCAATCGTCAAAAATCAGGATGCCGGGGTTGCGGATGAGGCCCCGGGCAATGGAAATGCGCTGCTTCTGTCCCCCGCTTAGAGTAACGCCGCGCTCCCCGATGAGGGTATCATATCCTTTGGCAAACTGTTCAATTTCGCGGTGCACCACGGCCAGCCGCGCCGCCTGTTCCACCTGCTCGCGGCTGGCATCCGGCATGCCAAAGGCGATGTTATGCTGTACGGTATCGCTGAACAGGAATACATCCTGCGGCACAAACCCGATGGCCGTGCGCAGGTAATCCAGGTCAATCTGCTTCAGATCAGTGCCCTGGTACAGTACCCGTCCGCGCTGCGGGTCATACACCCGAAGGAGCAGCTGTGCCACGGTGGTTTTACCCGAACCGGTTTTACCGATGATCGCTGTTTTCTCGCCGGCGCGGAGCGTAAGGCTGAACTGCTTCAGCGCATGAATGCCGGTATCCGGATAAGTGAAGTCTACCCCCTCAAACCGGATATCGCCCCGCAGATCGGGTTGCAGGCCCCCCGGCGGGGATACGATGGCCGGCTCCGTATGCAGAAATTCGTTGATGCGTTCCTGTGAGGCGGCAGCCCGCTGGGTGATGCTGGCCGTCCAGCCGATGGCGCTCACCGGAAAAGTCATCATTTGAATATACATCACAAACTCCGCAATCATGCCCACGTCAGCACCCGGCCGGCCCTGCACCACATCCAGCACCCCCACCATGATGGTGAGCAGGGTGCTGATGCCGATGAGCAGCGACATGCTGGGGAAATACACGGCTTCGGTACGGGCCAGGCCCAGCGCCTGCTTTTTGTAATCGTCGCTGTGCGAACTGAAAAAGCCGAGCATGGCCTTTTCCTGCACGAAGGATTTGATCACCCGGATGCCGCTGTATGCTTCCTGGGCATTGGTGGTGAGCTGACTCAGCAGGGCCTGGATGCGTTCACTCTTGCGGTTGATCACCGTATTCACCAGGTAAATGGTAATGGCCAGCACCGGCAGCGGGGATAGGGAAATCCAGGTGAGGCGCGGACTGGCCCGGAACATGAAGAATACACTGAAGCCGAGCACGGCAGCCAGGTTGATGAAATACATGATGGCCGGCCCGGTGTACATCCGCACACGACTCACATCTTCGGAGATGCGGTTCATGAGGTCGCCGGTGCTGTGCGACTTATAGAAACCGGCATCCAGCCGCTGGTAATGGGCAAACACCTGGTTCTTCTGATCAAATTCAATCAACCTGCTCATCACAATGATGGTCTGGCGCATCATGAACATGAAGAACCCGCTGATGAGGGCGATCAGCAACAGGGTGAGTCCGCACCAGATGATCTTGGCCGAGGTGCTTTGTCCCTGCAGCGCATGGATGAGCTGGTTGACCAGCACATCGTTGGAGCGCCGGTGACCACCCCGCTCCATCCCGGCCACCGTATTCACCACAAAACCGGTGAGCTGGGGCGCGAGTATGCGAAAATAATTGGTGAGCACTACAAAGAGCACCCCCAGCGCAAAGCGGGTACGGTATTTCCAGAAAAAGGGATAGAGGCTGGCCAGGTGTTTCATCCGGCGCAAAATTAGGGCTTTACCGGCTCTCCTGCCCTTCGGGTGGCGCTTCCTCCAGCCGGCTCACGGCATCGGTATGGCGCAGGAGCTTCCAGACATAGATCAGCGCGGTGAGGGCAAACACACCGCCGATGATCCAGTTCAGCTGCTGCTGCAGGGTGGCGATGCGCTTCACCAGCAATTGTCCGCTGAAAATAAAAAGCGCATTCCCCGCCAGCGTGCCGAGGCCAATCCCGAGGATATAACTGTTGAAATAGCGGGGCTGCGGCTGCAGGGCGCCTTTCTCAAACAATACATTGCTCCACCCAAACCAGAAAGGGAACTGCATCGGGCTCACCGCGCTGAGCAGCACCCCCATCCAGAAGCGCGGGATGCCGTTTTGCAGCAGGGTATGCC
>JAYRPG010000036.1:0-9283 GCA_041911275.1 Ferruginibacter sp. | reverse complement strand
GTGGAAACACTGAGTGGCCGGCCCTGGGATCCGCAGCGGGTAAGCATCCTGGATGACTATCACGGTGGCGGCTATGCCCGTTTGCCCGCCGGACTCACCGACCTGATGAACCAGTGGTATACGCGGTACCAGTTGCCGACAGATTTTGTGTATACCGCCAAAATGATGCGGGCGGTACTGGACCTGCTGGAAAAGTCGCATTTCCCGCCGGGCAGCCGGGCACTCTGCATCCACAGCGGCGGATTGCAGGGCAACCGCTCGCTGCCGCCCGGACAACTCTGTTTTTAACAGCTTTACTCCAAACCCCGCCATTATCTTTGCGGGCACCGTGAGACCGCACTCATTATGCTGAAAAAAATCTTCTTTTTATCCGTTACACTGCTTTGTGCCGCCCTGCTGCAACTCCGGGCACAGGACACCCTGCCGCGCATTTCGGTAAAACAGGTGAGCAATAAAGTGATCATCAGCTGGCGCAGCACATTCGGCGCCCGCATCGCGAACATCAATATCCAGCGCTCAGCCGACAGCCTCCGCGGCTTCAGCACCATCGGCACCGTACTGGATCCCAACAACCGTGAAAACGGGTTTGTAGACAACAAGGCGCCGGACAGCAACCAGTACTACCGGGTTTTTGTGGCCTTCCAGGGAGGCAGCTATTTCTTTTCCCGCTCTTCCCGGCCCCAGCCGGATACAGGCACAGCCCGGCAGCCCGTGACCAAAAACACGGAACCCGAGGCCGTCAGCAACCCGGTACCAACGCCCCGCAATGAGGGCTTCACGCCGAGCCGTTATGTGTTTACCGGAAAAGACAACAATGTGATCATCGATTTACCCGATGCCGGGCATCTGCATTATTCAATCCAGTTCTACGATGAGGAAGACAAGCCGGTGTTCAGCATCCAGCGGGTGAAAGAGCCTTACCTGATCATTGAAAAAGTGAACTTCCTGCATGCCGGCTGGTTCCATTTCAAACTCTTCGAAAACGGCATCATCAAGGAGAAACACCGCTTTTATATCCCCCGCGACGGCCGGACGGGCATCCCGCCGGCTGAACTGTACCGGAAGTTCTGAGTCAGCTCACCAGGGACACGCCGAATACCGAAGCGAAATGATGACGCAGGCGCTCCTGCACCGCTTCCATGTCCACCGGCCGGCCGAGTTCATGCTGCATTGAACTCACCTGCTTGCCCACAATGCCACAGGGTATGATGTTGCCAAAATAACTGAGATCAGTATTGACATTCAGGGCAAAGCCATGCATGGTGATCCAGCGGCTGCAGCGCACGCCCATAGCGCAGATCTTGCGCTCGCGCCCCTTGATACCGGGCTCGATCCATACGCCGGTTTCGCCCGCACTGCGCCCGGCGGGGATACCATAATCAGCCAGGGTACGGATGATCACTTCTTCCAGTTCGCGGAGGTAGCGGCCGATATCGGTGTACAACCGCTCCAGGTCGAGGATCGGGTAACCCACCACCTGCCCCGGCCCGTGAAAAGTAATGTCGCCTCCCCGGTTGGTGTGAAAAAATTCGATCCCCCGCTCCTGCATGGCCGCCTCGCTGATGAGCACATGCTTCAGGTCGCCGCTCTTGCCCAGCGTGTATACGGGAGGGTGCTCGCAGAAGAGCAGGTAACTGCGGGTATCGGGCCGGGTAACCGGAGCAGGCAGGCCCTCCTGCAGCAGGCGCCGCTCTTCGCGGGCTGCAGCCGTTTTGAGCGCAACATTGTGCTGCAGCAGTGCTTCCTGGTAATCCCAGGCCTCCCGGTAGCCGATGCGGCCCAGGTGTTGACAGATAACCTTCAGCGGTTCCAAGGCAATTGATTTAATTTGCAAAATTAAGGACCCGACCCCGAACGGTCGCCGCAATATGATAAGCGAAGAAGAAATACCGGATAGTGAATCTTTGTATGAGAAGCTGGTGATAGAAATCAGCAAGGGGCAGGAACCGCTGCGCATCGACAAATTCCTCATGGCCCGCATCGAGGGCGCCACCCGCAATAAAATCCAGCAGGGTATCGAAAACGGCATGGTGCTGGTGAACGAACAGCCGGTAAAAACCAATTATAAGGTTAAGCCGCTCGACCGCATCACCGTGTTCGATAGCCGCCATCCCGAGAGCAGCACCATTGTTCCGGAATACATGCCCCTGGACATTGTTTTTGAAGATGAACACCTGCTGGTGATCAACAAACCGGCCGGACTGGTGGTGCATCCGGGCAGCGGCAATCCCAATGGCACGCTCATCAACGGCGTGGCCTGGCACCTGCAGCAACAGCAACCCGGCATCAGCGAAGAGGCCCTGCCCCGCTTCGGCATGGTGCACCGCATCGATAAAAATACCAGCGGACTGCTGGTGCTGGCCAAAACGCCGCGCGCCATGAACGACCTGGCCAAACAGTTTTTCCAGCACACCGTCCACCGCCGCTACAGCGCGCTGGTATGGGGTGATTTTGAGGAAGACCGGGGTACCATCACCGGGCATGTGGGGCGGCACCAGCGTTTCCGCAAACTGTTCACCACCTACCCCGAGGGCGAGCATGGCAAGGAAGCCATCACCCATTACACGGTGCTGGAACGCTTCAATTATGTTACACTGGTGGAATGCAGGCTGGAAACCGGCCGCACGCACCAGATCCGTGTGCACATGCAGCACATCGGTCATCCGTTGTTTAACGATGATTTTTACGGCGGCGACAGCATCGTGAAGGGAACCGTGTTTTCCAAATACAAGCAGTTTATCGACAACTGTTTTGCCCTCTGTCCGCGACAGGCCCTGCATGCCCGTGAGCTGGGTTTCATCCACCCCGTATCCCGGCAGGAACTGCATTTCAGCAGCCCGGTTCCGGCAGACATGGAGCAGGTGATCGACAAATGGCGGCAGTACAGCAAAAACCGCAGCCTGTAAAAAAAGAATGCGCCCGCAAACGGGCGCATCTTGCTATAGCGGGGCAGTTGTTCACTGCCTGCTCAATGATCAGAATTTGGTACCCACACCCAGTCCGAAGATGAAGGGGTCGAGCTTCACCCCGTTGAGGGCAAGCGCAGGGTTGGTGACTTTGACGTCGGTTTGCAGGAACAGTTTCTTCACGTCCACATTGATGAACCATTTGTCGCTCACATTGAAATCGCATCCGATCTGGGTGCTGAAACCCACACTGTTTTTGTAGTTGAGTTCCAGGGCCGCATCTTTGGCACCATAGAAAATGGTATAGTTGATGCCTGCGCCGAAATAGGGCGAAAAGCTCTTCGACGGGATATGGTACTGCAGGTTGAGGGTCGGGGGCAGCAGCCATACGGTGCCGAGATCGGTTTTGGTACCGGAGGCCACCGACTGCACCTTGTGCTTGGTGGTACCGAGGATCAGTTCAGCCGCCAGGTTTTTGGTGAAGAAATAAGTGAAATCGAGTTCCGGAGCAAAAGCCGCGGTGGCCTTCACATCGGTTTTCGGGTTGGCCGACAGTTCATAACTGGTGGAGCGGGGCACCGCGGCGATGAAGCGGAAGCGGGCTTTCCATTTGGCATTGTCGGATTTTGCAGCGGCCTTTTCCTGGGCAATAGTAGCGCCACCGGCCAGCAGCACCAATCCCATCAACAGGTATTTTTTCATTATGCTTGTGATTTTATGGCGGCAAAACTATCCGCCGCACGGGGTTCACTTCCTGAGCCAAATCATACCCGGGGCTGATTGATATAACGCCCTTACCCCGGCTGCCGCTGGATCTTTGCAGATTGTGCCCATCCCGCGCTGCCGGGCCATGACCGTCCTCATTGACTCCCGCCCCCGCTCCCGCTAACTTTGAGGCGGATGAGCCCGAAGCGCTATTCCCTGCAGCAGCCGGCACACAACCGCGAACTGGCGGAGATTTTCCGCAGGATGGCCGATTGTTACCGTTTCCTCGGCCCTGATGAACGGTTCAGGGCGCAGGCTTATCTCACGGCTTCCCGCACCCTCAGCAACCTCGCAGAACCGATTGATCGTTATCATCACGACCTCAAACACCTGGACGAGCTCAAGGGAGTGGGTGAAAGCATTGCCGCAAAAATTGAGGAATACCTGGATACCGGCCGGATTGCCACCTTTGAGCAGCTGCAGCAAAGAGTACCCTTTGCCCTGCTGAGCCTGATGGACATTGAAGGCATCGGCCCCGCCACCATCCGGATCCTCCACCAGCAACTGGGGGTGAGCACCCCCGCCGAACTGGCTGCCGCCCTTGAGCAGGGCGCGGCGAGCCAGCTGAAAGGCGTATCCGACACCATGATCGGCAAACTGCGCCAGGCCCTCAAACTGCAGAAAGCACCTGCCGGGCATATCCCGCTTTCGCGGGCCCTGGCCATCAGCCAGCATTTGCTGCACACCCTTGAAGCGCTGCCGGGAGTGGAACAGGCACTAACGGCAGGCAGTATCCGCAGAAAAAGAAGCACCATCGGCGATATTGATATCGTGATGGCAGCCGACCCCCGTAAACGCACAGCCCTGATCAGAAAAATCAAACTGCTGCCCCAGGTGCAGCGGGTGCTGTCTGCCGGACAAACCCGCATCAGTCTCGTTTTGCAGGAAGGCATCCAGGCCGACCTCCGGCTGGTGGCCCGGCATGAATGGGGAGCCGCCCTCCTCTACTTCACCGGCTCCAAGGAACACAACATCCGCCTGCGTACCCTCGCCCGTAACCGCGGATGGAAAATCAATGAGTATGGCGTGTTTGAGCTCAGCAGCGGCCGGCGGCTGGCAGGCGACACGGAGGAAAGCATTTATGCCCTGTTCGGACTGGATTATATTCCGCCCGAGAAGCGGGTTGGCGGAGAAGAACTCGAACTGAAATAATCCAAAACGCTTATCCATCAGCCATCCATCCCGGCCGGTAGCGGCTGAGCCTCCCCATACCCCCACCCTTCGCGGATATAAAACAGGTACGGCCCTGGCACCGGAAGGCCGTTACCGCAGTGCCGCAAACGGCAAATGGCCGGCTCATGCGGTAAAAGTGGGCATTCATGCACATTCATCAATCCCTTCGCAGTATTCCGGAGCATTTTTACATCGCATTAGCAAGGTGCCGGACACCCTTACACATCAAATCATTTTAAAACCATTCAAACATCAACCATGAAAAAGACAATCTTATTCCTGCTGATTACGGCCTTTACTGTAAACGCCAGCGCGCAGGGCAAAAAAAGCATCACCGGAGTGGGCACAGGCATCGCGGAAATTACCTGGGTCAATGGCAAACCAGCGCTTAACCTGGGTGGTTACGGCGGCGTGCTCATCAATCACCAACTGCTGATCGGCGCAGCCGGCAACAACATTTTCTTCAAACACACGGTGAACAACCAGAAAACCAGTTTCCAGTTCAATTATTACGGCCTGTATACCGAGTACAGGCTGATGCCCGGAAAAGCAGTCGGCGCTTCCGTTGCCCTCACCGGCGGCCTCGGCTGGATGGAAAACAATTACCGTGACCTGGTTAAAACCGGAAGGAAAGACGGCAATTTCACCTACGTGATTCAGCCCAAAGTGGGCGTGAATGTAAAAATCACCTCCTTCATGCAGGTGCAGGGCTATACGAGTTATCGCTTTACGGGCCATACCCAAAGCACCTATTACCAGCCGCGCAACTATAACGGCTTCAGTGCCGGGGTGGGACTTTCATTCGGTTCATTTTAATCAGCGGAACAAGATCCTGAACACATCAACACAACAATCATGAAAAATTACCTGCTCTTTTTCCTGCTTTCCTGCGGCGGCATGATGTCCTGCAGAAAATGCGAAACGCCTCCCCCCGGAAACCAACCCCTGCCGGCAAAACTGGTAACGATCAACCAGCGGCAGGTGGAAATCAGCCATACGCCGGGCACCACGCCCACCATTGTACTGATCGCCGGCTTTGGAAACGATCTGAAATCCTGGCAGAAACTGTACAACCGCAGAGATGCCGCCATGCCGTTCTTTGCGTACAACCGGCCCGGTATTGGCTTATCTCAAGAGGTGCCGGGCCCCCGGGATGCCCGCACCCTGGCGGAGGAAATGAAAACCCTGCTCGATGCCAGCCAAATCAAACCGCCCTATGTACTGGTGGCGCATTCCATGGGCGGCATCTACGCCCGGATGTTCAAACATCTTTACCCGGAAAGGGTAAAGGGGATGGTACTGATCGACGCCACCCATGAAAGACAGCTGGATTCATTGCTGAGCCTGCTTCCCGAATCCGAAAGGCAGGCCGCGCTCGCCGGGCTAACGGCGGCCCACGACAGCCTGCTGAACAGCCTGCCGGAGGGCGCCGTGAAGGAAGAGTTCCGGGCCAGCTTCGCCACCAATTACGAACAAATCCGCAGCTGCCCGCCCATCACCGGCATCCCCCTGTATGTGATCACCAGCACACGGGTAACCGACGACAATCCGCCTTTTGTGATCGGGGTAAAAAAAGCACTGCACCAGCAATGGGCAGCAGCAGCAGGAAGCATGGGGAATTTTACAGCCACCGCCAGCAGCGGACATGATATCCATGTGGAGGAGCCCGGACTGGTGATGGATGCCATACGGTGGGTCCTTTCCCGGTAAGTTTGATATTTTGAGGCCTGTGGTTTATATTGAGATGATAAGCTGCAGGCCTTTTCTATGATTAAAAGAATGATTTACCACACCCTGTTCTTCCTCACCCTGGGCCTGATCGTCAGCATGCTTCAGCAGGTCGTTTTCCAGGGATTCCCGGTTAAAACCGACCGGCATTTCCTGGAAGAGTGGCTGGGCAGTTCGTTTTACCTGTTCCTGTTTATCCGGATCCAGAAAAACATACTCCGCTCATTTGTGGCTGAATTCAGGCAGCAGGAAAAAGCGATCCCGGTGATCATGAAGTATTTCCTGGTGCTGCAAATCACCGGGTTTGCGCTGATGATGGTGTACAGCATCCTGCTCACGGCGCTGATCTGGGGCAGTGTAAACATCCGGCTCAAGGATATTTTTCAGCTCCGTTTTATTTTTGTTTACTTCTTTTTCATTCATACTGTAATTTTCATAACCGGCGTAGCCATACAGTTGTATAAAATGTACATCACCGAAAAAGATGCCAAGCACCAGGCCGAAAAAGCCTCGCTGTCAGCCCAGTTGCAGATGCTCCGGCAACAACTGAATCCGCATTTCCTGTTCAACAACCTGAACATCATTGCCTCCACCATCAAGGCCAATCCGTCACTGGCCTTTGATTTTACGCGGAGTATGGCCTCTTTTTACCGGAAAGTGCTGGAAACCGAAACGGCAGGATGGGTTACCGTAAGAGAGGAACTCAAAACCATACAATCTTACCTGTACATGCTGAGCGTGCGGTTCGAAGATAAAATCCTGTTCCGGATCGATGTGCCTGACGACATACAGAACAACTTCCTGGTTCCCGACTTCATCCTCCAGCCGGTGGTGGAGAATGTGGTAAAACACAACCTGGCCACCAAACAGCAACCGCTCCATATTCACATTACGGTGCATGAAAACGGGAACCTGCTCATCCGGAACAACTACCAGCCGAAGGAAAGCAGTACCGACAGCCTCGGTATTGGCTGGTTCAATATTGAAAGCCGTTACCGGTACCTGGGCGCCCAGGCCCCGGTGAAATATGTATCAGACGGCTGGTTCTGTGTGGAAGTAACCTTAATCAAAAACTAAGATGCTGATATGTACCGGGCAGTGATCATTGAAGACGAAAAGTATGCGGCTCATTTTCTGAAAGATTTACTGCAGGCCGTGGCGCCTGATATTGAAGTAACCGGCATACTGGAAAACATTGCCGATTCGGTTGCCCTGCTGCCACAACTGAATCCCGATCTCATTTTTGCAGATATCCAGCTGGAAGACGGCATCTCCATCTCCATTTTTGAAAAGCTGGCCTGGAAGAAACCCGTCATTTTCATTACCGCCTACGACTCCTATGCCATCCGCGCCTTTAAAGTGAACGGCATCGATTACCTGCTGAAACCCTGCGATGAGGATGAGCTGAAACTGGCCCTGGACAGGTTCCGGAATACTGCGGTAAGCAGCGCAGTGCATAACCTGCAGGAAACCCTGAACATGATCCGTGCCGGGGACAAGGGTGCCTGCAAAGAGAGATTTGCGGTGATGACAGGGTCCAGGATCCATTCCATCCCCTCGAAGGACATCGCTTATTTTTATTTTTCGAACAGAACCACCTATCTCGTTAAAACGGATGGCCAGAAGCTGCCTTATTCGCAGAGCCTGGACAACCTGTACAATGTGCTCGACCCCGCTGCTTTTTTCAGAATAAACCGGAATTATATTGTACAGCACCCGGCCATAGAGAAAATTGAAAGCCATGTGGGCAGAAACCTCATCGTTACGCTGAAACCCCTTCCGCCGGAAGGCACCATCCCTGTGAGCAAAGACAGGATTACCGAATTCAAATGCTGGCTCGATCAGTAAATCAACCTGAAAAACACACCCGATGCAAAAAAAACGTATTGAGTACATGGATGCCATCAAGGTTTTCCTCACCTGCCTGGTGGTGGCCCATCATGCCGGCCAGCCTTACGGTCCTACGGGAGGCATGTGGCCCGTGAAGGACAGCGGCAGCGCCCCCTGGCTGGGCGATTTCTTTTTTATCAATGCCGCCTACATGATGGGACTGTACTTTTTTATTTCCGGGTACTTTATGGTATTCAGCCTTACCCGTAAATCAACCGCCACCTTTATCAAAGACAGGTTAACCCGGCTGGGCATCCCGCTGCTGTTTTTCACCTTCTTTTTATTTCTGCCTTTCAACTACCTGGGCTCAGACCAGCGCCAGCCGCTGCTTTCATTTTTCCTGGACAGCTACCTGCACAATCCTCCGGCCGCCACCGGGCATTTGTGGTTTGTGGCTTCCCTGCTGGCTTATACGTTCATCTACCTGCTGCTCTTCTCCGGCAGGCCGGCTGAACAAAAGCCGGCCCCCGCAGGCTTCCGCGTTCAGTATATTTTTATTTATGTGCTGCTGCTGGCGCTGCTGGCTGCCCTCGTACGACGGGTATACCACATTGACGAATGGCGCACCTGGATCATCCCCGTTGAACCCGCTCACCTGCCCCAATACCTGAGCCTTTTCCTGGCCGGCGCGCTGTTCAACCGTTACCAGTGGCTGGAGTCACTCAAACTGTCCACAGGCCTGCTGTTCCTGGCGCTGGGTATCCTCGCCTATGTTCTCAGTGCTGCACGGCCTGAGGCGGGGCAATCGTTGTGGTGGGTGGAATCAGTGGTGGAGTCCTTCCTCTGCGTGGGCATCAGTTTGTTTTTACTCACGGCATTCC
>JAYRPG010000035.1:0-71541 GCA_041911275.1 Ferruginibacter sp. | reverse complement strand
GAGGTGTCTGAAGCCCTCAGGCCGCTGGGAGCGTCCCGAGGGTTCGCCGGCAGGCTTGGGGCGGGCTGGCGGTTTGAGTATGGGAGGTGTCTGAAGCCCTCAGGCCGCTGGGAGCGTCCCGAGGGTTCGCCGGCACGCTTCGGGCGGGTTGGCGTATTTCAAACCATTATTAATCTGTCATTGACCTGAATGCAGATTGATCTATGATAATCTCCAGTCCCGGATGATGTGGTCATTCATTCCCGTCATACTTTTCAAAAGCTCTTTATTGCATAAAGAACCTCCTCTGATTCCCAGATAATCCTGTAATGATGAAAAGGGCCACGCTGCCGGGTCGTTTACCAATGATGATTTCGACGGATTGGCGTGTATGTAGTGAAAGCAATGTTCAATGCTGTAATCCTGCTCATTCATGATATTATTGTGGAGCAGCTTGCATTTCGCCTTTTGCTGAAAAAGGGATCCGGTTTTTTGCTGCATCTTATTAATCGCCTGGGTATAACTGCTTTGCAGGATGCCCAGTCGATAGGAGAACTCCTGCATCGGAATACCGCTATAGCTTTTCTTTTCAGCAACACTGGCTTCATTGGCATGGATCAGTAAATGAAAATGATTGGGCATCAGGCACCAGGCGAGAATATCTGCACAAGGCATCAGCAGACTTCTGATTTTGCCGAGGAAAAACAAATAATTGTCTGGTGAGAAAAAGATAAGCTTCCGGTTATTACCACGATTGTAAATGTGGTAACATTCATGTTGAGTGAGATGCATGGTTGTAAGGGTTTAAGTAAAATTAGCAATCAAATCCAGGCAAAACAAACAACGCTGTGAGGATCCCTCAGGCCGCTGGGAGCGTCCCGAGGGGTTCGCCGGCACGCTGGGGCGGGCTGGCGGTTTGAGCATGGGAGGTATGTGCAACCCTCAGGCCGCTTGGAGCGTCCCGAGGGTTCGCCGGCAGGCTTGGGGCGGGCTGGCGTTTTGAGTATGAGAGGTATCTGAATCCCTCAGGCTGCTGGGAGCGTCCCGAGGGGTTCGCCGGCAGGCTTTGGGCGGGCTGGCGTTTTGAGTATGAGAGGTATCTGAATCCCTCAGGCCGCTGGGAGCATCCCGAGGGGTTCGCCGGCACGCTGGGGCGGGCTGGCGTTTTGAGCATGGGAGGTATGTGCAACCCCCAGGCCGCTGGGAGCGTCCTGAGGGGGGCGGCGTACGCAGGAAAAGATTATTCGAGGGGACAGTTCTGGTGATAATCGATCAGCTCGATGTTCGTTTTTTCAAATTCAAAGCCGCTGTACTTCACCGCAATTTCATCCAGTACGGCATCGATTTCTTCCACGGTCATCAGGGTAACCAGTTTTGAGCGGTACTCTTTGATACCGGGCAATCCTTTCAGGTAATTGGTATAGTGCCGCCGCATTTCAAAGATGCCCACTTTCGGGCCCTTCCATTCAAAGGATTTGTGCAGGTGCTTCTTGCAAACGGCCACCCGGTCTTCGATGGTGGGGGCGGGCAGGTGCTGGCCGGTTTGCATGAAATGCTTGATTTCATTGAAGATCCACGGATAGCCGATGGCGGCCCTGCCGATCATCACGCCATCCACCCCATACCGGTTTTTATATTCCAGGGCCTTTTCCGGGCTGTCGATATCTCCGTTGCCGAAGATGGGGATGTGGATGCGGGGGTTGTTCTTCACCTGGCCGATCAGCGTCCAGTCGGCTTCACCCTTATACATCTGCATGCGGGTACGCCCGTGGATGGCCAGGGCCCGGATGCCCACGTCCTGCAGGCGTTCGGCTACCTCCTCAATGTTTTTGCTGTTGTCATCCCAGCCCAGGCGGGTTTTCACGGTCACCGGCAGGTTGGTGGATTTTACAACCGTGCTGGTGAGCCGTACCATCAGGTCCAGGTCTTTCAGTACCCCCGCGCCGGCGCCTTTCATGGCCACTTTTTTAACGGGACAGCCAAAATTGATATCCAGCAGATCGGGCTGGGTGACCTCCACAATTTTGGCGGCCATACCCAGACTTTCTTCGTCGCCTCCAAAGATCTGGATGCCGATGGGGCGCTCATAATCAAAGATGTCGAGCTTTTTCCGGCTTTTGATGGCATCGCGGATCAGGCCTTCGCTGCTGATGAACTCCGTATACATCAGGTCGGCGCCCTTGTCCTTGCACACGGCACGGAAGGGCGGGTCGCTCACATCTTCCATGGGCGCCAGCAGTAACGGAAACTCAGGGAGTTGTATATTGCCGATTGAAGGCACGGGGAATAATTAAAAGTTTACTGTTTAATGGTTGAAGTTTGCCGGGACGGATGGCAGGCGTTTCAGTTTTCACCACTCGCTGTAAACCTCAACCCGCTGTTCCGGCCGCAAATTTACAGATATATCGATAATCCTATGGCGCATTACGCAACCCACCGCTTTAATTACTGGTCGCAGCTGGCCATCCTGGCCGGACTCTGCGGCGGCGGCCTGCTCATCGGTACCGTGGCCATGCTGATCCCGCTGATGGGGCAGGTGGACGTGTTCAATATTCAGAGCAGTGAAGCCCTCATGGAGCAGCTCTCCCGCCTGCCCGATGCCACCGCCCTGTTGCGGTGGGCGCAGGTCATTGCCACTCCCTTTATCTTCCTGCTGCCCGCCTGGATGTATGCCCGCATCTGTCATATCCAGCCCCTGAAGCATTTTGGCTTCGGCCAGCGGGTATCCCTTCCGCAGGCTGCGGTGGTGGTGCTCATCATGATTGCGGCTTCCCCCGCTGTGTCAGCCCTGCAGGAGCTCACGGAAATGCTGCCCTGGAGCAAGGCGGCCCTGGCCCGTTTTCACCAGGCGGAAGAAGCTTACAACCAGCAGGTAGCCATGATGGCCCGCATGAACGGGTTGCAGGATTATCTGCTCTCCCTCCTGATCATTGCCCTCCTGCCGGCTGTTTTTGAGGAACTGATGTTCCGCGGCTGTTGGCAGAACCTGCTCAGCCGCTGGCTGAAACGCCCGCTGCTGGCCCTGGTCATCATCTCCATCCTCTTCAGTGCGGTACATGGTTCATATCTCGGTTTCCTGAGCCGCTTTGCACTGGGCTTTATCCTGGGCTGGATGTATTACCGCACCGGTAACATCTGGCTGAACATCATCGCCCATTTTTTCAACAACGCGGCGGCGGTTACCCTCTTGTATTTTTCGGCCCGGCCCGGCCATAAAGTGGATCCGTCTGCGCTCGATGAGCGATTTCCCCTCTGGATGGCCGTGGTAAGCCTGCTGGCGCTCGTGATCTTTTTCATCGCTTTTGAAAAAGTGAGCAGGCAGCAGATCCGGCAGCCCGGCGAGGAAGTGCTGATTCCGGGGTATCCTTCCGGTAACAATCCATTTGTGAACGACCTGGCCTCAGGTCAGTAATTTTGCTGCATGCCTTTCAATCAAGCCGTTTTCAAAACCCGGTCACTTACCGCCATCGTATTTGTGGCGGTGATGCTCGGCGGTCTCTTATTTCATCCCCTGGCTTTCACGGCCCTGTTGCTGCTGATCCATTTTGGCTGCTGGTATGAATGGATCCGGCTGCTCCGGAAAATCAGTCCCGCTTCCTGGCCGCTGTTCAGCATTTTCGGCCTGCTTTACATCAGCCTCCCGGTGCTAATGCTCCTGTCGCTGGGCCTGCAAACCGGCCTGTTAACGGTGAGCGATACCCGAATCTGGAACTTCAGTCCCCTCTTGCCCTGCGGCATCATCTTCGCCATCTGGATCAATGATACCATGGCCTATATCGTGGGCTCCTTCATCGGCAAAACCCCATTTTCCAGCATTTCCCCCAAAAAAACCTGGGAGGGCACCATCGGGGGAGCACTGCTCTGCATCGGGGTGATCGGGCTCCTGGGCAGCGTGGTACCGGCAGCCGCTGCCCTGGCTGCACCGCATTGGTTTGCCCTGGCCGCCCTCTGCGCGGTGGCCGGTACGGCGGGGGATCTGTTTGAAAGCAAACTCAAGCGGATGGCCGGGGTAAAAGACAGCGGCAGCTTTATGCCGGGGCATGGCGGCTTTCTCGACCGCTTTGACTCCCTGCTGGTGGCCACGCCTTTTGTATGGCTCTACCTGTACCTCTTTGCCTGAAGCATTCATTCAGTCTGCTCGCTCCGGCATCTAAAATTCAATACATTTGCCTTTTAAAATTGTTTCATGACCATACACCGGGAGGGATATAAATCCATTGCCATCGGCGCCATTGTGTTTGCGGCGCTCAACCTCATCAGCTTTTATTTTCTCAGCCCGGTATCGCCGGCACTCTGCTGGGCCCTGTTTGCGCTCACGCTTTTTCTGCTGCTTTTCCTGATCTCATTTTTCCGCATCCCCAGCCGCAGGCTTACCCTCCACGAGGGGCAGGTAATCGCCCCCGCCGACGGCAAAGTGGTGGTGATTGAAGAAACCATAGATGAGGAGTACTTTAAGGGCAAAAGGCTGCAGGTTTCCATTTTCATGAGCCCGGCCAATGTGCATGTCAACCGCAACCCGGTGAGCGGCGAGGTGGTGTACAACCAATACCATCCGGGGAAGTACCTCGTGGCCTGGCATCCCAAGTCGTCTACTGAAAATGAACGGCACAGCGTGGTGATCCGGAAGGGGAATGTGGAGATCCTGGTGAAGCAGATCGCGGGCGCCCTTGCCAAAAGGATTGTCAATTACCTGCAGGTGGGTGAAGCGGTGAAACAGGGGGAGGAACTGGGTTTCATTAAGTTCGGCAGCCGGGTAGACCTGCTCCTGCCTCCCGGCACCCGGGTGAATGTGGCGCTCAACCAGCATGTGCAGGGCGGGGTTACCGTGATTGCCACCCTCTGAATATTTTAACAGTTTCCGGTTGGCCGGATACAATGAAGCGCCTATTTTTACGTTGATTCATCACAAAAAATCCCAGATATGAAAAAAGTACTGTTGCTTGCCACGGCTGCCCTGCTGGTTTCCGGTGTTAGTTTCGCCGACTGCGGCAAAAAAGGCAAGAAATGCAAAAAAACTTCCAGCTGCTGCAAAAAGAGTGACAAGAAGTGCTGCAAAAAAGACGCTAAAGAAACAGCTAAACTGTAATCAGCGCTCCGCAAACGTATGCATTCCCTTCCTGCACGGAGGGGAATTTTTTTTGCGGGTACTCAAAAGATGTGTTTCAGTTCCCGCAGGCTGTTCACGGTATAAGTGGGTTTCAGGGTGGTGGACACGTGGATGTGGTTCACAAAGATATTGTCCATGCCCGCATTCATGGCGCCCTGGATATCTGCTTCCAGGTTATCGCCCAGCATGATGCTGTTGTGCAGGTCAGCGCCGGCCTTGTTCATGGCATACTGGAAGATCTCTTTCTGCGGCTTCACGCTGTTGCTGGTTTCGGAGGTCACCACCTGCTTGAAATACACATGCAGCCCGCTGTTGTTGAGTTTGGTCCATTGTGTTTTTTCAAAGCCATTGGTGATCAGGTGCAGTTCGTAATGCTTATCCCGCAGGTAGTCGAGTACCTCGATGGTGTGCGGAAACAGTTTTTTCTTGCTGGGCAGGATGTCGAGGAATTTTTCACTCATCTGCCGGGCCAGTGCTTCATCGGCAATTTTAAACTCCAGCAGGGTACGGTACATCCGCTTCCACTTCAGTTCTTCACCGGTGATAAAGCCTTTGTGAAAACGGTCCCAGAGTATTTCGTTGTGAATTTTATAGAGCTTGCTGAAATCCTCAAAGGGCAGCACGCCTTTCTGATCCAGCTGAAACAACTGGTAGATTTCCACCAGGGTTTCCTGCGCATTGGCATCAAAGTCCCACAGGGTATGATCCAGATCAAAAAAAAGGTGCTTGTATTTCATGCCGGTATAACTGCAAAATTCAAGGTTTTATTACTTTAAATACGCTAAAATTGTGGATCGGTTCGCTAATCCGCTGGTTATGAGCAAAACAGACTCTCTTCTCTCAGGAAAAAATGTGGTGATTACCGGGGCTTCCCGGGGTATCGGCAAAGCCTTGGCCGAGGCTTTTGCCGCTCAGGGAGCCCGACTCTTCCTCTGCGCCCGCCATGAGCTGCGCCTGTACCAGACGATGGGCGAACTGCAAACCCGTTTTCCGCAGGCGGAAATAAAGGCCCGGGCGGCCGATCTTTCCGTGAAGGAAGAAGCCCTGGCTTTTGGGGCCTGGGTGAATGCGGAGGGCGGCGCCACCGATATCCTGGTGAACAATGCCGGCAGCTTTGAGCCCGGCAGTGTGCACAACGAACCGGAAGGTTTACTGGAGCGCATGATGGCCGTGAACCTGTACAGTGCCTATCATCTTACCCGCGCCCTGCTGCCACCCATGATGGAAGCCCGCAGCGGGCAGATTTTCAATATCTGTTCCATTGCTGCGCTGCAGGCCTACAGCAATGGCGGCAGCTACAGCATCAGCAAATTTGCCCTGCTGGGCTTCAGTAAAAACCTGCGGGAAGAACTGAAGCCTTATCACATTAAAGTGTGCGCCGTTAGCCCGGGTGCAGTGCTCACTGATTCCTGGGGCAATTTTGATAACCGCAACCGGCGCATCATGGAAGCCGCAGACGTGGCCGGCATCATCCTGGCGGCCGCACAGCTATCGCCGGCAGCGGTAACCGAGGATATTGTGCTGCGTCCCCAGCTGGGAGATTTGTAGCCGGGTTTCCCGTTCAGGGATCACTGAAACTGGATTTCCGCCACTCACCCTCTCCCTTACCCGGCCGGAAACAGCGCTCCGTTAATTTTGACGACACAGCATGCGTGGAATCCTGATACCAATGATCCTGCAGGCAGGCTTTATCCTGTTCGCTCCGGCCCTGAGGGCCCAGGAAGGTCTCACTGCTTCCTTTACACCTGCTGCCATCCGCCTGCAGGAATCTGCCGAGCTGCGGTTTGTCATCGAACAATCCGGCAGGATCGACCGCTTCACCCCTCCTGTGCTCAACCAGTTTCACATCATCAGCGGTCCCGGTACCGAAAGTGGCATGGAAGTCGTGAATGGGCGGAGCCGCCGTTATACGGTGGTGTACTACCGTTTGCAGCCCCGCAGAGCCGGCGTCATCACGGTGGGCCCGGCACTGGTACAGATGGGCGGCAGGCTGTTCAAAAGCCGGCCGCTGACGCTGCGGGTGAGTTCGCCGGTTGCACAGTCTCCGGCATCCTCCGCCTCTGCCGCCCCGGAGGATGCGGATGCCGGCTATAATGATTATGTGCTGCAGCCCGGCGAAAACGTGCAGCAGAAAACTGCCCGCAACCTGTTTGTAACCGTGGAAACCGATAAAACCAGCTGCTATGTGGGGGAACCCCTGGTGGCCACGTACAAACTGTATACCCGCCTGAAATCGGAAAGCAATATCATCCGCAGCCCATCCTTCAACGGTTTTTCGGTGGTGGAACTGCAGCTGCCCCAAAGCGGTAACCGCTATACGGTGGAGCAATACCGCGGTCGCGCCTTCAATGTATATACCCTGCGCAAAGTGCAGTTGTATCCCCTGCAGTCCGGTACAGCTGAGCTGGAGCCGGTGGCGGTGGAAAACAGGCTGCAGTTTATCCGCGGCGAATACCTGCGGCAGCCCGCTGCCGATCTGCTCGGTACCTGGATACCCGGCGCACTCCCCGCCGGTGCGCTGCTGGAGGAGCAGGTAACGGTGGAAACCAAGCCCATAACGGTTACGGTTAAGCCCCTTCCGGAAAACGGCCGGCCGGCATCTTTTACCGGCGCGGTGGGGCAGTTCAGCCTCAGTGCACTGGTGCTGAAAGACAGCCTCACCACCGATGAAACCGGAACGCTCAAGCTGCTGCTGACCGGCGCGGGCAATATGCAGCTTATCCCTCCTCCAGAGATCCGCTGGCCGGCCGGAACAGAGGGCTACGACCCCACCGTGAAGGAGGGTTATAACCGGTTGTCCGTTCCCGTGAGCGGCAGTCGTATTTTTGATTATCCTTTTAATGTAAACGTTCCCGGCCGCACGGTACTGCCTCCTGTGGAGTTCAGTTATTTTGATCCGGCGCGGGGGAGCTATCAAAGCCTGTCTACCCCTGCTCTCCCGCTGCAGGTACTGCCGGGCCGCACTGCGGGTCCGGCCGCAAAGGCCACCACCCATCGGGGACTACCGGCCTGGCTCTGGTGGCTGATACCGGCAATGGCCGCTGCCGCACTGGCTTTATACCGCTGGCAGCGCCGGCGCACCGTGACGGAGCCGGCCGTCATCCCGGAGCCGCCGCCGCTGTCCCGTGCTGCGTTGCCGCTCCAGGGTGCCGAAGCCCTGCTCCTGCACGACAATGCCCGTTTGTTCTACGAAACCCTGCACCGCGAATTGTACCATTTTCTGGGAAATCGGCTGGGCCTGATGCCCGAGGCGGTGAGCAAAAAAACCGTGGCGGAAGCGCTGCAGCGCAACGGAGCCGATCCGGCGTTGCGCCGGGAGCTGGAGCTGCTGCTGGATGAGCTGGCCCTAAAAGTGTACAGCCGGGCAGCGGATACGGGCAGTATGCAGGATGATTTTGTGCGGGCCGAAAGGCTGGTCAGGCAGCTGGGTACTGATCCGGCTAATCGGTGAATTTGTAACCGATGCCCCGCACCGAGTGAAAATAGCGGGGGTTGCGGCTGTCTTCCTCAAAATACTTGCGGAAATTCAGGATGAAATTATCAATGGTGCGGGTGGTGGGATAAACATTGTACCCCCAAACCGACTGAAGGATTTTTTCCCGCGTTACCACTTCATTTTTGTTTTCGATCAGCAGCTTCAGCAGCATAATCTCTTTTTTGGTGAGGGTGATTTTTTTGCCTTCGCGTGTCTGGCATTCAAGCGAGCTGAAGTCAACCTTGTTTTTACCAAAGCTGTACACCTGGTCCACGGGTTTCCGTTCGGCCAGCCGGCGGCTTTTCTGCAGCAGCTTGCTCACCCGCAGCAGCAGCTCTTCCAGGTTGAAAGGTTTGGTGAGGTAGTCATCCGCGCCTTTCTTCAGCCCCATCACGCGGTCGGCGCTGCTGTTTTTGGCACTCAGGATCAGGATCGGGATGTCGTTGTTCTGTAACCGGATGGTTTCGGCCACGCTGATGCCATCCAGTTCGGGCAGCATCACATCGAGGATCATCAGGTCGAAATGCTCACGCTGCATCAGCTCCAGGGCTTCAATGCCGTTCCAGGCACTGGTGACCTCGTAATCCTCCAGCTCGAGGTTCAGCTTCAGGGCTTCCTGCAGGTTCTCTTCATCTTCTACCAGCAGTATGGAAATCTTTTTGCTATTCATTGTTGCGGATGAAAGGTGGCAGATTGGGTTCAGCGTTCAGGGATGTTCAGGGAAGTTTGGCATGCAGCAAGCGGCGTTCGGCGTGCGAATGCCTTATGCCGCATTTGCCTTTGTGCCTTCCTCCTCACACCGCCAGTTCCAGCACAAAGGTACTGCCTGCCGGTTTGTGATCGGTAACATACACCTCGCCCCGGTGCTGGCGGGCAATGCGGCGGGTGAGGTAAAGGCCCAGTCCGGTGCCCTTGGACTCACGGGTGGCTTTGTTGCCGATCCGGTAAAACTTCTGAAAGATTTTCTTTTTGTCGGCATCAGGGATGCCCTTGCCCGCATCGGTGATGCTGAGCCGGATGCTATTGCCTGACGCCTGCAGCGCAATGCCTACCGGCTCCTGTTTGGGCGAATACTTATGAGCGTTATCGATCAGGTTATTCACGGCCAGCTGCAGCAGCAGGGGATCGCCCAGCATCATGATCCCTTCTTCCACCTGCGTGGCAAAGGTGCGGTCGGGGTAGCGGCCCCTGAATTCCTGCACACATTCCTGCACCAGGGCAGAAAAATTGAGTTCTTCCCGGGTGAGGCTGTATTTTTTTTCCTCCATGCGGGCTGCCAGGAGGATGTTGTTGCAGAGCGAATTGAGCCGGTTGGTTTCCTGGATGCTGCGCCGGATCAGCAATTGCTGCTTGCTTTCATCCAGCCGGTGCTTCTGCAGGGTTTCCAGGTTCAGTTTGGTAACGGCAATCGGGGTTTTGAGTTCGTGGGTGATGGCCATCATGAAATGCTGCTGCTGCTGCCCGAGTTTCAGCTGGCGCCGCACCGCCCGGAATATGAAAACAGCTCCGGCCAGGATCACGAGGAAGAACACGGCTCCCTCTCCCACATATTGCGCCTGTTTTCTTTTTTCCCGTTCCCGGATGGCAGTGGCTTCGTGCTGATAGGCGGGTGTGCCGGGCTGCAGCACCGACAGGTCATGTGCGGCCATGGTGTGGTTCTGGTGCGTGAGGGCAATGAACCACCATACCAGCGCAGCGATGATATAGGCCAGCAGGAACCAGTACACGATAAAAACGGAACGGAGACGGGTGCTTTTATAACTGGAGAGCGGCATGGCAGTGGGGATAAGGGTCAGCGGGGCCGCACTTTTTCCACCCGCAGGCCCACGCTCATCACGTTGGGCAGGGGATTCTCACGCATGATCTGGGCAATCTGAAACTGGTAGCGTCCGGGTTTGCGGAACTGAATCGGGCCGTTGCTCACGGGTTTGCGCACCTCCCAGATATCGTCCATCCCGGTGCCTTCCCACCCGTGTTCATCGTTGCCGAGCTGCAGTTCAAGATGGGGCATTTTGAGCAGGGTGTCTTTCCCGTTGTACACCCCGGTGAGCTGCAGCCAGATATTATTATAGCGGTAGGCATCTGTGTGGCGCAGCACAAGGAGCAGCTGATAGGCCGCGCTGGTGTCGGTAATATTGAATTCGAAGGAGGGCCGGAATGCGGCCGACCATTCGTACCGGGGGATCACGGTATTTTTTTCATAGATATCCAGCTGGCGGCAGCCGGTGAGCATGGCCCCTGCACTGAGCAGGCTGACCAGGATGAAACTGATGGCGGATTTTTTTTTCATGTTCTGCATAACAGGGGCATCATCAGAGCACGTTCAGGACCTGTTCTTTTGCTTTTTCCAGTTCGTCCTTCATCTCCACGACAAATTTCTGGATTTCGGCATCATAGGCTTTGCTGCCTGTGGTATTGATTTCGCGTCCCATTTCCTGGAGTACGAAGGAGAGTTTTTTACCGATGGCCTCATCCTGGCCGGCCAGCAGTTCCCTGAAATAGCTGCAGTGCTGTTTCAGCCTCACCTGTTCTTCGTGGATATCTATCTTCTCCATGTAATAGATGAGTTCCTGCTCCAGCCGGTTGCTGTCGTAATTTTCCTTGCCCACATAGGTTTCGAGCAGCTGGCGGATCTCATCTTTGATGCGCTGGATGCGGGCCGGCTCCAGTTTTACAATGGCTTCTTCGCGGGCATTGATGTTGCTGATGCGTTTCTTGAGGTCGGCTTCGAGGATGGCGCCTTCCGCTTCGCGGTGGCGGTTCAGTTCAGTGAGTGCCGTGAGCAGCACTTTTCTGAATTCGGCAAACTCAGCTTCGCTCAGGATATCATTGGCGGGGGTTACCACTTCGGGCAAACGAAGCAGGGCGGAGAGCACCGACTGGGTATCGGTTTTCAGCTCGCCGGCGAGGGTTTCAATCTGCTGGTAATAGGCCCGGATCAGGTCGGTGTTGATCACCACCGGCTTGCTGGCGCCGTTCTGTTTGATCGTGATGCTGCAGTCAACCGTGCCGCGGATCAGGTGTTCCTGCAGCAGGCTGCGGATATCAAACTCATAAGGCTTCAGCAGCGGCGGCAGCCGGAGCTGCATTTCAAACTGCTTGCCGTTGAGGGATTTGATTTCCACTAAAAAGGTTTTGTCGTTTACCGTTTGTTCGGCTCTTCCAAAACCGGTCATTGATCGTAGCATCTTGAAGTTTTAATGCCGGGTAGCGGCGCGAAGTTCAAAACTATTGTAATTATGGCTTGTGCTCAACTTTTATTTTGCGCCTCATCCGCCGGCGCATAACGGGTAAAGGGCCGGTATTGCATGATCCGGCCCGGCAGATCCGGTTCGGTGAAACCAAAGGGGCGGTACAGGTCATGCGCATCCCGGGTGACCAGCATCCAGCGGCGCAGGTGCCGGAGATCAGGGTCGCTCATGATCACCTCCATCATGCGGCGCGCCAGTCCCCTGCCCCGGTGCTCCGGCAGCACAAACACATCCGCGAGGTAACCGAATGTAGCCCCGTCGGATACCACCCGTGCAAAGCCGGCCTGGGTATCGCCGCAATACACGCCATAGCAGTATGATCCCCGGATACTTTTTTCCACCAGTTCCCGCGGAATACCTTCGGCCCAGTAAGACTGTGTGGAAAGGAACCGGTGAATCATGTCCAGGTCAAGCCGGCTTTTATCGTTGCTTACGTGGTAGGTTTCCGGTTCGGGCTGCTGCATGGTGAGGTTTGTTGATCCTGAGTAATCGGTATAAGGTATCGCGGTTCATCAGGCGCATCTCGCCCGGCGCCAGTCCGTCAAGCCGGCAGTCCTCAATCCGGTAACGGATCAGCCGCAGGGTGGGGAAGCCCACGGCCGCTGTCATCCGGCGCACCTGCCGGTTCTTGCCTTCCGTGATCTCGAGACTGATCCAGGAAGTGGGAATGTTCTTTCGGAACCGCACCGGCGGATGCCGTTCGGCCACTTCAGGCGCTGTGTCAAACAGCGTTACCCGCGCCGGCTGCGTCCGGTATTTTTTTCCATCGGTGCTGATCATTACCCCTTCGGCGAGTTGCTGCAGGGCATCAGCACTGATGCTGCCTTCCACCTGCACCCAGTAGGTGCGCCGGTGCGCCTGATCAGGATGCAGCAGCAGCTGATTGAGTTGTTTGTCATTTGTGAGGATCAGCAATCCTTCACTGTCTGCATCCAGCCGACCCACCGGGTATACATCCGGTGGCACATCAAAAAAATCTTTCAGGGTAGGCTGCCCTTCCTGTGATGAAAACTGGCAGAGCACCTGGTAAGGTTTATGAATGATGCAGTAGAACAAGGTTGAAAAGGTTGGTTGATGATGTGTTGCCGCAATACAGCAGCGGGGATAAAAATAAGAAAGCCCGGTTTTGCAACCGAGCTTTATTATATGAATGGGTTAGTAAGTACCGGGAAATAAATTTCCCTCCACAATATTAAAAATAATTTCTCCGATACAAAAAAAATATTCAAAATATTTTATTCACATTTTAAAATCGCTTGTGGATAATAGCAACACTTCATCCGGTTTTTTCAGCTCGTTTTTTTGTCTTGCACACGCAATGTTTTTCAGCAACTGCAGCCGTTTATTTTTTTATGCATGCGGTCCGGCACCCCGGCACTTCATGCGGCATGGCACAGCCGCATCACTGTTGTATTTTTTCTGCATGCGCTGAAACCTTTGCAGGATGGGCGTTTCAGCCTTTCGTTGTTTTTTGTTTGTGGCTGATGTTGAGCGTGTAACTTTGTCAAAATAATTTTTATGCAGTTTCCTGCTCCTGTATCTCTGGGCTGGCTCGCCTCATTCATCGGCGCTGAACTCATCGGTGATCCGCAGGCCATGGCAACCGGGATCAACGAAATCCACCGCGTGGAAAATGGTGATCTGGTATTTGTGGATCATCCCAAGTACTACGACAAATGTCTGAACAGTGCAGCCAGTTACATCATCATCAACCAGCGCACCGCATGCCCGCCGGGTAAGGCATTGCTGGTTACCGATCAGCCCTTTGATGCCTACTGCCGCATCGTGGAGCATTTCAATCCTTTTATCCCCGCTACACAACCCGTGAGCAGCAGCGCAGTGATCGGTGAAGGCACGCATGTATTTCCCGGCGCCTTCATCGGGCACAACGTGCGCATCGGCAAACACTGCATCATTCATCCCGGCGTGTGCGTTCTGGACAACTGCATCATTGGTGATCATGTGATCATCCAGGCCGGAACGGTCATCGGCAGCGACGCCTTTTATTACAATGGAAAAAAAGACCGCCCGCTGTGGTACCGTAAAATGCCGAGCGGCGGCAGGGTCATTATCTGCGATCATGCAGAGATCGGTGCCAACTGCAGCATCGACCGCGGGGTGAGTCATGATACCATCATTGGTGAAGGCACCAAGCTGGACAATATGATCCATATCGGGCATGATACCGTCATCGGCCGCAACTGTTTATTCGCTGCGCAGGTGGCGGTAGGGGGATGCACCACCATCGGCAACGGGGTAACGCTATGGGGACAGGTGGCCGTCAACAAAACCCTCACCATCGGCGACGGCGCCGTGGTGCTGGCGGCCAGTGCCGTCGCCGCATCCCTCGAGGGGGGCAAAACCTATTTTGGCACACCGGCCCAGGAAGCGGGCATTGCCCGGCGTGAGCTGGTATGGATCAAGCGCATCCCCGAAATGTGGAACAAAGTGTTTGAGCGCAAAGCCGATTAATCCGCAGCAGATATGGGGAGCCGCCCTGCTGCCGTTCAGGGCTCCGGGTAATCGTAGGGCAGCATGTCGGCCATTTTTTCCCAGCTCCAGTAACCGGTTATGGTGAGGTCATTCTGGTCAAAATAGTAGCCATTGGCTTCAATGCCCAGGGCCTGCCGGGGCGGG
This sequence comes from Ferruginibacter sp., assembly GCA_041911275.1. Lineage (GTDB taxonomy): Bacteria > Bacteroidota > Bacteroidia > Chitinophagales > Chitinophagaceae > Ferruginibacter. The sequence goes on along the minus strand of JAYRPG010000035.1, from coordinate 57,092 downwards.
AGCTGCAGGATGGATAATTCAAAACCCGCCGGCGCATCCGGAAACTGCGCCAGGTAATCAGCAGAAGGTTTTTCCTTTTTATAGAGCACGGCCACCTGCGGCTGGTTGGGCATGATTTCCACCGCCCGGCTGCTGTCGTCCATGCTGTAATTCAGGGCGGCATAATAATTCAGACCGCTGATGGCGGTATCCCTTTCCTGGTACTGCACGATGAACTGCACTTCAAATCCTTCGGCTGCCAGCTTCTGCTGATACAGGCTTCGCATGAAATGGAGTATCGATCCCCGGTAGGCCCGCGTGCGGTTTTCCTGCCAGCGCAGGGCTTCAGCCGTATCGGTTGCAGACAGGGCTTCAAACAGCGGATACCCGGAGAAGGTACTGGTTTGCGTGTTGAAATCGTACGTGAACGAATCGAGGCTGTAGCGGATGCGGTATCCCAGGGCCCGGTTTTCAATGAGGAGCGGCTGGTCGGGCGCGAGCACTTTCAGCCGGTTTCTTTTTTTGGAAAAATAAAATTTCAGTACCCCGCTGTTCAGCAGGCGGCAGTCGCGGCTGTTGGGAGTGGTGCCCACAAACTGCTCCGAAAAAAAACTGCCGTATTTCTCCAGCCCGTCCTTCACTTCATTGCTGCTCCTGATGGCCACTTCCTGCAGGGATTGTTCACGGAGCTTCAGCGCCACCTGCAGTTCCCGGCCCTGCTCATCATGCGTTGATACCCGTTGGGTAAAAGTTTCATACCCCGTAAAGGTGAACACCAGGTCGTAACCGCCGGGCGGAAGCCATAAGGTGAAATTGCCATCCGCATCGGTGGCGGTGCCCAGGGTGCTGTGCTGCGCAAACACGGAAGCGGCCTGCAGCCCTTTGCCGGTGGCGGCATCGGTTACCCGGCCTTTCAGCGTGATGTAGCCGGTGGTTTGTGCCGGCAGGGCTGTGGCGGTGAGCAACAGCAGGCAAAGGGAGTAAATGATTTTCATGCTGAATCTGCTGCCGGTAAAATTACTTCATGGCTTGTTAAGCTTTTGTTGTAAGCGCTGGCAGGTATAGGTAATTGTATCGTCCATGGAATGGTAGTGGAAGTCGGGCAGCACCTTTTTCAGTTTGCTGTTGTTGAAATGCGCCTGGGTGAGCGCCGTGCGGGCGGTTTCACGCGTCACCAGCGGGTCCTTGCCGCTGAAGCGGCTCTTCAGCGCTTCCAGCCGCCATACAATCGCCGCCAGCAGGGGCGTGATCCGGCGGTGCGGCGGTCTTTTGCCAAAGGCTTTCGCGATTTTTTCAAATATTTCCCGGTAGCTGTAATTGCCTTCGCTGAGGATAAACCGTTCGCCGCTTACCGTACTGTTCATGAGCTTGATCATCGCTTCGGCAACATCCCGCACATCCACAAACCCGGTAACGCCTTCCGCATACCAGGGAAATTCCTGGTACACCGACCTGAACAGGTGGGTGCTGCCTTTGTTCCAGTCACCGTCCCCCAGGATGATCACCGGGTTTACAATCACCGCTTCCAGCCCTTCGCCGATGCCCCGCCACACTTCCATTTCGGCGAGGTACTTGCTCTTGCCATAAAGGCTGTTGCTGGTGGCTTCGGTCCAGTGCATGGTTTCATCAATCTGCACACCTTCGCGGATCCTGCCCAGCGCCGCCACCGAGCTTACGTACAGCATTTTCCGGATGCCGCAGTTGAGTGCTGCGTTCACCACATTGGCCGTGCCTTCCACATTGATCCTGAAAAGTTCTTCCCGCCGGGCCGGATTAAACGTAACCACCGCGGCGCAGTGATACACCTGCTCGGCGCCCTGCATGATGGCTTCCAGCCCCGTAATATCCAGGATATCACAGGACACCTGTTTCAGCAGCGCTGATTCAAAATCGGGGAGGGGCGTTTTATGGTACAGGGCCGTTACCGGCTCGCCTTTTGCCAGCAGGCGGGCAATCAGTTCCCTGCCCACTAAACCTGATCCACCGGTAACGATTGTCATGGTTGCAAAATATGGTTACAGTTCATTGAGGTAATACCGCTGTCCTGATCTGCGCATTCAATATTCATAAAAACCTTTGCCGGTTTTTTTGCCCAGCATCCCCAGCTTCACTTTTTCTTCCTGCAGCGCCGAGGGCCTGAAGCGCGGCTCCTGGTGAAAGGCGTTGTACAGGCTTTGCGAAACCGCGAGGTTCACATCGTTGCCGATCAGGTCCATCAGGCGGAAGGGCCCCATCTTAAAACCAGTGGCTTCGAGGATGCTGTCTGCCGCTTCCATGCCGGCCACCCCGGTTTCCACCAGTTTCATGGCTTCGAGATAATAATGCCGCGCCACGCGGTTCACGATGAATCCGGGCGCATCGTTGCAAACCACCGGCACTTTCCGCATCTCGCGGCAGCACGCGGCCAGTTGCCCGATCACCGCGTCGTCGGTTTGGCTTCCCTTCACCAGTTCCACCAGTTTCATGGCCGGTGCGGGATTGAAAAAATGCATGCCGGCCACCCTTTGCGGGTGCGGAATCTGCTGCTGCAGCAGGTTGATGGACAGGGAGGAGGTATTGCTGGCAAAAATGGTGTCCGGATCGTTGTACTGATCCAGTTCCCTGAACAGGGCCACCTTGGGTTCGGGTTTTTCCACGATGGCTTCCACGATGATCCGGGCCCGGCAGTCGGAGAGGGATCCGGCAAACCGGAGGCGGCCCAGCGCCGCATCCCGGTCGTTGGGACTGATCTTCTCTTTGTCTACCAGCCACTGCAGATTTTTCCGGATGGCGGTCCCGGCTTTTTCCAGCATCGCTGCGCTGACGTCGAATAACAGGGTGGGGTATCCGCTTTGTGCGGCTACCTGCGCAATGCCGCTGCCCATGGTGCCGGCACCGATGACACAGAAAGGAGTGGTGTGGGGATTCATGTGGGATGACGTGTTCGGGCTGCCTATACTGCGCTGCTGAACTGCTGCAGGAAACGCAGATCGTTTTCACTGAACAGCCGCAGATCACGGATCTGGTATTTGAGCATGGTAATCCTTTCGATGCCCATGCCGAATGCAAAGCCCGTATATTTATTGCTGTCGATGCCGCAGTTGTCGAGCACATGCGGGTGCACCATGCCGCAGCCCAGGATCTCCACCCAGCCGGTATGCTTGCACACCGAACAGCCTTTGCCGCCGCAGATCAGGCAGCTGATGTCCATTTCGGCGCTGGGCTCCGTGAAGGGGAAATAGCTGGGGCGGAACCGCACCTTCACCGAGGAGCCGAACATTTCCTTCACAAAAAAGTAAAGGGTTTGTTTCAGATCGGCAAACGACACCTGCTCGGCAATGTACAGGCCCTCTACCTGGTGGAAGAAGCAGTGCGCACGGGCACTGATGGTTTCATTGCGGTATACCCGGCCCGGGCAGATGATCCGGATCGGCAGCTGCCCCTTCTCCATCTCCCGCACCTGCACACTCGAGGTATGGGTGCGCAACAGCCAGTCGGGGTTTTGCGAAAGGTAGAAGGTATCCTGCATATCCCGGGCGGGATGATTTTCGGGAAGGTTCAGGGCGGTGAAGTTGTGCCAGTCATCTTCTATCTCCGGGCCTTCCGCCACGGCAAAGCCCAGTCGCTGGAAAATGCCCAGCATCTGGTTGCGCACCAGGCTGATGGGATGGCGGCTGCCGATCGGCAGCGGATCGCCGGGCAAGGAATGGTCCACACCGCTGGGCTGCTGTTCCGGAGCGGCTGATACCGCGGACTTCAGCTCCTCGTATCGGGCTTCGGTGAACAGTTTGAATTCGTTGAGCAGCTGGCCGAAAACACGCTTCTGGTCTGCCGCCACGTTCTTCATTTCGCCCATCACTTCTTTCACCAGGCCCTTCGTGCCCAGGTATTTGATGCGGAACGCTTCCACCTCCTCCGCTTTCTCAGCGGCAAACTGCCGGATTTCGGCTTTGTACGCTTCCAGTTTTTCGACCAGGGATTCCATGCCGCAAAAATAGGGATTTCGGGGCTATGCCGGGCCTGCAGCCGGTGTACCGCAGGATGGCCATTTCAGGTGTATTTGGATTATATTGCCATTCTTATCAAACGATTGATTATGCCCAACAGCAGAATAGCCAGTATCGGCATGTATGTGCCGGAGCGGGTGGTCACCAACCACGACCTCCTGAAGTATATGGACACCTCCGATGAATGGATCCAGGAACGCACCGGTATCCGCGAGCGGCGCTATGCGCACCGCACCGAAGAAACCACCACCACTATGGGCGTGGCTGCCGCCCGGCAGGCCATTGAACGGGCCGGGATTACACCGCAGGACGTGGACTTCATCATCTTTGCCACCCTCAGCCCCGATTACTATTTCCCCGGCTGCGGGGTACTGGTGCAGCGGGCCCTCAAAATGAAGGAAATCGGCGCCCTGGATGTCCGCAACCAGTGCAGCGGTTTCGTGTATGCCCTCTCGGTAGCCGACCAGTTCATCAAATCCGGCACCTACCGCAATATCCTCGTGATCGGGAGTGAAAAACATTCGTTCGGGCTCGATTTCAGCACCCGGGGCCGGAATGTTTCCGTGATCTTCGGCGACGGGGCCGGCGCCGTGGTGCTGCAGCCCACCGATGAGCCGGGCATGGGCATCCTCGGTACCCGCCTGCACAGCGATGGCGACAGCGCCGAAATCCTGGCCATGTATAATCCCGGCACCCATGCCAACCACTGGATGCCCGAAAAACTGGCCAGCTTTGATGAAGCGGAAATCGGCCAGATGTTTTTCAGCCATGCCATGATTGATCAGGGCCAGGTATTTCCCTACATGGATGGCCCCGCCGTATTTAAAAAGGCGGTGGTCAAATTTCCGGAAGTGATCCTCGAAGTGCTGGAGGCCAGCCAGCTGAAGCCTGCCGATCTCAAACTCCTGATCCCCCACCAGGCCAACCTCCGCATCTCCCAGTTTGTGCAGCACAAGCTGCAGCTGCGCGACGACCAGGTGTACAACAATATCCAGCGCTACGGCAACACCACGGCCGCTTCGGTGCCGCTGGCCCTCTGCGAAGCCTGGCAGGAGGGCCGCATTCAGCGCGGCGACCTGGTTTGCCTGGCCGCATTCGGCAGCGGGTTCACCTGGGCCAGCGCGCTCCTGCGCTGGTAAGGCGCAACGGATCCGCGTCACCACTGTATCTTTGCTCCCTGTCGCCCCGCCGGCAACAGGTAAATCTACCTCATGTCCCGCAGAATCATCTACTTCATCAACCCGGTATCCGGTACCGGCAACAAGGAAAAACTGCTGCGGCTGATCCGTGAAAAAACGGCGGCCCGCAATATTCCTTTTGAGATCCTGCACACCAATCCGCAGGGGGACTATTTTTTCCTGCGCGATAAAATCAGTGAAGAAGGCGTAACCGATGTGGTGGTCTGCGGCGGAGATGGCACCGTGAGCCAGGTGGCCGGTTCCCTGATCGATGAAGTGGTGAACATCGGCATCATCCCCATGGGCTCGGGCAACGGACTGGCCCTCGCCGCCGGCATCCCCCGCAAACCCGCCCGCGCCCTGGAGCTCATCTTTACCGGCAAAGCCAGCTATGTGGATGCGTTTTACATCAACTCCACCTTCAGCTGCATGCTCTGCGGACTGGGGTTCGATGCCCAGGTGGCCCACGATTTTGCCATGCAGAAAAAAAGAGGGCTGATGACCTATGTCAAACAAACCCTCGCCAATTTCGTAACCGCCCGCCCCTATCATTTTGATATCGTGAACCAGGGCAAATCCTTCAACACCTCCGCCTATTTCATCAGCATCGCCAACAGCAACCAGTTTGGCAACCAGTTTACCATCGCCCCTCAGGCCAGCCTCAGCGACGGACTGCTGGACGTGGTGGTGGTGAAAAAGATGAACAAACTGAAACTGCTTTGGGCCGTGTTCAGGCAGATCCGCCGCGGACAGATCGAGGAGTACAACGAACTGAGCGTGCAGCACCGCGATGTGCTGTACTTCCAGACCCCCCGCCTCATCATCCACAACCTGGAGGGTGCTCCCCTGCATGTGGATGGCGACCCCGCCCCGGTTGCCCGTAAGTTCTCCATCCAGGTGCTGCCCCAGGCCTTCAAACTCATTCAACCCCAGGGCAGTCGCTGACAGGGATCATGAACTTCCGTGCGGCAATCCGCGCCGATATCGTTAATTTTATTGTCCGAAAAACTCCCCATATGCGTACTGTAGCCAACCTCCTGCACAAGAAACCCCCCGTATTCAATTTCATCCGCCCCGATGCCCGGGTGATTGAAGCCCTGCAGCTGATGAATGCCGTTAACCTCAGCTACCTGGTGGTGAAAGACGGCGATACCTTCCGGGGTATTTTCTCTGAACGCGACTACAGCCGCAATGTGATCCTGAAAGGCCTGCACAGCGATACCTGTACGGTGGAAACCGTGATGAGCCGCGATATCCCCATGGTAGGCCCGGAAGACACCATCGAACAATGCATGCAGATGCTGAACAGCCACAAAACCCGTTACCTCGTGGTATTCGACAAGCAGGCATTCAAGGGCGTGGTGACCATCAACGATGTGCTGCGCGAAGCCCTCGAAAACAAGGAGCTGGTGTTTGATGAGCTGGCGTTGAAAGAGGCCACCGAAATGCAGGACAAGATTTTCTGATTCAGCGTGAAGGCCGCATCAGGCGCAGCAACTGTTGCAGGGCGGCCTGGTTATGGGGTTTGCCGAATGAGGCAATAATGTCTTTCTTCTCCGCCGCCGTGAGGTGAAAATTCAGCGCCGCGGTTTTTTCTTCTTTCTCCGGTACATACATAAAGGTTACCCGGTGCAACGCCAGGGCGCTGTCACGCTGGGCAAAACTGTACAGATCCGTCTGCACATAATCCTGCAGCTTGTACCAGTTGTGCTGCAGGATGGTGGCCGGCTTCAGGAGGAGGTCGGTGATGGAACCCGTTTCGAGCGGATGCTGCCAGTTGTCATCCACACGGTCGCGGAGCTGCAGGATCACCACGCCGCCGGTATTTTCAGCCATCCATTCCCTGAAATGCTCCATAAAACGCAGCGAGGTTTCCTGCCCGAAATTATCCCGGATACCCGCATCCATCACATCAATCACCGGCTCGCTGGGCAGCCATACATTGGGCAGCACATAGGGAAAGGTGGCATTCATCCGCAGGGCCGTGAGGAGGCGCAGGTTGCCGGGATCCTGCCGGGCAAACAGGGCGGAAAAGTCTACGGCATCCGGACTGAAACAGCTGTCGCCGGCAAAGGCAGCCGGTTTCATCATGAAGCGCAGCGGTTGTGTGCCCGTCATCATCTTTCTGCCGTCGCGGGTGATCACGGAATTGAAGATCATCAGCGGGATGCGGGCATGGCGCTCGTCTTCCGCATAATCCGAGAGCTGCCGGTTGAGGATCATCCCCGAATTGCGGTTCAGCTGCTCTTCAAAGGCATAACCCCGGTCTTTGATGTAACGGTAAGGCCCCACCGAAAATTTCTGTGCCGGCGAAAAGATATCCCGGCTGATCAGCGAGGAAAATACCGGGTTCAGCAGGTCCTGGGTGATGTGGGAGATATAGTCCGGATCCTGCAGCCGCAGCGCTTCCCCGGCCTGTTTCCTTCGGTACAGTTCCCTGAAATAGGTGGCCGAGAGCATGCCGCCGCTGCTGCCGCTGATCAGGAAGGTTTGCCGCATCAGCTGCCCGTGGGTGGCACTGTCGAGCTGCTGCAGGGTGTTCATCACAAAGGTGGCGCTCCGCAAACCGCCGCCGCTCACATTCATCAGGATCATCACCGGGCGGGCGGAGGTCTGCCGCCGCTTCCAGTTGTTCAGCACCTTCAGCATCGCGGCTTTGTCGGCCCCGGCTTTTTCAGGCGCACAGAGCTGCTGCAGCGAAGCCCGCGTATAGGCGGGCCGTTCGGCTTTGTTGCTGTAGTTGAGGCCATAGGCTTTGTTGCGGGGATCGATGATCTCCTTTTCACAAAGCAGGTTCAGCAAACCCAGCAGCAGGGCCAGGAACAGCACCGTCCAGCTTTTCAGGAAATAGGTAAAAGCCCCGAAGGCAGCCACCAGGATCGCAAAGAAAACGGTGATGCTCACGGCAGCGGGTACCTGGAAAAAGGGGATGTCGAGAAAGAAGCCGCCCGTGATCAGGAAGATGAAGGCCAGGATGATGCCCACGATGGCGGAAAAATGATGCCGCTTGAAAATGATGTCCAGGAACCGTTCGCTGTAATGCGAAACGTTGCGCGCCTTATGCGCCCGCAGGCGCAGCCCGAGGTAATAGCTCACCCTTATGCCCGGGGCCTCGGCCTGCCGTTTCTGCCGTGGGTCATAATTGCTCCTGAAATGATGCCGGTTGGCCACCACGGGCGCGATGGCCCGCAGGATGGTGCGGTCGGCGCCGAAGAAGAAACCAAATGAAAACGCGAACAGGCAGAACAGCCCCGCCGTGAATCCGCCGGCGAGCACCAGGTGTTCACCCACCGTCATCAGCTCCTGGTGCAGGTTGTACTGGAACGACCGTTGCAGGTAGAACAGCAGAAAGAGCAAAGGCAGGAGGCTGTTGTTGAAGCAGTATTTCAGAAAAGGCTTGGAGGTGGCGGCCAGGAACTTGAACCGCTGCGCATGCAGGATGAAGGTGGTGATGTTCCAGCTCATGATGAACACCCCCATCGCAATGCCCAGGAAGAAGGTGGCCAGCGGGCTCACGCTGCCCAGGTATTCGGGAACAAAGAAGAGTGCATCGGCCCCGAAATTTTTCATGAAGCCGCTGTTGATGGTGCTGGCCAGGATGAGCCAGATGAGCAGCAGCACCTGGTACTTGCGGAAGTGCAGGATGAACAGCTGCACCGGGAACGAGTACCAGATGTTTTGCAGTAAGCGGCCAGGCCTCTTCGTCATGTATTAAAGATACAACGAAAAAAAGCGGCAGGCGGGCAGTGCGGCTGTTAAGAAAAAACTAAGGCAGGGCCGGCCGGCGGCGTACCACAAACAGCAGTACGGTGAGCACCATCAGCAGCAGCATGGCCGTAAACTGGTGGGCCACTCCCAGCCATACCAGCCGGTTGCCGATGGTGGCATTCAGTACCGTGAGTATGCCCAGCACCACCTGGGTAAGGGTTACCAGGGCCAGCGCGGTGCGCAGGCGGCGGAACAGCAGCGTACCCTGCAGCAGCCGGCTCCGGTACCACCACAGGGCGGCGAGCACCAGCAGCAGGTAGGCCAGCCCGCGGTGAATGAAATGCACCATCAGCGGGTTAAAGGCCAGGTTGCGCAGCAGGGGATCCTGCTCAAACAGCGTGGCCGGAATCATTCGTCCGTTGATATCCGGCCAGGTAGGCGCGGTGATGGCCGCTTTCATGCCGGCCATAAAAGCTCCGTAGATCAGTTGCAGCACCAGCACAGCCAGGATCAGCAGCAATCCGTTCCGCTGCCTGCCCTCCACCAGGAGATCCTGCGGCCGCATGCGCAGTTTCAGGGCAAACCAAAGGGTATAACAGAGCAGCCCCAGCGCAGCGATGAAATGCGTGGCCAGTTCCACATGTCCCACATAATACCGCTCGGGCAGCAGCCCGCTTTTCACCATGATCCAGCCTACGGCGCCCTGCAAACCACCCAGCACAAACAGCGCCACCATCGGCATCACCATCGGGCGGCTGAATTTTTTCCGCACCAGGAAGTAGATGAAGCCGGCCAGGAACACCAGGCCCATCAGCCGGGCCCACACCCGGTGAAACCATTCCCAGAAAAAAATGAATTTGAAATCGTCCAGCGTGAACTGCCGGTGCACATACCTGAACTGGTCGGTCCCCTTGTACTTGTCAAACTCAGCCTGCCAGGCCGCATCATTCAGCGGGGGCAGCATGCCTGTAATCGGTTTCCATTCGGTGATCGAAAGGCCAGACTCCGTAAGGCGGGTGATACCGCCCAGCAGCACCTGGATCACAATCATGATCACGCCCGCCAGCAACCAGTTGGCTACCTGCCTGCGGGCCGCGGCTTCCGGTTCTAATTGGATCATGGCGCAAAGGTAGCGAAGCCATCCGGCTCCTTGCCATTCTGTGGTATTTTATAACCGGAATCCGGATATTTGCTGCAACTATGCTGGCTGCTTATTACCAGGAAGAACTGATGGAGGCCGGGCTCGACGAAGCCGGCCGGGGCTGTCTCGCCGGACCGGTGTATGCCGCAGCCGTCATCCTGCCGACGGATTTTGCCCATCCCCTCCTCAACGACAGCAAACAGCTCACCGAACAGCAGCGCAACCTCCTGCGCCCGCTGATTGAATCTGAGAGCATCGCCTGGGCGGTGGCCGCCGTGGATCATGCCGGGATCGACCGCATCAACATCCTCCGCGCTTCCTGGCTGGCGATGCACCGCTGCATTGATCAGCTGCGCGTAAAACCCCAGCTGCTGCTGGTAGACGGCAACCGCTTTCAGCCCTATCCGGATATCCCCCACACCTGCATGGTAAAGGGCGACGCCCGCTTCATGTCCATCGCCGCCGCCAGCATCCTGGCCAAAACCCACCGCGATGAATACATGCTGCAGCTGCATGAAGCTTTTCCCCAGTACGGTTGGGATCACAACAAAGGCTATGGCACCGAAGCACACCGCGCCGCCATTGCCGAGCACGGATTCAGCCCCTATCACCGCCGCAGCTTTAAAGTGCAGTTTTCACTTTTTTAAATCTTTTTGCCGCGGCATTAAACCCGCTGGTGCCGGATTCGTCTATGATGCATACCGGTAAACGACATCATTTCATTGCTCACGCAAAACAAAACAGTATGAAAACGAAATTATTTTTCTCCGCCCTGCTCATCGCCCTCGCCTGCACCCAGGCCGATGCCCAGGCCATCCGTCAGCACAACCAGCGCGTACGCATCCGCCAGGGGGTGCAAAGCGGTGAATTAACCCGCGCCGAGGCCGCCAACCTGCGTCATGGTCAACGCGAGATCCGCCAGGAAAAACGCGAAGCCCGCGCCGACGGGGTGGTGACGCCGGAAGAGCGCCGCGAAATCCGCCAGGATCAGCGCCAGGAAAGCCGCAAGATCTGGCGCAAGAAAAACAACAACCGCGACAGAAACTGACCGTTTCTTTCCGCATAAAATATAAGCCCGGCTGCAAAAACAGCCGGGCTTTGTGTTGAAATTGAAGTGAAAACAGGATCAGTGGCGGAAGCGCTTTTTCCAGCGCTGGTTAAAGGTTTGGTCGCTGAACTGCAGCTCCGAGCGCCGTGCCCGCCATCCCTTGAACAGGGCATTCACGAGCTGGCTCTTCAGTTTGCCGGTACCGGCATTCATCAGGCTGCGCCGCAGCATCGCCAGCTTCCAGATTTTCCAGGCCACTCTTTCGCCGGCGCCATTCAGTCCGTCTGCAGCCGCCTGCCTGCGGTTGTCGAGCAGCAGTTCGTGCAGGTTGATCTTCACCGAACACACTTCGGTGCAGGCCCCGCAGAGCGAGGAGGCATAACTCAGGTGCTTGTAGGCTTCCATCCCGCGCAGGTGAGGGGTAATCACGCTCCCGATGGGCCCGCTGTAAGGGGTGCCATAACTGTGGCCGCCGATGTTTTTGTACACGGGGCAGGCATTGAGGCAGGCCCCGCAGCGGATGCAGTACAGGCTCTCCCGCTGTGCAGGCTGCGCCAGGATATTCGTGCGGCCGTTGTCGAGCAGGATCACATACATCTGCTCCGGCCCGTCGCTTTCGCCGGGCTGGCGCGGACCGCTGATGATGCTGTTGTACACCGTTACCTGCTGGCCGGTGCCATAGGTGGAGAGGAGCGGCCAGAAGAGCCCGAGATCGGTGAGGGAGGGAATCACTTTTTCAATGCCGGCCACCACGATGTGCACTTTCGGAAAGGCACAGCTCAGGCGGGCATTGCCCTCATTTTCGGTAACCGCCACCGCACCCGTATCGCTGATGATGAAATTGGCGCCCGTAACGCCCACCTCCGCGGCGGTGTACTTACGGCGAAGGATATCCCGGGCAACGAGGGTGAGTTCTTTCGGACTGAGGTGCGGGGCCGTTCCCAGTTTAGCGGAGAAAAGCCGGGCCACATCTTCCTTGCTCTTGTGCATGGCCGGCGTAACAATATGATACGGCGGTTCGCCATCCAGCTGCTGGATGTATTCACCCAGGTCGGTCTCCACTGCTTCAATGCCGTGCTGTGCCAGCGCCGCGTTCAGGTGAATTTCTTCTGTAACCATGCTCTTGCTCTTCACCAGCGTGCGGCACTGCACCGAGCGGCAGATGTCCAGGATGGCTTCCACGGCCTGGGCCGCATCCTCCGCCCAGATCACCTTGCCTCCGCGTTTGCTGAAGGCCAGCTCAAAGGATTCCAGGTGCTCACCGAGGTTTTCCAGGGCCCGCCACTTCAGGTTTTTGGCCCGCTCCCGTGCCAGCCCGAGGTGGGCGAACTGCGCCTTGCCCTCGGGCACCTTGGCATTGTACTGGCCGATGTTGAACTGAATCTTGCGCCGGTGGTCAAGGTCGGCGGCCCTCACGGTGCTCTTGGCGGTAAATGTTTTTTCGGTGGCAGACATGTGGTGGAGTGGGGGTGGCCGGCAGCAGCGCGCTGAGCGGCGGCATTGGCGACACTCCGTTCAGCTGCGGAACCCCTGGCAGCAAAAATACAGTCCTCCGGCCGGAAATGAACGCCTGTTTAGCGGGCGGCCATTGGCTTGCCTGTAATAACCTGTGGTCAGTAGCGGGGAAACGATAAAGACAGGCAATCTGCGGATCCGCCCCAATCAGGGCACTGGCGGTTATTGAGGCCTGTTTTTCTTAAAATTTTCAGCCTGCTCAAATATCTCCACATACACTTCGTCCCGCTCCACCGGCGGATAACCGAATTCATCCAGTATCAGGATCAGTTCCACTTTTAAGGCTGATTTGATGTCGTCCCGTTTATTCCAGTCCGGGAATTTAGCCTGACTGTCTACAATCACTTTCACGGCCTTGGATAAAGGGATCAGTTTATCTTCCGGATAGGTAAAGTCATATTTTTTACAAAGTTCTTTCAGGATGTCGTAGAAAGCCTTTTCTTCAAAATCAATTCCCAAGGCATCACCCGCCTTAAACTCCCGGTGAACATCCCAGATAAGATTGGTCAGGGCTTCCGCCATTTCCTCATACACTTCACTCTTCAGTATATCATTCGCGCTCCGGTTGTTGTAGCGTTCAACAATGGCCTGCATTTTTTTGCTGAAATCAATGCCCTTTACCCGGTTTACCTTCCTGATTTCCTCAATCACTTTCGCCAGCAGTTTTTGCAGCAGTTTTATTTTGGTGTTGGGCAGTTTGATTTTGCTGATTTTCGTGAGATAATCCTCGTCAAAAATATCCTGTTGGGTTTCGCCTTCTTCTCCCAGTTTGAAAATCTCTTCCACGCCGTCACTTTCCAGCGCATCCTGAATCATTTCCCTTACCCGTGCATTCATTTGTGCCGTATCGGGCGCATTGCCTTTGGTGAGCTTGAACACAATGGAGCGGATGGCCAGGTAAAAATGCGTGTAATCCCGCTCGGATTGGTTGAGTTTTTCACTGCCCGCACAAATATCGTAGGCCGCCTTCAGTCGCTTTACCAAACCCATAAACCGGGTTTCCTGCTCTTTGGTTTGTTGCACAAACTCGGCAGCCATGTTCAGGGTGTGCAGCTGTTCCATCGTGCTGCCTTTGAAATACCCGGTATTGTCAAACCGGTGCATCAGCCGGGCCAGCAAATCCAGGTGGTCTCTCACCACCGCCAGGGACTGATCTATGTCCTCAAAATTATCCTCATCGCCCTTGTTATACTTTGCCAGGGCAAGATTCATGTACTTTTTGATGCCAATGTAATCCACCACCAGTCCTTTGCTTTTTCCTTCATATTTCCGGTTCACCCTGGAAATCGTTTGAATGAGGTTGTGTTGCTGAATGGGCTTATCAATGTACATGCTGTCGAGGAAGGGCACATCAAAACCCGTCAGCCACATGTCCACTACAATGGCAATCTTGAAGTTCGACTTCGGATTTTTAAACTGGCGGTCCAGCTCTTTCCGGTAATCAGCGGTGCCCAGCAGGTCCCAGAGCACCTTCGGGTCATCCTTGCCCCGCGTCATCACCAGCTTTATCCGCTCAATCGGCTTTAGTTCCCGTTTGTCTTTGTCCGTGAGTGCGGCGCCTTCTTCCGCTTCCCTGGGCTCATTCCAGCCGGGCCTCAGCGCAAGGATGTTCTTATATAATTCGTAGGCAATTTCCCTTGTGGCGCACACAAACATGGCCTTGCCTTTAACGGTGGCCCCTTCACTTACCCTGTTTTCATAATGCCGCACAAAATCGGAAGCCACCTCCCTCAGCCGCTGGGGATCGCCGATGATGGCATACATCTGGGCCATTTCCTTTTTGCTCTGCTCTATCTGGTTTTCGTTGCTGCCCTCATCGGCGCACCGGGCATAGTACTCCTCAATCTCTTTTAATTTGTCGTTGTTCAGTAAAACCTTCGCCGCTCTGCCTTCATACACAATCCGTACGGTGATTTCATCCTTTACGGATTCTGTCATGGTATAGGCATCCACTACCTTTCCAAACACATCCAGCGTGGCATCAATGGGGGTTCCGGTAAAGCCTACATAAGTGGCATTGGGCAATGAATCATGCAGGTATTTGGCAAATCCGAAGGTTTTTTTCACTCCCTCTGCTGTCACTTTTATTTTCTGATCCAGGTTTACCTGGCTGCGGTGGGCCTCATCTGAAATACAAATCACATTGCTGCGGTCCGTCAGCAGTTCGGTGTCTTCTGTAAACTTGTGAATGGTGGTAAGAAAAACACCGCCGCTTTGCCGGCCCTGTAGTTTGTTTCTCAGATCGGCGCGGCTCTCCACGCTTTCCACGGTATTATCGCCGATGAAAGTTTTGGCGTTGATGAACTGGGCGGAAAGCTGGTCATCCAGATCGGTACGGTCGGTGATCAGTATAATGGTAGGACTTTCAAAATATTCGCTTTTCATCAGCAGCCGGGTGAGGTACAGCATGGTAAAGCTCTTGCCACAGCCCGTTGCCCCGAAGTAGGTGCCGCCTTTGCCATCGCCTTCCGGCTTTTGGGCTTTCCGGATGTTTTCATACAGCGCCCGGGCGGCATAATACTGCGGGTAGCGGCAAACAATCTTTTCGTTCTTTTTGGAACTGTCGGGGAGGTAAATGAAATTCCGGATGATATCCCGTAAACGGTTTTTGTGAAACATCCCCTGCACCAGGGTGAACAGGCTGTCAATACCATCCACTTCTTTGGCAAGGCCCGCCACCCGGCGCCAGCCATAGAAAAAATCGTAGGGCGAGAAGAAGGATCCCGCCTTGTTGTTGACGCCATCGCTGATCACACAAAAGGCATTGTATTTAAACAGCTCAGGAATATCCCGTTCGTAACGCACCGTCAGCTGCTTGTACGCATCGTAAATGGTGGCTTCTTCGCGGATGGCGCTTTTAAATTCAAACACCACCAGGGGCAGACCATTGATGTACACAATGCCGTCCGGAATGCGTTTTTCGTTACCGGTTATTTCCAGCTGGTTGACAAACCGGTAAATATTGGTGTCCGCGGAAAAATCCGCTTCCTGTTCCGCCGTTACTGTCAGCAGTTCTCCTTCCCCCGGCGGGCGCTGTTGGGTGAGGCCGGTGTAATTGATCAGCTGGATATAGAGGTCTTTCTGGCTGCGGTCTTCCCTTTTGAGGATAAAGCCGTCAGCCAGCATGCGTAAAAAAGTTTTGTTGCTTTCATACAGATCAGATGCAGGAAGGGATTTGAGCTGCAGGATGATGGCATTGACTTCGTGGAGGGTAATACCCTGAAGTTCATATTCAGTGAGCAGAAAACGGCGCAGATCCTCTTCAATCAACACCTCATCCGGCCTGCGGGAAAGGGTAATACCCAGGTGATGGGGAAATCCCTGCTGCCCCAGCAACTCGGTAAAGGCTTTTTCTAATTTTTCTTCGGTGAATTTCATTTTTCAGATTTGCATTCCGAACTCTTTCCGAATACCAGTTAACCCGATCGCTACACATCCGGCACCCTATTCATTTTTGCTGTATGATCACCCAATGTCCGGACCGATCACTTCCAACTCTATCGATCAACCCTTTTTCCCTTAATGTTTTAATATGCTTGTCAATGGCTGTGGTGCTGATTCCTACTTTTTCCGACATGGCTTTTTTAGATATTTTCGGGTTCTTTTTTATCAGTTCAAGTATTTTTATCTGACTATCTGCCAACCCATCTACCAACCTATCTGCCAACCCATCTGCCAACCCTTTTGCTTATTTGAATAATGTAACCTGGATGCCACCGTTTTTTTCAATAATTTCCGGTTCAGATAAACCCGCTTCTTTACACGCAGCGATGATTTTCAAAGTACCCCTGCCCCAGGTATCAATATAACCGGCTTTAAAACAGGCCTCTGCAATTATAGGGTTTCATGGCCGGGAATACCATTTCCGGATTCGAGTTAAATAACAAGAAATTGATTATCAGTAAAATAAGAAAATTTTCTGGGACTTGCATAAATAAATCACCCCCTTGTTCATGCAGCACTGAACCCCATTTCTCCGAGGCATACTACCTCGTCCCGAACAAAATGTTGATATGCAGCCCCAATCATTTTTTTGAATTTGGTGATCATTTTATTCAACAGTCGCCAGCCTCGAAAGCAGCAACTCTTTCAGTTCTGTTAGCTTTTGGTTTTGATGATTAGTCTTATCAATGAAAAGTTGAATTTTTGTTACCAATTTTGAATATTCTACAATTCGATTCCTTTCAGGTATCAGAATTGGAATTTTTATCAGGTCTCTTATAGGTAATTGCGGCTGAGCTGAACCTGATAAATAACTTTCAATTTCTTTTTTTATATCTACATTTCTTAGCAATGAGTAAACAAATAGTGTAGATTCCGAAATGTCTAAAGCTCTCATAATAACCATCCCTGAATTAATTCGAATATGATTATATGTTATAGCCTCACTATAGTATGCGACATTACCAACAGTTCCTCTTGAAGTAAGAATGATGTCATTTCTTTTTAATTTACCTTTTCTAAGATTACAATCCTTTTCCTTGCTAATAAATTTTATTTCTGAAAAATCAAATCCTTTTTTAGTAACATTACCCGCATTCAAAAACAGACAGAAGCCATTGCTATTCATTTCCTCAATACTTGGATAATTTGTTCCTCTGTCACCATCAATAATTTCAACTAATTCATTCAAAAAACCGGATTTCCATCCCTCCGGAATCTCTTTCTCCAATTCCTCATTCCAAATCATTTTCCCGCCAGTGCTCTTATAAGGCTTTCCATTTTCATCAGGAAATTCAAATTCAATAAACCACTGCTTATAAATCGCCTGCGCCGTTTCTTCCAGCTTTTGTATCAGTTGCTGGTTAAGAGCTATGCGGTTTTGGAGGGTATTGTATTCTTGTACGATTTCGCGTTGTTTGTTTATTGGGGGGACGGGGAGTTGCATGTCGCAAAATGACTTCCATGGCAATCCGCCTCTAACATCTGCGTCCGTATAAAACCAGGCGTTTCGGTCAAATTCTTTCCGGCTAAACCACATCATCAGAAATTCAGGGTTGAGAACTTCTTTGTCCTTTATTTCGAACACATCATAGGCTGGTGAAACCATAAATTCTTTATCAGATGTTGACATTGCAATTGGTAGCCGATAATCTCTGCCAACATGCATTCTATTACAGGCAAACTGGTTCTTGTTTACAAGTTTGTAAACAGATAAGTCAGTTCCCACAACATTTGCAACAGAAGGCATAAAGAACTTATCAATATTAATTCCCAAAAGCTGTTCTGCTTTTTCTTCTGTGTTACGAACCTTAATTTCTTTTATAAAATCACCTAGCCGCTTATAAGTTGATTTCATAGCCCAGCTCTTTAAATACAGTTAGTAAATCATTTTTGCTTTGAGCTTCGGCTTTCAGCAGGTCTGCAAACTCGGTTTTCAAAGTGTTCATCTTTTCCTCAAAGTCAATGTTCTCATCCCGGTTTACAAACGCTATGTATTTGCTCGGTACTAAGGAGAAATCCTTTTTGGCTACTTCCTCAAACGACGCGGAATAACAGAACTCCGGTATGTTTTCAATAACCCGGGTCTGCCATTGGTGGTAGGTGCTGGTGATTGTGCTAATTTCTTTTTCAGAAAACTGAATGTACTTTTTCTCAAACGGAATGCCCATCTGCCGTAAATCCATGAAGAGAATTTCTTGTTCTCTATCCCGGTAATGGCGGGTCTCATCACCTATCTTTTTACTTTGTGCTTTCTTGTTTTTATTAATGATCCAGAGTGTTACGCTGATGTTGGTGGTGTAAAACATGTCCTGTGGCAATACCAAAATGGCTTCCACCAGGTTATGCTCCACCAGTTTCCGGCGGATTTTGTATTCCTCGCCACCGCCACTCAGGGCGCCATTGGCCAATATGAAACCGGCCACTCCGTTTTCAGAAAGTTTACTCACCATATTCAATATCCAGCCGTAGTTGGCATTGCTGCGGGGAGGTACATCGTATCCTCGCCAGCGGGGATCGTCTGTTAATTCATTTTCTCCCCGCCAGTCTTTCTGGTTAAAGGGCGGGTTGGCCATGATAAAGTCGGCTTTCAGGTCCTTGTGCTGGTCGTCGAGAAAGGTGTCGGCTGCTTTTTCTCCCAGGTTGGCGCTGATGCCCCGGATGGCCAGGTTCATCTTGGCCAGCTTGTAGGTGGTGTTGGTGTATTCCTGCCCGTAAATGGATACTTCCTTTTTATTGCCGTGGTGGGCTTCAATAAATTTGATGGATTGTACAAACATGCCCCCGGAACCACAGGCGGGGTCATAAATAATGCCCTTGTAGGGTTCTATCATTTCGGCAATCAGGTTCACAATGCTTTTGGGGGTGTAAAATTCCCCCTTGCCCTTTCCTTCTGCCAGGGCAAACCGGGAAAGGAAATACTCATACACTTTGCCCACTACATCCTGTTTGGGGTCTTTGGTGGTGTCAATATCATTAATGGTGTCGAGCAGGGAGGCCAGTTTGGTAACATCCAGGCCCAGGCGCGAAAAGTAATTGTCGGGCAGCGCTCCCTTCAGGGCCTTGTTGCTTTTTTCAATATTGTGCAGGGCCGTATCAATGAGCAGGGCAATATCGTTCTGCTTCGATTTTTTGATGAGGTAGCCCCAGCGGCTGGTTTCTTCCAGGAAAAACACGTTGTTCATGTTGTAGAACTCCGGCATTTCCACATACTTTCCCTTGCCTTCGGCCATGAGTTTGGCCCGCTGTTCCTCAAACTTGTCGCTGGCAAATTTTAAAAATATCAGCCCCAGCACCACATGCTTGTATTCTGCGGGCTCCACGCTGCCCCTCAGTTTGTTCGCGGCATCCCAAAGGGTTACTTCAATCGGTTTTTCTTTAACTGTCTTTTGCTGTTTAGCCATATCTGATCCTGAATAAGGGGTTGGGTTGGCTGATGTTGATCAGCTTCCCGGGGTAATGGTTTGCACGGCTGTCATCTTCAGCAGGCATTCGCCCGGTAAATTACGAAGAGCTGCTTAAATGCAGCTTTGTGCAGGAAGCTGCCGGGAGCCTCCGCCGCTCGCCTTCGGGTCAGCGGCTTCTTCCGGGCGCTTTTTCCAGCAGGATCCGGTACAGCGCTTCGTGGATGCGCGGCCGCACATTCATTTTCAGCAGTTGCTGGTTGCTGCCGTTCGGGTGCACCCGGTTGCTCAGGAATACGAACACCAGTCCGCTGGCCGGATCGGCCCAGGCACAGGTGCCCGTGAAGCCGGTATGACCAAAGGTGGCCGCTGAAGCCGATCGGCAGGGATAGGGTTCAGCCCTTTTGTCATTGTCTTTCTCGGGTTTGTCGAAGCCCAGTCCCCGCCGGCTCACCGCGCTGCCGTATCCTGTAAAGCGCGCCACGGTTTCTTTTTTCAGGTAACGCTTACCGTTATAGGCGCCGCCGTTCAGCAGCAGCTGCATCAGCGCTCCCAGGTCGGCGGCCGTGCTGAACAGTCCGGCATGACCGGCCACGCCGTTCAGCAGGGCTGCTGCCGGGTCGTGCACATCGCCCCGCAGCAACTGCTTCCTGAATGCCGTATCCAGTTCAGTGGGGGCGATGCGCTGCAGCGGAAAAAGGGTGCGCGGCCGGAAGCCAATGCCGCCCAGGGCCATCGGCCGGTAAAATTGCTGCCGCACATAAGCGTCCAGCGTGCTGCCGGTTACCTTTTCCACGATTTTGCCGAGGAGGATAAAATCAAGGTCGCTGTAAACATACCTGCCCTTTGGACCCACGGCACTGGCCAGGAGCATTTTCATGAGGCTGTCGGGGCCGTCTTTCCGCAGAAACAGGTTTTCGGCTACCCGCCAGGGAAAGGAATCGCCGGGCTGCCGGGCATACAGCAAACTGTCGGGACGGCCATGGCTGTCCAGCGTGGATTTGTAAAAGGGAATAAACGCCTGCAGCCCGCCCTGGTGCAGCAGCAGTTCTTCGATGCTGATGTCGCCCTTGTCCGTGCCCTTCAGCAGGGGCAGGTAATCGCCGGCCTTTTTGCGCAGGCTGATTTTGCCCTGCTCATACAGTTTCATCACCGCCAGCGTGGTGGCAAAAACCTTGGTCAGCGAGGCGGCATCATATA
Organism: Ferruginibacter sp.; assembly: GCA_041911275.1. GTDB lineage: Bacteria > Bacteroidota > Bacteroidia > Chitinophagales > Chitinophagaceae > Ferruginibacter. The sequence continues at coordinate 36,492 of JAYRPG010000035.1, read as the reverse complement.
CCGTGGATACACCCGCCGGCGCCGGATCATCGTACCTGAGCTTTCCATAGGCTTTGTGAAAGGCGATGCGCCCGTTTTTCAGGGCCAGCACCACGCAGCCGGGCATGGCGCCGGCCGCGATGGCGTTGTGTACGATGCTGTCTACCTCCGTGAACCGGTCGGGCGGTGCGGCCGCTGCGGTGATGCCGCTGCCGAAGGGGAAGCGGCTGCAAACGGTAACGGGTACACGCCCCGTGGCCATCCATTTGCCCTGCAGCCAGTCGGCAGCGGTTTCGTGGGTGAGTGAGTCATCCTCATAAGCCACCAGCAGGTTGCGGGTGGCGCAGAAGGGGCTCAGGGCATAAGGATTGCCGAAGCCCAGCAGGCAGTGGGGCCGCTGGCTGAGCGCCGTTACCAGCGCGGCTGCAACGCCGCTGATGCCGTACTGGTTTTCGGGCTTGCGGCTGTAGGCGTGCAGGCCGATGATCACTTTATCGTACCGGTTCAGTATTTCCAAAAGCCGGGCTGCACTGTCGGCCGGCGAAGCATAGGGGAAATAATACAGGGCAGCGCCATGATCCTGCTGCATCCGGCGCGCAAAGGCATTGGCTGTCCGGAGACCCATGCCAACATAGGCCACCCGGGCGCCGCCGCGCTGCAGGGGAAAAACGGTGGCATCCTGCAGGCTCAGCACCGTCAGGGCCTGGCGGGCCACTTCGCTGCGGAGGGCTTCGATGCCCTGGTTCAGATCGGCGGCGAGGTTTACCGGCGATACGGGGTCCACCCGTCCGCCCGTATACTGGTATTTGGCCATCAGCACTTTCCGGCAGTGTTCATTGATCGCTTCCGCGCTCAGGCGGCCCTCCTGCAGCGCTGCCTCAATGGCGGCGATGCTGCTGTCGGCATCGCCCGGCAGGCACAGCAGGTCGTTGCCGGCCATGAGCGAACGCACGGCCGCCTCCCCGGCCGGGAAAAACTTTTTCACGCCCTGCATTTCCAGGGCATCCGTAAACGTGAGCCCGGTATAACCCAGGCTGTTGCGGAGCAGGCCCTGCACGGCAAGGGAAGAAAGGGAGGTGGCCAGCTGCGGGGTGCTGTCGATCGCGGGGATAAAAAGATGCGCCACCATCACACTGCCCACCCCTTTCCGGATCAGCTCGCGGAAGGGGAACAGTTCCAGCGAATCAAGCTGCTCCCTGCTTTTACGGATAACGGGCAGGTCGAGGTGCGAATCGGTTTCCACATCGCCATGGCCGGGAAAATGTTTGGCGCAGGCCATCACGCCGTTATCCTGCAGGCCCTGCATGTAGGCGGCGCCGTAATCCGCCACCCGGCGGGCATCTTCCCCGAAGCTGCGGTCGTTGATCACCGGGTTCAGCGGGTTATTGTTGACGTCTACCACAGGGGCATAGTTCACCTGTATGCCCAGCCGTTTGCACTGGGCCGCCACCCGGGCGCCATAGCGGTACAGCAGGTTGCGGTCCTGCACGGCGCCCAGCATCATCTGTCGCGGCAGGGGCCGCACGCTGTCGGTGAGCCGCATGCCCAGGCCCCATTCGGCATCCACGCACACCAGCAGGGGTGTGGGGGCAACCGACTGCAGGTAGTTCAGCTTTTCCGCCAGCACACCCGGATGTCCCTGGAACACACAAACGCCGCCGATATTGTACTGCCTGATTTTTTCGGCCACCAGGGAGTCGTAATACAGCGGTGTGCGGTTTTTAAAATCATAAGCCGAGAGCCGCAGGATCATCAGCTGGGCAATGCGTTGCCGGGACGTCAGGGTCTCCAGTACGCTGTCGGCCCAGCGCTCCGCTTTCGCAGGGGATTGTGCGGCAACAGGCAGCAGGTGGGCCATCAGCAGGAGGAACAGGAGGCAGTTTTTTTTCATAGCCGGTATCTGAATGCACAAAATACGCAATTCCCATGGGCGGCGCCGAGGGCAACCGGCGCGACTTATCTTTATGGCTCCAACAAACTCATGCTACATGCCCAAACCGCTGCTCTTGTTCTGTTTCCTGTTGTTTGCATCCCTGCAGGCCGCGGCGCAGCCCGCTGCTGCAACCGCCACGGAGCCCACCAGTCATGACTTCATGCTGGGCATCAATTTCGGCATACCGTTTCCCGCAATGGCCACGGCCATCAAGAACAATATGGGCAATACCGGATTCGGCATCGGCGGCATGTTTCTGGCCAATCCTGCCGGCAAAAAGCCTTCAGTCATCCGGCTGGGCGGCGAGCTGGGCTATACCTATTACGGCCGTTTTAAAACCGATGTGCAGGTAAACGGATTCGGCGGCGATTACAAAACCAGCTATGGGATCCTGAACCTGCATGGGGTGGCCCGCCTGCGCCCCGCCACTACCGGTAACGTATCTCCCTTTCTGGATCTTTTTGCCGGCGGCAGTTTTTACATTTCCACGATCCGCGAAAACCTGGGCTTCATCGAGTCTTCACTGGGGCTTCAGCCCTTCGACATGGGCGGCGAACTGAGCGCCAGCTTCAGCAAGGGCATCGGCGCAGGGATCACGATCGGCCCCCCGGAAAAAGGCCGTGCCCGTTTTGCCCTCCGGCTCAGCTTTACCGACGGCAGCCGGTTCACTTATATTGTGCGGAACTCCCTGCGATACGACAGCAACCGGGGAGCGCTGGTGTACGAAACCGGGCGTGCCCCGCTCCGGTATATGATGGTGCAGGTGGGGGTGGGATTGTAAACGCTGCGGTGGTGCGTAGCTGTTGACCGCGCTGGATCAGGTTGCTCAACCTTTCTTCCTGCTTCGCATCGCGGCAAAGATGAGCACCCCGGCATAGGGCAGCAGCAGGATCAGCAAACTCCATAAGGCTTTGCGGGAGGATTCCATCGGATGCCGGGCCAGTTGGATGAGGGCGGCGGTACTGAGGAACAGGCTCACCAGGGCGGCCAGCTGCCAGGCCAGCAATCCGTAGTCGGGGGTGATGATCTCCATATTACTTTTGGTTTGATGCGCCGCCGCACTGTTCCGGTGCGGCTCTTTATTTGACAGCCCCAGGTTTATTCCACCAGTACTTTGATGGCTTGCCGTGACGGGCCCTGTATCAGCAGTTCGTAACTGCCGGCAGCGGGTTTGCGGTTCAGCCTGATGCCATGTGCCGCAGTGCCGCCGGCATGCGTGAGGGTGCGGCTGCAGATCAGTTGCCCCGTACTGCTGAACAACTGTACCGTATAAACGCCTGCAGGCTGTGTGTTGAAATGCAATGCCAGGGAGGACTGTGTTACCGGGTTCGGGTACAGGGTGATGGCCGGTTGCCCGTTCCGGAACAGTACGGTTGCCACGGCACTGTATTGCCGTTCTCCGTTGCGCCCGTTGCTCCGGATGCGGTAATAATGTAACCCCTGTTGTGGCTGCCGGTGGAGGAAGCTATAAGGGGTTTGTCCTCCGGTTACCGCTACCTCATCCAGAGCCCGGAAATCCCGGCCGTTGTCGGCATGCTCCACGGTATAGGATAACAGGTTCAGTTCTTCGCTGACCGTCCAGCTCAGGGCCGCATCCGCCCCTTGCCGGAATGCCTGCAGTTCCAGGAACCTTACCGGCACCACCCCGTTGGGTTCCACCACAATCCGGAACCGGCCGGCTGCTGCACTGGCAGGATCGTTGCTAACGGTAAAGTCTGTACGCGTGGTGTCGTCGGGCGCCAGCAGGGTCTTCTGACCAAGGTAAGTGTCTTCCAGCCAGGCGGAGCAACCCGGGGGAAGCGCCACCCGGGTGAGGGAGATCTCGAGTTCATAGCGGCGTTGCCGCAGGTTCCACAGGTGGTAAAACAGGGTGTCGTGAACGGCCAGCAGGGCGCGGCGTTCGATGGCGATGCGGCTTCCCTCCCTGAACTGGGCGATGTTTTCGTTGAAGTTGTTGAGCTTCCGCGCATCTTCCGGATCCAGGGCGGTGAGCGCCTGTTCATCCAGGTTCACCAGGGTGCCGTCGGTGAGGGCCCGCTCTCCGTCAGCCTGGAGGCAAAACAGCGTGGTGCGGATGCTGGAGCGGTGGCCGGCAGGCCGGAAGGCAAAACTGTTCTGGTAGATCGTGGTGTCTTTATCGTCTTCGGCAATGCCAATGCTGCCGCCCGGTAAAAGGTTCACCAGGAAGGCGGCCCCGGATGGAATGATGCCCGTGTTGCCCAGCGAAGTGATGCCGCCGCCGGTAACGATGGTCTGGTCGTAACTGCTCCCGTTCCAGCTGTGGGTCACAAAGGCGCCTACGCCATTGCTGCCGCCCAGGTAGGGATCCCACAGGTAATAGGCATTGCCGCCCACGCCGCCGATGACGCCGCTGCGGCTGATTTTTTTAAAATCGATGGCACAGGCATAGGGATTGCCGATTACGGTTAACCCGCCGCCCGCGCTGGTTACGGCAGGCTGGGTGCCGAAGCGCAGGGGGCCGGTGGGCCGGAGGATGGTGGCATCCGCCACGGTACCCGTATTGGAAAGGGGCAGGTTGATGGCCCTGGAGCCCCGTACAAACAGCATCCAGCCTTCGCGGCTGGTTACCGCTTCGGCGGTGCTGTTGGGCAGGTAATTCCAGCTGGTGCCGCTGTAGCCATAAATGGAGGCATTCAGCGGACCCTGGTCATATCCCTGGGCCGTGGTGCGTGCAGGCCCGCCCGTTACATGTGTGCCGTAACCGGGATAGGGATTTGCGGCCCAGTTGCCGCCCACGCCTTCCTGCCAGGCCTGGTTGATGGTTTGTGCGCCAGCCGCAATGGGGGCCGTTACCAGCCGCCAGGAACGGTGGGGCGGCATATAGCGCTGTACCACAAACCTGCCGCTGAAGCTGTTGCCGCTGTTGCTGTTGTTGTTGGTGATATCGGCCACGCGGGCAGTGCCCCAGGGCCCGGAGGCCAGGATCACATTGTCTCCCGAACTGAAGGTTTTGTTGTTGACGTTGCCAAACGACAGGGTGCCGGTAATGCGCAGGGTGTCCTGGGCCGTGGCCGATACATTCACGCTGTTGCTGGCCACGAGGTTGCGGATGCTGCGCCCGGTGAAGACGCTGCCGGAGAGGGCCTGGGGCGTGCTGCCGGCCAGTTCAATGGTGCCGGCCGTGGCATTGATGGCGTTGCTGGCACTGAGGGCGCCGGCAATCTGCAGGGTGGCGTTCCGTACCGTAAGGCTCGAGCCGCTGTTGAGGGTGAGGTTGCGGACCGTGCCCGTACCGCTGCCGATCACCGGCATGTTCAGGGCGCCGCTGGTGATGGTAACATCGGTGGAGAGGGTGGGGATGCCGCCGCACCAGTTGGGGAGATTGCTCCAGACTGAATCGGCCGCCCCGATCCATTGCCCGGGCGCCCCGATCACAAAGGGCGTGGCCGTTCGGCAGTTGGGATTGTTGGAACAGGCGGCATAGAAGGTATAGGACCCCACGGCATTGCTGCTGGCAACACCGGAGCCGGCAACACCTACCGGGTTAAAGGGCGATGCCGAGGAGATCGGACTGCCGCCGCTGGGAACCGTGTACCACTGCAGGGCGCCTCCGCTCACGGTGGTGATGGCGCCCCCCACCGGTCCGGTGATATTCCAGGTATAGTTATCGGTTACCGTACCCGAACTGGCCGAGTAAGTGGTGGTGATGAGGGTGTAGGTAACGCCTGCAGTAAGCGTGGCCGTCATCAGCGGCTCAAATGTGGTGGGGCCTGAGTCGTCATCGCCCACAATCCAGGTGCCGCCGCCGTTGCAGTTGCCGGGCACAAACGGACCGGTTACGATATAGCCCATGCCGTCGAAAGCGGTGGTGTTGGGCATCCCGAAAGTGTAGGTACCCGTTACCGTTACCTGGAAGTCCTGCACCGTGTAATTGCGCGTAATCACATCGTCAAACAAACAGGTAGGCGAATTGGCGATGTAAATGATCGGGCGTAATGCCACGGGGTCGGTGGCCGCATTCCACGAGCCGGTGAGCTGCAGGGTGGGGTTCCCGAAGCTGCCGCAGGCGGTGGTGGCGGTAAGGCTGGCGTTGCCGCCGCTGCACACCGCCGCGCCTGTGGTGGTGGGCGGGGCCGCATTCACGGTGATGAGCACGCTGGCCTTGTTCACACATCCGCCGGCCGACGTGGCGGTTACCGTATAGTTGGTGGTAATAGTGGGATTGAGCGTAATGCTGGTGCCGGCGGGTGAGCCCGCAGCGGTTATGCCGGTTACCGGCGACCAGCTGTAGGTGCTGAAGTCATTGGGCGCGCTGGTAACGGTGATGCCGGTGCTGCTGCCGCTGCAGAGGGTGGCACTGTTGCTGCTGAGTGTTAATGCAGGCGGCGGGGTAACCGTAGCCGTTACCATTGTACGGGCACTTTCGCACACATCCGTCACCACCAGGCTGAACAGGTAGAGGTTGTTGGAATTGTCGTTGCCGTACCAGTATCCGGAGGTTACCGAAAAAGCCCCGCCCAGTCCGGTGTAGGGAAATACCGCACCCGAAAGGTAGCCCAGCTCATCAATGGTGCCGCTGATGCCGGTCACCAGCAGCCGGTAGGTGCCCGGCGTAACCACAGAGAGGTTCAGCGGCACCGTTACCGGTACCGAGGCGCCGCCGGTGATTTCATCCGTGGTTACCGAACTCACCACCGCTCCGCCGGTGGTTTGCAGCTGGATGGTAAAGCTGCCCTTGCCGGTAAAGGGGATTTTTGCGGATACAATGGTGATATTCGGACTGGTGGTGCTGATCACAATACCGTGGCTGCCCACGTTGGTGCTGTTATTGGCCGAGCCGCTGTAGGTGGCCCCGATGGTGGCCACCGTATAGCCGTTGTTGGCCGCCACATAGTAAGCGGTGGTGGCGCTGATTTCGGGAGTAGTGAAGCTGTTGCCGCTGGCCAGGGGTATGCCACCGGATGGTCCGCTGTACCAGCTGATGTTGGCGCCCGGCGTGGCCGCGGCCTGCAGGGTTACACTGCCCACGCCGCAGCGGCTGGCCGGCTGGGTGGAGGTGATGGCATAACTGCCCACCGCTACCTTAACGATATTGGAATAATTGTTGCCCAGGGCCGTACAGGATACCCGCAGCCGGTAATACCGCGTGCTGTTGATGACGCCAGTGCTGGCCGAGGCGGGGTTGGTTTGTCCGGCCAGGTCACTGAAATTAATACTGTCGCCCGAAACCTGCCACTGGTAACTGAGTCCGGCGCCATTCACCGAGTAGTTTACGGCACTGAGGGTGGTGGAGCCGCTGCCGCCGCAAATGGAACCCGCCGCCGCCGACACGGTGCCTGCCGCATTACAGGGCGGCGTGAGCTTCAGCGCATAATCATCCAGCCCGAGGTAGTAGGGCGTGGAGGTGGAACTCACCCGGGTGGCAAAATAATACACCCCGCTTACGGAAGGGGTAAAGGAAAAGGTCCGCAGGGTATAAGTGCTGCTGGTTACGGTTGCGGCCGACAAAAAATTACCCAGCAACGTGGCGCCGGTGGCATTCTGTGCCGTATTGTACAGCACATCACCCGTCCATCCGCTGTACCCATCGCCTGCCCAGCGGAAGCTGAAATCATAACTAACGCCTGCGGTCAGTTGAAATCCCGGCGTCCAGAGATGACTGGCCGTGCTGTTGCCCCAGCGGATGCTGAGGTAATTGGGCAGGGAGTATGGGTCGTTGTATGTGTTCTGGGTCGTTCCGCCTGACACGAAAGGATAGGTGCCCGCGGTTTGCAGCCAGCAGGGCGGCACGATGCCTGAACCCGTTGTGGCCATCCCGTCAAACGATTCAGACCAGGGCAAGGCACTGATGGCATTACAGGGGGTTGTAAAGGCATTCGTCGTGCTGAAGAGGGTGCCACACTCGCTGTTCGGGCCCTGCAGGCGGATGTCGTAGGCGGTTCCCGGCTGCAGTCCGTTCAGGGTGTAGGGCGAGCCGGTAGGCGCCGGCGATGCCGTGATCCAGGCGTTGGCGCCGGCCACGCTGTATTGCAGGATGTATTGACTGGCGCCACTTACGGCGCCAAAACTGATGGTAGCCGCCGTGCTGCCCGCTGCCACCCCGCTCAGGGAGGCCGGCGCCGCCGTGCAGGTAAGGGCATTGCCGGTAAGTGCACCGGCATTGAGGTAGAAGGGTGCGCCCGCGCAGATATTGTTGTACGACAGGATGAAATAATAGTACCGGGTATTGGAAGCCAGGCTGGTTTCCGTAAAGCTGGTGCTGCTTCCGCTGGCCACCACGGTGTAGCTCACACCTCCAAGCGTGTAGGCATTACCGGTAGCGTAGGTGGTTCCGTTCACCAGGGTTGGCGCGGTGTTGACAGTGCTGCGCAGCACGATATAACCACTGGGGGCCGGTGTGGCGGCCGTAAAGGAGCCGCTGAGCCCGGATGCGCTGACCCCGGTAAGGTTCAGGGCCACGGGCTGCTCAACGGGTGTACTGCAGGGAACGGCTGCCTGTACAATCACTTTGTCCAGGTAGCAGTTGTAATCATATTCAGAATGGAACCGGAACCCGATATAGAGGACAGGCTGGTTGCCGGCGCCGGCTGGCAATACTACGGATTTCGTGACCCAGCCTCCTGCGCTGGGCGCACTGGCCACGTACCGCGGAAACTGGCTACTGCTGTTCCAGCTGGTGCCATTGGTAGACCATTCAACGGTTACCCCTTCAGCCGGATCGGTGTAGGTGAGGTTGCCGGACTCAAACCAGTCAAACCTTACCTCTACATTGGGGGTGCCGGTCGTGACCAACGGAACACTGATTAACCGCTCTTCGGATCCTGCACCGCCGTTCGTGCTGCTGTATGAGTTATACATCACAAAATGACTTCCTTCAGAAGCAGAGGCCGTCTGACTGGAAGCCGTAGCCACAAAACTCAGTTTGGTGCCGGTTTGCACCGCCACGATGGCCGTGCTCCAGCAGGCAGGCAGGGTGGCCGCGTTGAAGCCCTGTGAATAGGGGATGCCGGCCGTTGTACATGCCGTGGTAAAGCTCCCGCTTCCGGCCCAATTACTGGTGGAGCCTCCGCAGTTTGCCCGTACCCAGAAATAATAAACGGTTCCTCCCGTAAGTCCTGAAAGGCCAGCTGTAGTGACGCCTGCGCCCGTTGTACCTGTGGGGGTTGTTGAAAGGCTGGGCGCGGTATTGCTGGTGCTCACGAAATATTGGTATCCGTTCGATGGAGATGGGCTGGAAGCATTCCATGAAATGGTGGCTGTGTTGGTCAAAATGGAGGATGCGCTGAGTCCCGATGGCATACTGGCCATGCACGCCGGTGGTGTCCAGCGATACAATTGACCCGCTGAGGGCTTTACGGTTGCACTCAATGTACAGGATGCTGTATTGTTTCCGCCTGCTGTTGTACTGCTCCAGTTTGAAGTGGTGGAACGGTTGTTGAAGTCGGTATTGGTCGATCCTTTTAATCCTGTCTGGGCCAGATCGTTGGTTCCGGAAGCAGCAGCAGTGCCCGTCACTACCGTATTGTAAATAACTTCAATGACATAGGTGGTTTCATAAAGCTTCACCTGGAAGTCCATATCGTCCGCGGCAATATTGTACCGCTTTCTGCCCGTCCATTGAACAGTAAATACGCGGTTGGGGGCAACGCCGGTGGTCGCCGTGACCAAAGCTGTGGAAAGGGTGAGGGTGTTGGTGCCATTGCCGGTTGCGTTGGCGCTCAGGGTGATCGTTCCTGCGCCAATATTTACACCCGTAATGTACGTTCCCGCTGGTATGCCGGTGCCTGAAATGCCCATCCCTGGCCGAACTTTCACGGCGGTGAAACCAGCGCCGGAACATCCTGTAATTATTGAACTGCCTGAACTGAGCACGCCGCTGACCGTGAAAGTACTGATATTGGTAAGGTCAAAATTGAGGGCTGCGATGGCATTAAAAGTACCTGTGTTGCTGGTGCTGATGATCTGGCCATTGCTGTTACTCGCACTTACATAAGCACTTCCGGAACCATTGGCACCAACCGCCGTACCCATTTGAAGAAATCCATTGCTTGAAATGGCTACACTGGTATAAGCCGTTCCATTGTAGTTAAAGCTGAAGGGAAGCGATACGGCTACAGCACCATCATCGCCTTCTGCGGAGCCGGTTTGCCGGGTGCCACCTCCCGGCAATGCAGTAAAAGTGCTGGCGGATTGTGTAAAGGAATAGGAAGATACCTGCGCACCGGTAAATTCTGCCAGTGTCAGCAGGAAAAAAAACAGAATAAGTCGCTTGTGCCGCGTCAGGTTCATGCGCCATGGATTAACAACTGGAGAAACGGACCGGGCAACAGGTAAGCGGGTTGCCAGCTCCGGGGTTTTGCAGTAGGTTCAGGAATAAGTGTCTTGGCAAGGGGGGAGACTGTGCTCAAAGTAAGAAAATTCCGGGAAATAACAGGGGGGTGCCCCGGCACAGATCCCCCCGGCAGGGCGCATTTCCCCGAATCCGCTACCTTTACAGCCGGCATGAAACATGATGTCTATGAGGCAGTAATCGGACTGGAAGTGCATATCCAGCTCCTGACCCGGTCCAAGCTGTTTTGCGGCGACGCGGCGCATTTTGGCGGGGAGCCCAATACCCATATCAGTCCCATCACCCTGGCCCATCCCGGCACCCTGCCCCGGATGAACCGCCAGGCCGTGGAATTTGCACTCCGGCTCGGGCTTTCCCTGGGCTGCGGGATTGTGCAGCAGAATTACTTCGCCCGGAAAAATTATTTCTACCCCGACCTCCCCAAGGGGTACCAGGTGAGCCAGCATACCACCCCTATTTGCCAAAACGGTGCTGTGCCCATCCAGGTGGGCGATACCCACCGCCGCATCCGGCTCAACCGCATTCATATTGAAGAAGATGCGGGCAAGAGCCTGCACGACGCCGATCCGAACTATACCTGTATCGACCTGAACCGGGCCGGTGTGCCCCTGCTGGAACTGGTCAGCGAGCCGGATTTGCACAGCAGCGATGAGGCCTTTGCCTTCCTCACCAACCTGCGCAAACTGGTGCGCTGGCTCGGCATCTGCGATGGCAATATGGAAGAGGGCAGCCTGCGCTGCGATGCCAATATCTCCATCCGCCCCCGCGGCGAACAAAAACTCGGCACCCGCGTGGAGGTCAAAAACCTCAACAGCATCCGCAACGTCAAGAAAGCCATCGAAATCGAACTCGACAGGCTGGTAGCCCTTACCGAAAGCGGGCAGCCCATCGTGCAGGAAACCCGCAGTTTCAATGCCGATACCCAAAGCACCTTCAGTTTGCGCAGTAAGGAAGAGGCGGATGACTACCGTTATTTTCCCGATCCCGATCTTACGCCTTTTCACATCAGCGATGCTTTCCTGCAATCGGTGAAAGCGTCCCTGCCTCCCCTGCCCGAAGAGCTGGAACAACGTTACAGTGAAACTTACGGGCTGCCGGCTTATGATGCCCGCTTCATTTGCAGTGATAAATCCATGGTGGATTATTTTGACGCCGTGATGCAGCATGAGGTACCGGCCAAAGCGGTGGCCAACTGGCTGATGGGACCGGTGAAGAACTGGCTGAATGAGGCCCAGGCAGAGATGGAGGATTTTCCCCTGCCGCCCGCCCAAACGGCCGAACTGCTGCAACTCGTGGAATCCGGCAAACTGGCATTCAATACCGCTGCGGCCCGCATCCTGCCGGCCCTGCTGGAAAAGCCGGGCGAAACCGCCCTCGGCATCGCTACCGCCCTCAACCTGCTGCAGGAAAGCGATGAACAGGCCCTGCAGCAATGGGTGGAGGAAGTACTGGCCGCCATGCCCGATAAAGTGAATGAATACCGAAAGGGCAAAAAAGGATTGCTGGGATTGTTTGCCGGAGAAGTGAAAAAACGCAGCCGCGGCAAGGCCGACATGCAGCAGGTCAACCGGCTGCTGGCTGAAAAACTCGGCTGAATACACACTGAAATGTCAAATCAAAAAGGATAAACTATGCTCACACAAACAATGCAGGAAGCCCTCAACCGCCAGGTACTGATGGAAGCGCAAAGTTCACAGGCATACCTGGCCATGGCCAGCTGGGCTGAGATTCAGCCCGGACTGAAGGGCGTAACCGAATTTTTCTTCAAACACAGCGATGAAGAAAGGATGCACATGCTCAAGCTGATTCATTACATCAACGAACGCGGTGGTTTTGCCATGATCCCTTCGCTGGCCCAGCCCGTGCTCACGTTCAAATCCCTGAAGAGCGCTTTTGAGGAACTGCTGAAACACGAACTCGCGGTCAGCAGCAGCATCAATGACCTGGTAGACATCGCCCTGCGCGAAAAAGATTATGCCACCCACAACTTCCTCCAGTGGTATGTGATGGAGCAGATGGAAGAGGAAAGGCTGGCCCGCGAATGCAATGATAAACTGGAGATGATTGGCGACGACAAGAGCGGACTCTACCTCTTCGACCGCGATATCCTTTCCATGAGCAATGAAAAACCATAATCAACCATGAAAAAACTGATTGTCTTCCTGCTGGCTGCCAGCACACTGGCCGGTTGCGCCACCGGAAACGGAAAGGGTAAGTTCACGGTACAGGGTACCATCAAAAACCTGCCTGAACAGAAAGTGTACCTCGAACAACTGTATTTCAGCAATGAGCGCAACCCAGAAGTGCTGGACACGGCCCTGGTCAAAAACGGCCGCTTCACCCTCCGGGCCAAGGCGGAAACTGAGGGCCTTTACCGCATCCGGCTGGAAAAAGACCGGGCTGTTTTTGTTTTCATCAACGATCAGCCTGAACTGCAGTTCAGCGCCGACCTCAACCAGTTGTCCATGAAGTCGGCCACCGTCAGCAGTCCGGCCAACCAGATGCTCCGGCAGTTCATTGCCGAAACCGATCAGCGCCTCACCGCTCTCTACAATAAGGGCAATGAACTGAATGCCCTGCAGCGCGATGCCGGCAACGACAGCCTGATGGCGGCCGGAGGGAAAGCGTACGACCGGCTGGTGGAAGATTTTCAGCAATATGTTACCGCTTACATCGATACGGTGAAGCACCCCATCCTGGCGCTTTTTGCGCTGGGCTATACCTCCCGCATGGATCCCGCTGCCCTGCAGCAACCCGTGGAGAAACTGCAGCAGCGCTTCCCCGGCAATGCCCAGGTGGCCGAAGTGGCTGCCCGTTTCTCGGAGGCGCTGCAGCAGGCCCGCCAGCGCGAACAGGCCAGAAAGGATGTGCCCGGTGTGGGGGATCTGGCGCCTGATTTCAGTCTGCCTGATCCTGACGGCAAAACGGTTGCCCTCAGCAGCCTGCGGGGGAAATATGTGCTGGTGGATTTCTGGGCCAGCTGGTGCGGTCCCTGCCGGGCCGAGAATCCCAATGTGGTGAAGGCTTTTAACCGCTTCAAAGAGAAAAATTTTACCGTGCTCGGTGTTTCCCTCGATAAGGATAAAGCGGCCTGGCTCAAGGCCATTCAGGCCGACGGGCTCAACTGGCCGCACATCAGCGATCTCAGGCAATGGAACAGCGTGGTGGTGGGCCTGTATCATATCGAGGGCATCCCCTACAATGTACTGCTCGACCCCCAGGGTAAAATCATTGCCGTGGGGTTGCGTGGCGAAGACCTGGAAAACAAACTGGCCGAAGTGCTGAAATAAAAAGCTGCAACCTCATTCCGCAAAGCCGTTCCATCAGGAGCGGCTTTTTTATATGACCGGATTTTGTGTGCGGCAAATCAAAAGATGGGCCGGCTGGCCGGTTGGGGGTAACGGGAAAGATCAGCTGCCATAATTTTCTTTCAGTTTCCGCATGAGTAACCTTACGCCCTGTTGGGTGTCTGCATTGAACGCGTTCGTGAAAATGATATAGGCTTTGTGCTGAATTCTGTCAATATGCACCAGGCTGTAATAGGTTTCGGCGCCCGTGCCGGCATGAACAGAGAGTTCCTTTCCGTTTTCATCAATGTTGAACCAGCCCAGGGAATAGTGGGCTATCCCCTGATGGATAAACCGGTATGTGGAAGATTTCAGATAATTGTCACGACCCAGCAGGCCCTGTAAATTCAATTGAATGAACCGGATGTAGGGCTTGAGTTGAATGTTCAGGTCGCCTGCCGGTTCTGTATAATCTAAATGATCGCCCCGGTTGGACGCAACCGGTATGAGTTGGCCGTTCTCTGTGCGGTGGCCCCAGGTGTCCCGATGGTGCTGGTTTTCGGGCCATGAGCATTGTACAGCAAGGTTTAAATCCCGGTTAAAAACCTGTTCAATCCAGTATTCCCAGCTTTTCCCTGTTGCTTTTTCCAGCATCAGGGCCGCGAGCGTGTATCCGGCATTGGAATAAATGAAGGGATGGGTGTCATCCGGTTTTACCGGTTCGAGGGATAACACAAACTGTCCGAAGCGCATCCTTTTTTGCCGGGCTGTTCCTTTAAAATCCGGTATCACCGGGTCTTCACCGGCAAATCCCTGGAATGGCTGTATGCCGGCCCTGTGCGAAAGCAGGTCCTGCAGGGTGATTCGGGCATAAGCGGGATTGCTCTTTTTTCTCCATTCCGGAAACAGGCTGAAGAATGGCGTGGTCCAGCTCAGCCTGCCCTTTTCTACCATCCGGGCAATCACAAAAGCCGTCATGGCCTTGGTATTGGAGCCGATGTGGAACCGGTCGTTCAGGGTTGCTGTATCCGGCAGCATGCGGGAATGTTTACCCAGGGCAGCTGATTCCAGGATGGAATCGGCGTCGATCACCGCGTAACAGATCTCCGGTATGTTAAAGGCTTTTCGGAGCGAGTCGGCAAACGGCATCGTTTGCTGGCCAAAACAACAATGCGCCAGCCCTAAACCTAATAAACTGAGGATCATTTTCATGCTGCTGTATTTACATGTGCGGGAGCCGTTGCGTTCATCTCCCCGCCTGGGGGTGTCACCTCATTCGCTTTTGCTCAAAGGAAAGTGAAAATGGAAAACGAAAAAGTTAACATCTGAACCGCTGATCTGCCCCGGGAGCCGCATGCTCTTACCGGGCTCTTTTATTTTCATTTATCTGATTCCGTTAGTTGACCATTTTCCGGTAAAGGCGGGTATACGCTGCAATAGCCTGCTCCAGGGCATACACTTCTTCCGCTCCCCGGCGGATCGCTGCCCGGTCGGGTGCCGGTTCGCTGAGTAAACGGCTGATCACCCCATTGAAGCCTGCTTCGCTGAAGTCGGGAACAATGTACCCGCTGCGGTATTTTTCCACGATGGCCTGCACATCTCCCACGCCGCCGTTGGTGATCACCGGTATCCCCATTGCCATCAGTTCGCCGTGTTTGGTGGGCGAAGACGACAGTTTTGAGAAACAGGGTTTGATGAAGAAAACCGAATACCGGCTGAGCGAGAGCAGTGCGGGCACTTCTTCACGCCTGCCCTTTTTCACGATCAGCTGGTCGGGCTGCAGTCCGTAGCGGGCGCCCAGTTCCATGATATGGTTGTGCAGGTGCGGTGTGATGAAGAGGAAGCGGGCCCGGGGCATCCGGTCGGCCAGCATTTTGCAGAAGCGCAGCATCTCATCTGTAAGGTACCAGCCTCCCACCGAGCCCAGGTAGCTGATGATGACGTCGCCGTCACGGATACCCAGTTCGCGGCGCAGCACTTCCTGCTGCTGCGGATCGGTTCGTTCCGGGTTGAAGAGCTCCAGGTCGGCACTGCAGGGAATCACTTCCAGGAGGGTGCCCGCCACGAATTCCGGCTGATGCTGTATGATGGCTGCTGCAGCATGGGTGAGGCAAACGATGCCATTGCACAGCCGCAGCTCCTCGCTTTCTTGATGTTTAAAATACCGGTAAATGATCCGGTACAGGGGATTCCGGATGTTCCAGAGACCACCCTCCACGCGGCTGTCGGCATAAAATTCCCGGATGTCATGCAGGAACGGGATACCCCATTTCTTCTTCATCCACAGGCCCACCAGCGCCGGAATGCCCGGCCGCGTATGCACCAGCCTGAAACCAAACTCACGGTGAAGCATAGCTGCTTTACGCCGCAGGCGCAGGATGTCCAGCAGGGTAGACAGTACCGGCGGGCGCTTGGTGTAGGGGAGGTGATGCCAGATGATCCCGGCTTTCCGGATCTTTTGGGCGGTTGTTACTCCCTGTTGTGCAAAGGCTTCCGGCTTCTCACAGCTGATGAGGTGGATCCGGTAGCCGTTGCGGCGCAGCCCGGTAAGGTAGGGCAGCACCTGGCTCTGCCCCAGCGGGTCAGTGATGCCATCGTAGGATATGAACAGTACGCAGGGTTCCATCAGTGCCGGTTTTCCTCCAGCCAGCGGTGCAGCACCATGATCAGCCAGAGGCGGTTGTAGAGGTAGTCTTTTCCTCCGAGATAGTCTTTTTTCAGCTGCTTCACCTGCGCGGCATCCAGCAGTTGGTGGCGTTCCATCACTTCATCCGCACAATACCGGTCCAGCAGGTACTTCAGTTCGCCTTTCAGCCATTTGCCCAGGGGGATGGTAAAGCCCCACTTGGGGCGCCTGAACAGGGCTTCGGGAACATGGTCAAAGAGTACCTGCTTCAGCAGGTATTTGCTCTGGCCGTTCCGCGTTTTCAGGGCGGGCGAAAGGTTATAGGCAAATTCCACCAGCCGGTAATCCAGCAGGGGCACCCGGCTCTCGAGGCTGTACTGCATACTGGCGCGGTCAACTTTCACCAGCAGGTCGTCGCGCAGGTAATACCGGAAGTCCCAGCAACTCTGCTGTTCGGCGGGGGTCAGTGGCCGCGGGGCCTGCACATCGCGGTTGAGGGCAGTGAAATCAAAAGCCGGCTGCCGCAGCAGGGCCTGCAATTCGCGTTCTGAAAAACAATATTGTTCCTGGGAAAAGATATGGCTCCGGATATGCCCGGGGGGATAGTCAAACAACCTGCCGGCCCGTTCGTAGCGGTTGCCCAGCAGGCGTGATGCCGCATAAAGCGGATGCCGCAGGCCGCGGATCAGCGGGTGGGCCAGCCGTTCAGCCCAGCGGTACATGCCGTATCCGTGAAAGAGTTCATCGCCGCCGTCACCGCTCAGCGCCACCGTTACCTGCCGGCGGGCCAGCCGGCTCACCATCATGGTGGGGAAGGCCGATGCATCGGCAAAGGGCTCATCATAGGCCGGCAGCAACCGGTCTACCAGCTCCAGTACTTCCTGTTCTTTTACCGCAAATTCATGGTGGTCGGTGTGCAGGTGTGCCGCCACGGCTTTTGCAAAGGGCGATTCGTTATAGCGGCCGTCGTCAATGGCAATGCTGAAGGTTTTGATGTGCCGGCTGCCGGTCACCGCTGCGGCCACGGCGGTGACCACGCTGCTGTCGATACCGCCGCTCAGAAAGGTGCCGATGGGCACATCGCTGATGAGCTGCCGTTGCACCGAATCGTAGAGCAGGGTTTTCAGCTGTTCTTTTGCCCGGGCCTCATCCTGCAGGGTTCCGGCCTGCAGCTGCTGCTCCAGTTGCCAGAAGGGCTGCGCCGCCCGCAGGCAGTGGCTGAAATTGGTTTGACGGGTGGAAAGGCTGAGCCAGTGTGCGGCGGGAAACTTCCACACATTCCGGTAGATGGTGGCCGGTCCGGGGATAAAACCCAGGTGCAGAAATGCGGGTACCGCCTCCGGGTTCAGCTGCAGCCGGTCCTGCAGCAGGCGGCTGATCACTTTCAGTTCGGAGGCAAACACAAAGCCTTCCTCACCCTGGTAACAAAACAGGGGTTTGATGCCCACATGATCGCGGCACAGGGTAAGTTTTTCTTCCTGCAGATCGTAGATGGCCAGGGCGAACATGCCGTTCAGTCGCGCAAAACAGGCGGTGCCCTCACGGGCAAACAGTTCCACAATCACTTCGGTATCCGAACTGGTTTTGAGCCAGGCGCCTTTTCCGGGCAGCTCCTGTTTTAGTTCAAGATAGTTGTACACTTCGCCGTTGAATACAATGCAATAGCGTCCGTCGCGGCTGAACAGCGGCTGGTTGGCGGCAGTGGAAAGGTCGAGGATGGAGAGGCGCCGGTGGGCCAGGGCCAGTTTGGCATCGGCACTGAAATAAAAGCCTTCCGCATCGGGCCCGCGGTGCTGCATGCCGGCCACGGCCTCCCTGAGCCGGTCAGCTGACCAGGGGGTATGCCGCGAAATAAAGCCTGCGATGCCGCACATGCCGGGAGGGGGTTGGTTGCAACGAAAATACCGATAATTATCTGCTGAAGCTCAATACCGCCGATGGCAGCGCTTCCGGCAGGTGATTGCTGTAGAGGGCGCGGAGACCGAGCATGTGTTGCCGGAGGCTGAAGTGATCCAGTACCCGCTGCCGGCTGGTGTGGCCAAGAAACTGCAGCTGCTGGCGGTTGTTTTTCAGCGAGAGCAGGCGGGTGATGAAATCCTTCCGGTCGTTGAGCCGGAAGTAGGCGGCGGTATCTTCACATTGCTCTTTGAACGAAGCGATATCTGTGAGCAGGGTGGGCATCCCCACTGCCATGGCTTCGAGCACACTCAGCGAAAAGCCTTCGTAAAGGGATGACATAACATACAGATCGTATTGCCCGAGTTGTTTTTCAATATCCGTTACCTGCCCTTTCAGGGTTACGTTGAGCCCGTGTTCATCAATCATTTTCTGCAGTTCCTCCTGCAGCGGTCCTTTGCCGTAGATGTCCAGGCTGATGTTTTCGTTTTTCAGTTCGCGGAAGGCTTCGAGCAGGAACCGGTGATTTTTCTGCGCTTTCAGGTTGCCTACCGTTACGAGGCGGAAGGTTGCCTGTTTGGGTTGCGGCGCCCGCTCACAGAACAGCCGGGTATCCGCAAAGGTGTAGAGGTGGGCCGCCTGGTGAGGCTGCACCCCGATAAAGCTGAAGTATTCATCCAGTGCGCCCTTGGCTACCGCCACGATGGTGCTGCGCCGGATCCGGTAAGTCCATTTTTCAATCATCCGCATGTACCAGGGCCGGTATTCTATCGAAGAGGCCACAAAGGCATGTATGGTGCTGATCAGCGGGATCCGGGCCGGTACGGCGAGGCGGGCCACCACCGTGCTCCAGAAGAGGTGGCTGTGCACCAGCTGCACGTCATTTTTCCGGATGATCTTCCGCAGTTTTAAAGCCGCCAGCGGCGCCTGCAGGGGCGATTGCATATTCAGGCAGTAGCGGCCATCGCACTGCAGCTCATCCCCGAAATCATCTTCCGGCCCGAGGGTCACCACAATATTGCGGTAATCGGGCAGCTGTTTCAGTACCGTTACCAGCATGGTTTCGGCGCCGCCGCGCCCCAGGTTATCGATGATGTGCAGGATGGTCTTTTTCATGATTGCAGGATTGGGGGATGAATTACTGCGGGCGGAGGTGCAGGTCAATCAGTTCGCGGTTGCGGCAGAAGGTTGCCTTGTCCACCGGCATGCCGTGATAGGTGATGGCGTAGTTGAGTTCCACCAGGAGGTCATAAATGGCCTCCAGGCTGTCGCCTTTTTTCTCAATCGGTTCGGGGTGAATGGCCAGGATACAGCAGGGGCGGTGCGTGGCCAGGATGCGGCGGGCGCCCAGCAGGGTGTCGTATTCTGCGCCTTCCACGTCAATTTTGATGAAATCAATCCGTTCCAGGTGCATGCTGTCGGCAAAATGATCCACCGTGTTCATCTGCACCTCCACGCCATTGAGCTTACGGTCCTGCTTATACGCCACGAGGCTGTTGCTGTTATCGGCTTCGTCATCCGACACATAAAAAGTGATGGAGCCCACCTCGCCGCCCATGGCCTGGTTGACGGCGCAGATGCGGTTGCCCAGCTGGTTGATGCGGATGGTTTGTTCCAGCACCGGGAAGGTGGCCGGGGCAGGTTCAAAGGCGTATACCCTTCCCTGTTCGCCGGTTACCCGGGCGGCGATGGCGGAGAACAGTCCGATATGGGCGCCGATATCCAGTACGGTGGCGCCTTCCCGGCAGCAGGATTTCATGAACGCGAAGTTGTCGTGCTCATAGGTGGAGGGGAAATAACGGATGTACTTGGCCGGAAGCTTCAGCTTCACGCCGTTCACGGTTTTCGGCAGGCCCTTGCCCATGGTCAGGGTTTCGAGCATGGCGTACAGGGGTTTGGTGTTGATCATTTTCATACCCTTATTTTTTTGCGGCCCGGAATACCGGAACCAGTTCTTTTCGTACAAATAGCAGCGTAATGCCCAGTACCAGGACATACACGAGGCACATCGACCGGGCTGCACCCTCCGCGCCCTGCAGGCGGATCAGCAGGCTGTGAGAGAGCAGGCTGATCAGTACCGACAGCAGGGAAGCCGCCAGCAGTTTTCTCTTCTGTTTTCTGAACAGCATGAAAGCGTAGAGCAGGTAGCTGATGCTCCAGCAGCAATTGCCGGCACAGAGGTAGAAGAAGTAGTTCAGTCCTTCCAGGTAGGAAGGTTTCAGCATAACGGGATAGAGCAGCGGCGCGGCAATGATCAGCAGCCCGGTACCCAGCAGCATCATGCCGGTGTAAAACAGCAGCTGCCATTTGAGTGCTGCATAATCCACCCGGTCTTCAGCCAGCAGGCTGTAAATACGCGGATAACTGTATTGCAGCAGGGCGGTGCAGAGTACGGTGATCACGGAGGCAAAGGTGCTGGCCACACTGAACACCCCCACCGAAGCCAGGTCGTGGGTATAGTGTTCGATGAAGTATACGGCGGAGGAGCCCATGCAGAACACGCCCGCCTGCATCACGATAACGGGAACGCTGAAACGCAGTTCCTCGCGGAGGTAGCGGGGTTCAAAGCGGCTGCTGATGAGGCCCTTTTCACGGAAATACCAGAACGCGTACACCGCCACCATCAGGTAAGCGGTGAAGATGCCGGCCACACGGCCCATCCAGCCCGTTTCCAGCACACTGATGAAAAATACGGCCAGGGTGATCTCGGCTACCAGGCGGCCGATGTTGATGAACAGGTACTGTACCGGGTCGTTGCTGTTGCGCACGAGATTGATCAGGTGTTCATTCAGGAAGCTGAACAGGGCAATCAGCGGCATCAGCAGCAGCGTGAGGAGGGTGAAGCCGTAGCGGGCGGTGAGGGGCTGATGCAGCGCGGCAACCAGCGCGAGGAAGCCCAGGGTAACCAGCATGGGCAGCAGCAGGGTGGTGCTGAAAAAGCCTGCAAAGCCAGCGCGGTCTTTTTTAAAGTATTCGGTGTTCACCGACTGCAGGATGCCCAGGGAAACAAAGGGAGTCATCAGCAGGATGCCGTTGCTGAACAGGCTCAGCTGGCCAAAGTCTTTTTCGGAGAGCACACTCACAAAATAGAAGAGCAGCAGAAAGGAAACCCCCTTGTTGAAGAAGTTGGCAAAAGTATAAATGGCCACCGAACGGAGTTCGCTGCGCCTGCTGCCGGTTATGCTTTGGATTGCTGCCATGGTTTGTAGCGTGCCGGTTTACTGTTTGATGCCTTTTACCACAGCGGCTACGCAGTTGTCGTACCGCACTTTGCCGCCCCATACCCGGTCCATGCCATATTGCCTGAACCAGTTTGCCACGGTGCTGATGGTCTGCGGCTGGTCGTATTCGGGCGAAAACATGTCAAAGGTGTCGAGTACGCACAGTTCCCGGAGCTGCTCGTAAGGCAGACCGGCTGGGAGGGTGTTTTCAATATCGCAGATCGGAATGAAGCGGTTGATGAAGCGGCCGACCCCCATCCGGCTGAACAGCCGGCTGGCGCCGATCATCCAGTCGATGTTGTTTTCGATCAGCCGGTAAAGCTTTTCGTGCGGCATTTTCCGGGTGAAGGGGCGATACAGGTATTTGGCGTGGAGTTTCGTCCAGAAGCCGTTGATGCTGTAAAAGTCCACCACCAGCTCGCCGCCGGGTTTCAGCATTTCTGTGAGTGCCTGTACCGACCGTTCAAAATCGGGGGTATGCTGCAGCACGCCGAGGCAAAGCACCTTATCGAACTGGGCTTTGGCAAAGGGAAGTTCATAAATGCTGGCCTGGAAGAGGTGGAGGCGTTCGTGCGGACCATTGTTCTGGTAATTGGCATCCACCGCGTTGCTGTAATCCACGCTGTAGATATTGGCCTGGGTATGATCCAGCAGGATCTGGGTGAAGCGGCCTGCACCGGATCCCACTTCCAGGATATTCTGACCGCTGAGGTCTTCCCGGTGCCAGCCTGTTTCGGCGAACAGCCGGGTTTTACTGATTTCGAGTTTGCTGTTGCGGTCAACCTGGGTGCCCGCGAATTTATTCCACTGGTAGCCGAAGCTGTCGCTGTAGTTTTGATCCGATACAATACGGTAAGCGCCGTTTTTCTTGGGAAAGATCAGGGCACAGTTCTCCCGGAGTCCATCGGCAGCCAGTGAAAGCAGGTTTTGCGTAAAGGGATTGACTAACTGGATGTTCATCAGTTGTGGACGGTATTGGATAACGCTTTTGTTTATTTAGCGATTCTCCTGAGGTATTCACCGTAACCACTTTTCTGCAGTTTATCTGCCTGAGCGAGTAACTGTTCACGGGTTATGTAACCCATGCGCCAGGCGATCTCTTCCGGGCAGCCTATTTTCAGGCCCTGCCGTTGTTCAATCACCCGCACATACTCGCTGGCATCACTCAAACTCTCAAAGGTTCCGGTGTCTAACCAGGCGAATCCCCGGTTTAAAACGCCCACTTTGAGCTTTTTATTTTGCAGGTAGGTCTTATTAACATCTGTGATTTCATATTCGCCGCGGGGGCTGGGCTGGATGCTTTTGGCAATCTTAACCACTTCATTGTCATAGAAATACAGCCCGGGAACCGCATAATTGCTCTTGGGTTGGGCTGGTTTTTCCTCGATGCTGATGGCGTTGAAATGGTCATCAAACTCCACCACGCCGTAACGTTCGGGGTCGCTCACGGGGTAGGCGAAGATCACGGCGCCGTCGGGATCAGCTGATTCCTGCAGCAGTTTGCTGAAGCCGGTTCCGTAAAAAATATTATCGCCGAGCACCAGCGCTACACTGTCGCTGCCGATAAAGGACTCGCCGATCACGAATGCCTGGGCCAGCCCGTTGGGCACTTCCTGCACCGCATATTCGATGCGGCAGCCCCACTGCGATCCGTCGCCGAGCAGGCGTTTGAACTGCGGCTGGTCATCGGGGGTGGTGATCACGAGGATTTCATGAATGCCGGCCAGCATCAGGGTGCTGAGCGGGTAATAAATCATGGGTTTATCGTAAATCGGCATGAGCTGCTTACTGATGCCCATCGTAATCGGGTAGAGCCTTGTGCCGCTGCCGCCGGCGAGGATGATGCCTTTCATGAGAGGTTTAGGGTTTAGCGTGTAGGGTTTAGGGTTGTGTTTTCCGCTGCGATTGGGCATTGCGTAATCCGGCAACAAGCTTAGTCACTTTTTCTATCATTTCTCTGCCTTCGGTATACATTGTTTCTTCAATGAAATTCAGATCATGTGCAATGATAAGGTGATTTAGCAATTCAATTGAACTGCCGTAAGCCACTGTGCTGAAATGACTTTGATCTTTGTAAGATTTCCTGGAAACGCCTTCTGCTATATTGGAAGCAATTGATAATGCCGAACGTCTGATCTGACTTACCATTCCAAATTTCTCTTCCGGTGGAAACATTCGTGTGTTTTGGTATGCCCATATGGCCAGCAGTCTGGCCTGTTGCCAGCACTCCAGTTTTTCAAATGAATAACCTTTCATGGTAGGTTGTTTTAAGGTTAGTGATAAAGTTAGGCTACTTTAACCAAACACTCCTGCCCCCCTAAACCTCCCTAACCACTAAACCCTAAACTCCTAAACTCTCTTCCCGTACTGCTCCTCATAATACCGCTGGTACTGCCCGCTGGTTACATCATCCAGCCACTGCTGGTTACTGAGGTACCAGTCGATGGTTTTGGACAGGCCTTCTTCAAATTGCAGGGAAGGCATCCAGCCCAGTTCGTTTTTGAGTTTGGTGGCATCAATCGCATAACGCAGATCATGACCGGCACGGTCTTTCACATAAGTGATCAGCTTTTCAGAAGTCCCTTTCTCCCGGCCCAGTTTCTCATCCATCTGGCGGCAGAGTTCCTTCACCAGGGCAATGTTCGTCCATTCGTTGTGCCCGCCGATATTATAGGTTTCCCCGATGCGGCCTTTGTGAAAAATCACATCAATGGCCCGCACATGGTCTTCCACAAACAGCCAGTCGCGTACATTCTCTCCCTTTCCATAAATGGGCAGTGGCTTGTTGTGGATGATATTATGAATACAGAGCGGAATCAGTTTTTCCGGGAAATGAAAGGGACCGTAATTGTTGCTGCAGTTGGAAATCTTCACCGGCAGGTGATAGGTATGGTAAAAAGCCCGTACCAGGTGGTCGCTCGAAGCTTTGGAGGCCGAATAAGGGCTGCGGGGGTCGTACCGGGTTTCTTCGGTAAAGAAACCGGTTTCACCCAGGCTGCCGTACACTTCGTCGGTGCTGATGTGGTAAAACAATTTGCCTTCAAACTGGCCGTTCCAGTGGGTTTTGGCCGCGTGCAGGAGCGTGGCGGTGCCCACCACATTGGTGGTAACAAAGGCCAGCGGATCGGTGATGCTGCGGTCAACATGGCTCTCCGCGGCGCAATGTAAAACCGCCGTGAAACGGTGTTCCTCAAATAACTGCTTCAGCAGGGCCGCATCGGTGATGTCCCCTTTCACAAAACGGTAATTCGGGCGGTCTTCTATGTCTTTCAGGTTTTCCAGGTTGCCGGCATAGGTGAGTTTATCGAGGTTCACAATGCGGTAATCCGGGTATTGGGTAACAAAAAGCCGGGTGAGGTGTGAGCCGATAAAGCCCGCGCCGCCGGTGATCAGGATCGTATGCATGTACTGCGGATTTGAGTGGCCGCAAAAATAGAATTATTTCCCGCACGGGCCTGCCCCATTTATCAGCCCCTATTTACGGGCACCTCCGGAGCTGCCTGACAGGAATTGGGTTTGTTTATTTCTTTTATCGTATATTTGCGATATACACTAAAAATGAGTATCCCCATAGACTCCAACTTCAACCGGAAAGCGCACTGGGAGCAGGTATTTACCCGAAAAAAGCCGGAGGAGGTGAGCTGGTACCAGCCGGTACCCGACACCTCCCTGCAGTTTTTCAGCAGGCTGGCCCTGCCCCTGGATGCGGCGGTGATTGATGTGGGGGCCGGCGACAGTTTCCTCGTGGATCACCTGCTCAACCTGGGCTATACAGATATTACCGTGCTCGATATTTCCGAAGCGGCCATCGCCAGGGCGAAGGCCCGGCTCGGCAACCGGGCCGGAAAAGTACATTGGGTGGTGTCGGATGTACTCTCCTTCAGCAGTCACCGCCGTTATGACTGCTGGCACGACCGGGCTGTTTTCCATTTTCTCACCAATCCGGCCGAACAGGAGCAATACCTGGCTGTTGCGCAGGCCCACCTGAACGATACCGGTAAACTGATCATGGGCACTTTTGCTGCCGGCGGTCCCGATCGCTGCAGTGGCTTACCGGTGCAGCAGTACACGGAGCAATCCCTTGCGGCCACCCTGAAAAAATGGTTCAACAAGCTCGTGTGCATCAGCACAGAACACCTCACGCCATTTCAAACCCTTCAGCAGTTTGTCTTCTGCAGCTTTCAAAAGAAACCCGTTTATGGCCATTCATAAAAAAGCATCCTTCTCGGCACAGGAACAGGAACTGGCGGCATTCGCCAAAGCCCTGGCCCACCCGGCGCGCATCGCGATCCTGAAAGTGCTGGCCCAAAAAAATGAGTGCATCTGCGGACAGATCGTGGAAGTGCTGCCCCTGGCCCAATCCACCGTTTCGCAGCACCTGAAGGAGTTGAAGGCGGCCGGACTGATCAAAGGTTCCGTTGACGGCCCCCGCAGCTGCTACTGCATCAACTGGAAAGCCATAGAACAGATTGCCGGGGAATTCGGCTTCCTGTTCAGAAACCTGAAAACCCAGCAGGCGCAATCCTGCTGTTGAACCGAACTTTAGTTGTTAATCCGCCGCAAGGCATCAAACCAGTAATCATGAACAACGCATCCCAGCTTAAAGAAATGGTGAGAGAGAAGTACAGCGCCATCGCGGACCAAAGTACCGCGCAGAATCTCAGTTCCTGCTGCGGCGCCACGGGCTGCTGCAGCACCGATGTTTACAACATCATGTCGGATGATTACCAGCACCTGGAAGGCTATAATCCCGATGCAGACCTGGGGCTGGGCTGCGGACTGCCCACCGAGTTTGCGCATATTCGTGAGGGTGATGTGGTGATCGACCTGGGCAGCGGCGCCGGCAACGACGCCTTCGTGGCCCGCCGGCTCACCGGCGAAAAGGGAAAGGTAATCGGCATCGATTTTACGCCGGCCATGATCAGCCGTGCCCGTGCCAACGCGGAAAAACTGGGCCTGCACAATGTGGAATTCCGGCAGGGAGATATCGAAGAAATGCCCGTGGGGGCCGCGGTGGCGGATGTGATCGTGAGCAACTGCGTACTCAACCTCGTGCCCGATAAATCAAAAGTATTCGCGGAAATTTTCCGGGTGCTGAAACCGGGCGGTCATTTCTCCATTTCTGATATCGTGCTGGAAGGCGAACTGCCGGCCCGCTGGAAAAAAGTGGCTGAGTTGTATGCCGGCTGTGTGAGCGGCGCCATCTCCCGGAGTGAATACCTGGGCATCATAGCGGCCTCCGGCTTCAGCCAGATCACCGTGCAGAAAGACAAACCCATCCTGATTCCTGATGAAATCCTTGCCGCCTATCTTTCACCGGAAGAAATCGAAGCCTATAAAAGCAGCGGCACCCGGATCAGCAGCATCACCGTGTTTGCGCAAAAAACCGAAGCGCCTGCAGCATCCTGCTGTACGCCGGGAGGGGGCTGCTGCTGAGTACCTGTTGATCATGCATCACCAGCCATAAAGCCATGAACAACCATCCCCCCGTTTCATTCCAACCGGCTGTCACCCCCGAAGCGCGGATGGAGGTGATCCGGCTCCTCCGTCAGCACCAGCTCCCGGTGAATGACCTCGGCCCTGATCAGGCGCTGTTCCTGCTCATGGAAGAGGGGAAGGGGGTAGGGACCGGCGGACTGGAAATGTTTGATGACTGCGTCCTGTTGCGCAGTGTGAGTGTGGACAGCTCCCGGCAGGGAAAGGGATATGGGGCGTTCATTACCCGCGAGCTGGAAAGTTATGCCGCCGGAAAAGGCATCGGTTGTCTTTACCTGCTCACGACTACGGCCGATCGTTTTTTTGCCCGGCAGGGCTATACAGTGGTCAGCCGGGAAGCAGTACCGGCGGCCATCCGGCAAACCGCTGAGTTCGCCGCGCTCTGTCCGGCAACTGTCGTGGTGATGAAAAAGGCTCCAGGATAAATTAACCACAGATATTCCTCATATGGCATCTCCTCACTGTGCACCGGCTGCTCCCCGGCTGGGTTTCCTCGACCGCTATCTTACGCTCTGGATTTTCCTCGCCATGGCAGCAGGCATTGCCCTGGGATATGTCTTTCCGGCAGCGGCAGCATCCATAGAATCGCTTTCATCCGGTACCACCAATATTCCCCTGGCCATTGGTTTGATCCTGATGATGTATCCGCCTTTCGCCAAAGTGCGGTATGAGAAAATGAGCGAGGTGTTCCGAAATACCCGGGTGCTGGCGGTATCCTTGTTTTTGAACTGGGTAATTGGTCCGTTGCTGATGTTTGTACTCGCAGTGATCCTGTTGCCAGACATGCCGGAGTACCGTACCGGCCTCATCCTGATCGGGCTGGCACGCTGCATCGCTATGGTAATGGTTTGGAACGAACTGGCGGCAGGCAGCCGCGAATATGCGGCGGGGTTAGTGGCGCTGAACAGTCTTTTTCAGGTGCTCTTTTACAGCGTGTATGCTTACCTGTTTATCACGGTGCTGCCGCCTCTGCTGGGCCTGAAGGGGGCTGAAGTGCAGATAACCATGGGTGAAATCGCGCAAACGGTGGCGATCTACCTGGGTGTTCCTTTTGCCGCAGGATGGCTCACGCGCCGGATATTGCTCCGCATGAAGGGGGAGGATTGGTACCGGCAACGCTTCCTTCCGTACATATCGCCCATTACCCTTATCGCGTTACTGTTCACCATTGTGGTGATGTTCAGTGTTAAGGGGGAAATGATTGTGCGGATCCCCCTTGATGTACTGCGCATAGCCCTGCCCCTGCTGATTTACTTTGCCCTGATGTTTTTTGTAAGCCTCTATGCCGGCAAAAAAATGGGCGCTGATTACTCCACCAATGCATCCATTGCCTTTACAGCGGCCGGTAACAATTTTGAACTGGCCATCGCGGTGGCCATCGGAGTGTTTGGAATTCAGAGCGGGGAAGCATTTGCAGGCGTCGTGGGGCCGCTCGTGGAAGTGCCGGCACTTATCCTGCTGGTCAATGCTGCCAACTGGTTCAGAAAAAAATATTATACCCTTCAAACATAACTGTATGAAGAAAAAATTCCTGTTTGTCTGTATTGAAAACAGCAACCGCTCCCAGATGAGCCAGGCATTTGCCAGCATCCTGGGCGGCGAAAGGGCAGCGGCTTACAGCGCAGGAAGCCGGCCCAGTGGCATCGTGAACCCCAAAGCCATCGCGGCCATGAAAGAACTGGGCTACGACCTCAGCCGGCACAACAGCAAGAGCCTGGAAGAGGTAAAGGTCTTCGCGCCTTTTGATGTGGTGGTCACCATGGGCTGCGGGGATGCCTGCCCCTGGATGCCGGCCAAACGCTTTGTTGACTGGCAGATCCCCGATCCCAAACACCTGGAACCGGAAGCGTTTAACCAGGTTCGTGATTTGATCAGGGAAAAGGTAGCGGCCCTGCTGCGGGAGGAGCTATGGGAAGATTAAAGTTTAAGGTTTGAAGTTTAAGGTTGGCTCCGTGCGGGTGAATGGGGTATTGAAAATTGAACCTTGCTTCATTCATCATTCCCTGTTCATCATTCTCTGTTCATCATTCCCTCTTCCCCGTTCCTTACCGCCTGTTGAGCTTCGACAGCAGCCGCAGGATTTCCATGTAGAGCCATACGATCGTTACAAGGAGGCCGAAAGCACCATACCATTCCATGTATTTCGGCGCGCCGCCGGCCGCTGCTTTTTCAATCATGTCAAAATCCAGCACCAGGTTCAGCGCGGCCAGGGCCACCACAAAAACCGAAAAGCCGATGCCCAGTAGCGATCCTTCAATCAGGAAGGAGGGCAGGGATACGTCGAAGCCCCAGTTGCTGATGAGCACCACCAGGTAAAACAGGCCGATGCCGGCGGTGGCAATGAAGATGATGGAGCGCAGTTGCTGGGTGACGCGGATGATCTGGAATTTATACAGCAGGTACATGGCTGCCACCACCGAGAAGGTGAGCCCGACTGCCTGCAGAACGATGCCCGGGTAACCGCCGGCATACCCGCCCTGCGCACCGGCAAACTGGTATTCGAAAAAGGCCGAAACCGCCCCCAGGAATAAACCCTCCAGCAGGGCATAAAGCGGGGCCAGCCAGGGACTCCACTCTTTTTTGAACACAATCACCAGGGCTACGACCAGGCCGCCGATCACGCCGGTCATCACCAGGGGCCAGGCATTGCCGCCCTCAGCCGCCTCTTTCCAGGAGTAAAATGCGGAACCCAGCGTCATCAGGAACAGGAACCCGAATTTGTTAAGGGTTCCTTTCACCGTCATCGCGTTTTCATCGGTGATCACGCCGTCGAGCACCGTGTCGCGGAATCGTTTTTCGGAGAGGGTGGGGTTGCCTGATTGAAAACGTATCATAGCGTATTTTTTGATGGGAAAGTAAATGTAGTTTTTTTTCTGTTATCCCGGTTGCCGCCCGGTGGCAACGTTGCCGTATAAAGTTGCCGGCAGTTCCGGAATCAAACCAAATTAGCCGTAACTTGCGGAAGCCAAACTGAAAAGAAATGAATATTACTGAACAGGTCCTACAGGATGTAGTGATTAAGTTTGCCGGCGACTCCGGCGATGGTATGCAGCTTACCGGCAGTCAGTTCACCAATAACACCGCATTGCTGGGCCTTGACCTGGCCACCTTCCCCGACTTCCCCGCGGAAATCCGGGCGCCGCAGGGCACCCTTCCCGGCGTGAGCGGCTTCCAGCTGCGCTTCAGCAGTGATGAAGTGTTTACCCCCGGCGATGCCTGCGATGTGCTGGTGGCGATGAATGCCGCGGCACTCAAAGTCAACCTGAAATTCCTCAAGCCGGGCGGCGTGATCATTGCCAATACCGATGGCTTTGATTCCAAGAACCTGCGCCTGGCCAACTATCCCGAGGGCGTGAACCCGCTGGAAGATGGCAGCCTCGACAGTTTCGAGCTCATCCGGATGGATGTCACCAAGATGACCCGCGAGGCGCTGAAAGACATCAGCCTTGGCATGAAGGAAAAAGACCGGGCCAAAAATATGTTTGTGCTGGGCTTTCTTTACTGGATGTACAACCGGGAAATGGAAAGCTCCATCAACTTCCTCAAGGATAAGTTCGGGAAGAAACCCGAGATCCTGGAAAGCAACGTGAAAGCGCTGCAGGCCGGCTACAGTTTTGGCGAAACCACCGAAACCTTCCGCACCCGCTACCGGGTGGCGAGGGCCAAAATGGAGCCGGGCAATTACCGCTCCATCATGGGTAACCAGGCACTTGCCTATGGCCTGATTGCGGCTTCACAGAAAAGCGGTCTTCCGCTCTTCCTCGGCAGCTACCCCATCACGCCGGCCAGCGATATCCTGCACGACCTCAGCAAATACAAGAATTTCGGCGTCAAAACCTTCCAGGCTGAAGACGAAATTGCCGCCATCGCCTCCGCCATCGGCGCCAGCTACGGCGGTGCCCTGGGGGTAACCACCACCAGCGGTCCGGGTATGGCCCTCAAAGCCGAAGCCATGGGCCTGGCGGTGATGCTCGAAATCCCCCTGGTGATTGTGGATGTGCAGCGCGGCGGCCCCAGTACAGGCCTGCCCACCAAAACCGAGCAGAGCGATCTGCTGCAGGCTTACTACGGCCGCAACGGCGAATGCCCCATGCCTGTTGTATCGGCCAGCACACCCAGCGATTGCTTCAGCGCCGCTTTTGAAGCCGCCCGCATCGCGGTACAGCATATGACCCCGGTGATCCTGCTCAGCGACGGTTACATCGCCAACGGCGCCGAACCCTGGAAATATCCTTCCTCCGCCGACCTGCCCGCCATCAACGTGCAGTTTGCCAGCGCTGAACAACTGGATGCCAACGGCAAATTCATGCCCTACAAGCGCGACGAGAAACTCGTGCGTCCCTGGGCGGTACCGGGCACCGCCGGTCTGGAACACCGTGTCGGCGGCCTGGAAAAACAGGATGTTACCGGCAACGTGAACTACGAAAGCGAAAACCACCAGCACATGGTGAAGACCCGCCAGGCCAAGGTTGACCGCATCGCGGACTATATCCCTGAACAGCAGCTGGACAGCGGCCCCGAAAAGGGTAAGGTACTGGTGCTGGGCTGGGGCAGTACCTACGGAGCCATCAAGAGCGCCGTACGTGAACTGCAGGCCGAGGGTCACGCCGTTGCGCATGCCCATCTCCGTTATGTGCGCCCCTTCCCCCGCAACCTGGGCAGCCTCCTGAAAAATTATGACCACGTGCTGATCCCCGAAATCAACAACGGGCAACTCGTCAAGATCATCCGCGATGTGTACTTCGTGGATGCCAAAGCCTATAATAAAATCATGGGTGTGCCCATCACCAAGGGCGAACTGCTGACCGAGATCCGCAAAATGCTCTGACCGGAATTGTTAAAATTTGCGTCAAAGCCGGGCTCAGCCCGGCTTTGACTTTTTGGCAGCCAACAAAACTGGCGTACTGTTTGTAACTTCACCGTAAAACAATTTTTACACTATGACTTTTGGAATGATTGCCATTTCGCTCATCTTCATGGTCCTCGGCATGGCCGTGCAGTACCGGCTGAAAAGCAAATT
This sequence comes from Ferruginibacter sp., assembly GCA_041911275.1. Taxonomy (GTDB): domain Bacteria; phylum Bacteroidota; class Bacteroidia; order Chitinophagales; family Chitinophagaceae; genus Ferruginibacter. Next base: position 4,723 of record JAYRPG010000035.1, on the reverse strand, counting down.
CGGCGAGTATGGACAGGTGCCCAATTCATCCGGTCTCAGCGGCCGGGAGGTGGCGGAAAAAATGCTCCGTGAAAACGGTATCTACGATGTACAGGTGGTTTCCGTGCCCGGCTTCCTGAGCGACCACTATGATCCCACCAAAAAAACCGTTAACCTCAGCCCTGATGTATATGAAGGCCGTAACGTAGCGGCTGCCGCTGTGGCGGCACACGAATGCGGACACGCCGTGCAGCATGCCACGGCTTACTCCATGCTCATGCTCCGCAGCCGGCTGGTGCCCATCACCCAGCTCAGTTCCACCCTTTCACAGTGGGTGATCATTGCCGGTATCGGCTTTTACGGCTTCGGGGGCGGCAACCAAACGGTGCTGCTGATCGGCATCCTGCTCTTTGCTGTATCCACCTTATTTGCGCTGGTTACCCTGCCGGTGGAATTCGATGCTTCCGGCCGGGCCCTCAAATGGCTGGACACCTCGCGGATCACCCGCGGCCAGGAACACGATAAAGCCAAGGATGCCCTCAAATGGGCCGCCCTCACCTATGTGGTATCGGCACTGGCTTCCATCGCCATGCTGGTGCAGTACATCCTTATTTACCAGTCCAGGGAAAGAGAGTAAATTTTTGACAATGTCTACTCCAGCAAAAAGCCCCGGAAACGGGGCTTTTATAATTTGATTTCTTCGTCGTTGCTGTCGTAAAACCTGAATTCGGTGAGGTGGCAGGTGGAATTGGCCACTACCTTGATTTTTTGCTTGTACTTCCAGCTCCAGCGCCGGCGGCGGGAGATCCAGCCACTGGTGAGGTAGGTATGGATGATGGGATGCACCACAATGGTGAGGCCGTGGTGCTTCTGCATGATCAGGTAACTGAGGTTTTTTTCAATCTCATCCTCCAGGATCAGGGTGGAGGAAATTTTACCGGTGCCGTTGCAGCTGGGGCAGATCTCCGAGGTGTTGATGTTCATCTCGGGCTTCATCCGCTGGCGGGTGATCTGCATGATGCCGAACTTGCTGATGGGCAGCACGGCATGTTTGGCCCGGTCGGTGCGCATGTACTTCTCCATCGCCTCCACCAGCTTCTTCTTGTTCTCCGGCAGTTTCATGTCGATGAAGTCGATCACGATGATGCCGCCGAGGTCGCGGAGCCTGAGCTGACGGGCAATCTCTTCAGCCGCCTCCAGGTTGGTTTCCAGCGCATTCTGCTCCTGGTTATTGCTCACACTTTTGTAACCGCTGTTCACGTCGATCACGTGCAGGGCCTCGGTATGTTCAATGATGAGGTAGGCGCCGCTGGGGAGGTTAACCGTTTTGCCGAAAGAGGCTTTCACCTGCTTGGTGATGCCGAAACTGTCGAAGATGGGCGAGCCGTTGTTGTAATAACTCACGATATCTGCCTTCTCCGGCGCAATCCGCTGGATATAGGCCTTGGTATCGGAGAAAATCGTACGGTCGTTCACCACAATCCGGTTGAAATCTGCGTTGAGCAGATCGCGGAGAATGCTGGTGGTCTTTCCCTGCTCACTCAGGATCTTGGTGGGCGGGGTGGCGCCGCGCAGGTTCTGCTGGATGGTTTTCCAAGTTTGCACCAGGGTTTCCAGGTCGTCCTGCAGCTCTGCCGTTTGCTTGCCTTCCGCCGCGGTGCGCACAATCACGCCGAAGTTTTTCGGCTTGATGGCTTCAATGATTTTCTGCAGCCGCTTCCGTTCTTCGCCCGAATGAATCTTGCGGGAAACCGCCACGATGTCGTTGAAGGGGGTAATCACCACAAAACGGCCGGGCAGCGAAATCTCACAGCTCAGCCGCGGGCCTTTGGCCGCGATGGGTTCTTTCAGGATCTGTACCAGTACATTCGGACGTCCGTTCAGCACTTCGGCAATCTTGCCGGTTTTGACGATCTCGGGCTCAGACCGGAACCGGGAATAGTCAAATCCCTGTTCGCTCTGGTCGTTGATCGATTGCTGGGTGAACTTGAGGAGGGAGCGGATGTACGGACTGAGATCGGTATAATGGAGAAAAGCGTCTTTTTCAAAGCCCACATCCACAAATGCGGCATTGAGCCCGGGGATCAGTTTTTTCACCTTCCCCAGGTACAGGTCGCCCACAGCAAAACTTGCATCCGCCTTTTCGTTGTGCAGCTCTACCAGTTTTTTATCCTCCATCAGGGCGATTTCCACACCCTGGGACGCCGCGTTGATGATAAGCTCTTTAGTCAAGCAATTCGCGTTTAAGTAACCATTACTTCACATATGCGTATTGCAGCCCTGTTATCACAGGCCGGGGCCGGAATAACAGAAGGCTGCAAACCAATCATTTACCGGCAAATGCCGGCCATCCTGCCGAGCAGAATTACTTCTTCTTATGACGGTTTTTTCTTAAACGCTTTTTACGTTTGTGTGTTGCGATTTTATGACGCTTTCTTTTCTTACCACAAGGCATAACCTGAGTATTTTTAAACGTGATGAATCTGATTGATATGAACCGCTTTACTTCATTTCGGCGATTCGCTGATCAATTTCCCGGCTGTAGGCCGGGTTATTGACCTGTTGCTTACTAACGTTGAACCATTTTACCGCGTTGGCCTTATCGCCCTTACCGGCGTAGGCTTCGGCGAGCCAGGATACCGCTTCCGCGTTGCCGGGCTCTGCCAGGATCACCTTCTGCAGACGGTCGATGGCTTTGTCGTACTGGGTAGACAGTACCCCGCCGATTCCCAGCACCAGCTGTGCCTGCAAATTCATCGAGTCCTTCTTCACCACCTGCAGCAGCTGCTGGATGCCCTTCATCGTTTCATTGGCGTCGCCGGCCATGCCTTTACCAAAGATGTAACAGGCGCCGAGGTCCACCTTCAGGGAGTCGTTGCCGGGGTTGAGCGCTATGGCTTTCTCCAGTAACCGGATGGCCAGGTCGGCTTCCCAGTTTCTTTTGACCGGATCGGGCTGGTTCCGGCAGGCTTTTAAAATTTGCCGGGCGGCAAAGGTGAGATTTTTTTCAGAATTTACCAACAGCGCGGCTTCCGAAGTATAAAACAGGGCCAGCGCACGGTTGTGCAGGCTGTCGCCCCAGAAGCGGGCCAGCTCCAGGCTGGCTTTCTCCTGCTGCTCCTTTACGGCACCCCGGCTGATGCTGTTTTCAACCGAGGCAATATAGGCTGCCTGCTGGCTGTTCAACGCACGTTTTGAACTGTCAAGATGTTGCTGGATATCAAATCCTTGTGCAGCGTTTGCCCCGGATTGGGCGGGATTCGCGGCGCTGGTTTCCCTGCTGGAAACATTGGTGCCGCCGAACCAGAGCACTGCCAGCAATGCAGCCCCTCCCGCAGTGAGTAAAATAGCCTGTTTTTTCACCTGTAAAATTGAGCGGCAAAAATAAGGCAATTCTGCTCAGGAGGGCTGTTAAAATAAGCCCGGAAACGCTTAAAAGAGTTGAATCCATACCATACTGCCGCCCTGCCATATACCGATGAAGCCGGCAGACCGGCCCGCGGGGAGGGTGCCGCAGTCGGTTCCGTTCAGGCAGTTCAGCACCCCGGCGGTGGTGAGCGAGATACCGCCGGCTTTATCGTTGCGCAACAGGATCATTTGGTTATTGAATTCGGGGCCGTTGCCCAGTGCCACCGTGTTCACCTGGCTGGCACTGCCTACCCGGATCATCAGGTCATTCACCAGGGTGCTGTATAGCGGCGCCCCATCGGGTGCGCTCACCCGCAGGCCCAGGCTGCCCTGTACGTCGAGCGTGGCGCCGGGCGTAGTGTTGGGGGTGCCCACGCTCAGCCAGCCCCGGGCATCCAGTTCCATGCCTGTTACCCCGGATGTGCGGAACAGCAGATTGCTGGCCACTGTGCTGCCGTTGCCCGTATAGTTGGCCTGCACCTGGCTGAGTGCGGCATCACTGCCGCCCACCCGGCCCGAAAAGGCCAGGATGCCCAGGAAATTGCCCGGCGACAGATTTTGCGGAACCGTTGACGAGCCGTTACTTTTATAGATGAGCAGGGCCGGGCCGCTGTTGGGCCCGTAACTGCTGATCCGCAGGTCGTCGTAGGGATCCGCCTTGCCATCATTCACGATGTCCAGGATGCCGATGGGGTCGCGGGTGCCGATGCCGGTCATCCCGCTGCTGTCGATCACCAGGCTTTCGCGTGTACCCCCCACCGTGAAGGTGAGCCGCCCGCCGGTGTAAAATCCGGGTCCGCTCCCCAGGAAGCTGGCGCGGATACCGGCTACTTCCCGCTGATTGCCGTCAATGCGGCCATCGAATTGCAGGGCGCCCACCTCATCGGCAGGAAACAGGTTCTGGGGCTGGCTCCGGCTGCCGCGGGCCCGGTACCCCACAAACTCGGGCCAGCTCACGGTACTGTACGAGCTGCTCATGAACGCAGCTTTCCGGCTGGCCGGGTCATTGTCGTTCACCAGTTCGATGCCTGCTGCAGGATTGGTGGTGCCCAGCCCGGCCCGCCCGTTTTGATCCAGGAAGAGGTTGATGTGTCCCGCGTTCAGGAAATACAGGTTGCTCTGCGGCAAACCGTTGCTGAAACCGGTGTAAAACGAATAGATGCCGGTGATCATTTCTTCCGGCTGGTTGTTTACCCGGCCGCCCAGCACCAGACCGCCCAGGTAATCCCCCGCACCCAGGCTGGCCGGCGCCGAAGGATTGCCCCGGGAACTGAAGATCCGGTAGGAGGGCGTGCCATTGCCCGCTGCAAAATTCTCAATCAGCAGGTCGTCCTGG
>JAYRPG010000034.1:0-2230 GCA_041911275.1 Ferruginibacter sp. | reverse complement strand
TTTCCCAGCAACGTCTCCCCGCTCCCCACTTCCGGCGAAAATAAATTTACCGGGAACGTTGCGTTTAACCCGACGCAACGTCCCCGGAAGGATCAAACTAACGACTACATGACTACAGGGAGACGTTGCTGAAAAAACGATTGTTTCCTGGCAACAGAAGCTGACCGAAGCCGCTGTACACACCAGTCACTAATACTAGTGATTTGCCCCGGTCTCCGTAATAAATCCTGCTATTAATGATAACTTAGTCGGGTAAGTATTCATCTCCTGCATCCATTTTTATGACCATAAAACTGATCCTGCTGACAGCTGTACAATGCCTGCCCTTCCTGCTGTGGGGCCAGAATGTGGGTATAGGCACCGTTACCCCGAATGCAAACGCTTTACTGGAAGTAAATGCCGGAAACAAAGGGGTTTTAATCCCCCGGGTTCCCTTGCTGGCGCCCGCCAATGCATCCCCCTTCACCAACCCACCAGTCAGCCTGCTGCTCTACAACACCTCATTTAACGATAATATATCCCCGGGATATTTTTACTGGAGCGGCACAGAATGGCTGCGGCTCACCCATAACAAAGATGCCTGGAACACTACCGGCAATGCAGGCACCAACGCCTCTACGCATTTTATCGGAACCAAAGATGATGTATCGCTCTCCTTCCGGATCAGGAACGTGAATTCCGGTTTGATTGACTCCAATCTCAACCGTACCACATTTGGTTTTGCCACAGGGCGGCCTGCTGTTGGCGTACACAATTCCTCATTTGGATTTAACGCGCTCAGCCGTCACGCATCGCAGGCCTCCTCCAATACAGCCATTGGCAGTCTGGCGATGGAAGCATTCCGAACCGGTTCATTGAATGCTGCGCTGGGCATGAGCGCTTTATCGAGACTGGACAGCGGCTCACAGAATACCAGTATCGGCAATTTTTCAATGTCATTACTCACTACCGGAAGAGCGAATACCGCGGTGGGAGGCAATAGCATGTTCGACATGGCGCAGGGCGACTCCAATACGGTGACAGGATTCAGGGCCACGGTAAAGACACAGGTATCCCGCAGTACCGCCATTGGCGCCCTGGCTGTGGCCGGACGCAGTGACGTAATCGTACTGGGCAGCGTACCCGGCGAAAACCAGGCTACCCGCGGAGTGGATGTAGGCATCGGCACCATCAATCCGCAATACAAACTGCATATTGTAGACGGCAACTCCACCGGCATTCTTGCTTCCGGTAACACTACCCTGTTACTCGACAAAGCCGGCGGCTCCAACCACCTCAGCATGCTGGTGGATGCCAACTCCGAGGCCGGGCTGGTGTTTGGAAAAGCGGGCAGTACACTACCCCCCTTCGACGGAGGTATCTTTTATAACACAGGCGGGCAGGGCGCCATGCAGTTTCGCAACAACGGAGGATTCATCCGCATGGTGATAGATGCCACCGGACAAGTGGGAATTGGGACTGCCACCCCCTCCAATCGCCTGCATGTGTCAACCAACGATGCACAGAATGCCGGTTTCCGGCAGGGCATCCTGATTGAAAACACCGCCACAGGAACGGATGTGCAGGGCAACATCAATACCGGTGAAGCGGCCATCAGTTTCAAAAATGCGGGCGCAAATGGCACCGGCAATAATCAATGGATTGTGGGCCTCAACCAAAACCGCAATATGGCTTTCGCCTATGGCAACGATTTCAATGCAGCGACCACCAGAATGGTGCTCGACTCAACGGGCAACCTGGGTATCGGGGTGACGGCGCCTACTTTTCAGCTGCAGCTTTCCCAAAATTCGGCAGCCAAACCCGGCAGCAATACCTGGACGGTGAGCAGCGATGCGCGCCTGAAAAAAAACATCCATCCCTTTGAAGACGGCATGGAAGTGCTGGAAAAAATCAACCCGGTTTGGTTTACCTATACCGGGGCCGAAAACCATCCGCAGGAACAGTTTGTCGGCACCCTGGCACAGGCGCTCCAGGAAGTGGCCCCTTACATGGTCACCATCCTCAAAAAAGAAAGCAGCGTGGGAAAAAACCTCCTGGGGGTGGATTACGGACCACTGCAGTTTATCATCATCAATGCCATGAAGCAGCAGCAGACCACGATCAAAAACCAGCAGGATGAAATCAACCAGCTGAAAGAAAGGCTGGAGAAACTGGAGGAGGCAAAAAGGGGTACCACGAAATGAACAGGGATAACCGAAGAATTGCCTGCCGCTGATTTACCCATCTTTAT
>JAYRPG010000033.1:0-22145 GCA_041911275.1 Ferruginibacter sp. | reverse complement strand
TATTTTTTGGCACCCGGTAGGATTAGCAATAGGCATAACGCTAAATCCTACGAAATGAAAACCCTCGCCACCCTCTTCAGCCTGATCATCGCCACCGCCGCCTTCGCCAATAACAACCCCAAAACCAGCACCAACAGTCTGAACGTCACCGTAAATACCGGCGCCGTTGTCCTGAACTTCAATGCCAATGGCAGCACCCGCTTCGAAATTGAGCGCGCCTTTTACAGCAACGAATTCAACACCATTCAAACCATCAGCCTTCCCTTCGCAGGGGTGAACCAGCTGAAAGTGCAGGACAATGCCGACGAACTGGCCGGCCGCAGCATCGCTTACTACCGCATCAAAATCATCGGCAACGACGGCAACATCACCTACAGCAACATCAGCACCGTAGTGCTGAAAGCCACGGACAACAAGGCCGCGCAGAAGATTACCCGGGTAAACTTCAGCAGCCCTCAGCAGGGCAGCGCCACCCTTACCCTCAAAACCCTCACCGGCAAAACCGTTAGCACCCTGAACACCCTCGTGAACCAGGGCAGCAACAGCGTGGAACTCACCCACCTCACCAGCCTTGCCCAGGGTGTTTACAGCGCAGTGGTAACCGTGAACGGCGTGGTGGTGGATACCCAAAAAGTCATTGCCGAGTAATCCGTTTTCACACCTTACGCTGCAGGAAAGCCGGGATAAATCCCGGCTTTCCTGTTTATGGCGGGGGTAAACAACCACAATAATCCGGCAAAAACCGTCGTTTTGAGGGGAGTGCAGGGCATTGTATGCCCGGCCTGGCTGTTCATCCCAACCATGCAAAATACCCGGAATACCGTTCATTGGTCAGCAGTACCCTCACTGCTTATCCCGGTTATGCAGGCTTCAGGAAGCCTGGCTGGAAAGGAATACCGGCACGGCCGGCAGACCCTCCGGGTCAGCGGATCTTCCGTTTCGTATGTCCTTCACCGTTATCTGCAAACATCCAAATCCTGTTTTTCCGGAAAGCATCCAGTTTCCGGCAGGGAAAAAACAAAGCATTATGAAACAACCCTACGCTGACCGGCAAAAGCGGTACGGAACCACCACGCTCCTGCTGCTGCTCATCCTGGCTATCCTGAACGGGATACAACCAGCGACTGCGCAATCCGTGATCAAGCAGCTGTACCTGTCTCAACCCGGGCAGTCGCTCGACCGGATCGACCCGGTGGCCTCAACAGATAACAGCACGGCGCAATCCACCGCCATTACGCCCTCCGCCGAGTTCATATATGCGTTCAGGGGCGGTTCCCGCACCGATTTCTGGCGGTACAGCATTGCTTCCAACAGCTGGACCAGCAGGGCTGCCACACCGGGTACGGTGTCGAGGGGCGCTGCACTGGCCAGCAACGGCACGTTTATCTATGCCCTGCGCGGTAACAGTACCGATTTCTGGCGGTACGATCCTGCGGCCAACACCTGGTCGTCCCTGGCAGCCACGCCGGCGGCAGTGGGTGAAGGCGCCGCACTGGTGCACCTGAACGGCGCTCTGTACGCTTTCCGGGGCGGCAAAACCTCCAGCTTCTGGAAGTATACCATCGCCACCAATACCTGGACGACACTCGCCAACCCACCCAATCCCTCCAGCGTTGACTGGGGCGGATCACTGTCTACCAACGGTACGGATATTTTTGCCCTGCGCGGCGGCAACACCGCAACCTTCTGGAAATACACCGTCATCACCAATACCTGGTCGAGCCTGGCTTCCTTACCGCAGACCGCGGGTGCGGGAGCCTCGCTGAGTTTTGACGGCACCAGTTTTTATGCGCTCCGCGGAGGCGGCTTCAACAATACCTACCGGTATAACGTAAGCGGCAACAGCTGGAGCAGCCTGGCCAATACCCCCAGCAACATTGCCATCGGTGGCGCCCTGCAAAGCAATGACCCCGATTTATTTGCACTCCGGGGTGGCGGCAATGACAATTTCTGGAAGCTCAGCGGCGGCAGCTGGTCTTCGCTTTCCCGCACCCCCTCCACCGTGGATTCGGGCGCATCCCTGACCCGGATGGGCACCCTGCCGGTGACCACCAGCTTTACCCAGGGTACACCCCTTTGCAGCGGACTGACCATCAAGGCCGGCACCCTTACCGTGAATACCTGGATAACCGTTAACTACGGAAGCATGCCGGCGAATCCGGCTGTCAGCGCCACGGTTCGCTACGGTTCCAACAACATCATTACCCTCAGCAACCCCGTGTACAATGCCACTACCGGCTTACTGACGTTTACGGGTACCCTCGGAGCGGATGTGAATGTACCCGCCGGGCAGTCCATTTCCCTGGACATCACCACAACGCAGCCCGGCGTGTCTTTCAGCATTCAGTACGACAGCCAGACGAAGCCCTCGCGGATAGATCTGCCCGTATCCACATACATCAATATCGCAGAACTGGCTGTGTATACCGCCGCCTATCCCTCCGGAACGGCACTGAAAAATTTTACGGGCGGCACTACCCGTTACCTCCGCGCCACGGTAACCGACCCCTTCGGCTTTAACGACATCACCGGTTTGGATTTCAGCATCACGCCGGGCAGCACCGTTGCCGGCACATCCGTATCCGCTGCCGGCTGCACCCGTATTTATGAATATGCCTGGAATGTACCGCTCAGCAACGGCAATTACCTCATCACGGCAGTAGCCCGTGAGGGGCTGGAAAATACGGTAACGCATGTACGCACAGCGAATGTAACCGCCTGCGCCGATTGTCCGCCTACGGCCAACGACGATTACAAAACAGGCAATGGGGGTGAACCCCTCCAGATCGATGTGCTGAACAACGACTCCGATCCCAATAACAACATTGATCCGGCCACGCTCACCGTAACCCGGAATCCCCGGAACGGTGAAGTGATCATCGACAATGGTAAACTGGTGTACCTGCCCAACGGAACCTTTGCCGGCAACGACACCCTGGTGTATGAAATCTGCGACCGGAGCGTGCCGGCTCCGCAATGCGATACAGCCCTGGTGTACATCAGCATCAACCCGATTGACGTGAACCCCTGTGCAGATGCAAATGACAGCAAGATTTATTATATCCCCTTTGCTGAAACAGAGTCACAGATCAGCCTGCAGCGTTCGGCCAGCTTAACCCTCCCCAGTACCAATGTGCGCACCATCATCAGCATCAAGGTACTGTACCCGGGCGTAAGGCTGGTGTGGGACCACTGGGAAGATGGCTATGAAAGCAATATCCAGGCCCCGGTACAGGCCAGCACCGAAGTATGGGGCGATGGCAACATTTTCAATGGCATAGCCCCCGGCTATCCCAACGATATCCTGCCGGTGGGCGCCAGCCTGGTAACCGATAACACCATGGCCACTCCCCGCAACAGCAGCAATATCTTTTTCGATGGAAGGGATAAGGTTTTCTCCAGCGGCCTGATTTCCGTAACCCAGGTGCTGGGTGAGCCCTCCCAGATTGCCGTGCAGTGTATGAAAACGAATGTTACCTCATTCCCCTCCGATTACGGCCTGCTCTTTACCCTTCCCGTCGGACAGAACCTGCCCAGCCGCGATTTCCGCTATACCGCCCTCTTCGTCAGGGCAGCCCAGAACAATACCAGTGTGCAGATTGACCGCAACAACGATGGCACTTTTGAAACCAACTTCACCCTCAACGAAGGACAGGTGGTGATGGTAGACAGCCTCTACGCGCCGGCCGGTGTTCCGGTGAACGCGGGCGCCGTGATCACTGCCAATAAACCCATCGGTCTGGATGCGCATTTTGCGGGCATCGACAATTACTCGTCAAGGGAAGTGCCGGTGTATCCGGCTACCTGGTACTCCAGCACCTATTACACACCGGTGCCCACCACCGGTCCGGCCACGCCACCGCATGATACGGCCGTGGTGATGCTGTACAACAGCCTGAACCGCGACCTGACCATCCGCTGGTCATCCGGAACCCCCGCCAGCGGCAACATCCTGCTACGCGCCAATTCATCCGAACGCTTTGCCATGCCCCTCTCGGCAACGGCTGCCTATAAATTTGAGAACCTCACCAAGGAATCCTTTGTGGCCATCGAAATCGTGGATTCCTATACGCCCGGTGGTGGCGGCAATGATGGCTCCACCCGCGACTGGGCCTTTAATCTGATTTCTGAAGCCCGGCTCACCGATTTTGCCAGCGTGGCCTGGGCGCCGGGATCCACCGATCTCAGCCGTAACGATAACCCCCTCTGGATCACCCCGGTGGGCAACACCACCGTGTACATCAAATACGATGGCAACGTACTCACGGGAACGAATACCAGCCCCTGCGGACTCAAATACGATCTGGCGGTACCCGTGAACCAGCTCAACTACATCAAGATCAAAGACGCCTCGGATAACGACCAGAGCGGCACCGCCGTTTATACCTGCAACGGTGTTAAAATTGCCGCTGTGTACGGAGAAGACCCGGCTACCGCACAAACCGCCAATCCCAGCTGGGATGTGGGCAGTACCATCCAGCCCTTCTGTAAGGAAAAACTGGTACTCGCCAATAACGATTTCGGATACACCATGGTGGGCGTACCCGTAACCGTACCCGTGGTAAAAAATGATGTGGGCTTCCTGGCCATCATTGATCCCCGCACGGTATCCATCGAAGATGTTGACCTCTGGCCTTCCAACGGCCGCATCACCGTTAACCGCGATGGCACCATCACCTATACCCCGCGGGCCGGTTTTGTGGGCGTGGATTCCTTCCAGTACGTGGTTTGCTCCACCCCCACCCCCGTGCTCTGCGCCACCGCCACGGTGTACATCACGGTGGCCGGATGCCCCTCGCCCAGCGGGCAGAACCTGATCATGGGGCAGGTATTCCTTGATAAGAACCAGGATGGTGTACGCAACGACGGCGGCACCGGCATTGGCGGCGCCAGGGTGTACCTGTACATCGACGGCAACTGCAACGGCAGTATCAACAGCAACGAACTGGCCGACTCCACGGTGGCCGACCTGAACGGATACTACCAGTTCATCAAATCCCCGGAAAAAATCATTTCGGATAATTTTGAACTGCCCGCTGGCGGCAACAGCTGCGCAACCGGCACCGACGGCAACACCCCGTGGAAGAGCGACTGGTCCGACAACAACGATCCGTCATCCGGATTCTGCGTAACCCCGGCCCGTACAGCCGCAGACACGGATGTGGAAATTGTACAGGATGGCACTTTCGGTTTTGCCCTCCGCCTGGATGATGCCAACCGCTCCGCCATCCGGCGCTTTAACATGGAATTCGCCACCCGCGCCTTCCTGAACTTCTCGTACCGGATTGCCAGCGCCAGTCTCTCCACCGGTGAAGACATCCTGGTGCAGCTTTCCCGCGATGGCTCCATCTACAATACCGTGTTTACCATCCGGGGCAATGGATCGGCCAGCAGCGATTATGTCCACATTTCCAATATCGCCATCAATGTTGCCACCTACAACAGCAGCAATACCACATTCATCCGGTTCATCACCAATGGCAATGTGGATGAAGGTGATCATGTATTCATCGACAATGTAAAGCTGAACTTCCTGCAATACGACCAGTGCTATATGGTGGCCATTGATCCGGCCAGCCTGCCCGCCAATACCACCCTCACCACCACCGGTACCTTTGATTTCAAATTCAACAATTCGGGCACCTGTGAAAGCAACAAAGACTTTGGGGTGAAACGCATCTACACCTTCGCGGTCAATGATGAGCAGAGTACCTGGCAGGGCCAGGCGGTAAGCGGCACCGTGAAACACAATGATTTTGACCAGGAAAACAACAGCCAGCAGTTCGGCAGTTTCCTGAACCCGCTCACCCGCAGCGCGATCGTTACCGGCGCCAGTGTGCCGGGTACCGACAAAGCAGGAGCAGCCGTAGCCAATGCCGGCCGCATCACTTTCAACGGCAACGGGGAATATACCTTTACCCCGGTGAATAGCTTTACCGGTTACGTAACCCTGCCCTACCGCATCTGCGACAACGGCAGTCCTGCAGCCTGTGATACCGCCAGCCTGGTGATCACGGTGGATCCGCTGCCCGGCAACGGCAACTCCGTGATTGCCAACAATGATGAAGACATCAGTTACGGCGACCCCGTCAGCGGCAGCCTGGTGGCGAACGACCGGGATCCGAAATACCGTTCGTTCAGCGTAACCCTCTTCAGCTACGATGCCAACGGCGACGGACGACCGGAAATCACTACCCTGCCCGGCACCGTTAGTGTGGCCGGCGTAGACGGCATGGGCCGGCCGGTGGCCAATGCAGGCACGCTCAGCATCAGCGCGGGCGGCGACTACAGTTTCAGCCCCGCGAACGGTTTCAACGGATACATCGCGGCTGCCTACGTGATCACCAATACCTCCGGCGTATCCGCCACAGCCAACCTCCATATTCGTGTACTGTCCGACGTTAACGGCACCCAGAATGATCCGCCCTTTGCGGGGGATGATTTTGGCTATACCACGGTAGACAAACCGGTGAGCGGCTCCTTCATCCTGAACGACCGCGATCCCAACCAGGACAGCCTGAGCCTGGGCGGCGTAACCCTGCGCGGGGGTACCATGGCCAACGCCATCGGCGGGCCGGTAGCCACCACCCAGGGCGGACAGATCCAGTTCTACTCCAACGGCACCTATCTCTACCGTCCGCCGGCAGGCTATGTGGGTCCTGACTATGCAGGCTACAGCCTCTGCGATATCACCACCACCGCACCGCAACCGCTCTGCGCCAGTGGCATCCTGCACTTCATCATCGCCCCGGGCATCAGCATCAGCGGTAAGGTGTGGAACGATGCCAACGGCGATGTGACAGACCAGGGCGCTTCCGAACCCGAAACCAATATCGACGGCAAACTCTATGTGCACCTTGTGGACTCGATGGGTTATGTGGTGGCCGTGGTACCCGTTGCAGCCGATGGCAGCTACCAGTTCAGCAATGCCACACCCGGCGTGAGCTACTCCATCGTACTGTCGGATATGCAGGTGATGCCCGGAGCCCCGGCACCGGCAGCCGACCTGCCGGATAACTGGGTGCACACCGGCGAAAGCCGGAACGGCATCATGGATTATGGCGCTCCCGGCGTAATCGACAACCGGCCGTATGGCTATACCGACGCCGCGAACATCAACTTCGGTATTGAACAACTGCCGAGCTCGGTACCGTTCTATATTCATATTCCCGAACCGGTGGAAGGACAACGCATGACGCTCGATGGCGGCAGCAATCCGCCGGTGCTCAGCGGCAAGGATCCCGAAGACTGCAACTCAGGCTGCACCCTTGACGGCCGCAATGTGATCATCGACGAGGTGCCTGCCAACGCCAATCTTTACTATAACGGCGTACTGGTGAATGCCGGTCAGCTCATCATCAACTTCGACCCCTCCAAACTGGTGATTGAGTTTACCGCGGTGACCCTGGGCTCCAAGATGACTGAGTTTTATTATTCATTCGTGGATGCTGCCGGTAAAAAAGATCCGGTAAGCGCCGTGTACTCCATCAGCTGGCTCACGATCCTGCCCGCCACCGGGCTGGAACTCACGGCTACGCGTAATGGCAGCCAGGTGCAGCTGAACTGGAAAACACTCACCGAAATCAACTCCGATCAGTTTGAAATAGAACGCAGTACCGACGGACGTAACTTCAGCAGGGTGGGCAGCCCCGTGGCAGCCGCCGGCAACAGCGATGTGGTAAAACATTACCAGCAAACCGACAACATCAGCGGCATCCAGGCCAACCAGCTGTACTACCGCATCCGCCTCAAAGACCGGAAGAATAAATATGCCTACAGCAATGTAGCCACCGTGAAACTGCCCGAGAACGGCGCGGTTATCAAAGTGGTGCCCAACCCCTTCATCTCAGAGGTAACGGTTTCGGTTAGCGGTGAAGCAGGCAGCCAGTTCGGCGTAAGGATGATGGACATCTCCGGCCGCACCCTGATGAACAGCGCACAGAAAATGAGCAGCGATCAGCCGGCGGTAACCATCCGCAACCTGAACGGACTGATCCGCGGCGTGTACCTGCTGGAGGTGACCGATCTGAAAACGGGCAGGAAGCAGGTGTTCAAACTGGAAAAAGCATTATAACGATAACGCATAACCGCAAGCAGAATCTTATGATCAAACCACTTTGCCTGCTGGCCTTCTCACTGGCCGCCACCCTGGGCGGCCGGGCACAGCCCCTGATGACCCTGGGCAACCAGGAAGTGAGCCGGGAGGAGTTTGTGCGGGCCTTCAACCGCAACCGGGAGGAAAGCGGTAACCGGGAACAATCCCTGCGGGAATACCTGGAACTGTTCACCCAATACAAGCGGAAAGTGGCGGCAGCCCGTGAGCTGAAACTGGACACCCTGCAGCAGCTGCGGCTGGATCTGCTCAACTTCCGCAGCCGGCTCGAAGAAACCTACCTGCCCGCTTACGAGGAGATCCTGCGCAGCACCGGCTTCAAAAAAAATACAGCCCTCGAAGACGGACTGCTGTACCTCTATGCCGACAGCGCCGCCTATGCCTACCGGCCGGCTCCCTGCCCGCTGGAAAAAGAAGTGCTCTTTACCCTGGGCAACCACACCGTGAAAGTGAGCGAATGGCTGAACTGGGCGAAAGACTACAAACTGAACAACCCCTACCGGGGTGAATCCAATGCCCAGTTGCTGGAACGCTTTACCCGCCTTACCGTCACCCGCTATTACCGCAGTCACCTGGAAGATTATAACCCGGACTTCCGCTACCAGCTGCAGGAATTCAGGGAGGGTAACCTGTACTTTGAACTGATGGACAAAAAAGTATGGGCCCGCAACAGCAATGAGGAGAGCGCCCTGCGCCGTTACTTCGAAGCCAACAAAAACAAATATACCTGGCAGGAAAGCGCTGAGGTGATCCTGGTGAATGCCCGCAGTTATGCCTATGCCGATTATGCGGCGGAAAACTTGAAAAAGGGCATGCCCTGGAAAGCGATTGTCGCCAACAGCGAGGGCATGATCCTCGGCGACTCGGCCCGCTATGAAATCAGCCGGCTGCCCCTGCCGCCCGGCACCCCGCTGGAACCGGGCCTGATTACCCCGGTGCTGAAAAGCGAAGACGGCAGCAGCGCGGGCTTTGTGAAAATCATCCGCCTCTACCCTGCCGGACAACCCCGCAGCTTTGAAGAAGCTCGTTACGAAGTAACCAGCGACTACCGGCAGCAGCGGGAAACCGAATGGATGAATGAACTGGCCCTGAAATACCCCGTAAAACTGAATTCCGCCGTTTTTCAGTCCTTGCTCAGATAAATCAAATCCGTACCCCGTGCAGGCCGTGTAAAAGCCAACTCCCGCTTTTACGCGGCCTTTTTGTGTGCGCCTGCGCGGAATGCTGTTACTTAGCAGAAAATTCAGCTCATGACCATCGAACAGGCCCAGCAGGACGTGGATCAATGGATCCGGACCACCGGCGTACGCTACTTCAATGAACTCACCAACCTTGGTATCCTCATGGAGGAAGTGGGCGAACTCTCCCGCCTCATGGTGCGCACCTACGGCGAACAAAGCTTCAAGGCATCCGATAAAGGGCGTGAACTGGGCGATGAAATGGCCGATGTGCTGTGGGTGCTCATCTGCCTGGCCAACCAAACGGGGGTAAACCTCACCGAAGCCCTGGAAAAAAACTTCGAAAAAAAGAACATCCGCGACAGCCGGCGACACCTGGATAATGAGAAACTGCGTTAGCCGCGCCGCCGCCGCAGATCGGCATTTTCACTTACTTTTGCAGCCATATGACGAACGAACAATACAATTTCCAGGAGCTGATTGCTCACTGCAAAGAATACGGATACATTTTCCAGTCCAGCGAAATCTACGACGGCCTCGCCGCCGTGTACGATTATGGCCAGAACGGGGCCCAGCTCAAAAAAAACATCCGCGATTACTGGTGGAAAAGCATGACCCAGCTGCATGATAACATCGTGGGCATCGACGCCGCCATTTTCATGCACCCCACCACCTGGAAAGCCAGCGGTCACGTGGACAATTTCAGCGACCCGATGACCGATAACAAGGACAGCAAGAAGCGCTACCGCGTGGATCACCTCATCGAAGGCCATGCCGACCTCCTCAGGGCCCAGGGCCCCGAAGGGGAAAAAAGCGCAGACGTGCTGATCGCCGAAATGGAAGGCCTGCTGGCCAAGGATGATTTCGCCGGCCTCAAGGAACTGATTGAACGGAATAAAATCGTATGCCCCATCAGCAAAACCTGCAATTGGACGGATGTGCGGCAGTTCAACCTGATGTTCAAAACCGAATTCGGTGCGGTAGCCGCCGAGAACCCCGATGACAACATTGTGTACCTCCGCCCCGAAACCGCACAGGGCATATTCGTGAACTTCCTGAACGTGCAGAAAACCGGCAGGATGAAAATTCCCTTCGGCATTGCCCAAACCGGCAAAGCCTTCCGCAACGAAATCGTGGCCCGGCAGTTCATCTTCCGGATGCGGGAATTTGAACAGATGGAGATGCAGTATTTCATCCGCCCCGGCAGCCAGATGGAATGGTACAACTACTGGAAAGAAACCCGGAAAAAATGGCACGAAAGCCTCGGCATTCCCGCCGCTAAACTGCGCTTCCACGACCATACCAAACTGGCGCACTACGCCGATGCGGCGCTCGACATTGAATTTGAATTTCCCTTCGGCTGGAAAGAACTGGAAGGCATCCACAGCCGGACCGACTTCGACCTGGGCAACCACGAGAAATACAGCAAAAAGAAAATACAATACTTCGATAACGACATTGATCCGGCCACCGGAAAACCCTACGGCAATTATGTGCCCTATGTGGTGGAAACCTCGGTGGGCCTCGACCGCCTCGTGCTCACCATCCTGAGCCTGAGCTATGCGGAAGAGAAATGGACGAAAGAAGATGGCAGCGAAGACAGCCGCGTGGTGCTGCGCATCCCCGCCAAAATTGCCCCCACCAAACTGGCCGTGCTGCCCCTCACGAAAAAAGACGGGCTGCCCGAAATCGCCACCGAACTGGTGAACGAATGCCGCCCGCATTTCCACTGCTTCTACGAAGAAAAAGACACCATCGGCAAACGATACCGCCGCATGGATGCCATCGGTACGCCCTTCTGCGTAACCATCGACCACCAGACCAAGGAAGACGGTACGGTAACCATCCGCCACCGCGACAGCATGACCCAGGAACGCGTGGCGATGAAAGACGTAAAGGATATTATCCTGAAGGCGATTGCCTGAAACGCTGGTTTCGGGAAGTTGTAAAGCAGCTTGGTGTACAGTCCGCTCCGGAAGAACGCTCGTGCGTTTCCTTCATGAAGCGGACAGAATCCCTCTGCCACGAAGCCATCCCCATTCTCCCATTTGCCCATTCGCCCATTTGCACATTTGCCCATTTGCACATTGTTACATTGCGCCATTCCCCCATTTTCTTTCATAGCTGACAACAATCATCCCCCCTGTTGAAATCCATCAGCCGCTGCCACCCCCAACCGATCTACTTTGCTGAGCAATTTGCCTCACCGGGCCTGCATGGTGCTTACCGAAAGCGCAGCCGGCCCATAAAACGCTCATCATGGCTGCATCGGATATTACCAAACCGGTTGATCTGCAATCACACGCTGAAGGTACCGGCCACCGGCGTTCACGCCGCCCGGTTTACATGGATTTCATGCCTCCCTGCAACAGCGCCTGTCCAGCAGGCGAAAACATCCAGGCCTGGATGGCCCATGCTCAGGCCGGTGATTATTTTGAAGCCTTTCAGACCCTGATGGAAGATTGTGCCTTCCCGGCGGTGATGGGCAGGGTTTGCGTAAAACCCTGCGAAACAGGCTGTAACCGCAACCATATCGACCAAACCGTGAACATTCACGCAGTGGAGCGTTTCATTGGCGATGAGGCCATCCGCAACAACTGGCAGCCGCGCTATTCAGCCCCCAGCAGCGGAAAACGGGTACTGGTGGTGGGCGCTGGTCCCGGCGGACTCTCCGCGGCCTATCACCTGGCCAGGATGGGACATACCGTGGAAATCTGTGACGGTGGCGCACAGCCCGGCGGTTTGCTGCGCAACGGCATCCCGGAATACCGCCTGCCGAAAGACGTGCTGGATGCCGAAATCAGCCGGCTCATCAAAATGGGGATCAGCTTCCGGCAGAATTATGCCGTACACGATATCGTGGCGGAAAAAAACAATGGCCAGTTTGATGCCGTTTACCTCTCTACCGGCGCACAAATCATCCAGCCCGAAACGGTGGGTCACGACGATTCCGTTCAGCTCACCGACGCATTTTCCTTTTTCCGCGATGCCGCGGTAAACAGCAGCGCATTCGTACAGAAGAAAGTGGTGATATACGGCGGCGGCAAACTGGCCCTGTACATTGCCCGCATCATCAAACGATTCGGATCGGAAGTGTCGGTTTTCTTTGTCGGCGACAAAAAAATGATGCCGGCCTATGATTATGAAACCGATGACGCGCTGGCCGAAGGCGTTGACGTGCAGCTGCTCCGCGGCCTCAGCCGCATTGAAAAGAAAAATATCAGCTTTGAAGTGATGAAGGTGGAGAGGGGCAAGGCCATCGGTACCGGTGAATTCATCATGGTGCCCGCCGATATCCTCATCAACGCCCACCGGCAGGAAGCCGATACCGCATTCCTGCGGCAGGTGAGCGGCATCCAACTGAACGAAGATGGCACCGTCATCATTGACGCACAGCGCATGACCGGTGCAGAGGGCATCTTTGCCGGCGGCGATATGCTGCCGGGCGAAAACCGCAGCGCCACCATTGCCATGGGTCATGGAAAGAAGGCAGCCCGTTACATCAATGGCTACCTGCTGCAGCAGGCCTATCTGAAAGGGGATAAACATCCCACAGCCGGCTTCCGTAAGCTGCACATGTGGTACAAAACCGATGCGCCCCAGAAAGCCCAGGATAAACTGCAGCCTGCCGTTGCCGTAAAAAGTTTTGATGAGGTAATCCAGGGACTTTCAGAAAAAGAAGCCCGCTTTGAAGCCCAGCGCTGCCTGAGCTGCGGCAACTGTTTTGAATGCGATGGCTGCTTCGGCGCCTGCCCGGAAGACGCCATCATCAAACTCGGCAAAGGCAACCGATACAAATTCAACTACGATGCCTGCACGGGCTGCGCCGTATGCTACGAGCAGTGTCCCTGCCATGCCATAGAAATGATTCCTGAACCTGTTAACGCTGTTTCCGATGTCAAATAAACTCATCGCCACCATCGATGGCAACGAAGCCGCCGCCTACGTGGCCTACCGCATCAACGAAGTCTGTGCCATCTACCCCATCACCCCTTCGTCCACCATGGCCGAACTGGCGGATGAATGGGCGGCAAAAGGCACGAAGAACATCTGGGGGCATGTGCCGGATGTGATTGAAATGCAGAGCGAGGGCGGTGCAGCCGGCACGGTACACGGCGCCCTGCAAACCGGTTCGCTCACCACCACCTTTACCGCATCACAGGGACTGATGCTGATGCTGCCCAATATGTATAAGATTGCCGGCGAACTCACCCCGGCCGTTTTCCATGTGGCAGCGCGCTCCCTGGCGGCACAGGGGCTCTCCATCTTCGGAGATCACCAGGATGTGATGGCCGCCCGCACCACAGGCTTTGCCATGCTGGGCTCGGCATCGGTTCAGGAAGCCCACGACTTTGCCCTGATTGCCCAGGCCGCCAGCTTACGGTCACGCATACCCTTTGTCCATTTCTTCGACGGGTTCCGTACTTCGCATGAAGTCAACAAACTGGAACTCCTGAACGACGACCAGCTGCGGGCCATGATCCCCGACGAACTAGTGATTGCCCACCGCAGCCGGGGGCTCAATCCCGATCATCCCTTCATTCGCGGCACCGCCCAGAATCCGGATGTGTATTTCCAGGGCCGCGAAACCGTGAACCGTTTTTACAACCAGACACCGGGCATTGTACAGGAAGTGATGGAGGAATTTGCCCGCCTCACCGGCCGGCACTACCGCCCCTTTGAATATACCGGCGCACCGGATGCCGAACAGGTGATCGTGATCATGGGGTCCGGCAGCGAAACCGCTGAAGAAACCGTAAAAGCCCTGAACCAGGCAGGCCGTAAAACCGGTGTACTCACCGTAAGGCTATACCGCCCCTTCTCGCTTGAACATTTTATAGCCGTACTGCCGGCCACAGTCAAAACCATCGCCGTACTCGACCGCACCAAGGAGCCCGGCGCCTCCGGCGAACCCCTGTACCAGGACGTGCTCACCACCCTGGTGGAAGCACTGCAGCAGGGTAAAATCAGCAGCCTGCCCAAGGTGGTGGGCGGCCGCTATGGCTTATCCTCCAAAGAATTTACACCGGCCATGGTCAAAGCCGTACTGGATGAACTGATCAGGCCCCAGCCCAAAAACGGATTTACCGTGGGCATTGTGGATGATGTAACCTTTACCAGCCTGGACTATGACCCCGGCTTCAAACTGGATGAATCAAAATGGCGCCAGGGCCTCTTCTTCGGGCTCGGAGCAGACGGCACCGTGGGCGCCAACAAAAACACCATCAAAATCATTGGCGAAAACACCAGCCTGTTCGCACAGGGCTACTTTGTGTACGACTCCAAAAAATCGGGCGCCCGCACGGTTTCGCACCTGCGCTTTGGTCCCGAACCAATCCGTGCACCTTACCTGATTTCGAAGGCTGACTTCATCGCCTGCCACCAGTTCAATTTTGTGGAAAAGGTGGAAATGCTGGAATTCGCCGCGCCGGGCGGCACCTTCCTGCTCAACAGCCCCTGGAGCAAAGATGAGGTGTGGGATAAACTGCCCGGACAGGTGCAGCAGGAAATCATCAGCAAACAACTGAAGGTCTATGTCATTGATGCCACCACCGTTGCCCGCGAAAACGGCATGAGCGGCCGCATCAACACCATCATGCAAACCTGCTACTTTGCCCTGTCGGGCGTACTGCCGCGGGAAGAAGCCATCAAGCAGATCAAAAAAGCCATTGAAAAAACCTATTTCAAGAAAGGGCCGAAAGTGATTGAGCAGAACTTCCGGGCAGTGGATGCCACCCTGGAACACCTCTATGAGGTGAGCTATCCCGGTAAGGTTTCCGCTGAAACGGTTGACCTGCTGACGGTATCCGACAAAGCACCGGCCTTTGTGAAAGAGGTGACTGCCCTCATGATGACCGGCCACGGTGATGACCTGCCGGTAAGTAAAATGACGGTAGACGGCACCTACCCCAGCGGCACCACCCAGTGGGAAAAACGCAACATCGCCGATCTCGTGCCCGTATGGGAACCCGACGTGTGCATCCAGTGCGGCAACTGCGCCTATGTGTGTCCGCACAGCGTCATCCGCGCCAAATTCTACCACGAGCAGTTCCTCGGCAAGGCCCCGGAAGGCTTCAAATCCGCCCCCATCAATGCCCGCGGATTCCCGGAAACCAAGTATTCGCTGCAGGTGTACCTGGAAGACTGCACCGGCTGTAACCTTTGCGTGGAAGTATGCCCGGCCACTGATCCGGCCAACCGCTCCCGCAAAGCCATCAACATGGGCGAGAAGGAACCCATCCTCGAAAAAGAACGCAGCAATATTGAATTCTTTGAAAATATCCCCTGGAACGACCGCTCCCGCATCGATTTCTCCACCGTGCACGGCGCCCAGTTCCTCGAACCGCTGTTTGAATTTTCAGGCGCCTGTGCAGGTTGCGGCGAAACCCCCTATCTCAAACTGCTGTCGCAGCTCTTCGGCGACCGCCTGCTGGTTGCCAACGCCACCGGCTGCTCCTCCATTTACGGCGGCAACCTGCCCACCACGCCCTGGGCGGTGAATGCCGAAGGACGGGGTCCGGCCTGGAGCAACTCGCTGTTTGAAGACAATGCCGAGTTCGGACTGGGCATGCGCATCACGGCCGATAAACAAACACAGATGGCCCATATCCTGCTGAACAGCCTGCAGGATCAGCTGGGCGCAGACCGGGTGAAAGCCATCACGGAGGCCCCTCAAACCCTGGAATCAGAAATTGCGGAGCAACGCAAACGGGTAGACGAACTCAAGCTGCTCCTGCCGGATATCAAAGGTGCCGCCGCGCAGCACCTGCTCTCCGTAGCCGATCAGCTCGTGCGCCGCAGCGTATGGCTGGTGGGTGGCGACGGATGGGCCTACGACATTGGCTATGGCGGTCTCGACCACGCGCTGGCCAGCGGCCGCAACATCAATATCCTCGTGCTGGATACAGAAGTGTATTCCAATACCGGCGGCCAGTCGTCCAAATCCACACCCACCGCGGCCACGGCAAAATTCGCCGCCGGCGGTAAAGCCGTGGGCAAAAAAGATCTGGCCATGCAGGCCATCTCTTACGGTAACGTATATGTGGCCCGGGTGGCCTTTGGCGCCAACCCGCAGCAAACCCTGCTCGCCATGCGGGAAGCAGAAGCCTATGACGGTCCGTCGCTGATCCTGGCCTACAGCCACTGCATTGCCCACGGATACGACCTGAAGAACGGCCTCGACCAGCAGCACAAAGCCGTAGCCAGCGGACACTGGCCCCTGCTGCGCTACAACCCCGCGCTGCGCAAAAAGAACCAGAATCCCTTTGTACTCGATTCGCCGCGGCCCACCGTGCCGCTGAAGGATTATGCGTACAATGAACTGCGGTACAAGGTACTCACGCTCACCAACCCCGAAGCGGCGGATACCCTCATGAGCCGCGCCCAGGAACTGGTGAACCTGAAATGGAAAACCTACGAAGAGCTGGCCACCAAAAAAGCCAGTGAATTTGTTCCGGTAGCCTGAACGCAAAACCAGCGCCGTTGATGAACCGACTGATCATCTCCCTCCTGCTGCTCCTGCTGCTGGCCCAATGCCGGCAGGGAACAGAAACCGCAGCCAACAGCGGCGAAAGCGACAGTATGTGGCAGCATCGCGGCGACAGCCTGATCAGCCGCACCTTCGATACCCTGCGGCAATCGCTGCTGCAGGCCATCGCAGAGAAAGGATACCCCGGCGCCATCGGTTTCTGCCAAACCGCTGCCCTGCCCCTCACCGGCAGCTTTGCCGGAGCGGGAACAGCCGTGAAACGCACTTCATCCTGGCTCCGGAATCCGGCCAATGCCCCCGATTCACTGGAAGCACTGGTTTTGGAACAGTTCGGGAAACAGTTCAGCAGCGGGCAAAAAGCCGCTCCCCTGTTGCAACAGGATGCCTCCGGCAACCGGCATTATTTTAAACCGATCATGCTCCAGGCCATGTGCCTGGCCTGCCATGGCAGTCTGAATAAGGACATCAGCCCGGCTACCGCGTCCGCCCTGCGGGAGAAATATCCTTCCGACCAGGCCGTGAACTTCAAAGAAGGCGCCTGGCGCGGCATCTGGCACATCACATTTTATCAACCTCACTCCGCAAGACCCTGAGGCCCTGCGGCTGAAAAACAGCAAAGATGAAACTCAACAGCACCTACATGGGACTGGACCTCCGCTCCCCCCTCCTGGTATCCGCCTGCACCTTGAGTGAAAAAACCGATCATATCGTTCAGATGGAAGACAATGGCGCAGGTGCGGTGGTGATGTTCTCCCTTTTTGAAGAGCAGATCCGCCAGGAAGCAGCCCGCTTCAGCAGTGCCGTAGCCGGTACCCAGTATGCTTTCGCAGAAGCTGCCGACTTTTTTCCGGATCTGGATGACTATAATGTAGGCGTAGACGAATACCTCGAACACATCCGGAAAGCCAAGGAACGCGTGAGCATCCCCATTATCGGAAGCCTCAATGGCATCACACCCGAGGGCTGGATCGACTATTCGCGTCAGATTGAACAGGCCGGTGCGGACGGCATTGAAGTGAACATCTTCTTCATCCCCGGCGACCTGCAGATGTCATCTTCCGAAGTGGAGCACCGCTACCTGAATATCATAGAAGCCATCCGCCGGACGGTGAAGATACCCGTAGCCGTTAAACTGAATCCCTATTTCAGTTCCACCGGCAATATGGCCCTGCGCATGCAGGAAGCCGGCGCAGATGCCCTGGTGCTCTTCAACCGCTTTTACCAGCCCGATTTCGACATCAACGAACTGGCCGTGGTGAACGACCTGCACTACAGCGTGGCCAGTGAAATCAGGCTGCCCCTGCTCTGGATCGCCCTGCTGTATGGCAAGGTAAAACTGTCGCTGGCGGCCACCACCGGCGTTCAGAGCGTGGTGGAGGTAATCAAATACCTGCTGGCCGGCGCAGATGTGGTGATGACGGCCTCCTCGTTGTACAAAAACGGCATCCCCTATCTCGGCAACATGAACCGGGATTTGCAGTTGTGGATGGACCGCATGGGCTTCAGCAGCCTGCAGGATTTCCGCGGCAGCATGAGCCAGCGCAACATCTCCGACCCCACCGCCTATGAACGGGCGAACTATATCAAAATTCTGGAAGGAAAAAAATAAACCCGATGGATCTCCGCAACCTGCAGGACTTCATGAGCGCACAAACCTGCGCGAGCATCTGCTGTACCGGCCCGGATGAACATCCTTACTGCTTCAGTTGTTTTTACGCCTTTCATCCCGGTAAGGGTATCCTCATTTACAAATCCGCACCGGAAGCGCATCATTCGCAGCTGCTGGCCGCTCATCCCCGCGTTGCCGGAACCATTCTGCCCGACGCCCTCAGCAAGCTGCACATCCAGGGCATACAGTTCGAAGGCAGCTTGCTGCCCGAAGAGGATCCTGCCTGCCGCGATGCCGCCGCTATCTATTACCGGCGCCATCCCCTCGCTGTGGCACACCCCGGCAAACTCTGGACCATCCGGCTCGAGCACATCAAATTCACCGACAGCAAACTGGGCTTTGGCAAAAAGCTGGAATGGAAGCGGGAAGCAGCACTGGAAAATAATTAAGGTTCAGGACAGTTCCCGTGAATACGAGCGCTGCCCTGAACCCTGAATTCCAAAACCTCAGTCCCGTTCAAATCTCGCCTGGAAGAACCGCAGGTATTTCGGTTCATACACCATCTTCAGTCCCCTGATTTTTTCGCGCCGCGCAAATACCCGGGCCGTGGATTCAGCGATCACATCCATATGGGCCTGCGTGTATACCCGCCTCGGGATGGTGAAGCGCACCAGTTCCAGCTTGGGATAGTAGTTCTCTCCGTTGGCTTTGCGCCCGGCAGAAACGATACCGCGTTCCATCGTGCGTACACCCGAATCGAGGTACACTTCAGCGGCCAGCGTTTGCGCGGGAAACTGATCCTGCGGAATATGCGGCAGGAATTTTTTGGCATCCACGAATATGCCATGGCCGCCGATGGGCTGTACAATCGGGATGCCGTACTGCATCATCTGTTCGCCCAGGTAAACCACCTGGCCCACCCGTGCATGAATATGAGCATCGTTCACACTCTCCCCGATACCGATGGCCATGGCCTCCATATCGCGGCCGGCTAGTCCGCCGTAAGTATGTAACCCCTCATACACCACCACCATATTCCTGGCTTCCTCAAAAATATCCCAGTCATTGATGGCCAGAAATCCACCGATATTCACGAGGGCGTCCTTTTTGGCGCTCATGGTGGCGCCATCGGTGAGGGAACAGATTTCTTTCACAATCTGCCGGATGCTCTTCCGCTGGTATCCCGCTTCGCGGCGCTGGATGAAATGGGCATTCTCGGCTACCCGCGTCATGTCATGAATCACACGGATGCCGTGCTTGCGGGTAAGGGCCCGCAGTTCCCTCAGGTTCTGCATACTGATGGGCTGTCCACCGGCCATATTCACACTGGTGGCAATGCTCACATAAGGGATACGGGCTGCACCGTGTTTGCGGATCAGTGCCTCCAGTTTATTGAGGTCTACATTCCCCTTGAACGGATGCAGGCTCTCCGGATCATGGGCCTCATCAATGATGATGTCCTCAAATTTTCCGCCCGCCAGTTCCTGGTGCAGGCGAGTGGTGGTGAAGTACATGTTGCCGGGCACCACGTCGCCCTTCTTAATCATGATTTTGGAGAGGATGTGCTCGGCGCCGCGGCCCTGGTGGGTGGGCACCACATATTTGTATCCGTAATACTCGTGGATGGCATCTTCCAGGTGATAAAAATTGCGGCTGCCCGCATAGGCTTCATCGCCCAGCATCATACCCGCCCACTGCTGGTCGCTCATGGCGCTGGTACCGCTGTCGGTGAGCAGATCGATGTACACGTCTTCTGAACGCAGTAAAAAAGTATTGAAGCCCGCTTCTTTCAGGGCTTTCTTCCGCTGGGCAGGGGTGGTCATTTTCAGCAGCTCCACCATCTTGATTTTGTAAGGCTCGGCCCAGCTCTTCCTGATTTTGTTTGGCATAACAGTGTTTTTAAATTGGTTTACAATCAGCCTGGCAGCAGTGGCCCCCTAGTGATGAACCCGGGACCTCCACCGGCCTGCGGCTCATCCGTTCTGCACCACCGGGCGCAGCTTGGCGGTAAAATGCCGGAGCAGCGGTGCTTCTTCAGTGATCTGCAGACCTTGCAGGGCTTGGCGCTGCGCGAATACTTCAAGGATCACCTCTGCCACGTAATCAATATGACTTTGGGTGTACACCCGCCGGGGTATGGCCAGGCGCACCAGTTCCATCGCTGCCGGAATCAGCCTGCCCTCCGCATCATATTTGCCAAACATCAGTGATCCGATCTCCACGCTGCGGATACCCCCGCATTCGTAAAGGGCACAAACGAGCGACTGGCCCGGATACTGATCCACCGGAATCTGGGGCAGGAAAGCGCGGGCATCGAGGTACACGGCGTGTCCGCCCGCCGGCCGCATGACCGGTACACCGGCCGCCACCAGTTTGTCGGTGAGGTATTCGATGCTGCGGATGCGGTACTGGAGGTAATGCTGATCCATCACCTCCTGCAGGCCGATGGCAATGGCTTCCAGGTCGCGGCCGGCAAGACCGCCATAGGTGGTGAAGCCCTCGGTAATGATGAGCAGGTTACGGCAGCGGATGGCCAGGTCAAAATCCCGCATGGCCAGGAACCCACCGATGTTGGCGAAGGCATCTTTTTTGGCGCTCATGGTGCAGCCATCGGCATAGCTGAACATTTCACGCGCTATTTCCGGAATGGTTTTAGCGGCAAAGCCAGCCTCACGCTGCTGGATGAAGTAAGCATTCTCCGCAAAGCGGCAGGCGTCGAGGAACAGCGGAATGCCCGCAGCGCTGCAGATTTCCTTGACGCGGCGGATATTGGCCATGCTCACCGGCTGGCCGCCTCCTGAGTTATTCGTTACCGTTAGGATCACCATCGGGATACGGGAAGCGCCGGTACGCCCGATCACTTCCTGCAGGGCTTCGGTATTCATATTGCCCTTGAAAGGCGCCGGAATCTGCGGATGGGCGCCCTCGGGACACAGCAGATCAATGCCCTCGGCTCCCGAAAACTCAATATTGGCGCGGGTGGTATCAAACAGGGTGTTGCTGATAAAGGTTTTACCCGCCCCGCCCAGGATGCTGAAAATAATCTTCTCCGCAGCGCGGCCCTGGTGGGTAGGGATGATATAAGGCATACCGGTGATGCTGCGCACCGATTCTTCAAAGCGGAAGAAACTGCTGCTCCCGGCATAGCTTTCATCGCCCTGCATGATACCTGCCCATTGATGGCTGCTCATGGCACTGGTACCGCTGTCGGTGAGCAGATCGATGAGCACATCATCGGCATGAATGCGGAAAGCGTTGTACGCCGCCTTCTCCAGGATCAGCCGGCGCTCTTCGCGGGTGGTAAAGCGGATGGGCTCCACCGATTTAATGCGGAAAGGTTCTATGATGGTCTTCATAATAAAAAGGTTGCAGCCTCGCGGCTGATGAACAATAAAAACAGAGAAACAGATGGGGAAGACCAGCGTCAGGAAGGCTTACGGATGATATTTTTCCAGATGCTCATACGGCGGTAATGGCGCAAAACTATACCCGGGTGCTTAATCAAAAGATGATCTTGATCATCCGGACCGGTAATTCTTTACCGTGAATGGCAAAAGACCCCGAAGTTCCAACCACACTTAGGTTTTCCCCTAACCAAGGTCATAGCTTATCCGTGCGGGATGCAGAAACTTTGGGATACAAAACAGGGTTATGAGCCAGCATCATTTTTCACCCGAAAGCCTGATGATGAGCTACGGGTACAAACCGCAATGGAGTGAAGGGGCCGTTAAATGCCCCATCTTCCAGACCTCCACC
>JAYRPG010000032.1:0-22555 GCA_041911275.1 Ferruginibacter sp. | reverse complement strand
TATTCGTTCCGGTTTGGGTGCAGGTTAGCGAAACCACCGCCGGGACATCGTCGGGGTTGCGCGGAGAGGTATCGTTCCGGTTTGGGTGCAGGTTAGCGAAACCACCGCCGGGACGCCGCCGGGACGCCGCCGGGACGAATTTTCCGGATTCCGGAAGAAAAGGGGCCCGGCAGGCCGGACAGGACGGGTTGAAATTATCCACAGCCTGTGTAAATCTGCAAATCCAGGCGGCTTCTGCTGTATTTTTTGTAAAATTATTCGAATAAAAATGCATAATTTACAATTTAAACTGCCTTTCAGCGGACTGCGGCCTGGTCCGCCCTCCCGGAACTGCTTTCTGGCACAATGCTTTCTGGGAAAGGACGGTGAGCTGTACACGTTTGAAAGCGGCAACGGTTGACAGGCCCATCCACGCAGCACCGGAAGGCGCTGCAGTGCTAACAAATTAATAACCAGCGAAACAGCGTTCTGCGCGGCCGCTGGATTATCTTTGCTTATCCATATCCTTTGAAAAAAATCCCCGCTTGCTGAACCCTTGAATCAACAAAGCTGTAATCAGGTTCACCGGCCTGTCATCCGGTGAAAGATTGGACATCATTCAATACGTGCACTTTTCAATGGTGCACCATTAACACGAACGTATGAACGCATTTTTACGCTCTTCTTTCCGCCCGAAACAAATGGTATTGCTGTGCACCCGCCGGCTGCACCTGCTCTTCCTGTCTGCTGCCCTGCTGCTGGCTGCCTCAGGCCAGGCGCAGTTGTACTGGAGAATTGATGGAACGGGTGCATTGATTACCTCTTCCAACTGGAGCACAACTGGTATTGCACCTTTTACATCGGCTTGGGTGGCTGGTTCCAATATTGTCTTTACAGCGAATAGTGCAATTTCTTACGACGGCACAACGAACCCTGGAGTTGGAAACATCAGTGTAACTAGTGGCACTACGACATGGACGGGGGCAGGAACTCTAAGTACACTAGGCGCTGTAAGAACCGTGGATGTGGCAAGTGGTGCTACATTAACCTGGAACAATCAGAATGTGAGTTTCGGGGCTGGTACTGGTTTTATTAAGAATGGTGCGGGCCGTTGGAATATCGGAGCACAGAATAACGCTTATCCGGGTGGTTTTACCATGAATGCCGGTTTGGTGACCATTAATGGGAACAATCCGTTTGGCAATGGCCCCCTTACTTTAAATGGGGGCGTGATCACTACGGCAAGTGCCACCACCCGTACCATCGCTTCCTCCAGCATCAATTTCGGGGGCAATATTCAACTGGGAGATGCCGTGAATGTGGCGGCAGGTACTGGTCCCATCATTTTTTCCAACGCGGTGTCGTTGGGGGCATCTACGCGTACCATTACCATCGGCGGTGTTGCTACCTATACTTTTAACGGCGTGATCAGCGGCAATGCTGGTGTGGGCTTAAACATTGCTTCCATTTCGTCGGGTTTTGTTGTCTTGTCCAATGCCGCCAATACCTATACCGGCACCACCACCATCAACTCAGGTATCCTCCGGGCGGGTGTTGCCAACTGTCTGCCTCCCGATAATGCATTGGTGTTTGCCAACACAGCAGGAGCCCGCTTTCAATTAAATAACCTGAATAATGCTGCCGGTTCCATCGCCGGTGGCGGCACCACGGGTGGTAACATTGAACTGGGTTCCGGCGCGTTAAGTGTAGGCAACAACAACGGCACCAATACCAGTTATGGCGGGGTGATCAGCGGAACGGGTTCCTTCACCAAAACAGGTAATAGTATACAAACTCTTACCGGTGCCAACACCTATACCGGTACCACCACCGTCAACGGCGGCAGCCTGCTGGTGAACGGCTCCACCACGGTACAGAGTGCCATTACGGTAGCCGGCGGCGCCACCCTCGGCGGCAGCGGCAATGCAGCGGGTTCGGTAGCCCTGAACGGCGCCATATCGCCCGGCGGCGCAGCCAGCACCACGGGCACCTTCAATACCGGCGCGGTAACCTTCGGCGCCGGCTCCAGCTACCTCTGCGAGGTGAGCAATGTAAGCGGTACGCAGGGCGGCTCCAGTGGCTGGGATTTCCTGAACGCCAACGGCGCCATCAATGTCGCCACCGGTCCCATCACCATCAACCTCAACGCCGTAGGCAGCAACGGGTTCAACAACAACGGGTCCTATACCTGGGTGATTGCCACGGGCACCAGCATCGTGGGTTTCAATCCGGCCAATTTTACCATCGCGCCTTCGGGCTTTAGCTTCACCGGTACCTTCTCCGTAGAGCAGTCGGGCAACAGCCTGCAGGTGATCTATACGCCGCCCTCGGGCAACAGCATCACCCTTACCCCGGCGGCACAACTGCCTGGCGCCAGCTTCTGCAACGGCGCGGTGAACAATACCATTACACTCAACTATGTTACCAGCGGTACGGTTACCACGCCGGCCATTGAGCTGTCGAATGCCGCGGGCAGCTTTGTTTCCGGCACCGTGCAGCTGTCGGGTACCATTACCCCGGGAACCATCACCGGTGTGGTGCCGGCGGGTCAAACACCCGGCGGCCTCTACCGCGTGCGGATTGTGAGTGCGGATGCCACCCCGGTGGTGAGCGCCGACAACGGCAACAACATCAGCATCACCGCTGCGGTGGTGCCTTCGGTGAGCATTGCCATCACGGCGGGCGCCAATCCCTCCTGTGCGGGCAACAGCATCACGTTTACGGCTACCCCCGTTAATGGCGGTACGCCCGGCTACCAGTGGAAGAAGAATGGCATCAATATCCCCGGCGCCAACCTGGCCACCTATACCAGCAGCTCGCTGGTGAACGGAGATGTCATCAGCTGCCAGCTGTCGAGTTCGCTCTCCTGCATCACGTCCACGGCGGTACAGTCCAACAACATAACGGTTACCATCAATCCCTTGCCGGCCACCCCGGGCAACCCGGTGGCGGCGGGCGCCAATCCTTCCTGCGGCAGCAATTCGCTGAATGCGATGGCGCCCGATCCCAACACCACTTTTTACTGGCAGGGCACCACGCTGAACGGGCAGAGCAACCTTCTGCCCACCAGCTCAGCCTACCCGGTGAACGCCAGCGGCACCTACTATGTTACCGCGCAGAGCACCGACGGCTGCTGGTCGGCAGGCAGCGGCAGCATCACGCTTACGGTGAATGCACCGGCCACCATCAGTGTGCAGCCGGCCGACCGCAACATCAATGCCGGCGCCAATACCAGCTTCAGCGTTACCGCAGCCAATGCCACCGGCTACCAGTGGCAGGTGGATGAGGGCAGCGGGTTTAATGACGTGGTGAACGGCGGCGTATATGCCGGCGCCACCAACAGCACCCTCACCCTTACGGGCGCGCCCATCGGTTATAACGGTTACCGTTACCGCTGCCTGGTGAAGGCCGGCGCCTGTGCCGATCTGCCCTCCAATACGGCGGTGCTTTCGGTGAACCCTGTTGCCTGGGAAAATTTTGAAACCGGTACCAAGGCGTCCTACGCGCCTTCAGCGGTGCTCTGTACTGCCGGGGTATGGGCCTTCAACGAAGCCCTGCTGGCTACGGATGTGGTCAACGACTTTATCATCGGCAACCAGTCGGCCCGCGTGAACATCAACGGCAACATCACCATGTTCTTCAACGTTGCCTCGCTGGGGGTGGTGCGGCTGAGTTACCGTACTTATGGCTCCGACCCCAGCAGTACCTGGCAGCTGCAGGCTTCAACGAATAACGGCACTACCTGGACGGCCTATACGAGTGCGGTGTTCACAGCCACCTCTACGGTGCAAACGGCCAATATCCTGGTGAACATTGCCACCAATGTGCGTTTCCGCATCGTTAACCTGGAAACCAGCGGCAGCCACCGCATCAATTTCGACGACATCTATGTAACGGCTTATAACGGTTGCGTAACGCCTACCGGCCAGGCTACCTTTACAAACGTTAGCTCCGTGCTGCCCACCAGTTTAACCATCAACTTCGGCGCGGGCACCGGCGGCAACGGACGCATCGTGGTGGTTAAGCAGGGTTCTCCCGTAACGGGCTTCCCCACTTCGGGTGTGAGCTACCTGCCCGGCACCAGTGATTTCTCCACGGCCCTGCCCACCATTGCCACCAATGAAAAAGTGGTGTACAGCGGAACGGGCGGATCGGTGACCGTAACCGGCCTCTTACCCAATACGCCCTATTATTTCCAGGTTTTTGAATATGCAGGCACCAACTGTTACCTGGTGTCGAACGACGCCAATACCGGCTCGGCCACCACGGCCTGTAACATACCGGCTACCAATGCCAGTGCGGTGAACGCTTCGGCCATCACGGCCACCACGGCCACCCTGGGCTGGACGAACGGCAGCGGCACCAACCGTTTGGTGGTGGTGAATGCCGGCAGCGCAGTAACCGGTGCGCCGGTGAATGGCACCAGCTATTCGGCCAATTCCAGTTTCTCTGCTGCGCCCCTCTTTGCACCGGGTACCGGCCGAACCGTGTTCAATGGTACGGGCAACTCGGTGGCGCTCACCAACCTCGCCAGCAATACGGTTTACCATGTGGCGGTGTTTGAATTCAACAGCGCCAGCAACTGTTATGTCAGCGTAGGAGCGGTCACCAGTTTTGCCACGGGCAGTCTGCTCTCGGACATCGTAAGCCTGGGCGGCGAAAGCAGTTGTGTTTCTTCCGTGATCAATGGCAATATTGCTACGGTGGCTAACGGCGTGCAGGTATGGCAGTTCCAGGTGCGGGATGGCGGTGCTTCGGCCCCTGATCTGGATGCCCTGCCCACCATTGTGAACAGCATCGTGATTACGCAGGGAACGGGCAATACCGTTGCCGACTGGACGAATATTCAGTCTGCCGCCCTCTTCAACGGCAGCACCCTCATCAGCACGGGGGTGATCACCGGTACCAGCATCAGCTTCAGCGGTGCGCCGCTGCTCACAGTGGCGGATAACGACACCGTGAGTCTGTCGCTGCGCATCAGCCTCAAAGCCACCACCACGATACCGGCCACGATTGACGGACGCGTGTTCCGCTTCAGCATTACCCCGGCCAACATCACGCTGGCAGCCAGTGGTTCATCCGGAAAAAATACGGGCGCGGCTGTTGCCACTACCGATGTTACCAAAGATGTGGTATGTGTGGTGGCCACCAAGCTGGTGTTCACGGTACAGCCCAGCAATACCGGGCAGAATGATGTGATGCTGCCCAACGTGGTGGTGACTGCTTATGATGCCAACAACAATATCGACCTGGGTTTCGCCCAAAGCGTCAGCCTTACCTCTACTGCCGGCGCCGGCCTGCAGGGTACAACGCTCAGTGCCACCGCCATCAGCGGCGTGGCCACCTTTACGGGTATCCGGCACACTGCTACGGGCACCTTTACGATGACTGCAGCCAGCAGCGGCCTCAGCAACGGTACCTCTGCCAGCTATGTGATCAATACGACCACCACCTTTGCGCCCGGTGATTTTGCGATCCTGGCGGTGAACAACAACAATGCCAACAACGTGGATGAGATTGCCTTTGTGGTGTTCAAGGATATTGCCACCGGCACCAGTTTCTACATGACGGACAATGGGTATGAAAGAACCACGGCCGGCAAGTGGGGCACCACGGAAGGCGTGGTACGGATGACCTATACCGGCGGAACCCCTGCGCCGGCGGGAACCGTTTTTGTGATCCAGGGCGCCAACTCCTCTTTCTCTATCCTGCGATGCGGGGTGAATGATAATGCCAACTGGACGATCAATCCTTATGCCTTGTACAGCGGCAGTAATTTTAACCTGAACTCCAACGACCAGGTATGGTTCTCGCAGGGCGGTACCTGGACTTCGCCGAGCGGAAGCGCTACCGGTCATGATGCCACTACAGATGGCAAGATCCTCTATGGCTGGACGGGTATTGACTGGAAACCCAATATCGGCAATACGCCCACTACCTGGACGACGCAGGGTTCGCGCCTGTTCCCGCAGATGGGCTGCTTCTCCACCAACCTGAACCTGGCGACCGATATCGGCAAGTACAAATACACCGGCCCCACCACGGCTGCCACCAGGCTGGGCTGGATCACCCGGATCAATGACGTCGCCAACTGGACTCCCTATGCCAACAATACAGACTATAGTAACGCTGCAATCCCCTGTACTTTTACCGTGAATCCCGGTGTGCCGGCCGATGGCAAATGGACGGGCACCCGGAGCAGCGACTGGTTTGATTGTGCCAACTGGGATTCCAGGGAAGTGCCCACCTCTACGATCAGCGTGGTGATAGATGGTACTGCTCCCCGGCCCTGTGTGGTGGACAATGTAGCCAATGCCGGCAATGCGGTGCAGTACGGCAACGTGGCCAATTGCTTTAATCTTTCGGTTACCGGCAATTCGCTCTCCACCGGCAACCCGGCGGATGTGATCAATGTGAACGGCAACTTCTCGCTGTCGGGCGGGGGAACGCTGAACATGACCGGCGGCGGCACCTTTAACCTGCAAACGGGCAGCTGGACGAAAACGGCCTCCACGTTCACCAGTGGATCGGGCACGGTATCGTACAACAGTGCCGGTGCACAGACGATTGCCGCGGAAAATTATTTCAACCTTACCTCCACCTCCACCGGCGCGCGGACCTTTGTGAATGGCGCGGTCACCGGCGTGGCCGGCGCCTTTACCCGGGGCACCAACACGTATACCTTTACCGGCAGTACGGTGGACTACAACGGGGCGGGCGCACAAACCATTGTGCCCTTCACCGCGGGGCTCAGCACGGGCAGCACCTACCATAACCTGCGTTTGTCGAACAGCGGGGTGAAATCGCTGTCGGGCAGTACGGATGTGGAAGGTGCCCTGGAACTGAACAACACGATCACCCTGTCGCTCGGCGATCATTTCCTCAACCTCAAATCCACGGCTACCCAAACAGCGCGGGTGGCCCCGGTTGCTGCAGGTGTGAACATCAACTATGGCAACGGTCGTTTTGTGGTAGAGCGTTATTTCCCCGGGCGCAGGGCCTGGCGCATCATCACGGCGCCGGTAACGGCATCGGCTACCCGCTCGGTATTCAATTCCTGGCAGGTGGGGGGTAACCAAACGCTTCCGGGCGTGGGTACCTATGTCACCGGACCGAACCCCAGCAGCACCAACGGGCTGGATGCATCGCCGCTCAATAATTTCTCGCTCCGCCGCTTCAACCCGGTGACGAGCATCTGGGAAGGCGTGTCGGACACGAAGAGCAGCCTGATCGCCAACACCGGCGGGGTAAGCGGCGTGCCGGATAATATCGGGTACTTCATCTTTGTGCGGGGCGACCGTACGCCGGCCAATGTGGACGCATTCAACCAGTTTGGCACGGTGAATGAAACCACGCTGAGTGACACCGGTTTTATCCAGCACCAGGATTACACCTTTAACTGTAATCCGGATGCCGGCACCCACCGCTACACGGTGATCGGTAACCCCTATGCTTCACCGGTGGATTTTGATCTGGTTACGCTTGAAAATGTGGCCAACCGCTTCCATGCCTGGGATCCCAAGCTCAATGCGGTAGGCGGTTATGTGGTGGTGGACCGTGACCTGAACACCATTACGCCCAGCAGCAGTACGCAAACCAAGGTGATCCAGTCCAAGCAGGCCGTGCTGGTGGAAACCATCGGAGCGACGCCCAAGGTTAAATTCTTTGAATCCTCCAAGTCTTCGGCCAATAACCTTACCCTGTTCAGGCCCATCAACCGCCGGCAGTTGCCCTCGCTGAACACCAACCTGTACATCCTGAACAGTGATGGCAGTGCCACGCCCGCTGATGGCAACCTGGCGCAGTTTGATCCGGCCTTCAGCGCCGGGGAGGATGCTTATGATGTGGTGCGCTTTACCAACATCAACGAAACCTTTGGCATCAGCAATGGCAGCAACCTGTTTATTGTTGACCGCCGTCCGCCGCTGAAGCGGGGCGACACCCTGCAGTATAACCTGCGTCGCACCCGTCGTTTGCAGTATCGTTTGCAGCTGGAAGCGGAGCGGATGAGCCAGGGCGGATTGCAGGCTTACCTGGAAGACCGTTACCTGAAAACCAGTACGCCGTTGAATATGGAAGGCGTAACCCGTTATGATTTTGAGGTGAATGCTGAGTCGGCTTCTGCTGCGGCAGACCGGTTCTACCTGATCTTCCGCCGTGCGGTGCGCTTTACCCATATTCAGGCCACGGGCCTGGCTACGGATGTGGTGCTGAACTGGCAGCTTGAAAATGAATCAGCCATCAGGCAGTTTGAAGTGGAGCGGGCTGTTGCCGGCGGCGATTTTGAGCCGGTGGCAACGGTAAGTCATAAAGCCGGTCAGTCGCCGGTTTGGACTTACACCGACGCCGGCCTGCAGCCGGGCACTTATACCTACCGGGTGAAAGGCATGACGTATACCGGCGTAACCGAATTGACGGATGCGGTGGAAGTGAAGATTGCTGCGGTTCGTGCGGGCATCACGGTTTATCCCAATCCGGTTACCGGTCAGTCGCTGGGCTTACAGCTGGGCCATATGGCAGCCGGGTTGTACCAGGTGCGGCTGCTGGGAGATAACGGTCAGCAGTACCTGCAACAGCCGCTGCTGCACGATGGTGGCAACGGCCGGAAGCAGGTAGCGCTTCCGGCGCGGATGGCGGCCGGCACCTATAAGCTGGAGGTAACGGGACCCGATCAGCGCCGGCATATCGTGCAGGTGGTGATTGTGCGGTGAGTCCGCTCAGGCCTTATTGAATAATATTAAGAAAGGGAGTCTGCGATGCAGGCTCCCTTTCTCGTGAGGCAAACACCGATGCTGCCGGCCACCCACCTCCCTAAACTTTCCAAACCCCTAAACGCTAAACCCTAAACCCCAAAAAAGCCTCCGTTTCCGGAGGCTTTCTTATATCGGGAAGTGTGTGTTTACAGGGTAGCCAGCACATCATTCATGCTGCGTACGGCAGCGGCGCTTTTTTCAAAAGCGGCCTGCTCCTCGGCGTTCAGGCCGAAGTCGATGATTTTTTCCCATCCGTTGCGACCGATGGTAACGGGTACGCCCAGGCAGATGTCTTGCTGGCCATATTCGCCTTCCAGGTATACGCAACAGGTGAACAGTTTCTTCTCATCGCGCAGGATGCTTTCCACCAGGGCAGCACCGGCGGCGCCGGGTGCGTACCAGGCCGAGGTGCCGATCAGGGCGGTGAGGGTAGCGCCGCCTACCATCGTGTCTTTCACAATCTTTTCCTGCTGTTCGGCGCTCAGGAATTTTGTAACGGGAACGCTGTTCCAGGTGGCCTTGCTGATCAGGGGGATCATGGTGGTGTCGCCATGTCCGCCTACCACCACCGCATTGAGGTCGGAGGGGCTGCAGCCCAGGTGCTGGCTCAGCTGGTATTTGAAGCGGCTGCTGTCGAGGGTGCCGCCCATGCCGATGATGCGGTTTTTCGGGAGTCCGGTGGATTTCAGGGCCAGGTAGGTCATGGTATCCATCGGGTTGCTGATCACGATGATGATGGCGTTGGGGGAGTGTTTGAGGATGTTTTCGCAAACCCCTTTCACGATGCCGGCATTCACGCCGATCAGTTCCTCACGCGTCATGCCCGGTTTACGGGGCAGGCCGCTGGTGATCACCACCACATCACTGCCGGCGGTTTTGCTGTAGTCGTTGGTGCTGCCGGTGATCTTGGTGTCGAAACCCAGCAGGGTGGCGGTCTGCATCATGTCCTGGGCCTTGCCTTCGGCAATGCCTTCCTTGATGTCGAGCAGTACCAGTTCGTTGCACAGTTCTTTCCGGGCGATATTATCGGCACAGGTGGCGCCAACCGCGCCCGCGCCTACAACAGTTACTTTCATGTGATCCGTTTTATTGGTGAATGAATTTTTTGCGGAGCAAAGGTATTGATTGAACCGATTGGCCGGGCTGATCGGGATCAGTAAATTATTCGCCTTCCTGATGATTCCGGGCAGGCGGAAACCTATGTTAAAATTTCCGGATTTAGCCCGGTATGCCTACTTTTGCAGCCGTTCAGCGCCGGGCGTCGGTTTGGCTTTTCCACCGGGGCATCCGCTGATCCGCATTTTACATTAAACCTGACGAGATAAAAAAGAAACCATGGCAACTACTGCAGACATGAGGACCGGCCTGATCATCAAAATTGATGGCAGCCTGTACAGCGTAATTGAATTCGGTCAAAACAAAACCGCCCGGGCAGCCGCCAAGGTATGGGCCAAGCTCAAGGGGGTAGACAATAACCGCACCATCGAAGTGACCTGGAACAGCGGCGAAACCATCTTCCCGGTACGGGTGGAGAAGAAGCCCTACCAGTTCCTCTACAAGGACGACAGCGGTTACAGCTTCATGGACAACGAAACTTTTGAACAGATCACCGTTCCGGAAAATATGGTGGATGCCCCCCAGTTCCTGAAAGACGGACAGGAAGTGGCCGTACTCATCAACGGGGAAACCGAGCAGCCGATGGGGGTGGAACTGCCCGATAAAATCGTGCTCAAGGTTACTTACAGCGAGCCGGGTGTTAAGGGCGATACCGCCACCCGCACCCTCAAACCCGCTACCGTTGAAACCGGTGCTACCGTGAATGTGCCCCTCTTTGTGAACGAGGGCGAACTGATCCGCATCAACACCAAAACGGGGGATTACGTGGAACGCGTAAAGGAATAATTCCTACTGAACGCATGCTAAAAGGGGACCTTTCTCAAAGAAGGGTCCCCTTTTCGATTTTGGCCTTTTTTGACCGGATTTTGCCTGATTTTCGGGGTTTTTAAGCCATTTTATCCCCATTTTGGATGAATTTCGTGCATTTTTTATTTCTGGCAATCTTTGGTATTTTGATGAATCATTCCCTACCTTAGCAGCCCGATTGCCTAAAAAAACACTTAAATCCTGATCATGGACATCAAGCAAATCCAGGAGCTGGTTAAGCTCATCAACAAGACCAACATCGGAGAAATTACGATTGAAGAGGAGGGGATGAAGGTCACCATCAAACAGAAAAAAGACCCCGTTACCCAGTATGTGGCCGGGCACGCTGCCCCGGTAGCCCTGGCGCCTGCCGCCCCCTCTGCTCCGGCTCCTGCCGCTGCTGCGCCTGCCGCCCCCGCCGCCCCGGCTGCTCCGGCTCCCAAGGCCGACAACCTGCTCACCATCAAGAGCCCCATGATCGGCACCTTCTACCGCCAGAGCGGTCCCGGCAAACCGGTATTCGCCAATGTGGGTGATGAAGTAACCCCCGGCAAGGTGGTGTGCATCATCGAAGCCATGAAGCTTTTCAATGAAATCGAAAGCGAGGTGAGCGGCCGCATCGTGAAAGTACTGGTTGACGACGCCAGCCCGGTGGAGTATGACCAGCCGCTGTTTTTGGTGGAGCCGATTTAAATGGGCCAATGTGCTAATGTGCTAATGTGCAAATGGACCAATGGGCAAATGTGCCAATGTGCAAATGGACCAATGTGCAAATGATTAGGG
Organism: Ferruginibacter sp.; assembly: GCA_041911275.1. Classification (GTDB taxonomy): domain Bacteria; phylum Bacteroidota; class Bacteroidia; order Chitinophagales; family Chitinophagaceae; genus Ferruginibacter. The sequence continues at coordinate 11,117 of JAYRPG010000032.1, read as the reverse complement.
CAGCGTTCAGTAGCAATGAGTTGCCTTTTTGATTTTCAGGCTTTTCTCTGTATTTCTTTAACCCTTTATACAACTGACATGAGAAAAGAGCTTTTTGAAAGCAATCCGTTATTGCGGCTTGCGGTTGAATTTTCGGTATCGGCTATCGATTATTGCGAAAGGCTGGAGTTATCCAGAAAATTTGTAATCGCGAGGCAGCTATTGAAGTCAGCAACTTCTATCGGGGCCAATGCCATGGAGGCGCAGAATGCAGAAAGTAAAGCTGACTTTGTGCACAAAATTAAAATAGCCTCCAAGGAGGCAGATGAAACGCAATACTGGCTGATGCTTTGTAAGCAATCTCCCGGGTATCCTGACCCAGATTTACTGACGGAAAAACTGAATGGCATCAACAGGTTACTGGGAAGTATTTTGAAAACGGCAAAACAACGCAGCCATCAGTCCTGAATTCAGGCTTTGTGCTGAAAATGAAGTCAACCATAACAGGATCAGATGATCAACCTTCAGGGTGGGGAATTTGCACATTTGCAGATTTGCACATTACAGCCAGAACTGATCATCTCCAACAAAAACTAATTATGTTCAAAAAAATACTCATCGCCAACCGTGGAGAAATCGCCCTGCGGGTGATCCGTACCTGTAAGGAAATGGGCATCAAAACGGTGGCCATCTATTCCACTGCCGATAAAGACAGCCTGCATGTGAAATTTGCGGATGAAGCCGTGTGCATCGGCAAGCCCGCCAGCGTAGACTCCTACCTGAACATCCCTCACATCATGGCGGCGGCTGAAATCACGAATGCCGATGCCATCCATCCCGGTTATGGCTTTCTGGCTGAGAATGCCCGCTTTGCGCAGATCTGCACCGAAAGCGGCATCAAATTCATCGGGCCCACGCCTGAGATGATCAATGCGATGGGCGATAAGATCACCGCCAAGCAAACCATGATTGCTGCCGGGGTACCCGTGGTGCCCGGGGTGGAGGGGTTGCTCGAAAGCGTGGAGCATGCCAAACGTGAAGCCGCCCGGGTGGGTTACCCGGTGATGCTGAAAGCCACTGCCGGCGGCGGGGGCAAGGGCATGCGGGTGGTATGGAGTGAAGAAGAAATTGAGAAGGCTTTTGAAGGCGCCAAAACCGAGGCCGCGGCAGCCTTCAAGAACGACGGCATTTACATGGAGAAATTCGTGGAAGAGCCCCGTCATATTGAAATCCAGGTGGCCGGCGATCAGTTCGGCAATGTATGTCACCTCAGCGAACGCGACTGCAGCATCCAGCGCCGTCACCAGAAGCTGGTGGAAGAATCACCCTCTCCCTTCATGACCGACGAACTGCGGCATGCCATGGGGGAAGCGGCCATCAAGGCGGCCTCGTCCATCAATTACGAAGGGGTGGGCACCATTGAATTCCTCGTGGACAAGCACCGCAACTTCTATTTCATGGAGATGAACACCCGCATCCAGGTGGAGCATTGCGTAACTGAGGAAGTGATCAACTACGACCTCATCAAGGAGCAGATCAAAATCGCCGCCGGGCATAAGGTGAGCGGCCGCAACTACTTCCCCCAGATGCACGCCATCGAGTGCCGCATCAATGCGGAGGATCCCTTCAATGATTTCCGGCCGAGTCCCGGCAAGATCACGGTACTCCATACCCCGGGCGGGCATGGCGTGCGGGTAGACAGCCATGTGTATGCGGGCTATACCATTCCGCCTTACTACGACAGCATGATCGGCAAACTCATTACCGTGGCACAAACCCGTGAAGAAGCCATCGACACCATGCACCGGGCACTGAGCGAATATGTGATTGAGGGGGTGAAAACCACCATTCCCTTCCACCTGCAGCTGATGGAAAACGAAGACTTCCGCGCCGGAAACTTCAATACCAAATTCCTCGAAACATTTGTGATGAAAAAAAGCTGATGCTGGCAGATGCCGCTTCATGATACTGGCCGTGCCTGCTCGGGCACGGCCTTTTTTATGCCTGCTCCCCGTCGTTTTTATCCTGCAGGTAGCGGGCTACGGCTTCCACCTCGAGGCCTACGCTACTGATGGCTTCCAGCAACAGTTCGCGGCTGACGCCGAAATGACGGCTCCAGTAATCGAGCTCCAGCTCTTCAAATGAACGGTGATCGTGGCAGGCAGCGCTGTCTTTTTGCACGGAACGGGGATATTGGTGAGCAGTTTTGGCTTTGGAACGAAAATATAGAAAATCTCATGCCAAAACTGAATTATTCAGAATAATCAGCTTTCAGGCCCTGAACCCCACGAAGCAAAGGGTTGCATGCTCACACGCTTATGTGGTTGGCAGGGTTTGCACTAACCTGAATTCACCTGTACATGTGGTTTTTGAAAAGGCGGCGGGCGCGCATTTTTGCACCTGTTCACCCGGGCCGGAGGTAGCAGCGCAGCCATACCAACCCTGTCTCTAAGCGCCTCAAGTCCGGATTGTTTCACTTTAAACAACCAACGCCATGATCAAAAAACTGTCTTTCCGGATGGCTGCATGGGCCGCCCTCCTGTTTTCCTTCTCCCTCAGCTCCTGCAAAAAGGACAATGTGGGTCAACCCCCGCCGGGCTCCGGCGCCAAACTGGTCAGCTACAGCAACGCTGATGAAAAACTGGTTTTTGAGTACAACAACGATCAGTCGCTCCGTAAGGTAACGGTCAAAAGCGAACTGGTCACCGGCGGTGTGGAGCAGGTGTACACGGTCAACTACCGTGCCGATAAAAAAATCGATCAGCTCAGCACGGCCGGCGGCACCCGTATCCAGCTGCAATGGACCAACGGAGAACTCACCGGTTCCGAAACCTGGGTGGGCAACGATAAAGTGTCCATCACCGAGTATCAGTACCTCAACGGCCTGCTCAAATCCACCCTGGTGAAAATGGTGTATGGCAATGATGTGGTGCCCTTCCTGAAATTCAGTTTCATTTACGACAATGCCGGCAATATCGGCCGCACCAATACCTGGTCGTACAATTTCCTGAGCGGGCAGCTGGAGTCAACCGGTCATGTGGAGATGGAGTACGACACCAAGCCCAGCCCTTTCAGCGGGATGAAGCAGCTGATGCAGGTATTCTGGCAGGCCGCCACTCCCAACAATGTTACGCGTACCATCCAGTACGCCAGCGATGGCCAGGAAGAGGAGCAAACGGTATATCAATATACCTATAACGCCAGCCAATACCCTGTTGCTGCCCAGGTTACCACCACGGCCCCCGGTCAGGAGCCGGTGAATGGGTCAGTGCATTTTACCTACGGGCAATAAGTGTTTAAAGTTTAAAGTTTAAGGTTTAAGGTTTAAGGTTTCGCATACGGGTAACGCGTTGCAGCCATGCAACGCGTTTTTTTATCCGGTAAGCCATCCTGCACATGACATGAGGTGTGAGCCTGTGTTGCGCCACCGGTAGCGCCTGGCCAGGTAGATGAGGTGGAGGATAAAGGGGAAGCAGGATTCAGCGGAAGATCACGGTGCCCAGTGTTTTGGCCACGATGCGTTCCTCTTCTTTAAGATCAAGATGATCCTGGAGGAGTTTGGCTAACCGTTCCGGCGTTTGTTCGTGCTGCAGGTCGGCCTGGTTTTCTTCAATCTGGCGCCGCACCTTGCGCAGTTTGAGGTAGAGGAGACAGGAGCGTACCTCTTCGCGGTAGAGATCGTCGCGGGTGGGCATATGGCCCATATAATACTCTTTCCAGTTGGGACTCAGTTCGTCTTTGGCATCCATGAGGGATACCACCAGCCTGCTTTGTTCAGCATCATCGCTGTACAGGAAGGTGCGTACAGTGGGCTCCTGTCCGGCTTCATAAAGCGCCTGGTATTGTTTCACGATCCGGATCAGGTCCTGGTTGTCGAAGATTTCGTGGTAAGAATTCACCTGGATCTGGCGGAAAATAAACTGGGCCACCGTTTGCGTTTCGGTCCAGGACCGTAGTCCGAACTCCAGCAGGCAGCGCACCATTGCTTTTTCCTGCAGCTCATCGCGGTGCAGCAGTTGCAGGCTTTCGTCTGTGCCGGCGGGGAACTCATCGGCCGGCTGCATCACCGCCGCTTCTTTCTCCTGCTTCTGTTCTTCCTTGCTGATGCGCTCCCGGATGAATTTGTTCACCAGGGTGTTCAGGCCGTTTTCATCCACCTTTAGCAGCTGGGCGCATTGCTGGATATAGTCCTGCCGCCGCGTAAAATCTTCGGGCTTGCTGATGCGGGAGATGGTTTCTGCCACCTGGTTCACCAGGGCCGCCTTGCGGGAGGAGTCGTTGCCGGCATCCTTCAGCGATACGCTGAGCTGGAAAAGGATGAAGTCTTTTTTGTTTTCCGCAATGAATTCCCGGAAGGCCCCGGCGCCCACTTTGCGCACATAGCTGTCGGGATCTTCGTTGTCGGGTATCAGTACCAGCTTCACCTGCAGCCCTGCTTCAAAGGCCAGGTCCATGCCCCGCAGGGCGGCCTTTACGCCAGCAGCATCACCGTCGTAGATGATGGTGAGGTGGTCGGTGTATTTCTTGATGAGCCGCAGCTGGTCAGGCGTTAGCGAGGTGCCGCCGCTGGCCACCACATTCTCGATGCCCGCCTGGTGCAGGGAAATTACATCGGTGTACCCCTCCACCAGCAGGCACTCATTGTTCTTGTCAATGGCATGCCGGGCAAAATAACTGCCGTAGAGGATCCGGCTCTTGACGTAGATCTCGTTTTCCGGCGTATTGATGTACTTCGGCGCCCTGTCGTTCGATTTGAGGATACGGGCGCCAAAGCCCAGGATCTTGCCGCTCTGGTTATGGATGGGGAAGATGATCCGGCCCCGGTAATTGTCTACGGCCTGCCCGTCGCGCAGCACGATCAGGCCCGTTTTCTGCAGCAATTCGGGATTGTACTGGGCCTTGAGGGCAGCCTGGGCAAACTGGTCGCGGCCTTCCGGATTATAGCCCAGCTGAAACTTCCGGGCGGTGGCTTCGGTGAAGCCGCGTTCCCTGAGGTAACTGAGCCCGATATTCTGGCCTTCCTCGCTGTTGAAGAGGGTGTCGCTGAAAAACTGCTGGGCAAACTGGTTGATGATGTAGAGGCTGTCGGCTGTTTGCTGCTGCTGCCGTTGTTCGGGACTCACCTCCGTTTCCTCGATCTCCACATTATAGCGCGCGGCGAGCCAGCGCAGCGCCTCCACATAACTGTACTTCTCCACATCCATCAGGAACCCGATGGTGTTGCCGCTTTTTCCGCACCCGAAGCATTTGTAGATCTCCTTGGAGGGGGATACCGTGAACGAGGGCGTTTTTTCGTTGTGAAAGGGGCAGAGCCCCAGGTAATTAGCGCCTCTTTTCCGGAGTTTGACGTAATTGCCCACCACCTCCACAATGTCGATGCGGCTCAGGATCTGCTGTATGGTATTTTGCGAAATCAAGGCCGGTAAAGGTACAAAGCAGGCCGTTAACCACTGGCATAATTTTGGAAGGGGAGGGAGGGAAAAACGGGGAGTTATCCCGTAGAAACTGCCTATAAAACAATACCTTTACGCTCCTAAAAGAACAGTCAATGAAAAAATTGTTAGCAGGCGCCCTGCTGATCTGGATGTCTGGTTCAGCCGCCGCCCAGGATCTCGACGAAATCCGGAATCTGGCCATCCTGGGTCAGCATGCCAAGGCCAAGGAAATGGTGGATAAATACCTCTCGGTAGAGAAGAATGCCAAGAAACCTGATGGCTGGTTTTACAAAGGATACATCATCAACCAGCTGTCAAAAGAAGCCGGCAAATCGGTGGAAGAGAGCAGCAACATGAAGCTGGAAGCTTTCGAGCTGATGAAGAAGTACCGCAGCATGGCGCCCAAGGCCGAGCTGCTGGAAGAACAGAACAACTCCCCCTTCTTTGATATCTACGTCGGCCTCTCCTCCGATCTGGCCATCAAAGCCTACAACGACAAAAACATCGCAGCCGCCCATGATAATTTCAAGAAGGGCCTGGAGGTGCACGATTATCTTTTTGCCAACAACATCACCGGTGCCGGCGGGTTCAAATTCGCCGCGATCGATACCGTGCTCACCCTGTACACGGCGATTACCGCCAATGAGCTGAAGCAGCCGGATGTGGCCGCCACCTATTACCGCAAGCTGGCTGATGCCAATGTGGAAGGAAAGGATTATGTGGAAGTGTACCAGACGCTCGCTGAAATTTACCGCAACCAGAAGAATCAGGTGGCATTTGAGGAAATCCTCGCCAAAGGCCGCAAGCTCTATCCTGCCCAGGAAGAGTACTGGACGGCCGTGGAAATCGAAAATGCCCTCAACGGCCTGGAGAAGCAGGCCACCTTCCCGAAGTATGAAGAGCTGCTGGCCAAGTATCCCCGCAATTATACCATTGCTTACAATTACGCGGTGGAACTGTACAACTACTACAACAGCGATGAATCCAAAACCGCTGACCGTGCGGCGCTGAAAAGCAAACTGGAAACGGTGCTGAAAACCGCCATCGATATCCAGTCTACCTTCGACGCCAATTTCATCATGGCCAATCACCTGTACTATGCCTCTTTCGATGTGAGTGATGAGGCCCGCAAAATCCGTGGCCCCAAGCCCGAAGACCTGAAAAAGAAAAAGGCCCTGGAAGCGGATGCGATGAAACTGATGAATGACGCCGCCACTTTTGCCGCCACGGCAGATGAGCTGTTCGCCACGGTGAAAAAGCCCAAAACCACCGACAAAGTGCACCACAAGCAGGTGGTCACTATTCTGAAAAATGTGGCCGAAGTGAAAAAAGACGCCGCCAAGGTTGCTGAATACGACAAGCGGCTGAAAGAAATGGAATAAATCAACCGATTACCGCAAGGCCGTACCCAGCGGCGGCAGCTGTTTTCGCCGGCACCGGAGAAATCGGCCCGCACCGCTTGGATACGGCCTTTTTTATGGCACCAGGTGCCTGCCGTATTTCTGTTCTCAATACCTGAAAAAAATGTGTTCCTGGATCATTCTTTGTTTGCACACTGCGCTGGGCGGGCATGGCCCTGATACGCTGCCGCTCCGCCAGCTGGCGCCGCTGGAAGTGGTGGATGCCCGCAGCGCCCATCCCTATAAGCGTTACGGCATCGACCGGGACGGCTATTGTTACAGTTGCAACCTCGCGGAGATCCGGCTCACGGATACCGCTGTATGGTTGTACAATGTGTGCGACAGCCAGCAGAAGCTGTCGCTGCGCCTGGTTTCGGTGCAGCAGAACGGCGCGCAGCAGGTGTTCCGCTGCCGGGAGGGGGTGCTGGTATTCGAGAAAATGAATGATGCACCGGTATTCCGCCTGACCCTGCCTGCACCGCCCAAACTGCCGGCGCAGCTGCAACTGCGCAGTTTCTACACCGATAAAATCAAATTGCCCCGATTCGCCGTACACGACTGCGGTGATTTTGAAGGGTAATGCTACCATGGATGCCGGTTTACGATCCTCAGCCACCGCCATCGCCGCCGCCATCCGGAGCGGCGCCTGCAGCAGTGTGGCGGTTACAACGGCTTTCCTGGAGCGGATCCGTGCCGCCAACAGCCGTTACCATGCCCTGGTGCAGGTGCTGGAGGAAGATGCCCTCCGCGTGGCGGCCCTACGCGATCAGGAAGCAGCAGCCGGCCAATGGCGGGGCCCCCTGCATGGCGTACCCGTTACCGTGAAGGAATCCTTCTGGCTGCAGGGTTGCCGCAGCACAATGAATCACCGCTACTTTCAGCATTTTACCGCGGCAACCGATGCCGAAGTGGTCCGCCGCATCCGGGAGGCCGGAGTCGTGATCCTGGGCCAGACCAATGTGCCGCGGCTGCTGCTCGACTACCAGGTGAACGGCGATCTCTTCCCGTCTACCCCGCATCCCCTTCATCCCGAATACACGCCCGGCGGCAGCACCGGGGGCGGCGCCGCGGCACTCCTGCTGGGTATGACGCCGCTGGAACTGGGCTCCGATTTCGGCGGCTCGGTGCGGGTGCCGGCTTCCTTCTGCGGCCTCTACGGCCTCAAGCCTACCGATGGCACGGTGCCCACGCAGGGGATGGTGCCGGTGCTGCCGCGTGCCCGGCCCGGCATCATGCACATGGCCCAGCCCGGGCCGCTGGCCCATCATCCCGACGATATTGAACTGCTCTGGAAAGCCGTGACCGGTCCATATGCCGGCGACCGTACGGTGCCGGATATCCGCTGGGCAGAGCCGACGCCGCGTCCCATGCACGAATACCGGCTGAAGCTGGTGGAAGAATGGCCCGGCTATCCCCTTAGCCAAACGGTGCGTCAGGCACTCCGGCAGTGGGCTGATGCCCTGCAGCAGGCGGGCTGCCGGGTTACCACCGTGCGCCCGCCTGAACAACTCCATCACCAGTCGCTTGAAGTGTTTGTGGGGCTCTTTCCCTATGTGGTGGCGCAGGGTACACCCTGGTGGGTGCGCAAGGGGCTGCAGTGGGAACTGGAGCGCGGCCTGTTAAAGGGTATGCGTTCCCGTTATCCGGATCTCAGTCGCCGGCTGCACCGTGCCTTTCGCCTGAACGGCAATTTTTACAGCGAAGTGCTCTGGCAGCGCCGGGCCCTGGTGGAGCAGTGGGAAGATTTTCTGCAGGATGCCGATTTCCTGATCTGCCCCGTTGCCTTCGGTCCGGCTTATCCCCGCTGCAAAACCGGTACGCCGCTCCGCTATGAGGGCCGCACCCTGCCTTATGTGGATTATGTATGGCCCTACAGCGCCTGCTTCAACGCTTCTGGCCATCCCGCCCTGGCTGTGCCGCTGGGGAGCAGTGCTGAGGGGCTGCCCGTAGGCGCGCAACTGGTAGGCCCTTACTGGAGCGAGCCGCAGCTGCTGCAGTTTGCCCGGCAGGCCGTTGCCGCGGGCCTGCTGAAAAAAAGCATGCCCCTTGCCGAATTTGCCTGAGTTTTACGGCTGAGGGGGCTTCCCCGGCAGCCTTTCCCGACGTATCTTTACCCGGATGAAGAGCACCATTCACCTCACGGAATGCCCGCGCGACGCCATGCAGGGCTGGCCGCGGATGATCGCCACGGCGGATAAGCAGCGTTACCTCAATGCGCTGCTGCAGGTGGGCTTTGATACGCTCGACTTCGGCAGTTTCGTTTCGCCCAAAGCCATTCCGCAGATGGCCGATACGGCTGAAGTGCTGCAGGGGCTGCACCGCAGCGGCAGCCGCACCCGGCTGCTGGCGATCGTGGCCAATGTGCGGGGCGCCCTCGATGCGGTGCAGTATCCGTCCATCGATTTCCTGGGCTTCCCCTTTTCGGTTTCCCCCACCTTTCAGTTCCGCAACACCAACAGTACGATGGAGGAATCACTGGCCCGGGTAGACGAAATTCAGCACCTCTGTGTAAAGCATGGCAAGCAGCTGCAGGTGTACATTTCCATGGGCTTCGGCAATCCCTACGGCGATCCTTACCATCCCGCCATGGTGCAGGAATGGGTGGGGCGCATTGCGGAACTCGGGGTGCGTCATCTCTCCCTGGCCGATACCGTAGGCCTCGCCGATCCGGAGGCCATCCGTTCGCTGCTGAAGGCAGTGCTGCCGCACCATCCGGACGCGGCCATCGGGGTGCACCTGCATGCGGCGCCCCGCGACCTGGAAGCCCGCCTCGACGCGGCCCTGGATGCCGGCTGCACCCGTTTCGACGGCGCCCTGCACGGGATCGGGGGAGGCCCGATGGCGAATGACGAACTGGAGGGCAATATGGATACCGAACGCATGGTGCAGCGCTTTACCGAAAGGGGATATGCGCTCAATATTGACCGGGAGCAGCTGGCGCTTTGCAGCCGGATGGCCGGTGAAATATTCACCTGAGCAGCTCCGCGGCTGCCGGTTCATCAGCGGCGGTGCCGTTTGATCACTTTCAATACACGTACATGGATTTTCATCTTGAACTCAGGCCGCCGGCACACCCGGATCCGGTTACACATACCGAACCACTGCTGCTCATGGGCTCCTGTTTCACTGAGAATATCGGGGCCCGGTTCAGGCAGTACCGGTTCCGGGTACTCGAGAACCCGCATGGCATTCTCTTCAATCCCGCCAGCCTGGCCCGTGCTATGGATGCGTATATGCTTCACCGTGTGTACACGGCGGAGGATCTTTTTTATGCCAATGAGTGCTGGAACAGCTGGGATCACCACAGCCGCTATTCGCATCCCGACCGGGATACCTGCCTGGCGCAGATCAATGCTGCCGTGTCCTCCGCCCACCAGTTTCTCAAAAGCGCCGGCCGCCTTTTCATCACGCTGGGATCAGCCTTTGCCTATGAGTTGCCGGAAAACGGTTTGCCCGGCTACCGCAGCGGCGTGGTGGCCAACTGTCATAAAATTCCTGCCGACCGCTTCAGGCGGCGTTTACTCAGCCCCGGCGAAATCATCGCTTTGCTGGATGAGCTGCTGCAGGCCCTGCAGCGCTTTCATCCCGGCCTAAGGGTGATTTTTACCATCAGCCCCGTGCGTCACCTCCGCGATGGACTGGTCGACAACAACCGCAGCAAGGCGCACCTCATCCAGGCGGTGCATGCCGTGGTGGAGCAACATCCGCATTGCTGGTATTTTCCGGCCTATGAACTGGTGATGGATGACCTGCGGGATTATCGCTTTTACGCGGAGGATATGGTGCACCCCAATTATGCCGCCACGCAGTATGTGTGGGAAAAGCTGGTTGACAGCTGCATTGATGCCGGCACGCGGGACATTATGAAACAGGTGAATGTGCTGAATGCGGCCAGGAACCACAAACCTTTCAATCCCGGGAGTAACCAGCACCGGCAGTTTCTGCAAACCCATCTCGACAAGGCGCTTGACCTGCTGGCGCGATACCCCTGGATCAGCCTGGAGGAGGATATCCGGTATTTTTCCGGAAAAACCTGAAGGCAAAGTCAGCTGTACTGCCGCAAGCCGCCGGGCACAGGTACTGGCCTCAGATGATCCTGCGCAGCATTTTCGATTGGCGGGCCAGGGCGGATATGCCCATCGAGAGTACGATACCCAGCACAGTAACGATCAGTAGTTTTAGGTTTACCGGGATCGCCCAGGGCAACAGGGCCTTTTGCAGGCCGATGACCACAAATACATGGAAAAGATAGATGCCGTAGGCATTATCGGAGAGCGCCCTGATCACCCGGTTGCTCCGGTTG
>JAYRPG010000031.1:0-33544 GCA_041911275.1 Ferruginibacter sp. | reverse complement strand
TTCAGCAAAGTGCGTTTCTTCGTCGGCTACAGCGGATGGAGCGAAGGCCAGCTGGATGACGAACTGAAAGAAAAAAGCTGGTTAACGGTATCGGCTACCCGAAACCTGGTTTTTCATGATGAACCCTGCAGTATCTGGAAAGACAGCCTCCGGCACCTGGGCGGTGATTATGAAATGATGATCAACTTCCCGATCGATCCCAGCCTTAACTGACCCTCAACCTGCCTGACTCCGCTTTGCTGTACCAGCTTCTGAAAATACCGGCACAACTGGCCCTGCCCCTCTACTGCAGGCGGGTAAAGGTGAGCCACCAACAGCTGCTGCAGGAAACCGGACCCCTGCTGCTGGCCTGCAACCACCCCAACTCTTTTCTCGACGCCATCATACTCGCCACACTCTTCCGGCGGCCCGTGTATTCCCTGGCCCGGGGCGACGCCTTCCGGCGGCCCTTCTTTGCCTGGCTGCTCCGGCAGCTGAACATCCTGCCGGTTTACCGAGAGCGGGAAGGCACGGAACACCTCCACAAGAACTACCATACGTTTGATGCCTGCCTGCACATCTTCCGCCGCAACGGCATCGTACTCATCTTCAGCGAAGCGCTCTGTGAAAACGAATGGCACCTGCGCCCCCTCCGGAAGGGTACCGCCCGGCTGGCCCGGAGCGCCTGGGATGCGGGCATCCCCCTCCGCATCCTGCCGGTGGGCATCAATTACCACAGCTTCACCCGTTTCGGAAAAATCGTGCACCTGCAATTCGGAGAACTGATCCCCCCGCCACTGCCGGAGGATCGCCCGGCCGCCGGCAACGAACTGAATACGGTTACCGCACAGCTCACCGCCCAGCTGCAGCAGCTGGTGTATGAAATACCGGCAGCAGACCGTGCACAACGGCAACGCCTGTTCGCCCCCGAAGGCTCCGGCCTGCAACGCTGGCTGCTGGCCCTGCCCGCACTCCTGGGCTGGATCCTGCATGCCCCGCTGTATTATCCGCTGAAATTTATGGCAGCGCCCCTCGTGAAGGAAAGCGGGCATTATGATTCGGTGATGGTGGGCAGCCTGTTTCTCGCTTACCCCTTTTACCTGGCCCTGCTGGCGCTCTGTACGGCCTGGGGCGCCGGAGGAGGATGGTGGATGCTCGTTCCGCTGCTCCTGCCCCTGCTGGGCCGGGCGCTGATTGTCTGGAAAAACCTGCGGGGATAGCCGCCGGCGGGTTTACCCGGGTACCTGGTATTTTTTCCGCTCCCCGATCTGCTGGCGCCACATGGCATAGTACAGGCCCTTATCAGCCAGGAGCTGCTCATGGGTGCCCGTTTCCACAATGCGGCCCCGCTCCAGCACATAAATCCGGTCGGCATGCATGATGGTACTGAGCCGGTGGGCAATCAGGATGGTGATCTGGTCGCGGCCGGCCGACACCGACTTGATGGTATTGGTGATTTCCTCTTCCGTGAGCGAATCCAGGGCTGAGGTGGCTTCATCAAAAATCAGCAGGCGCGGTTGGCGCAGCAGGGCGCGGGCAATGGAGAGCCGCTGCTTTTCGCCACCGGAAAGTTTGAGTCCGCCCTCCCCGATCACCGAATCCAGCCCCTGGCCGGCGCGCGACAGGATATTGTTGCAGGCTGCCTTCCGCAGCACATCCAGCATCTCCTCCTCCTTGGCAGCCGGATTCACAAAGAGCAGGTTTTCCCGGATGGTGCCGCTGAACAGGTTGGTGTCCTGTGTTACAAAGCCGATCTGCCGGCGGAGGTCATCGAAGAACACAGAATTTTCATCGAGGTCGTTGTATTCGATACGGCCCTCCTGCGGACGGTACAAGCCCACCAGCAGTTTCATGAGAGTGGATTTACCGCTGCCGCTGGGCCCCACAAAGGCGATGGTTTCGCCGGTTTGTACCGTAAAGCTGATGTCGTCGATGGCCTTGTGTTCAGCCGTCTGGTGACGGAAACTCACGCCGCGGAAAGCCAGCTCCCGGATATCGCCCAGGTGAGCCGGGTTCACCGGCTGCGGCTCCGGGGCGGTGGTCATGAGCTGGTGAAAATTATTGAGCGAGGCCTCCGCTTCCCGGTAAGAGAGCAGGATATTGCCGATTTCCTGCAGGGGACCAAACACGAAGAACGAAAATATCTGCATCGTCACCAGCTGCCCTGCATCCATGTTGTCGTGAAAAATCAGCCACATCATGATGAAGAGAATCACCTGGCGGAGCGTGTTCACGAGGGTTCCCTGCACAAAGCTGATGCTGCGGATGCGCTTCACCTTGGTGAGTTCAAGACCCAGAATCTTAAAGGTGTTGCGGTTGAGGCGGTCCACCTCCTGGTGGGTGAGCCCGAGGCTTTTCACCAGTTCAATATTGCGCAGCGACTCGGTGGTGGAACCCGCCAGTGAGGTGGTTTTGCTGACAATGCTTTTCTGGATCAGTTTTACTTTTTTACTCAGGGCATTGGTGATCACCGTTAGCACCACAATCCCCACCAGGTAAGCCACCGGCACCCGCCAGTTGATGAACACCCCCGCGTACACGAAAACAAATACAATCCCCACCAGCACCCCAAACAGGATATTGATGAGGTTGATCATGAACTTCTCCACATCCGTGCGCACCTTGGTGAGGATCGAGAGGGTTTCGCCGCTGCGCTGGTCTTCAAACTGCTGGTAGGGCAGCTTCATCGCATGCTTCAGGCCATCAGTGAATATCTGTGCGCCGAACTTCTGGATGATCACGTTCAGAAAATAATCCTGGAAGGCCTTGGCAATCCGGCTGATCATGGCTACGGTTACAGAAAGGAGAATGATGTACATCACCCCGATCTCGAGGTAGGGCACGCCCTTGCGGGTGGTCCAGGTATAGGTCCAGAGAAACCGGTTCCAGTCGAATTTGCCCGGGGCAGCCTGGTGTTCGTTGGCCAGGTTCACCAGTTTGCCGAAGAGGATGGGATCCACCAGGGAGAAGCCGGTATTGATGGCTGCCAGCAGCAGCAAAAGCATCACCAGCCATTTATAGGGACGCAGGTATTGCAGCAGAATTTTCATGGCGCAAAGTTAGCGGAAATGGCGGGTGGCCCGAAGGAGAAGGGATCAGCGGCGGCTGTTCAGCATTCCGGTTGGCAACTGGATCCAGCCGGGCGGCACAATATCCCGGGTGCCCTGCAGCTCAGGTTGCCAGCAGTCGGGGGCAATCACTATTTTTCCAGGATCGGGGTTGAGCCATGCCCCCCACCAGCTGAACGTGCTGTTGGCGATGATGTGGTGGCGGCAGGATTGCATGAGCTGCATATCGCGGAAACTGCCGGCGCCCCGGTTGCCCTCCACAAACTGAAATTCCGGGCCGGTAAACTGTGCCCGTGCCCAGGCCAGGTCGTCTGAAAAAACAAAAAACTCCGGGTGCCCGAGTTGGGCTTTCAGGCGGGCAACAGCGGCATGATAATAGGCCGGGTCGATGCCCCAGTTGTAGCGCTCCACAAAATCGGTGCGCCGCACGTGCAAACTCACGGATTCGGATGTACGCATTTTACCGATCCACTCACGGTTCTGCATTTCGGGCGGTTCGCTGAAGCGGAAGCGTTCGCGGACCAGCGGACCCACGGCACTGAAGTATTTTTCCGACTGCCAGTAACCGTTCAGGTAGGCATGCCGCCGCTGCAGGATGGCGGGGTTAAAAGTGCCGAACCCGGCATAGGTTTCCTTGTAGGGCCTGCCCAGCATTTTCCAGGCCAGTTTGGAAAAGGCCTGCAGCGCCGCCACTTCCATCCGGCCGGCCCGGGGAAGCTGTAAACCAAATACGGACTCCAGTTCATAAACACGGCCGTCTTTTGCGCGGCTGAACAAACTGAGATCGGCCTTCACCGGAACACCCTGCTGTTCCAGCGCACAATACAGGGCATACTGAAACATCTGGTTGCCCAACCCCGATGAAATGCGCACGATCACCATGGCGGAAAATTAGGAAGATTTACGGGGAGTGCGGAAGAGGCGGCGGTACCAGGGCAGGGGCTTTTCGGCATACTTGCCATAGCCCTGCAGAAAAAGCGCTTTGTCTTCCAGGTGAATGATCTGCTCAAAAGGCAGGGTGGTTTCTGCCGGATATAAAAATCCCGGATGCAGCACCTTCACTTTCCGGTGCAGGATGTAGCGATTGAGATAGGATTCATCGTGCCAAACGGGAATGATCCCTTTTGCCTCATCCTGCTGCAGGTAAGCATTGCCGGTTTCGATGAAACGGAGATAATCCGCACTGCGGCCGCCGTTCAGCCCGCCGGCGGCATACAGCGTGCCCTCACCCCTGGGGATATAAGCCGCAGAGGCGGGGTTACGTTCATAGGTAAACTTCCGCGCGGGCTGGTTCCAGTAGTAGGGATGGTTGGTCACCACCAGTTCTTCATCCGCTGCCGGCAAAATCATCTCCGGCGTGATGGGGCGTACGATCCTGCAGTTGGCATTGAAAAAAAAGATATAGTCAAAGCCCTGCAGCTGCGACGCAATACGGGCAAAAAAACGGAACCGGTATAAGGTGGGATAGGGCCAGGGCAGCGCTTCCTGGGGGATGCGGTGCACCATTCCGCCCGACTCGCCTTCCAGTGCATCCGCATCGGTAAACACAAAATACTGTTTGTCGTATCCGGGCAGCAGGTATTGCTCCGCGCTGCGGAAAAAATTCGGCCAGAAAAGCGTGTACCGGCCGGTGCAGATATACAGGATGGCCACAGTGGGCATAGGTCAGTTTTTACGGCGGGCCAGCACCACGCACTCGGGTGAATAAGCCGGGTGATCGGGCAGGGGCAGTTTCTTCAGCAGGGGCAGCAGCGTGCGGATCAGTTTCAGCAGCAGTTTGCGCCAGCCGCGCCGGGGCTGGTCACCGGCCCAGAAGTCAAAGCCCCCGATATAGGCAGCCTCCAGCACTTCAAAACCATTGCGCTCCAGTACGGCAGCCCATCGCTGCACATCCATGCTGGGCACATAATGATGCGACAGGTTTTGGTCATCCAGCTTTCGGTGGAGCCAGTGCTGGATCCGTCCGCGGAAATTCGGCGCCGTAATGTACACATACCCTCCCGGCGCGGTAAGATCCGCGTGCAGCTGCACCAGCTCTTCAAAATTGGTGAAGTGCTCAATGAAGCCGGCAGAAAACACCACGTCATACTGCCGGTGGCGGGGAAGAGCAAAAACATCGCCCCGGATAAACTGCCCGGTTGAAAAATGCTGTGCCCTGAGCCAGGCTTCCAGCTGTGGCAGGTACTGCGTTTGATCGATCCCGTTGAGCGTATAACCCGCCCTGCCGAAATGCACCATGAAGCGGCCCGGATACACCCCCAGCTCAAACACCGATTTGCCCCTGCCCTGCCCGGGCGCCGTGAGCCAGCGCCGCATCCGTTTCACGGTGCAATAGTCGTCGGGCATGGGCGTAAGGCTGAAATGCTGGTAGCCTTCATCCCAGTAGGCGCCGGAAGCAAGATTGGTATCGGCAGCAGAAGATGACAATGGATTGACTTGAAATGATTCCCGCAAAATTAGGTATTCAGCACCGATCTTTCGGTTTAACCTGCCACCATCGAAGCCTCCAGGGCGCCGCTGCCCTGTGAGCGCTGCTGAAAGAGGCGGGGCTCACTGATGTAAGCATGCAGCAGGCCGCGGGTGGCAGCCGTGGCAAGCAGGTTATCGGCCACCCAGGATACCGGTGTCTGCAGCTCCAGCAAAATGCGGGCGCCCCTGGCTGAGAGGGCATAGGCGCTGGTATAATCATGATAGCCCGCGGTGCGGAGATGGGCAGAAACGTTGCGCGGGTAAAGGTTACGGATGGTGGCATGGCTCCATTTCAGCAGCCCGAGCGCATGCTGCACGTGGTACCAGGCCTGCTTGAGCGGCCGGGGCTGCAGGTGTTTGTCGTAATCCAGGTACAGCAGGTCCCAGCCGGCAGGCAACTCGGAGAGTACGGCAGCCAGTGCCGGTTCCAGTGCCGGCGAGGGCGCTGCATCATCCTCCAGGATCAGTACGCGCTGAAAATCCTGCTTCAGGATATCTTCATAGATCATCCGGTGCCCCAGGGCACAACCCAGCTGACCGGGCTGCATGGGCTTGCCATAACGGTGATGCCTGCACGCAGCCTGCTCATCATAGGCACCCGAAGCCACCAGGGAGGGAATATGAAGATCGCGCTTGTCGGCGCTGTAAAAAAAACGGTAATCCAGCCCTTCAAAAGCCTTTCGGATAGCGGCCTGGCGGTCATGCGCCCGCTCCAGGGTGAGTACATACACCTGGTCGAAATACCGGTTGATCTGTTGAAAGGCATTCATCATCAGCGGCACAAAGGTAATGCCTTGGCGAGATCAGCGGGCCGGCCGTGCGGAACCCGCCATGGCCTGCCATTCATCCGCCCCACCCTTCCCGGTCAAGGCTGCGGTACTGGATGGCTTCGGCAATGTGTTCGGCCCTGATTTCCGCTGAACCCGATAGGTCAGCAATGGTGCGGCTCACTTTCAGGATGCGGTCATAAGCCCGGGCAGAGAGGTTCAGCTTTTCCATGGCCACTTTCAGCAGGTTTTGTGAAGGGGTATTGATCACGCAGATTTCCCTCAGCATGCTGCTGCTCATCTGGGCATTGGCATAGACGCCGGGATGTCCGGCATAACGGCTGGCCTGCACTTCACGGGCTGCGATCACCCGCTCCCGCACCTGCTCGCTGCGTTCGGCACTGCGCGCCGCTGAAAGCTCATTGAAGGCCACGGGGGTAACCTCCACGTGCAGGTCGATGCGGTCGAGCAGCGGACCCGAAACTTTGTTGAGGTATTTCTGCACGGCGCCGGGCGGGCAGCTGCACTCACGCTCCGGATGATTGAAGAAACCACAGGGGCAGGGATTCATGCTGGCGATCAGCATAAAACTCGCCGGAAAATCCATCGCCACCTTAGCCCGGCTGATGGTCACACGCCGTTCCTCCATGGGCTGCCGCATCACTTCCAGCACCGTGCGTTTGAATTCAGGCAACTCATCCAGAAACAACACGCCGTTATGGGCCAGCGAGATTTCACCGGGCTGGGGATTGCCGCCGCCGCCCACCAAAGCAACGTCCGAAATAGTGTGGTGCGGGCTCCTGAAGGGTCGGCGGGAAATGAGGGTAGCGTTCTCCGGTAGTTTACCCGCCACACTGTGAATTTTGGTGGTTTCCAGCGCTTCCTGCAACGTGAGCGGAGGGAGGATGGTAGGCAGCCGTTTGGCCAGCATGGTTTTGCCGGCGCCGGGCGGCCCGATCAGGATGGCGTTGTGCCCGCCTGCTGCCGCAATTTCCAGTGCCCGCTTGATGTTTTCCTGTCCCTTTACATCACTGAAGTCGAGATCCGAATCCTGCTGCGCCGCGGCAAACTCATCCCGCGTATTCACCAGCACCGGTTGCAGGCTGCTTTCATCTTCGAGGAACCGGATCACCTCCTTCAGGTGACTCACACCATACACCGCAAGCTGGTTCACCATGGCGGCCTCACGGGCATTCTGCTTCGGCACAATCAGCCCTTTGAACTGTTCCTTGCGGGCCTGGATGGCAATCGGCAGGGCCCCCTTGATGGGCCGTACGGCACCGTCAAGACTGAGTTCACCCATGATCACAAAGTCCTGCAGCTTTTCCGGATTCAGCAGCTGCTCGGAAGCCGCCAGCGTACCGATGGCAATGGGCAGATCAAAGGCGGTGCCGCTTTTGCGCAGATCGGCGGGAGCCAGGTTCACGATGAGACGCGTGCGGGGCATGAAGTAGCCGTTGTCCTTGATGGCACTTTCCACCCGGAGCATACTTTCTTTAACGGCATTATCGGGGAGACCTACAATAACGGCGACGGGCGTGCCCTGTCCGTTCAGGTTGACTTCTACGGCAACGGTGATGGCATCCACACCATACACGGCGCTGCCAAATGTTTTGACAAGCATGGATATTCAGTTTGGTTGTTGGGTTAAAGGGAACCGGGGTTCCTGGTGCGAATATAGGTAATCCTCCTGCAGCAGGCAAGCCCGGAGCGGCTCAGCCGATCTCCTGCATATCCACCAGGCGGCGGTAAAAACCGTTCAGGGCGGTGAGCTGTTCGTGGGTACCGCGTTCAATGATTTCTCCCTTCTGCAGCACAATGATTTCGTCGGCATTGCGGATGGTGCTCAGGCGGTGGGCAATCACCAGCGAGGTGCGTTCCTGCATCAGGTTCACGATGGCATCCTGCACCAGCCGTTCACTTTCGGTATCGAGGGAGGAGGTGGCTTCGTCGAGAATGAGGATGGGCGGATTCTGCAATACCGCGCGGGCGATGGTAATGCGCTGGCGCTCGCCGCCGCTGAGCTTGCTGCCCCGGTCGCCGATATTGGTGTCGTAGCCCTCCGGCTTCTGCATGATGAACCCGTGAGCATTGGCAATGCGGGCCGCCTGCTCGATCTCCGCGGCTGTGGCGGCCGGATTGCCCAGGGCGATATTGCCCGCGATGCTGTCGTTAAAGAGTACGGGCTCCTGGGTTACAAAACTCATCTGCCGCCGCAGGGAGGCTATCTGGTAATCGCGGATGTCCACCCCATCGATCAGGATGGCGCCTTCGGTAACATCATGAAAACGCGGCAGCAGATCTGCCAGGGTTGACTTCCCCGCTCCCGAAGAACCCACCAGGGCAACGGTTTTGCCCTTCTCCACCACAAAGCTGATGTGCTTCAGCACCGGTTCGCCGCCATAACTGAAGGATACATCCTTAAACTCGATCCGGCTGCTGAAGGCTTTCATCTCCCTGGCTCCGGGCCGGTCGGTGATCACTTCCTCGGCACGCAGCACTTCCTCCACCCGCTCGATGGCGGCGAGTCCGCGCTGGATATTGCTGATGGTATTCGACAGGTTCTTGGCAGGATTGATCAGCACACCAAAAACGGCGATGAAGGGAAACAGATCGGCCTTCTGCAGGTCGCCGCTGTTGCTGAACACGAGGTAGCCGCCGATGAACAGGATGCAGCAGAGTACGGCTACGCCCATGAATTCGGTAAGCGGACTGGCCAGGTCGCGCCGCCGCGACATGGCATTCACGATGCTGTAAAGCCGGGCATTGCCTTGCTTAAACTTCTCAAACATGGTTTGCTCCGCGCTGAACGCCTTGATCACCTTGATGCCGCCCAGGGTTTCCTCCACATGACTCAGGTTTTCGCCGGCGGCAATGGAATATTCACGGCCCTGCCGTTTCAGCCGTTTGCTCAGGCGGCCGATGATCAGCGCGGTAACCGGGAGCAGGAAGAGCAGGGCCAGCGACAGCATCGGGCTCAGGTACACCATGTAAATAAGGTAGGAAAGAATGGTGAGCGGATCCTTGATGAGGCCTTCCACAGCCATCACCACCGAAGCATAGATTTCACCGATATCCCCGATCATCCGGTTCATCAGATCTCCCTTGCGCTGCTCACTGAAATAACCCAGCGGCAGACGCAGCATTTTTTCGTACAGGCGTACCCGGAAGCCCGACATGATTTCGTTCCGCACGGGTGCAGAGATGTAAAAGGAGAGGTACCGGAAGGTATTGCTCAGCAGGCTGCAGGTTACAATCAGCACACAAACGGCGCCGAGGGCATACAGCGGGGAGTGGGACTCCTTGAGGTGCTGGATATACCCCACCAGGCTGCCCACGGCACGCGAATCGATCGGTACATCATTATTGCCGTTGATGATCAGCTGCATGAAGGGAGACAGCATCCCCAGGCTGGCGGCCGAAAAAAAGGTGGCCAGCAGTGAGAAACTGATGTACACAGCCATCTTGCCTTTGGGCAGGTGGATATATCGGAATATGCGCCAGAAACTTTTCATGCCGGTAAACGCCCGCAGGCGGAAGCGCAAATGTACACCGAAACCGGCATCTGCCGGGTCAGAGCTGCCGCAGCATCTCCACTACACCCTCCTGCTTCAGGATCAGGTAGCCCAGGCGGTCGTTGCTGATGCCTTCCTTGAGCTGGTAACTGAACCGCAGCTGGTCATGATCCACGGTGGTTTCAAAATAACTGAAACGGATATTGGGGTACTGCTTCAGCCCCTCCCCGATTTCGTAGAGGTGGGTGGAAAGAATAAAGGCACTGTTCTGCATCTTCAGAAAACCCTCTATCACCGCGGTGGAACATTTCATCGCATCCTGCACATTGGTGCCCTTGAACAGCTCATCGATCAGGATCAGCCAGTTGCGGTGATCGTTGATCTTCATCACGGTAGACTTGATGCGCTGCACTTCATTGTAAAAATAGCTTTCACCGCGCAGGATATTATCCATCACATTGATGTTGCTGAGCATGCCATCCAGCACGCTCAGCTCCATGGAGCGGGCAGGCACCCCCATACCGATATGTGCCAGGAAAACCGCGGCGCCCACCGATTTGATGAACGTGCTTTTGCCCGCCATATTGGCGCCGGTAAGGAACAGAAAATTCTTTCCGGGATGCAGGTGAAGGTCATAGGCCACCGGTTCCTGCAGCAGCAGATGATAGAGCCCCTCTGCCCTGATGAGCGGCCCGCCCTCCGTAACAAAGCGCGGAAATACGAGCCCGTATTCCTTCACCGCCATCGCCATGCCGTACCAGGCATCGAGGGTATAATACAGATCAAGCAGGCGCTGCAGGCCGTTTTTATAATGATAGCGCAGGAAGTGCGCCAGCGACAACTGCTGCGCGGCCGTCATCTCCTTCCCCTTGCCAAAACCATCAAGGGCACGGAAGGCGGGCTTATTGAGCATGGCCGCCGCTTCTTCCAGCAGGGGCCTGAGCGGCGCCGGCGCTGCCGGGTGCAGGAATTGTGCCAGCAGTTCCTGCATGCCCCGGATGAGATCGAAGCAATGTTCGGCAGAATACCGCACGAAGGAATGATCAGCGCTGTGCAGGAGTTTATATGACCAAACGCCCAGGGCCGAGTGTCCCGTGGGAATCTCATCAAGGGTAGCTGTAAAAAATTTTTCAATCACCATCACGGTGCCATTGGTGATGCGGAGCGGCCAGTGATCCGCACGCTGCAGGATCCACTGCAGGGTATCCTGCATACCCGTGATCTGGGCTGCCGTGGACATCGGGGTGCTGAAATGCTGGAGCATCTTCTGGCGCCCGCCGCCGGTGCGGCAGAAGTTGAGGCGACTGAACACCGAAGCGTCTTCATCGGTGTGCAGGATCGACAGGTCATTGAGGGTGGTGCGGTCTATTTCCATACAGCGGCGAATTAGGGTCGGTGAAACATCAGCCTTTTTCCTGGCTGAGATGCATCGGTGTGGCCGTTTGCATACACCCGGTGCCCGTTCACCCAGGTACCCTCCACCGTAGCGGGGAAACGAAATCCCTCCAGCGGGCTCCATCCGCAGCGGGAAAGCACCGCCCTGCGCTCGAGGGTAAAGGGCCGCTGCAGGTCAGCCAGCACGAGATCGGCAAAATAACCCTCCCGCACAAATCCGCGTTCCTGAACCCCGTACAGGATCGCGATGTTGTGGCACATCTTTTCCACCACTTTCTCCACCGTGATTTTTCCCTGATCGGCATAATAGAGCATCAGGGGCAGGGAAAACTGTACGAGGGGCACCCCGCCATGGGCCTGCTCGTAAGGCAGCTCCTTTTCAGCCAGCAGGTGTGGCGCATGATCGGTAGACACCGAATCCAGCACATCCTCCAGCAGGGCCTTCCACAAAGCCTCTCGGTGCCGCGGCGCCTTGATGGCGGGATTGCACTTGATCAGGTTGCCCAGCCGTGCATAATCGTCACTGCTGAAATGAAGATGATGGGCGCACACCTCGGCGGTGATGCGTTTTTCGGCCAGCGGCATCATGTTGCTGAACAACTGCAGTTCTTCGGCGGTGGTGATGTGGAGGATATGGAGGCGGCTGTTGTATTTCTTGGCCAGCTGGATGGCGTAGAGCGATGACTCAAAACAAGCCCGTTCATCCTTGATGCGGGGATGATCCGCAGCCGTGAGCGGTCTGCCTTCCGCCCGCACGCGGGCCTCGTTCTCCTTCATGATCCGTTCGTCCTCACAATGCGTAGCAATCAGCAGTTCACTTTCGCTGAACAAACGATGCAGGGCAACCGGGTTGTCCAGCAGCAGGTTGCCGGTGGATGAACCCATGAATATCTTGATGCCGCACACTTCATCACGTTTTTCGTTGGTGCGCAGGGCTTCCTCCATGTTGTCGTTGCTGGTGCCCATGTAAAACGAATAATTGGCCAGCGATGACTGGGCCGCCAGGCTGTACTTCTGCTCGAGCAGTGCCTGGGTAAAGGTGGGCGGCAGGGTGTTGGGCATATCCATGAAGGAGGTGGCGCCGCCGGCCACGGCAGCCGCCGACTCGGTGGCAATACTCCCCTTCTGTGTTAACCCGGGCTCACGGAAATGCACATGGTTATCGATCACGCCGGGCAGCAGGTGTTTGCCTTCGCCGTTGATTTCGGTAACGGCGCTCTTCACACTGATCTGCGGCGCAATCTTTTCGATGCGTTCCCCGGATACGAGCAGATCGGTGACCACGGTTTTGCCTTCGTTCACCAGCCGGATGTTCTTAAAGAGGTATTTTTGCATATCTTGAAACATTAATTCAGGCCGCCCGCTGTTGACGTACACGTTTTCGCCGGAACCGCCCCCAACTGCTACATCATGCAAATTATTAAAAGCTGCCGCTTCCTCCTGTTTTTTATTTTACCCCTGACGGCCGGAGCACAATCCACTTACCTGCTGCAGGGCGATAAAGCCTATACCCTGCTCGACCGGCTGGAGATCAAAGCCCAGACGCAGGCCCAGCTAAATTTCTCAGGACAGAAATACCTGAACCGGCAGCTCGTGAGCCGGGAAGTACAGCAACTCGACAGCCTCAGCAAAACGGCCGGCAATCCGCTGCGGCTTTCGGGCATCGACCAGTACAATATCCGCAGCTTTTACCAGAACAACCCGGAATGGTACAACGGGCCGCAGGAAGACCTGGCGAGCCGCAAACCTGTGCTGAAACATTTTTACCAGAATCCGGCCAACCTCTTCGAGGTGAACAGCAAGGATTTCTTCATGGCCATCAACCCGATTCTCCAGCTGCATTTCGGCAAGGAGAGCGGCAACAGCGAACGCATCTTCCAGAACACCAGGGGCATCATGGCCCGGGGACGCATTGCCAACAAAATCGGTTTCTTTACTTCCGTTACCGACAACCAGGAAAGAGGACCCGGCTATTTTCACCAGTGGGTAAACAGCTACCGGGCCGTACCCGGGGTGGGCTTTTACAAAACCTTCAAGAGAACCGCGGTGGATTATTTTGATGTACGCGGGTATTTCAGCGTTAACGTAGCCAAATACATTGACGTGCAGTTTGGTCATGATAAGAACTTTATCGGCAACGGTTACCGCAGCCTCTTCCTCAGCGACTGGGGCAACAGCTACCTCTTCCTCAAACTGAATACGAGAATCTGGAAACTGAATTACCAGAATATTTTCATGGAGCTGATGCCGCAGTTTGTGAAACGCTCAGATGCCGTGCTCGACCGGAAATACCAGGTGGTGCATCACCTCAGCATGAATGTGTCCAAATCGGTGAACGTGGGCATCTTTGAGGCCGTTACCTTCGGCCGGCGCAATCATTTTGACTTTCAGTACCTCAATCCCATCATCTTCCTGCGGCCCATTGAAAGCGGCAGCGGCAGCGGCGACAAGGCCAAGGTGGGCTTCGACTTCAAAGCCAATGTGGCCGGTAAATTCCAGTTTTACGGACAGCTGCTGATTGATGAATTTGTACTCAACAAACTCCGCAACGACAAGAACAACTACGTGAACAAATATGGCTACCAGCTGGGGGCCAAATACGTCGATGCGTTCGGGGTGGCCAATCTTGACCTGCAGGTGGAAACCAACCGGGTGCGGCCTTTCACCTATTCGCACCGCGACTCCATCTCCAACTACACCCATTACAACCAGCCGATGGCCCATCCCCTCGGCGCCAATTTCCAGGAATTCATCGGCATCCTGCGCTACCAGCCGGCCAAGAAATGGTATGTGTATGGCAGGGCAATTTATTATTACCAGGGCCTCGACAGTGCCGGTTTTAATTTTGGCGGCAACCCCTTCCGGAATTACGATGAAGGCAGGCCGCTCAATGACCCCACCAACCCGCTGGCCGGCCAGCGCGAATCCGGTTATTTTGTGGGCAGCGGACTCAAAGGGCAATGCCTGAACGCCCTGCTGCAGGTAAGTTATGAGTGGAAAGAAAACCTGTACTTCGAGCTGAGCCTGCAGCACCGCAACTATAAAATAGCCCAGCTCAGCAGCCAAAGTTCCAACACCCTCGTTTCAGCAGGCATCCGGTGGAATATCGCCCGCCGCATGTACGATTTTTAACAGCTGCTGCTGACTGTGCAGCAAAAAGAAACTGTCTTCCTGTAACAGGCAGGAAGACCCGGCAAAGCCGCCTTATTTCACTTTTCCCTTCAGCCGGTGTTTCCGCCGGTGCGGGAGGGCATGCTGTGACCTTCTCCGGAAATCATCCGAGATCACACTGATGCTGCCATCGGCTTCCAGCATGGCCAGGTCTACCCCCGTATGATCCTCCACCCCGTGTTCCCGCACGGCCGCTTCCAGCTCTGCCTCGGTAATGGCGTTTTGCCGGAGGTGCTCATGCTGGATGATGCCCTTATAAATCAGCAGCACCGCCCGGCCCTGCAGCAGGGTGCCGGCCGAGGGGTTGCGGTAGAGCCATCTTTTGAGGAGATAATTCACGCCAAACAATACCAGCGCAGCAGTTAAGCCGCCAGCCAGCGAGATATCGGGCCCCACCATCGCATTCTGCACCGCATTGCTGATGAGGAGGATGAACACAAGGTCGACCACCGACAACTGCGCCAGCTCCTTTTTGCCGAAAATCCGGATGGCGATGATGATAAAAAAATACACCGCCAGGCAACGGAAGGCGATCTGTACATAACTGTTTTGCCAAATGGATTCCATAGCAGTTGATTGAGGTTCAGTGTACATCAAACCATACCGGCGTGTCATCATCCCAGTCGCCGTTGTAATTGATCGTGAGCTCCTCTCCCGGCTCAACCGGCCGCACGGTTTTAACGATCATGGTGCCGGCATCAAAATCCATGAAATATTCGCAGTTGCTGCGGTAGCTGTGATTGTAAATGGGGATCATTCCCAGGGCCATGGCGCACTGTTGCTTATCGTGCCCCCATTCAAAGATATAATCGTGCAGCGGCGTTTGATCGAGCAACGCCCGGTGTTCGCGGTTCATCACAATCACCGGCGCCGATTCAATCACGGTATCCTCCCGGATGGCCCGCCGGGTAAAGACACCCCGGCCCCGGGAAACAGAAGGAGCAATAAAGAGATAACTTTTATGCATGGGGGAATTGGAGTAATTTCGTGAATCATCAATGAGTACCGGTGGTACACATCCCGGGTTCATCATTGCGGATCCTAAACTTTTCTAAACCTTCCTGAACTTCTAAACCCTAAACTACTAACTTTCCTCCTCCCTCCCCGCATGTCTTTAGAAAAAGAAATATCGCTCCAGGAACAGTTTCAGGAACTGATTGCTAAGGAAGACAAACTCCAGATCAAGGAATTCCTGAACGACCAGAACATCAGCGATGTGGCCGAACTCATTTATGAGAACGAGGAATATGCCGCCCAGATCATCGGCCATCTTTCCATGCACCGGGCGGTGAGTGTTTTTAAAATCCTGGACCTCCCCGTTCAGAAACGCATCATACATGAACTGCCGGCCTTTACTACGGCTGAACTGATGAACGAACTGCCGGCGGATGACCGTACCGCCTTTCTCAGCGAGCTCCCCGGCACAGCTGTAAGGGAACTGGTGAAAACCCTGAATCCGGAAGAACGCAAAATCACCCTTTCGCTGCTGGGCTATCCCGAAGGCAGTGTGGGCAGGCTGATGACGCCCGACTACATCTATGTTTATGAAGACAATACGGTGGAGGAAGTGCTCAACACCATCCGCAAGTTTGCGAAGAGCAGCGAAACCATTGACGTGATCTATGTGATCAACAAAAAGGGGGAACTGCTGGATGATATCCGCATCAAGGACTTTATCCTCGCGTCGCCCGACAAGCGGGTAAATGAACTGATGGATGACCGCTTCATTGCCCTGCATGCTGATGATGACCAGGAAGTGGCCAATGAAGCCTTTAAAATGAATAACCGGGTGGCCCTGCCCGTGGTGAGCAAGAGCAACAAACTGCTCGGGATTGTTACGATCGACGACGTGCTGTGGGTAGCCAATGAAGAATTCAGTGAAGACATCCAGAAAATCGGCGGTACCGAAGCGCTGGATGAACCGTACCTGGATGTGCCCCTGCTCAAGCTGTTCAAAAAACGCGTGGGCTGGCTCATCGTGCTTTTCCTGGGCGAGATGATCACGGCCTCGGTGATGCAGAATTTTGAAGATGAAATCAGGAAGGCCGTGGTGCTCACGCTCTTCATTCCGCTGATCATTTCCAGCGGCGGCAATACCGGATCGCAGGCTTCTACCCTCATCATCCAGGCCATGGCGGTGGGCGAAATCACCATTGCCAGCTGGTGGCGGGTCATGCGCCGGGAGATCATCCAGGGCCTGATGCTGGGCACCGTGCTGGGGATCATTGGCTTTACCCGCGTGATGCTGTGGGGCAGCATCGTGCCGGGTATCTATGAGGGACACAATATGCTGGTAGGCCTTACCGTAGGCTTTTCCCTGCTGGGCGTGGTGCTCTGGGGCACCCTCTCCGGATCCATGCTGCCCCTGCTGCTCAAACGCCTCGGCGCCGACCCCGCGGTAAGCTCTGCCCCCTTTGTGGCTACGCTGGTGGATGTAACGGGGCTGGTGATCTACTTTTCGGTGGCGTATATTTTCCTGCAGGGTATACTTTTATAGGAGGTTCCGGGTGATCCGCCTGGAGGCAGATTACCGGAGCAACAAAACCGTTCAACCTTGAACCCCGATTACCACGATCGATTCCGGCAGTATGCCAATGCCCGGTTACTAGCCATCCTCCGCCAGGCCGATCAGTATCCGCCGGAAGCCCGGGCAGCGGCGGAGCAGTTGCTCCAGACCCGCACCATCACCCCCGCCGACCAGGAGGCTGCGGAGATCCTCGTGCAACAGGCCAGCACCCCGTCACGCAGCCGGATGCACCCCCTGCTTCGCCTGCTTCAGCCCTTCCTCAAACCGGGATCCGCATTCCAGCCCCAACAATGGCTCGGCATCCTGCTGGTCTGCATCGCCCTGCAATACACCTGGACCCTCTATACCTCCGTTAAAGCATTACTTGACTGGTGGGAAACTGATGGTGAAAGTTTCAACCTGAACCTCGCCATCCTCTTCTTTAACCTTGCCTACATCCCCCTCCTGTTCTACTGGCTGCTGAAACATAAAAAAACCGGATGGATCCTGCTGACGGGCGAAACCGTTTTATCCGGCACGGGCGCCCTGCTGCAACTGCTTCAGTTGCTCATCACCGGTGATGACGGGGAGTTCGGCAGCCAGCTCCTGCTGCAGTGCGGCATCAGGATGGTGTTCGCCGCTTTTCTCTGGCAGCGCAGGATCACCGCCATTTTTTCGGTTCCTGACCAGGTGCGGAAAATCACCGTGCTCACGGCAGCCGGATTGGCCGTACTCCTTTTTGCCCTTTTCAGGCTGCTGTGATGATGGGTTTATGATCCCAGTCACCATCAGGACCACACAGGATCGGTAATTTGCAGACAAAATCAAATACATGAAACAGCTCCTTCTCCTCGCCGCCGGATGGCTGGCCGCCTGCAGCGCCACCGCGCAAACCACCGCCAAACCCGATCCGCAGAAACCCATCCAGGTGGTGGAAGCCTCCTGCGGCCAATGCAATTTTGATATGGAAGGAGAAGGTTGCCAGCTGGCGGTACGCATCAACGGCAAACCTTACTGGGTGGATGGTACCCGCATCGATGATCATGGTGATGCCCACGGCACCCAGGGATTCTGCAACACCATCCGCAAGGCCGAAGTACAGGGCATCGTAACGAACGGACGCTTCATGGCCTCCTACTTCAAACTGCTGCCGGTAAATAGCGGAAAGAAAAAGAAATCCTGATTATTCCACAGTGATGGAAAAAGAGATCATGCGGGAGTTGATCTTGTCCACGTTGCTGCTGAACCTGAGATCAGGATTGCGGCTGTGCAGATTGGCCAGACCCCAGTTTACCCGCAGCTCGGGCGTCATCACAAAGTAGGGAAAGTAAATGTGGAAGCCGATGCCGCCCTCAATACTGTAATCGAAGGCTTTCAGGCGGATGAGTTCTTCCGCATTGCGCTTGTTGGCGGTGGACGCCAGGTCATAATCAAAGCGTCCGCCGGCCGTGGTAAACACTTTGAGGTTGCCGATGCGGTCGCTGCTGAATTTGATGAGAAACGGCAGACTGAGGGTGATGGACTGTACCTTTTTTTCGGTGATGGGCGATTCCGTTAAGAACGGATCATATTTGTACATGGAATAGGCAAACACTTTTTCACTGAAGGTGAGGTTCAGCGGATAAGTGCGGATATCCCAGTGCTCGCTCAGATTGAGGTTCACGAGCCAGGCCAGGTTGATGCCGGTGTTGTTCACACTTTCAATCACCGCAATGCTGTCGTTGAGCCGGGGATTGAGGAACTGCGGATGATGCGTGAATTTAAAATGCGAACGGTTCAGCCCCAGGTTGATGCCGAAATGATAACGCTTGCTGTCGTGGTCGGGCAGATTCAGGTCCATGGTCTGCTGCGCCTTGCCAGGCTGCGGACAGCAGGCCGCCAGTAAGCAGATGATGATTATTTTTCTCCGCAATAGATGCTGCATATTCCTGCACTCTGGGGTTTACAATACGTGTTGCGATAACCGAGGCTGTCTAAGATCCGGGTAAAATGACGGCCTTCCGGGAATTTCTGAATGGATTCGTCGAGATATTGATATGCATTGCGGTTTTTGCTGAATAATTTGCCCATCCCCGGGGCCACCACCTTCATGTACAACTGGTAAAACTGCTTGATCACGGGCGCCTTGGGGCGGCTGAATTCCAGTACCACCAGTTTGCCGCCGGGTTTCAGTACGCGGAGAATTTCGGCCAGGCCTTTTTCCAGGTGCTCAAAATTGCGTACCCCGAAGGCTACGGTTACCGCATCAAACGTATTATCCAAAAACTTTATTGTTTCACTGTCACCGGTTTGCAGTTCGATCCGGTTGCCGAGTCCCAACTTCGCAATTTTCTCGCGGCCCAGTTCCAGCATGCCTTCGCTGATGTCGATGCCCGTCACTTTTTCGGGAGCCAGCTGCCGGCAGGCGAGGATCGCCACATCCGCTGTACCCGTTGCCACATCCAGGATCTGTTTGGGCTGCAGGGATTTCAGTTCTTTCAGCGCTGCTTTGCGCCAGCGGATATCAATGCCGGCACTCAGAAAACGGTTCAGGAAATCATA
This sequence comes from Ferruginibacter sp., assembly GCA_041911275.1. Taxonomy (GTDB): domain Bacteria; phylum Bacteroidota; class Bacteroidia; order Chitinophagales; family Chitinophagaceae; genus Ferruginibacter. The sequence continues at coordinate 14,133 of JAYRPG010000031.1, read as the reverse complement.
GCGGAAGGCAATATTGTTGAACATATCCGCCACCTGCTCCTTTTTGGAAAGTTGCGAACCCTGCTCCGGCACCACCGCATCATGCTCGTATTTAGCCATCCGGGCAAAGATAGCGGGTTTCCATTTTCCGGAATTTGAATGTTGAAGGGTATTAACAGCGTTTTAGGATGGAATGCAGCAGGGGCGCAGGGGCTGCAGCCGCTGCCTGCACCGGGGATGCCTGCCGGGGAAGGTCGGAACGGCAGCACGAATTCAGCCGCCGAAACGCGTTCAAACGTTTATTTTTGCCCATGCACATTAAGAAAGCCGAATACCTGATCAGCAGTCCCGGGGTAGAGAAATGCCCGCCCCCCCGTTATCCCGAATTTGCATTCATCGGCCGGAGCAATGTGGGCAAGTCATCGCTGATCAACCTGCTTTGCAATAATGCCAAACTGGCCAAAACCTCAGCCACGCCGGGCAAAACCCAGCTCATCAATCATTTCGAAATCGTAAGTGCCGCGGATGAGCATGCCGGTACCCGGGAAAACCGCTGGTACCTGGTTGACCTGCCCGGGTACGGATTTGCCAAAGTGAGCCAGAGCAGCCGGCGGAAATGGGAGCAGATGATCGAAGGCTACCTGCGCAAACGGGAAAACCTGCGGATGGTTTTTGTGCTGATCGATGCCCGGCACAGCCCGCAGAAAATTGACCTTGAATTTTTAAGTAAGCTGGATGGCTGGGGGCTCCCCATTACCCTCATCTTTACCAAGTCTGATAAAGAAACACAGGCCATAGTGGCCAAAAATGTAAAACTCTTCCTGGATGCGCTGCGTAAAACCTGGCAGTTCCTGCCGCAGCATTTTGTCAGCAGCGCGGTGAAAAAAACCGGCCGGGATAAAATCCTGACACTGATCGGAGAATTGTATGCCGAAGCATCATAAGGGGCGACGAATCCTCACTTCGTGAAAACCCTCACGAAGCGTTGCCCGGTTCAGGCTGCCGCCTCAGTTCACCACCTTATTGGCACAACTGGAACTGGCAAAGGCCTCCGGTTTGGCCTTGAAGGCGAATCCCATGCCGAGGATATACCCCATGGCCTCCCGCAGCGCTTCATTGCTCTTGAAACCGGGATTGGTGTTGATGTCGGCATGCACTTCCATATCCACATCATACTGCGTGAAGAGATCACAGAGTTCATACGCGATCTCAATGCTCCGGGCCACTTCCACCAGCATTCTTTCCTTGATGCTGTACTGATGAAGGGTTTTCTCGTTGCGGATGAACATGAAACCGCCGCGCCCTTCCCGCAGAAAAACAATCACGGTGGCGAATTCGGTTTCCCGGCCTTTCACCTGGCTGTCGGTGCCGATGCATACTTTAAGCCGGTGGCCGCCGGCTGTTTCTCTTTTTATGGCGGCCTCCACTGCTTCCTTAACCGGCTGCTGCAGGGGGTCGCCATTGAATTTTCTCCATAACATGGTAAAGGGGTTTCCTTAAAGTTAGGGAGAACGGGGCGGAGGCAGAGGGCCGCAGTTATCCACGGATGTCAATTCATGAAAATTTAACCTCCGGGAAAAATAAAAGAGATGGTCCGGAAACCATCTCTTTTATTACACATGAACTACTTCGTTAAACTTTACATCTTCAAGACCCTCACCGTTTGCCGGATGCCGCAGGCATCGAGCAATAAAATATAGATTCCGGCGGGCTGGCGCTGCAATGGGATATGGCTGAGGCCCGCTCCTGCCTTACCGGCGCTTATGGGGCGGCCATTCAGATCGGTGAGTACGTACTGATACCCGGCGGGGTACTGTACCCGTATGTCATTGGTTACCAAGGTAGAAACCACAAAATTCACCGCCGGTGCCGCTACGGCCAGCCGCACGGTGCCGGAATAAGCCTGGTGCCCGCTCACCGAGGTGAGTTTCAACCGGAAATACGGGCCATCACTGGCCGAAGCCGGCAAACTGAACCGCCGGGGCGTGATGTCCAGGGCCTGCAGATCGGTAAAATACTGCCCGTCGGCGGATGCCTGCAGCATCACTTCAGACAGGGTTTCATTGCAGTTTACCGTCCAGCTGAACTGGCGCAGCTGCCCCTGTACCGAACCGCTGAGTTCGGCCTGGCAAACCGGCAACACATTAAAGAGGCCGGAAAGTGTATACGCCCCCAGGCTGCTGTACGCACTGGTATTGCTGTTGCCGGTGCCGGATACTTCCACATAATAAATGCCGGCAGGCAGCACCGTATCGATACGCGCCGACAGGGCTTCGGCAGGATTAAAATCGCCGATCAGTTCCTGGCGGCTGTTGAACAACAGCAGGCGGATATCGAGGCCCGCGCCTTCCAGGCGATCGCCCACGCTGAACGGGGTGGCATCCAGGCGCAGGTTGCTGTTGCGGGTGAGGGTCAGCCGGAAAACATCCCGGTCGCCGGGGCGGCCGATGATCCCCTCCAGCAGGAGGTTGCTGCCCACTAACGGAAACGCCTGTTCGCCGGGTTCATCCGTGTAATCATCGGCGCGGAAACCAATGCCGTTTCGGGTGCTGATCACAGACAGGTTATCCTGCAGGTTGCTGCAGCCCTGGGGGGTGGGACCGTTGTTCCAGCCGCTCATGTTGCGGTAATAACTGTTGCCCATGATGGGCGCCCAGCTGGTTTCACCGGTACCTGACCCGTCGTTGTATGCTGTTGTAAGGGCACAGGAGCCGTCGTAACGGGCCTGGTGCGCCAGCCCAAGGGTATGCCCTGCCTCATGCGAACAGCACTCGGCCACCATCTTGGGATGGTTGGGGCCCAGTTTATTGCTGAACACAAAACAGGGGGTATCATCTCCCCAGGTAAAGGATCCGGTATACGAAACCCCGCCCACGCCCGCAAAGAAGCTGGTGGGGGTGATGATCACCCGTATGCGCCGGTCGGCCGGCGCCGCAAGAAAACGATCAAACTCCGTGGTGATATTGATTTCAAAAGGCCTGAAATCTTCCGCTACGCGGTGAAAAATTTCTGTGATCTGCTGCGCCGTGAATCCCGGAGCCGCACAGTCCAGCACCTGGCCATTGTTCCACAGCAGGTGCTGCACGGTTTCGCCGTCAAAATCCAGGTAAATCGTTGCCCCGGCGGAAGGATAACTGCTGAGCCGCGGAACAGGCTGTGCCCTCACGCCGGCCCAAAGCAGCAGTGCGGCGGTGAAACAGGTAATGATTTTCATATACGGATGTTTGGGATAGGGATCAGCGTTAGTGACTGCAAACCGGCATCAGCTCCTGGCTGCTGATTTTACTGAAGCGGTAACTGCCGTCTTTCTGCCGGTTCAGCAGGTAGCCGTCGGCATACCGCGAACTGAGCAGTTGCGCAGCATAAACCGGCTGCCGGTCTGCATCGTAGCGGCGGGTTACTGATAAGAGGATCTGGTCAAAAGCCGGCAGCTGGATACCGATGGTTTCGAGCTGATTGTACCGGCTGAAGCGATGGGTAAGCGTGCCTTCCAGCGGCATGCCCGGAAGATCGAGCCGCACCCGGCCGTTTTTTTCCGCACTGAACAATTTCTCCAGCTGGGCAGCCGTGCAGGAGATCACTTCGGGATATTGATGAAAAAGCGTTTTGGAAGAACTGACCGGGGTCTGGGCTTTTGCAAAAGCTATGGTCAGCAACAGGGCAGCAGTCAACACTATCCGTACACAGTGTTTCATAAGATGATCGTTTGGATGGATTAGCGACACTGCGCAGCACCCTTACAGCAGTTCCGAAGGCTGATCAGCGGGTCACCAACCTCGCCTCAACACCGGATGGTACGGATACCTTACAGGTTCTTCTATTAAACGATCACCGGGAAGTAATTATTGTGCGGTCAGGGCCTGGAAAGAGGCTTCCGAATAATTTTTATAAAATAATGATAACCAATATCTTAATCTGAATTCCGGCAAGTACGACCCGGATCCGGGCCTTGCCCCGGATCCTTTCAGTATTGCCCCGAAGCCAGCATCACCAGGGTGCAGGCTTCCAGCACTTCGATACCCGCAGCCCGGGCTTTTTCCTCCAGTACCTCATTCTCCGTTCCGGGATTGAAGATGAGGCGGCGGGGTTTCAGCGAAAGGATATAATCGTAATACTGCTCCTGCCGCCCCGGATTGAGGTACAGCGTTACGGTGTCAATGTTTTCAAAAGCCCGGGCCTCCGTTTCTATCGGAATGTTACCCATCATGCCGGAACGGTTGCCCAGGGCAACAACTGGATGACCATGTGCCTGCAGGCGCTGCCCGGCCAGGTAGCTGTAACGATCAGGATGCACTGAAGCGCCGATGATGAGGGTTTTACGGGGAGTCATACGTGATTGAATTTTTTTGCAGATTGATGGTTGACCTGAAGCCGGATGCACGGGCGCCCGGCCGGCAGGAGGCATCCTTACCCGGCTTAACGCAACAGCACGAGGGTGCCCCGGTGCTGGAAAAAGCGGTTGTTCCGGTAGTAAGAACAGTGATAGGCATAAGCGCCTGCCGGCGCGGCTTTTCCTTTTTGCCATCCGTCCCAGCCCTGTGCCGGATCCCCCGAAAGATACACCTGCTCACCCCAGCGGTTATAGATGGCCAGCTGAAAGCGTGTAACCGCAAACGTGGTGAGGATGCGGAACCGGTCGTTGCGGCCATCGCCATCCGGACTGAAAGCCGATGGGAAGAAGGTATAGCAGTCCTCGTAGGCCACCCGGATGCTCACGGTGGTGTCCACGCACTGGTCAGTCACCCTTACAGCATAGTCACCCGGCGCACGCACCAGCAGGCTGGGGCCCTCGCTGCCGTCTGACCACCGATATGCGGCAAACCGACCGGGCTGCAAGAGCAGGGTGGTACCCGGACAAAGCGTGGTATCAGCGCCCAGTGCAGGCTGCACCGCTGTTATGACGTTCAGTTCCAGTGTGCGGATACTGTCGCAGCCGTTGAAAGCCACCAGGGTATCCATATAGGTACCCGTTTCGGTATAGCCCAGGAACTGCTGCCCCTTGCAAATGCTTTCCCGGAGGAGGGAACGACCCTGCGGCAGCACGGTGAGACGGAGGGTACGGATGCTGTCGCAACCATTGGCCGCTGTAAAGGTATCCACATAAGTACCCGTCTGGGTATATCCTTCCACTGCGGAGCCAGCGCAGATAGTCTGACTAACGAGGCTGCTGGCCAGCGGTTTCACGGTCAGGATCAGCGTGCGGATACTGTCGCAGCCGGTAACCGACTGCAGGGTATCCACATACGTGCCGGCAAGGCTGTATCCCAGGTATGATTGCCCGTTGCAGATGGCCTGGCTGAGGGTGGAGAACCGGCGGGGCTGTACCGTGAGATTGAGGGTACGGATACTGTCGCATCCGGAAGCCGACAATAGCGTATCCACATAAGTACCGGATGCGGTATACCCCTCGAGTGATTGTCCTTCGCAGATACTGCGGTTGATTACTGTTCGTATGCGGGGGATAACCGTGAGGGTGAGTGTGCGGATGCTGTCGCAGCCATTGGCCGCCACCAGGGTATCCCGGTAGGTACCGGTAGCGCTGTAACCCAGGAAAGAAGTGCCCTCGCAGAGGGTTTGGGCCAGGCTGGAACTTGCCAGGGGCAGCAGGGTGAGCTGCAGTTCGCGGATGCTGTCGCAGCCATTGGCCGCCACCAGAGTATCCCGGTAGGTGCCGGTAGCGCTGTAGCCCCAGTACGTGCTGCCGGCGCAGCGGGTAATGATGTGCTGACTGAATGCCTTCGGTTTTACAGTCACCGTTACGGCATTGCTCATCACCGGCAGGGTGCAGGGCAAACTGCTGACCAACTCACACTGCACGCGGTCGCCACTGGCAGGGGCGGTGAGCAGGTAATTGCTGCTGCCATCGCCAACGGCCTGGCCATTCAGCCACCATTGGTAACGGGGCGTGGCACCGCCATCGGTTGCCTGGGCCTGGAAACGGATGCTGTCGCCTTCGCAGGGGGCAGCGGTTGCAGGACTGATCTGCAAGGCAGGCTGATAATTCAGGTAGCTGATGGTGAGGGTATCCGAATAAAAGATTCCGCTGCAGGGGCCATCCGTAAGGGTAACGGTACAGCTGATGCGGTCGCCCGTATTGAGGGCGCCCGGAGCATAAACCGGACTGTTCTCTCCGGCCGGCGCCCCGTTCCGTTTCCAGGCATAGGCGGCATTCACCGGTGAGGGCTGAACCGTGGCAGTAAACTGGAGATCGCTGCCGGGGCAGGCGGGCAGGCCGGGACTGGCATTCAGCCGCACCACCGAGGCCGGCTGGGGCAGCACTGTTAACGCCACACTGTCGATGGAAGCACAACCGGGATTGGTGGCAAAGCCGGTGCGGACATAATACCAGAGGGTTTGCGGTGCGCCGCTGGTATTCACCAGGGTAACCGTGGGCGCGGAGACGCTGGCAGCACTGAGGCCCTGTACCGGCGACCAGTTGTACACATACGCCGGGTTGGACGGCCCACCCAGCTGCACCGTACTGCCGGAGCATACGCTGGTATCGCGACCCGCCTCCGAAGGAGGCATTTCAGTGTAGATACTCACATTGCGGATCGAGTGATTGTCGGTGAGTCCGCCGGTACTGGAGGTAAAACCCATATACCCCGTAAAATTGAATTCCTGGAATCCGGAGAGGTAAAGGGTATTGTTGACATACACGTCAATATTGCCGGCATTGTACACAATCTTGGCCCGGTTGTATGCCGCAGAACGAATAAAATTCAGCTGCCCGCCGCTGTTGAGCAGGGTAGGCTGCGCCCAGCATTCATCATATCCCGCGCCCCAGCGGATTTCAATTTTCGGCACATCACTCTGGCTGCCGGAACAGTTGAGGTACTGATCAAAACAAACCTTCAGGCCATTGGCCGCGCCGGGGATACCGATGCCGCCCCCGCTTACAAAACCGGAAGGCGGAACGTCCAGGAAACAGAAGGCAATGCCATCTGCCCCGCTGCCATCAAACATCCGGAAATCAAATTCGGCGATCCACTTGCTGCAGATCGAGAGATTGATGGGTTGGTTGTAAAAAAGCGCGCCGCTGGTGCTGCCCACTGCCGGGCAGAGGATGATTTCGCTGTTGTCGCTGAAAAGGATATTGCCCACGCGGGCCTGCCCCTGCAGATTCCAGCCGCTCACATTTACCGGGCTGCCGCTGAGCTGCGCAAAAACATGCGTCTGCGCTTTCAACGGGCAGGGTGCCGCAGCCAGCAGCAGCAGACTGATCCCGATCAGGTAATGAAGGTTACGCAGCATGGCAGAAAAAGGAAGGTGGTTGGTGTCTTGTAAAGATAAGAAAGCCCGCTGAGTACAGGTGCTCAGAGAAAACGTTCGCGAAGTTCAGGCGTGGGCACCCGGCAGGTATCGCTTTTCCCAAACCATTGATAACGGTTACGGGCCACCCAGTTGTAGAGGCCATCACGGATGAAACGGGGTACCAGGAGCAGGATCCTGCAGAGTGGCCATGCGCCGCCCAGGTACCGGCACACCCGCAGAGCGGCAGTGGAGCGGTGATAAAGCCTGCCGTTTTCAACCAGTACAAAACTGCGCAGATCGGCCTCCGGCCAGCCGTATTGCGCCAGCAGGCTGCGTCCGGCATCGCTTTGCAGGGCAGCAAAGCGGAGTTGTTGCTTCCGGTCGCGGCGCAGGGTGAAATTCACCACGCCGTTGCAGAAGTTGCAAACGCCATCGAATAATATAATGGGAGGATGTTTCAAGACCGGTGAACAGGTCACTGCTGTTCCGGCTGTAAAATTACCGCAATGCCGCCGAAATCCCTGACCCGGGTGAAGCCCCGGGGGCCGGGCATAAAAAATGCCGCCAGGCGCGGCATCAGCATTATTCATTTGCCGGGCATTTACCCCGCGTTGGCCATCTCCTGCATCATCCGCAAACGCTCTTCCGGCACCCAGATCTTCTGGGATTCCATCCGGTCGGGATAGGTATAGTCCACCTCGTATTTGCGCGACTCATCATTGAGATTGAGGATCACCGCAACACCGGCCGGCTTGTATTCGGTATCCAGCAGGATCACTTTCTGGCTCAGGTGAAACTTCATACTGTATTCAGGTTTATGGGTAGTAATCATCAGGCAAATCATGTGCCCCGGTGCATGAACCCCTTCGCAATTTTGTACACCCCCTGTGCATATCACCGCAGCACCTGCCCTTTAACGCAATTGTTCATGAGTAAATTACTCATTCGCCCGAAATGTACCGGTGGAGAAATCGACAAGTTACCCACATGTGCAAAAAGCAAGGGCCGTACCAGCAGGTACGGCCCCATATTTTTTGACTGCTCAGGATCAAACCAGCATGGTCACCGGGTTCTCGAGGAAGCGCTTCACGGTTTGCAGGAATGCTGCTCCCACGGCGCCGTCCACACTGCGGTGATCGCAGCTGAGCGTTACTTTCATGATGTTCACCACGCCAAAGCCACTGCCCTGCCTCACCACCACTTCCTTGATGCGGCCCACCGCCAGGATGGCGCTGTCGGGCGGATTGATGATGGCGGTGAATTCCTCGATATCCATCATACCGAGGTTGGAGATGGTAAAGGTATTGCCGCTGAATTCAGCCGGCTGCAGTTTTTTGTCTTTGGCCTTGCCGTAGAGTTCCTTGGCCTCACCGGCAATCTGGGCCAGTGATTTCTGATCGGCAAAACGGATAACCGGCACAATCAGTCCATCAGGCATGGCCACCGCAGAACCGATGTGCACATGATGGTTCTGGCGGATGAAATCTCCCATCCAGCTGCTGTTCACATCCGGATGTTTCCGCAGGGCCATGGCGCAGGCCTTGATGACCATATCATTGAAGGAAATCTTAACCGGACTCACCTCATTCATCGCCGCACGGGCGCTGATGGCGTTGTCCATGTTGATCTCCATCGTGAGGTAAAAATGCGGCGCACTGAACTTGCTCTCGCCGAGCCGGCGGGCAATGGTTTTGCGCATCTGGGTGAGCGGAATGTCGGTGAACCCTTCCGTACCGGCCAGTACCGGGGCTGCCGGCGCCGCAGCTGCAGCAGCACGGGGAGCGGGAGCCGCCTGCGGCACGTAGTTATCAATATCCCGTTTGGTGATCCGGCCCTGGTCGCCGGAACCATTTACCCGGCTCAGGTCAATCCCTTTTTCAGCGGCCAGTTTCTTAGCCAGCGGAGAAGCTTTGATGCGGCCATCGGCAGCGGCATGCACGGCTGGGGCCGAAGCCGCAGCGGCCACCGGCGCAACAGCAGGCTGGGGTTCAGCAGCCAGAGCGGCAGCCGGCGCAGCAGTTCCGGATTTTTCAGCAGCCACATAGGCGCTGACATCGGTTCCCGCCGGGCCCACAATGGCGATGATATCATTCACGCGGGCTGCCTTACCGGCTTCCACGCCCACGTACAATAAGGTTCCTTCTTCATAACCCACCACTTCCATCGTGGCCTTATCGGTTTCCACATCCGCCAGCACATCATCACTCTTCACATAATCCCCCGGCTTTTTATTCCAGGCTACAATCTTGCCTTCCGTCATGGTATCACTGAGCAGGGGCATGCGGATCACTTTGGCACCGGCCGGTAAAACAGCGGCAGCAGCAGGGGCAGCCGGCGCAGGTGCGGCGGCCGGTGCTGCAGCAGCTGCGGCAGGGGCAGCGGGCTGATCGAGCAGTGCGGAAAAATCTTCGCCCTCTTTTCCTACAATGGCAATAATCTGGTTCACTTTGGCCACTTCGCCCGCCTGCACCCCGATGTACAGCAGGGTGCCATCGGCATACCCGTTGACTTCCATCGTGGCTTTATCGGTTTCCACATCGGCCAGTACATCGTCGCTTTTTACCTTATCGCCTACCTTTTTGTTCCAGGTTACAATCTTCCCTTCCGTCATCGTATCGCTCAAAAGCGGCATTCTGATCACTTCTGCCATATTTGAAAATTTCTAAGTATTTAAAATGAGTGCCGAAATTACTGCAAAAAAAGCAAACAGGTGGTAATGAATTATTACTCCAGTTCCAGTTTCAGCCTTTCTTTCAGCTCCCGTACCAGGGGGTAGGCCTCAGCAATTTTCTGGTACTGCTGGCGCCGGGTGAGGGTTTGTTCAGGAGCAGGGGTGTTCTTGGTTTTTTCATCCACCAGCACCCGGTATGTGAGGGTGCGGTTATTGAACCATTGCTGCAGGTGTTCGATGATTACGGCCCGCTGGCTCTCCACAAATTTTTTCTGGAATTCACTGGCGGTGAGGATGCCCACCGTTTGGTCGTCGTTCACCTGCGGCCGGGCGTCGGAGAGGTTGCTGAGCACCGCCGGGTTGCCGTTGTTCCTGCGCAGGTTTTCCAGCAGGCTGGTCCAGGCCTTCATCAGATCGGGTTCCGTAACCGGGCGGGGGGGCGCCTCCCTGCTTTCCTGGGGAACGCCCTGCTGCCGTTGCCTGCGGAGGGCGGCCAGCCCGCGCCCGGCGGTTTCGTCAAATTCTGTAATAGCTGCAGCGGGCGGGTTCGGCGCCGGGGCTGCTGCCGGAACCGCGGGCGTTTCGATCAGCAGCCGGGCACCCCCACCGGTGGGTGGGGCGGAGGGGGCAGGTGCGGCGGAGGCGCTTTCCGGTACCGGATCGCCGGCCGGCACAGCGGCTTTATAGATGGGCAGGGCCCGGAAAGAAAGGGTTTTCGACCCTTCAGTTATTTTTTTTTTACTGAGGGATGTGCCCTCTCCTACCAGCTCAAGGGCCTGGCCCAGGTAGCTGAGCCGGATGAGGGTAAGTTCCACATGGAGACGTTTATTGCGGGCCTGTTTGAAACCGATCTCGGCTTCATTGAGGATATTCAGCGCGCTCACGATCCAGGCAGCCGGCACTTTCGCGGCAGCCTGGATGTATTTCTGCCTGAAATCCTCGGCCACTTCCAGCAGCAGCGCCACGCGGGCATCACTGCTCACGAGCAGGTTGCGCAGGAATTCGGCAAACCCGTTGAGTACGGTATCGCCTTCAAAGCCCTTCTGGTTGATTTCGTCGTACATCAGCAGGGCACTGCTCAGTTCCTGTTTGTACAGATGTTCCTGTAATCTGAAATAATAATCTTCATCCAGGATATTGAGGTGCTCCAGGGTGTTGGAATAGGTTACCTGCCCGTTGGTAAAGCTCACAATCTTGTCGAGGATGCTCAGGGAATCCCGCATACAGCCTTCGCTCTTCTGGGCAATCACATGCAGGGCCGGCTTCTCTGCGCGGATTGCTTCCTTATCGCAGATTTCCTGCAGGTGGGCCACGGTATCGGCCGTGGTGATGCGCTTGAAGTCAAATATCTGGCAACGGCTGAGGATCGTGGGCAGGATCTTGTGCTTTTCGGTGGTGGCCAGGATGAAGATGGCGTAAGGCGGGGGCTCTTCCAGCGTTTTCAGGAATGCGTTGAAGGCGCTGGCACTGAGCATGTGCACCTCGTCCACGATATACACCTTGTATTTCCCGGCCTGTGGTGCAAACCGCACCTGTTCCACCAGCGCACGGATATCATCCACCGAGTTGTTGCTGGCAGCATCCAGTTCATGAATGTTCAGGGAGGTGCCGGCATCAAAGGATACACAACTGTTGCACTGGTTGCAGGCCTCGCCGTCAGGCGTGCGGTTTTCGCAGTTGATGGTTTTGGCCAGGATACGGGCACAGGTGGTTTTGCCCACCCCGCGCGGACCGCAGAACAAAAATGCATGTGCCAGCTGGTTATGGTTGATGGCATTCTTCAGCGTGGTGGTGATGTGCGACTGCCCCACCACCGTTGAAAAATTCTGGGGCCGGTATTTCCGCGCTGAAACAATGAAGGTATCCATGGCACAGTTCCTTTAAGGTGACGGCAGCAAAACTAACGGCTTGCCGGAACAATCTCAAATCAAAATGGGGTGGCGTTCGAAGGCCCGGCCGGAATCGAAGAGCAGGCGGTACGTCACCAGGTTCCGGCTCTTGAACGTGTCGCCGAAATGCTCCACCACATTGAGCATTTTAGGGTTGAAATCCCCGATCCACTGCATCTCGTATTCCCGGTAATGACGGCGGGTGGTTTGCATGGTGCGCTGGCTTTCCCCGATCATGTAGGCATCCACACCCTTACCCTGCCACTCCGGCACCACGCCAAATACCAGGCCGGTGAACTTCCGGGCCTTCCTGAACCGCATAAGCCAGAGAAAATACAGCTTCTGGAAGAGGCCGAAACGGCCGTTCAGGTGGCGGAAATACTGGTTCAGGTCGGGCAGGTTGAGGAAAATCCCCACCGGTTCATCCCGGTAAAAGGCGAAGTACATGATCTGTTCATCCAGCACCGGTTTCATTTTGCGGAACATCTGCTTGACCTGTTCTTCGCTGAGCTGCTTCAGCCCGCCGTGACCGGCCCAGGCCTTGTTGTACACCGTGGTAAAAGCCCGGGCAAAAAACGGCAGTTGCCGCTTATCGAAATAGCGGCAGCTGAATCCCGGGTTGGCCGCTACCTGGTCATGGCGCTCCTGTACCCGCTGGGCCAGCACCCCCTGCGGGTCAAATCCATAACAGATCTGGTTATAAAAAAGGCGGAAACCGTACTGCTCAAAGAGCCCGCGGTAATAAGGCGGATTGTAATTCATGCCGTACAGGGGAGGATGAAACCCCTCTGTCACCAGGCCCCACCAGCGGTCGCGTTCCCCGAAGTTGATGGGCCCGTCCATCGCTTCCATGCCTTTGTCTACCAGCCAGGCCCGGGCCGTGTCAAACAGCAGTCCGGCAGCCGCCTGGTCAGGTATGCACTCAAAAAAACCGATCCCCCCCACCGGCATGCTGTCGCCCTTGTTTTTGTACCGGCTGTTGGTAAAGGCCGCAATCCTTCCGGCCGGCAGGCCGGCATCATCCAGCAAAATCCAGCGGGCGGCCTCACCAAAGCGGAAGGCCTTGTTCTTTGCCGGGTTAAACACATCCCGGATGTCTTTGTCCAGCGGACGGATCCAGTTCGGGTCTTGGGCATAGATGCGCAAGGCCACTTCGATGAACCGCTGTTCATCTGCCTGCTGCAGCACAGGAACTACTTTCATGGATGCGAAAATCTGATAAAAAAAGCGGATGACCGCCGGGAACCTTTTGCCAATGTCCCTCCCTGCCCGGGGGAGGCAAAAAAAAGAACCATCAAGTTATCCGGTAGCCCTTGCGGGACCAACCTTCAACCCGATGGTTCTGCGGCATCGTTACTGTCCGTAGACCGGATTTTCACGCGCCTTCAAAAACCTCATGTTCCTAAGAATTGCTGTTTCTGAATTGCGATATGAAGATAATATCCTGATCAGCCGGAATCCAAATTTTCCGGGCCCGAGTTATGCACCGGTTGAGCACAATTTTATGCACAGGGCGGGCCTTTTACCGGATCAGCCGCAGGCTGAAAGGGTACCGGTACAACTGGTTGTCGGCCGCGCGGATGGTGGCCACAATCACCAGCACCAGGTTAATCAAACCCACCACCCAGATGAAGAAAATACCCACGATGCTGATGAACAGCAGCACACAGATCAGCAGCAGGGAGAGCTGAAAATTGAGCGACTCCCGGGCATGGGCCGCCACATAAGCCGACTCGTCTTTTTTGAGCAGGTAAATGATCAGCGGCGGAATAAAACCCACCCCCACCACGAGGCAGAGGATATGAGACAAAATCGCCAGCAGGCGTTCATTATCGGTGGGCTCGTAGGGCCCTGTTGCATCCTGAGGCACCGTTTATATTTTTCAGGGGTTTGTACTAATGAATGCCCGGCACTAAGCCCCGGGTTTTGGCGGCGCCGCCAGGCGGGCTTCCGGCACCAGATTGTGTACCGGCCGGGTGCTTTTCAGGAAGGCAAAGATGGCCTTCAGGTCTTCATCCCGGAGGTTACGAAAATTCTGCCAGGGCATGGGCGGCAGCAGCATACGGCTGTTGTCGAGTCCCTTGTACCGGCCTTCCACCAGGGCCTTGCGGAACTGTGCTTCCGTCCAGTTGCCGATCCCCGTGGGGTCGCTGGTGAGGTTGGCGGCATAGCTCTGTCCCCAGGGCCCCACCGCCGTGGTAAGGTCGCCGCTCAGCGCCACCCAGCCCCGTGTGCTGAGGGCCGGATCGGGTGCAGGCAGCGCCGCCTCCGCGGGATAGCCCGATAGCAGCCGTTCCGGGATGAGTTCAGGACCCTGCGGGCCCATGCGTTTGGGACTGT